>CAZSQM010000003.1:70912-154594 GCA_964609025.1 uncultured Lachnospiraceae bacterium | reverse complement strand
GCTTAAATACGCTTGCCGATTACCGCTTTATCCGGAAATACTGCGCGGAAGACGGGGAAAACGGCGGAACCAACCGCTGTACCGGCAAAAACGGTGCCGATAAGATTTTAAAGGTGCCGGAAGGAACCGTAATCAAGGAAAAGGAAACCGGCAAGGTCATTACCGATATGTCCCATGAAAATCGTCGTGAGGTGATTTTAAAGGGCGGTCGCGGCGGTAAGGGAAACCAGCATTACGCTACCGCAACCATGCAGGTGCCGAAGTATGCGCAGCCGGGTCAGGATGCACAGGAATTAAATGTTATCTTAGAATTAAAGGTAATCGCGGACGTTGGTCTGATTGGTTTTCCGAATGTAGGAAAATCCACCTTTTTATCCCGTGTTACCAATGCAAAGCCGAAAATCGCAAACTACCATTTTACTACCCTGAATCCGAACCTCGGCGTGGTAGATATGGAAAACGGTAACGGTTTTGTCATTGCCGATATTCCGGGACTGATTGAAGGTGCTTCCGAGGGAATCGGACTCGGACATGAATTTTTACGTCACGTGGAACGTACCCGTGTCCTGATTCATGTGGTAGATGTAGCATCCACCGAAGGCCGTGATCCGGTAGAGGATATTAAGACAATCAATGCAGAGCTCGCGGCGTATGACGATATGCTTGCAAAGAAACCGCAGATTATTGCGGCAAACAAAACGGACGTTATGCTTCCGGAAGAGGCCGAGGAAGCCGTTTCCCGCTTACGGGATGCCTTCGCGGAGGAAAATATTCCGGTTTATGCGATTTCCGCAGTCAGCGGCAAGGGGGTAAAGGAGCTTTTGTATGCCGTTACGGAGCTGTTAAAGGAAACAAAAGAAGACCCGATTGTATTTGAGAGAGAATTTTCCTTAGATACCTTAACATTGCCGAACGAACCATATACGGTAGAGTACGACGAAGAGGAAAAGATGTATGTAGTAGAAGGTCCTCGTATCGAAAAAATGCTCGGCTACACCAATATCGATTCGGAAAAGGGCTTTGAATTTTTCCAGAATTTCTTAAAGAACAACGGTATTCTGGACGAACTGGAGGCAATGGGAATTCAGGACGGCGATACCGTGCGTATGTATGGTCTGCAATTTGATTATTATAAATAAGTGAGGATACCATGACAACAAAACAGAGAGCATATTTAAAAGGACTTGCCATGAACATGGACCCGATTTTCCAAATCGGAAAAGGGGGACTTACCACGGAGTATCTGGACAGCGTGGAAGAAGCATTGGAGGCAAGAGAGCTGATTAAGATTTCGGTCTTAAAGAACTGTATGGACGAGCCGAAGGAGCTTGCATACGCCATTGCGGAAAATACCGATTCCGAGGTAGTACAGGTCATCGGGAAAAAGATTGTACTGTATCGTGAGGCAAGACAGCCGGAAAAAAGAAAAATTGTTCTCCCGAAGTAGGGTTTCAGTATTCGATCGGCAGCCGCATTACCGGAGTTTCCGGGAAAGAAGCGGCAGAATGGAGCTACTATGAAGAAAATCGGAATTCTCGGCGGGACCTTTAACCCGATTCATAACGGCCATTTAGCCCTTGCCTCGGCAGCAATGGAGCAGTACGGTCTGGAGGAAGTGTGGCTGATGCCGTCAAAGCTTCCGCCGCACAAGCCGCATTTTGCCATGCTTTCGGAGGAAGAACGCCTTCATTTAACAAGCCTGGCCGCAAAGGCAAATCCGAAGTTTATTGTTTCCGACTTTGAGCTTGCGCGTGAAGGGCTTACCTACACCGCGGATACGCTGGAACTTTTGACGAAGGAGTTCCCTGATGTGCGATTTTATTTTATTATCGGCGGCGATTCACTTGTCAATTTTTTAAGCTGGCGGCGTCCGGAACGTATTTTGGAGCTTGCCGCACTTCTGGCGGCGGGCAGGGCAGGATACGAAACGGAGCAGGTCGTCTTAGCTGCGGATTTCTTGCGTAAGCGGTTCCCGGCAGCCGATATCGGCACGGTAGTATTATCCGATTATCCGATTTCTTCCAACGAAATCAGAGAAGCGTTTTTTACCGGAGAACCGGAACGGGTAAAACAATATTTACCGAACAGCGTATATGCGTATCTGCAGGAGCACCGGTTATTTTCCAAGGTAACATTTTCGGAGCTGGATGCGGAGATGCAGCGTATCTTACCGCGAAAGCGTTATTTGCACTCCGTAGCGGTGGCACATCTTGCAGCCGCTTATGCCGTATCGTTAGGCCACGCCCCGGAACAGGCATTGATTGCGGGAATTCTTCACGACTGTGCAAAAGCGTATTCGGATGAACAGCTGGTTGCGGATTGTGATAAGTATTCCGTTCCGGTAACGGAAGTAGAGCGCCGCAACGGATTTTTACTTCACGGAAAGCTTGGGGCATATTACGCCAGAAAACACTATTTTATTACGGAGGAAGAAATTCTTTCCGCTATTTCCTATCATACCACGGGACGTCCGGGGATGACCGATTTGGAAAAAGTCGTGTTTCTTGCGGACTATCTGGAACCGTTCCGGACCCAGCCGACAACGCCGGATTTAAACGAAATCAGGCAGATTGCCTTTCAGGATATCGATAAAGCAGTCTATCTGGCCTTAAAAAATACACTTCGATATCTCGGCAAATCCGGACAGGAGATCGATATGACCACGGCGGATACCTTTAAAGAGTATCAGAAACGGTATGAATAACATTAGCGTACTTTGTATTTTCAAGACAGGCATAAAAATGATAATTTCAACGAAATGCAGGAGGGAACCAAATGACCGACAGAGCAAAAGAAATCGTAAAAATCGCATACAAGGCATTGGACGATAAAAAGGCGGAGGATATCAAAATCATTGATATTGCTGACATTTCCGTAATTGCAGACTACTTTGTCATTGCAAACGGCACCAACTCCTCCCAGGTAGAGGCAATGGTAGACCAGGTGACAGAGGAGCTTGCAAAGCACAAAATTCATCCGGAACGTGTGGAGGGGATTCGTTCTTCCGGCTGGATTCTGATGGATTTTAACGATGTGGTAATACACATTTTCTCCAGGGAAGACCGCTTATTCTATGATTTGGAGCGTATCTGGAGAGACGGTAAGGCAGTAGCGCCGGAGAGCTTATAATGGTACTAAAAACAGCTTTTAAGGAAAATCCGATGCTCCAACCGGTAGTTGGAACGTCGGATTTTTTTTCAAACAAATGCGTTATTGCTTAAACGAAGCAGATAATATATGATTTATGTGTAGCTACAAGATGCATCTTGCAAAATACGACACTGATCCAAGGGAGGTCTACACATGAATATGACAAAGATAAATGAAAAAATCACTTTTTTACGGAAAGAAAAAGGGGTTACACAGGAGGAACTGGCAAAGGCGCTCGGTGTCACGAATCAGGCGGTAAGCAAATGGGAGTCCGGTCAATGTTGCCCGGATATCAGTCTGATTCCAGCACTTGCGGGCTATTTTAAGGTATCCATAGACGAGCTGTTTGGATATACATTTCAAAATTCCGAAACTCGTTCCGGTAAGGAAGACTTCATTTTTGAGTTACGAAACCGGTTTGCATCCATGCCGGAAGAGGATGTGTTTGAATCCGCATACCGGATTGTCCTTTTGATGCATGAGGTTATGGTAAGTAACGGTTATAGGAACGAGCTCCAATGGGACTCGGACAAAGCAAACGCCAGGAAAGATACCTATTACTGGGGCTTTTCCGCCTGCTCCGTCGCGGAAGGAAGTACTGCCCGTGCCGGAAACGGTGTATTTGTTTCACTGGGGCGTGACTACAAAACACCGTCTGAGGAAGACCTGCACAAATTATTACTGACACTGAAACTTATGACAAAGCCGAATGTTTTACAGGTCATGTATGCGCTCTATAATCTAACTGTGAACGATTTTGACAGATATGTTTCCGCAAAGGAAATCGCAGAGGCTGCCGAACTAACAGAAGAAGACACTGTGGCTGCAATGGAATCACTTCCGCTCACGCTGAAAAAAAGAGAAGAGCGGATATGTTACCGGCTGGGCGGAGGATATATGCATGTACCGTCAATGCTACAACTATTGCAAAGCAGGTTCCTGTTTCCGTAGTGATGATATCGAATCCAATATCAAGGTAATTCAAAAGGAGCGTTCGGATACTCATGGAAATCCGGTGTGGTATCAGCTAATGATGGAATTTATCCGAAACTCGCCATACGGAAAGAAGCACGGCCTGGAAAGCTTTGAAGATTTGATTGCACATTTAAAGCACCGTCAGACGCTGGAATTACGTATTTTAAAAGAAATCGTAGGAGAGGAGCATGCCGTAATTCTTCCTTCAAAGAAATGGACTTACGAAGAAATTGAAACATTTATCCGTTAAACAACCAGATGGGGCTGTATACCAATATGTATCAGCCCCATAAACGGATTGTTATCTCTTAAGCATCATAGAGGAGCAGTACACCTAGAACATCCGGAACAATCCGATGACTTTTCCTAAAATCGCCACTTCGTTTACGATAATCGGGTCCATCGTGTCGTTTTCCGGCTGTAAGCGGTAGTAGCCGTCTTCCTTATAAAAAGTCTTTACCGTGACGGAATCTTCAATCAAGGCAACGACAAAATCCCCGTTTTTTGCATAATTTTGTTTCTTAACCAAAATCTGATCGCCGTCAAAAATACCGGCGTTAATCATGCTTTCTCCCTTTACATGCAACATAAAGGTTTCGGCGTTCGGAAGATAATCCGTCGGAATCGGAAAGTAGGACTCGATATTCTCTACCGCAAGAATCGGCTGACCTGCGGTAACGGTCCCGACCACCGGTATATACGCCATTTCACGGCGGGTAATATTAAAATTGTCGTCCACGATTTCGATGGCACGCGGCTTCGCCGGGTCGCGGCGGATGTAACCGTTCTTTTCCAGACTTTCCAGATGGGCATGAACGGAAGAAGTAGACTTTAATTTTACCGCCTCGCAAATCTCGCGCACTGCCGGCGGATAACCCTTGTTTAAAATCTGTTCTTTCATAAAATCTAAAATTTCCTGCTGCTTGGCAGTGATTTTACCGTAACTCATAAAATACCTCCTCATCATCTTGTTCTGGATTCAGTATAGCATACAGAACCCATGTTTGTCAAACTTTTGTTCGAATTTTTTATTTTATCTATTGACAAACAAATGTTTGCATGTTATATTATAAACAGATGTTCGAGAATGTATGTTCTGCTGTTACAAGGAGGTATGATGTATGAATAGAGAAACTGTAAGAGAAAGCAGGGAAGAGTACCGTTCTTTCAGAACGCTTGCTGCCGACAGACGTAGGAAAAGAAACCGGATTTTTTTGCAGCGCCTTATTGCGGCGGTTTTCGGAGCCGCTTTACTGGTACTGGGTCTTTGCTTATTTGTACCCTCTGCAAAAGCAAAGGCGGAGAGTACCGTTTCTTATGAAAGACGTATCGTTTCCGTCCGTGTGGCAGAGAATGATTCTCTCTGGAAGATTGCCGAGCGCTTTTATTGCAGCGAAAAAGAAAGTATCCGTGATTTTGTAAACGATATCAAGAAAACCAATCATCTGGAAAGCGATACCATTTATCCGGATACTTATCTTGTAATTCAATATTATGTAAAGAAACTGCCGTAGTTTTGGCAGGCTTTATGGGAATGTTACGGCTCTGTGTCTGTTTGGCGTTATATCCTTTTACCGGCCGTTTCCTCCTGTTCCGCACTCTTTTTCCTCCATGCGGGCAACGTACCGTCGGTGACAGCGTGAAACAGGCGTTCCTTGGACCCCTTGTTCTCTTCGTTCAGACGTTTCACAAGTTCTTTCGCATAAGCACGTCTGGTATAGCCGTCGGCAGGACACGGATTCTTTTGCACCGGAAGATTGTATTTTTTCTGAAATCCGATGATATCTGCCTCCTCCACATAAATCAGCGGACGTATCAGGGTAATGTCCGAACGGTCCAGATAGGTGACAGGAGAGAAGCAGTTATAGCGCCCTTCATAAAGCAGGGACAGCAGCATCGTTTCAACGACGTCGTCCTTATGATGGGCATAAGCGGACTTATTACAGCCTAATTCCTTTGCTTTATCGTTAAAAGCCCCTTTTCGAAGCTTCGCGCATAAAGAGCAGGGATTACTTTCTTCCCGGATGTTAAACACCACATCTCCGATTTCGGTCTTTTGGATATAATACGGTACTTCCAGTTCCGCACAAAGAGCCTCTATTTTACTTAAATCAAATGCGCCGAAGCCTAAATCTACCGTAATCGCACAAAGCTCAAACGGATTCGGATAAAAACGCCGGAGTCCCGCAAGTGCATAAAGCAGGGCAAGGGAGTCTTTTCCGCCGGAAATACCGATTGCGATTTTATCTCCCGGTTGTATCATCCGGTAATCGTCGACCGCTTTCCGTGTATAACTTAACAATTGCTGTAATTTCATATAACAGTCCTTTCCAATACTTTCCTATCGTTCTAAAATATAGCGTTTCACGCATACTAACTATACCATATCATGCGGTTGTTGACAAGTTTTTTACCTTTTTTCCCTTTTGACACACTTATAACACTTTTGTTCCCTACAATAAATCCGTACGAATGAAATCGTCAACGATTCTTGGAAAGGTGGTCGTATGTTTGACTCGGAAAACAAAAGAATTGCATAAAATTTGGAGCAGGGCAGTCCTTGGTGCCGGCGTATTGTTTTTTATGATCCTGGGCGGTACTTTCTGCCGGGAAAATTTTACCGCAAAGGCTGCCGCATTACAAATACATAATTATGTAACAAACGATACTTATAACTATACCGGCACACAGGTTACCTACTATGTGGACGGAAAACAGCTGAAGACGGATTATCCGGGCTTGGTTCTCAATGACGGTTCTGCACTCGGTCCCTGCAAAGCGGTATTTGAAGAAGGATTGGGAGTGGTATCCGACTACAAAGACGGGGTGAAAGATTTTTCCCTCCGTTACGGACCTTATACGATTCAGATGACCCTCGGAAATACCGAAGCCATTGTGAACGGAACACGAAAAATCATGCCAAATGCACCAACCGTTTATTCTTTTCAGGGCGGTACAGAGAAGTATTTATATGTTCCGACGCGTTTCGTGGCAGAAACCTTTGGCTTTGATTATGTATGGAATAGTGCGGCTTCAACCTCCTCCATCCAACGGCCGAATGTAATCTATGACGGAAACGAACAGGTGAATTATCAGGGGATTACACCTACCTTTTCGCTGAATAACCGGATTGTAAGCGAGGAAGGGGCGCCGGGGTATGTTTTTGACGGCTGTGCTTTGTTTTCCGCAGAGAAGTATTTCAAAGAAACCGGAATGGCTTCTTATACATATAGCGAGGGGAGCGGTCTGATTTTACTAAAAAGAGGCGATACGCTGCTCCGGCTTGTTCTGGACAGTCCGGTAGCTTATATCAATGACGCTTCGTGTTTGTTAGATACCGTACCGCGCCTGATTACTCCGCGTGATTCCGCAAAAGCAGAGGTGTATGTACCGGCACGGTTTGTTGCAGAAGCCCTCGGCTACCAGACTTCCTATGACGAGAAATCCGGAAGTTTACAGATAAACGGCACCGTCGGCGGAAGTACAGGAGAAGCATCTCCGGGTGAAGGTGCTTTTTCCGGTACAATCGCTCCGGATACTTCCACCTATGCAAAGGAATTGTTTTCCTACCAAACATACGAGCAGGTAATCGAGCATTTTACAACGCTCGGCTATCAGGTTCCGGTATCAATTTCGGCATACGCCTGTCTGAATTCCGACGCATTATATCTGCGTGGCATTGATTTTGACAGCGTTAAGATAACGGACAAACAGGATGTCATCGAAATTGAGGTCGAGCAGTGCCACAATCCGTTTAACGGGAAAGGTTACTACAATCCCGAGAATGCTTATCTGAATTGCTATTATACGCTCGGGTTATACCGTCTGAAAATTACGATTATAAAGACAAAGGAGCTGCAATATTACGCCTATGCGGCTCCGGACGGCTGTGTCATTCACTTTACCGACACACTGGGCTTGTATCAGGATTATATCAAATTTACAGGCGTTGAGGAGGAGGAGTCGGATACTACCGATATTCTGTCCGGAACGGATACAACGGAATTGTTGCCGCCGGCCGTATTCTCACGGGACAATTTTGTTATCCGGCTGCCGGAAGGGGTGACAGAAAAGGACCTGACGGATCTTGACGAATACGAAAATAAACGCTTTAGTATCCGCATTGCCGGAAATCATCTGGAGTTTTTGACAGAGCAGAAGGCATATAATCCGGTTTCTGCTTTAAAAAGTTTTTCGATCAGTTATAAAGTAGCGGACGACAGTACGGTTATTACCTTTCACACTTCGAAAATTCAGGGGTATTCCTATTCTGTGAGCGGAGGTTACCTTGCTGTGCGGATTGCCGACCCGCCGGAAATTTATGATAAAATTGTCGTACTGGATGCGGGTCACGGCGGAATTGATCCGGGAACGCTCCGCGGCAGTGTTTACGAGAAGACGGTTAATTTCAATGTTGTAAATGTATACGCACCGGAATACTTTAAAAATTCCGATATCAAGGTATATTATACCCGTACCACGGATACCAAAATTTCATTGGAGAATCGTGCCGCCTTTGCAGAGTCCGTAGGCGCTGACTTTTTTATCAGTTTTCATGTGAATGCACACTCAAATTCATCAGTGGCAGGGACAAGCGTGTATTATTCCACCTCCAACAATACGGCAAACGCGGCCGGATTAAAGAGTTCCGTATTGGCAACTACCGTATTAAACCGTCTGGTTTCGGAGTGGGGAACGAAAAACAGAGGAATATTGCCTGCAAAGTTCGTTGTAATACATAACAATACCGTTCCGGCTGTTTTAGTGGAATGCGGTTTTATTACAAACGACAGCGACTTTGCGAAAATCAAGGACACGACGTATCAGAAAAAGGCAGCAAAGGCATTATTTGACGCAGTCACTGAGATTTTTGAACAATATCCTACCAAAAGATAAGAGGAAGAACTCCATGTACCTGTTCATCTAGTTTAGAATGGAGAATTATTTATGTCAAAAAAGCATTTTAGAAAGATTGTTTTTATTTTTGTGGTTTTATTAGGGGTTTCCACACTCCTTACAGGAGATAACACACGGGCAAACGCCTCTTCACCGCTTCGCATTACGGCAGAATATGAGAAAGAGAATCTGACTCCTTCCTTGGACGTTACCCTTTCCATTGACAGTTCCTCGGAAATAACGACGTTAAAATATGCGTATGCCAGAGTCGCAAAAAGCGTTTATTTCACGAAGTACGAGCAAAACGGCACCGCAATCAAAAAGAATTCTGACGGAAACTATTCGTTTTCGGTCACTCAGAACGGTTATGTTTCCGTATTTGCTCAAAACAAGGAAGGAGAGGAAGCGCTCCTTGTATTTAAGGTAAACAATATTGATAATAAAGCGCCGGAGATTACCGTAACTGCAACGAAATCCGGCGGACAATACCGGGTACTGATGCAGGCGGAAGACGATATTTCCGATTCGGTCGATATCCGGTATGTTGAAGGAGCGTATGCCTCCGCCACCGATTCGGTTTGGGATAAGGCACCGGTAGTTACGAATCGGCAGGAAGTAGTTCTTGCGGAAGGGAAATATACCTTTATGGCAACGGATTCCGCCGGGAACACCCATGTTATCATTCGTCGTTTCGGAGAAAATAAAGAAGCAAAAGAGGAACTCCGTGCTGTCTGGATTGCTTATCTGGATTTTAAAACAACCGGATATACCAAGGAAGAATTTCAGACACAAATCGAAACAATGTTCAATGAAGTCTGTGCCATGAATCTGAATGCCGTTATCGTTCATGTACGGCCGTTCGGCGATGCCATGTATCCGTCGTCTTATTTTCCGTGGTCACGTTATGTTTCGGGAACACAGGGGAAAGACCCTGGATTTGATCCGCTGAAGATTATGGTGGAAGAGGCACATGCACGTGGACTTGAGTTCCATGCATGGCTGAATCCGTATCGGATTACATCCAGTTCCACGGATGTAAATGATTTAAGCGCAGATAATCCTGCAAGAATTTATCGTACGGACAAGGATAAAAGCAATGACCGTAATGTGTTGACTTACAGCGGAAAACTATATTACAACCCGTCGTCAAAGGAAGTTCAAGCCCTGATTGTAAACGGCATTCGGGAAATTGTTAAAAATTACGACGTGGACGGCATTCATTTTGATGATTATTTTTATCCGGCGCTTGGTAAAAATTTCACAAGCAATTTTGACGCACCGGAATATGAAACCTACAAAAAGCAACAAATTGCTAAGAACGAGGCGTATTTATCGATTGCGGACTGGCGCCGGGAAAATGTCAATGAACTGGTACGAAGCGTCTATGCGGCTGTAAAGGAAATCAATCCGGAGGTTGTATTCGGTATCAGCCCGGGCGGTTTTATGGACGCATTAAAGGCAGACGATAAGTACTATGTGGATTTTGAAACCTGGCTCGGACATGACGGTTACATTGATTATTTGTGTCCGCAGCTTTATTGGAGTAACGACCATACCGTATATCCGTTTAACGATATTTTAAATCGATTTATTGATGCGGCAGTGAATCCCGATGTAAAACTGTATGTAGGCATTGCGGCTTATAAAGCGGGAATTCAAACCGAAGGAACCGCATGGTACAAAGATGCCAATGTACTTCGCAATATGATTCGTTACGCAAGAAATACAGACCGTGTTGACGGTTTTATGCTGTATAGCTACAAGTATTTAATTTCCAAACGCAATTATGCGGCAATCAAGAATCTGCTAAAGGAATTTGATTAAGTAAACAAAAATGCATCCAAAATTGCGTTAAACTATGGTTTAGCGCAATTTTGGATGTACTATCCTTGTGCTCCAATCAGTCAAAACTTTGGCCAAAATTTGGGCCTTTTTGATCAGTCAAAAAATTTTTTGCTAAAATAATGTCGTATCATCAAAAAACGACAAAATCCATGATAGATAGTCATCCAATCAGTCAAAAGATTTCCACCAAAAATAATGAGCATTTAACATGCGTCAAGGGCCTGTTACACAGAATTTTTGCAGAACGGAACTGACATCGTTGAAACGACGTCAGTCGTGCAACAAGGCCCTTAGATAAATTACAATCGGATTATACAATGCATTTTGCATGCGATTTTGGTTTGTTCCTTTATTCTAAAAGATCAAACGGAACAGAAAGAAGGTATTGATAGTATTCCTCGGTATCTTCGCCGTTTTCGTCCAAAACGGAAAACTCAACAATACCGGCAATCATTCCGTAACCTGCCGCCGTTACCTCCTTGGAATACTCCTTAAATAGCTTTGTAAAGGAAATTTCTTCTCCCTTTTCCAGTACATGATGACATTCAATATCATATGCGCCGCCACCCTCCCAATTTTCGGAGGTGTCTGTAATCATAAGTCCCGAAAACGGTAAATCTCCGGCAGAAATCGTAACACTGTCGTTCTCTCCTACATACCGCAGGATTAACGTCGTTTCAACGATGTCCGTTCCGTTCTGCAAATTTTCCAAGCGATAGATGGACTTCGGAATCATCATAACAAATTCAAAATCTCCCAGACGTACGGTTTTGGAAACACTTACCGGCTCTTTCAGGTATCCCTCAGTTTCTGACGGTTCAGTCAAATCCCGACTCACATCCGTCCGCCCCTGTTTTATCAATCTTGCCCACCAGCCTTCCGGCATAGGTGCCGGTGCCACTGTCGGCGTCAGCGTTGGAGTTTCTTTTCCATGCGTTCCGTTGCAAGCGATTAAAGAAAGTGTCATACAAAGTAGTATAAGGGCTCCCACGCCTCTTGATTTTCTGTTCAGAAAAACTGTTTTCATCTTTTCCTCCTTATTATGAATTTAATGAACATGGACCCTTTTCGATTTTCTATTTATTCTGTAATTGCTGTAACATTTAACATACTTACTATATTACCATATTTACAAAAAACTGAGTTTGCTTCATCATATGTATGAAATGTTGAAGCAGTGTGAATTCCGATTAAAGTACACGTATGTCGTCCATTATTCCAGCCTGTATAAATAAATACTGGAGCACCGCTATCGCCACTTACCGATGTATATCGTGCTGCGACATGATCTGTCACTGTAATATATTCATTATTAAGTGGTACATAAGTGTAGTCATAATAGTAAATTGTTCCGCTCTGTAAACCGCTTTCCTTTCCATACATCAATATACTGGTGTTACATGGATATTCAAGCGTAGAAGTAGCCGTGCAATAATACCCTCCCATAACCATGCTAGTTGGATTTGCCGTATCATTTGCTTCTATGAATGACGCATCTGCATATGAATTTTGATAATACCCTGATTGCTTCACAGTTCCAATAACAGTGCCGTTATAACTCACTTGCTGCCCTACACTTCTACAAAAATGCGAGGCAGTCACATATCCTCTTACGCCATTACGAACCGCACCAAACCCAAGAGAGGCTTTCTTTAAAGTAGATGTATTTAATAATTCATATCCACCCTTCATATCAGTAGCTGTAGCACTCTGATACTCATTTATTTCATCTGTATTTCGAATTACCATAAAGTCTGTGTTTACTATTTTTCGAATTTCGGCTTCTTTGTCTGAATTAAGATTACGAACATTAATTATAACACAGTTGTTGACAACATCTCTATACATACTGCTTATCCCTGCCCCTCGCTCCTGTAATTCGTCCAAATGGTTATTAATTGTACTTATAGCATGGGTCAACTCGTTATAGGAAAACTTACAGGATTCTATTGCGATATTAGAATTTCCTGTATATTCCTTAATCTTCTTCCGATTTTCATAAGTATTGCTCGTAAGTAAAACAACCAATTCTCCATTATCATTAAGATAAGCACCACCAAAGCAACTATCATATATTGCTTTTGAGGTAGCATTCCTGTTTATAGTAGCAGTACTCCAACTCCAAACAGTACTTTTGTTTTCAATGCTTAATTTATTTAGCAGTTGGTTATACTGTATGATACTTTCAGCCTGAGTTGTATAAAACTCTTCTGTTTTTCCGGCCGGAAACATTGACGAAATATCAGACTGTTCCTGTGCATATACCTTAGAAGATTTTGTAAAGAAAAAAGGTACAGAAACAGCTATCAATGCGACAAATAATTTTAATTTCTTTCTCATAATCATATTGCTCCTTACCTGAAAAGATATCGTCCTATATAATAATTTTTTGTCATTTTTTAAGTAGAACTCCCATATCAAGATTGAGTAAACATAAAAGGTTCCATGTTTTGAACTATATTAAATTTTCAAGGTACGCTAAAAACTATTCCATTAACAAGCCTAACTATTATAGTCTTACACTTTTCATAATATCATATATTTTATTTCTTGTAAACCTTTTTTTTACTTCAATAATAACCTCGTTTATACATTATGTACATTATGCGTTTTACTTTACCTTGAAATTGACAATGCTCACTGCTATAATAAAGATATAAAATAGTGAGTCAACTTAAATTTTACAATTACTGCAAATTTTTCTTTTATATTGAGGTGTCCTATGGAACAGCGTACCTATCACGAACAAACTAACATTCAAAACACAAAACGGCTCCGGGAGCTGATTTCCGACCTGCCGCCTTATGTGGCAACCTTTTTCCGCGGCATAGAACCGGTGACCGCCTCCCGGACACGGATTGCGTATGCCTTTGATTTGCATGTGTTTTTTGAGTACATTGCAGCAACAAATCCGTTGTATCACGGGAAACCGTTAAAAGAGATTGATTTTGATTTGCTGACTAAACTGCAGCCGATGGATATTGAGGAATATTTAGAGTATCTGAAGTTCTATACCAATAAAGAGGGAAAAGAAATTACAAACAATGAGCGTGGAATCAAGCGAAAACTGGCGTCTTTACGGACGTTTTACCGGTATTTTCATTCCAATCGTATGATTACCGAAAACCCGACATTGCAGGTAACCATGCCGAAAATTCATGAGAAAAATATTATCCGGTTTGAGCCGAACGAGGCTGCGGATTTTTTGGATGAAGTAGAAAGCGGCGCCCGCCTTACCAAACAACAGCAGGCTCGCCATGAAGAAAGCAAGGTGCGTGATTTGGCGCTTACTACTCTTTTGCTTGGTACCGGAATCCGTGTATCGGAGTGCGTCGGTATCGATATCACAGACATTGATTTTTCCAGTGATCGTATCAATATTGTACGAAAGGGCGGCTATGAATCCTTCGTTTATTTTGGGGATGAAGTACGGGAGGCGCTGCTCTCCTATTATGAAGAACGCAAGAAACTGACGCCGAAAGAAGGTCACGAAAATGCCTTTTTCCTTTCGAACCGAATGCAGAGAATCAGCGTCCGGAATGTAGAGGTTTTAGTGAAAAAGTACGCGAAAACCGTTACGACCGTTAAAAAAATCACACCACATAAATTGCGTAGTACCTACGGTACGGAGCTTTACAAAGAAACCGGTGACATATATTTAGTAGCCGATGTCCTCGGTCACAAGGATGTAAACACTACCCGTAAGCACTACGCAGATATTGAGGAAGAAAGACGACGCAGCGCAAAAAATGCTGTGACACTGCGCGAAAAAAAGTAATTTGCAAATTCAGCCTGCCCTATTATAAGCTCTGCGCTGCATCTGCCGCAGCTATGAACCGTCCGTTGTCAGTTACATCTTATAATCACTGACAATACGCTCCAGTTCCATGACATCGGCAGGCGACAGCAGTTGGTTCTTTAAATACTCTACCAGAAAATTGTTTAAGGAACCGTTGTATACTTTGTCTAATAATGCTTTGGTTTCAATATTTTGTACTGTTCGCTTGGAAATGAGCGCCCGGCATAAAAACCCCGGATCCTCTCTGCGTACCGCTCCCTTCTCGATTAAGCGGTTTATCACAGTATATGTAGTATTTTTTTCCCAACCGACGTATTCTTTAATTATTTTTGAAATATCTTTGGCGGCTAACACTTTGTTGGACCAAAGCAACTCCATAATGTTTAGTTCGCCTTCATGTAATCGAATATCACTCATGAAATTCAACCCCTCTACACCTTGTTCTACACTTGTAAACACAAAATTACATTCTCTCACAAGTCCCTTGCAATTAAGGCAAGGCGACGGTGTAAGTAAATTCTACCATATTAGAATTAAAAAAGCAAGCATTAATTTTGTTTTTTGACAAAAAACTATTTTATGCAAAAGACCGCATAGTAAGGAATTTGTTCCATGACAGATGTAGAATAAAAATTTTCAAAGCCAAAACGATAATACCTGTCTTCTGCTTTACAGCCATTCGCAGCACGGTACGAAGCAATATTTTTTCCCTTCCCGCTCTTAGAAGTTCTAAGTTCTACCGGTGTCTTACGCCCTGCATTCTCAAGAATAAAATCCACCTTTGCCTGTGCTTGCGATTCCCAGAAACTCAACCGATAGGTTCCGTTTGTGGTTAATGTCTGCATCACATAATTTTCCAACAGCGCCTTACGGGTTTCCTCCGTTTCCTCTCTGGAAAACGCCGAAGAAAGCATACCGACATCCGGCAGATAGAGTTTAAAATGCGTTTCCTTTTTTTGCTCGTTCAACCGCAGAATCATACCGCTTTGCTCCAAAGCAAAGATACTGTCCCGGTAAAGCGCATAGGTAACGCCTTTCCGAATTGAATTAAAACGGAATTTCTTATTTTCACGCCGTAATTGTTCCGGGATTACGTCAATGACCTGTGCCGCCTTCCCCGCTTCTTTTTCATCATACGCTGCTTCTGCTGCTGCACGCATCCGGTTTTTGATCATACAGTGGACTTCTCCGATATTGTAAACGGATTTGGACGAAATGTACTCATTGACCGCCGCAGGCATTCCCCCCACAATCAGATACTCTTCAAAAAGCGCTAAAAGTTCCTGATGGACGATATCCGGAACCGGTTTTGAGGCCGCGAAATGCCCTTGGATGATATCGACATACCAGTCATTTCCAACAGCACAAAGGAATTCGTCAAAACACAGCGGAAACAGCCGGCACATAGAAAAATAAGTCTGCATCTCCTGTGTCGGTAAAAACCCGGAAATTGCAATGATTGGGGAGGCTTTGTAATGTTCCAGTGCTTTAAAAAGCGGAGGACAAAAAGAAACTTCATCTAAGATTACGACAATCTCAGGCAAAAACGACTCATCTAATCCAAAATACTGCGCAATTGTTTCCGAAACAGAGCATCCGGAAAGAATTTTTTCGCAAAAGAAATGCTCCGCCGCCGCATTCAATTCAAAATTCACATACAGATACTGCGGATAATAGGCAAGAGCAAATTCAATCGCAAGATAGGTCTTTCCCGTTCCTTTCGCTCCGGTAAGCAAAAACGGAACCGGACAGTTTTGTTCCTTCCACCGAATTAATTCATTTAATGCATTTCGTTTCATATCGCACTACCAATCCCTTTTCCTGATTTCGGAGCTTTTTCGGTTCCGTTTTGCGCACGTTTCCTTCAAACTTACTTGGTCTGGTTGCGAAGTTTTTGAATCAGTTCGCAAAAATACTCCGGCAGTTCGGACGAAAACTCCATATACTCTCCTGTTGTCGGATGAACGAAACCAAGCACTCCGGCATGTAAGGTCTGACCTGTCAGGTGAAACGGGTCCTTTTTCGGCCCGTACATGGTATCCCCGAGCAACGGATGGCCGATGCTGGACATATGCACACGAATCTGGTGAGTTCTTCCGGTTTCCAGTCTGCACACGATATGGGAATACTTCGTTCCGAACTGTTCCACCACCTGATAATTCGTTGCGGCAAGCTTGCCCCGGGTCGGGTTGACCGCCATTTTCATCCGTTCTTCGGGATGTCTGCTGATTAATGTTTCGATTCTGCCTTCCGGTTCATCAAACGTACCGTAAACAAGTGCATTGTACCGTCTGGTAATCGAATGCTCCTTAAACTGTTCCGCAAGACTGCGGTGCGCCGTATCATTTTTGCAGGCAACGATAATTCCGGTCGTATTTTTGTCAATCCGGTGCACAATACCGGGACGCAGAATGCCGTTAATCCCGGAAAGAGAACCGTTACAATGATAAAGCAGCCCATTCACAAGGGTTCCTGTATAATGGCCTGCTGCCGGGTGGATTACCAGCCCTTTTGGTTTATCAATCACAATGACGTCATCATCTTCGTAAACAATCTTCAACGGAATATCTTCCGCGTCTACGGCAAGTCCCTCCGGTGCCGGAATCAGAACCTTAATCTCATCTCCCGCTTTCACAACGTCCTTACACCGTCCGGTATTGTCATTCAGCCATGCGCCTCCGCTTTCAATCAGCTTCTGTACATAAGAACGCGATACCTTCGGGTAGTTTACCGCAATACATTTATCGAGGCGGAGCCCCGCGTCCTGCTCCTGTGCTATGAATTTGATTTCTTCCATTTGTTAAAATCCTCGTCCTTGTAATAGAAAATCAGCAGACAGCAAGCGAAAATACAGCCGCAGACCACACAGATATCCGCCACATTAAACACCGGAAACTGAATTAAGTCAAACGAAAACAAATCCGTCACCTTGCCAAACGCAATGCGGTCAATCATATTTCCGATTGCCCCTGCCGTAATCAGTAAAATACAAATACGCATCGGACGCATACGTTTTACCTTCGGCAGCCAAAGATAGGCAAATACCACAACGGCAAGAATCAGTACGGAAACTATGGTTAAAAGAAAGGTGTACTTTCCTAATATGCCCCAAGGTCCGCCTGTATTGTAAATGAGCCGGAGTGAAAACACATCCTTCCACAAAATGAGCGGAGCATCCTTTAAGGCGGTTCTCGCCCACAGCTTTGTCCACTGGTCGATGGCAATCAAAACCGCTAATAAAACAATATGCAGCAGACTATCTCGTAATAATACCTTTCGTTCCATCATAAGCTCCCTTATTTTCGTATAATTGTCTGAAATGCGGCCCAAATCTCATCATCGGATACATCGGAATCAATAAATGCATCGCCGATTGTGTTCAACAGAACAAACTGAATCTTAGAGCCGTCTGCTTTTTTGTCGTGATGGCACACAGAAAGCAGTTCCTCTCTGGAAAACGCCGGAGCCTTGGTCGGTAATCCGTAGGCACCCAACAGTTCCCTTATCCGTACTGCCGCGTCCGTGGAAATCTTTCCCCGTAATACGGATACCACAGCCGCAACTACCATGCCGATAGAAACACATTCCCCGTGCAATAAGGAGAACTTCCCCAGCTTTTCCACCGCATGTCCGACCGTATGTCCGAAATTCAATAACGCCCGTTCCCCGCGTTCCTTCGGGTCACGCTCGACAATTTCCTTTTTAATGCAAAGACTCTGATAAATCATCGACCGGAGCAGTTCCGCATCTTTGCCTAAAATTCCGTATTTTTGCTCTTTTAAAAACTTATAATAGTCCAAATCACGGATTAACCCATGCTTGATTACCTCTCCCATGCCTGCGGAAAATTCGCGTTCCGGAAGGGTTTTTAAGGCGTTGACATTGATATAGACGGCAGAAGGCTGGTAAAAAGCACCGACCATATTTTTGTACGACTTAAAGTCAACTCCCGTCTTTCCGCCGATGGAGGAATCCACCATCGAAAGCAGGGACGTCGGAAGCCCGATAAAACGGATTCCGCGCAAATAAGTCGCAGCCGCAAAACCGGTCAAATCACCGGTAACGCCGCCGCCGAGCGCCAACAGCACGTCATTCCGGTCAAAGGAATGCGCGATTAAAAAGTCGTAAAGTTTTTCTACCGTAGCCAGATTCTTTGACGCTTCTCCGGCCGGGAAGGAAAAAGACACACAGGAAAAGCCCTCCGCAGTCAACAACTTGCTGACGGTATCGTTATAAAGCGCTCCTACGTTAGAATCGTTTACAATGCAAAGCTTTCGGCCGGAAACGCCTAAGGAATGCAATAGCGGCACCAGCCCGCGATAGCTGTCTTCCAGTAAAATCCGATAGAGCGGCGCGTTATCCGTGCCGTGTACAATAAGTTCTTTCATTTCAAGCCCTCTTGATTATTCCTCTAAATTTATAATTTCAATCTCTTCGTCCTCTAAAGAATCGAGCGGATTTTCTTCCATTTTGTTTTCTTTCGTATCGCCGTATACGCCGGTCGGTACTTCGACAGAGTCCGGCATCGTTTCAAACATAGAGAGCTTATCAAGCTGAATGGAAAAGCTCTGGCTGTCCAAAAGCTCTGTCTGTGCTGCCGTAAGGCTTTTGAACTTTGCCTTATACATATCGTACTGGCGAACCAGTTCCACCGCCTGCTTGCGGATATGCTCCAGTTCTCTTTTCGCATCCTCTAAAATGACGTTTGCCTTTGATACGGCCTCCTGCTCAATGATGAGGGCGTTTTTCATGGCATTTGCTTTGGTTTCCTCTGCGGTACGCTCCGCAAGCACCAGCGCCTTCTGCAACGTCTTTTCAATCGTTTTGTAATACTGAAGACCTTCGTTTAAGACGTTGATGCGGTCGTTCATCTCCATCTTCTCACGATACAATTCCTCGTAATTCTCGAGAATCTGCTGCATAAAGCTGTCTACATCTTTTTTGTCATAGCCTAAACCGCCTGACTTAAATACTTTATTCTGGATTTCAATCGGTGTAATCATACTTGTTCCTTTCTCTATTGGTAACGTTCCAACGTAATCGAAATGCGTCCTTTCTTTGTCGGTCCGCCGATTTCCTTTAACCGTGCTTTGCCGTAACCGCGAAACGAAATCACGTCGCCCTCTTTTACTATTACGGAAGGTGAGGCAGTTTCGCGTCCGTTAATGAATACCTTTCCGCCCGAAACTGCGGTAGCGGCGCTGCTTCTTGATACGCCGAAGGCTACTGCTGCAACTGCGTCAATGCGATTTGCGGAAACTGTTCCCGTCACAGTCTGAAATTCCCGCACAAACTCGTTTTCTTCTGCGGCGGCAATCCGGCAGGAAACATTGGTACGGCGAATCTGTATCAGCTGCTCCGCTAAAAAGGGAGCAATTCGTTCCGCACAGAGCAGATACGCTTCCTTTTCCTTCAGATAGATATCTCCGATTACCGAACGCTCCAGTCCAAGTCCCAGTACGCTTCCCAACACGTCCCGGTGGGTAAAACTCTCGGCAAACTTACTATGCTTCGGCGTAATCCGCATCCCGCAAATCGGAAACAGCTCCGGAGTAATTTCCATCGTATCCGGCGCAATGCAGAGCATCTGCCGTTCCGCATCCGCAAACCCTCCGTAAAAAAGGTGATTTGCGCCGTTTAAAACCGACCTTGCGGTCTGGGCTTCACTTAACGTCAGAAAATCCGTAAATTCGGCCTTATACGCGAATTCGGCACGCTTTCTAAGCTCGGCAATCCTCTTTTTTAACAGAACCTCTTCCATACCGCCACGCTTACTGGTTTAGATTCGGCACTTCAAAACCGTTCTGCTCCACATAAGAGAGATAATCCCCCGAAATATCAACATTCTCCGGAGAGATAATAAAAATCAGATTGGAAATCTGGTGGATTTTTCCGTTAAGGGAATATACGGCGCCCGAAACAAAATCCATAATGCGCTGTGCAAGCGCCAAATCGAGTCCTTCCAGATTAACAACCGTAGCACGTTCGTTTACCAGCATATCGCAGATATCCTGCGAATCATCGAAACGGGTCGGCTTCATAATGCTGACTTCTAAAATCTTCGAGGCGGAAGCGGAACGAAGCGGAACCACCCTTCCCGGCGTCGCAACACGCTCCACACGCTGCGGACGTTCCCGCTTACTTTCGGAATAATCGTAATCAAACTTTTCTTCTTCGGAAGTTTTTTGCGGTTTTCCTGTTTTCGCAGGTACAGCGGAGGCAGTCCGTGTGCTTTCCTTACGGAAAGACTGCGGCTCTTCCGTCACCGCCGCCTGACTGAAACGCTCTGTTTTCTTTTTTTCCTTGCGGAAAGAGGACTCCGAATCAAAATCGTCAAAATCATCGAAGTCATCCTCGTCCGTCACGTTCATTTTATTCAGAATACGCTCTAAAAAGTTACCCATACAACTATCTCCTTTTATTCCTTTGGCGGATAAACACGATGTCCGAAAATACCGGTGCCGACACGGACCAATGTTGCGCCCTCTTCTACGGCAATCTCATAATCTCCGGTCATTCCCATGGACAATCTATCCATAACTACATTATCAATGTTTTTGGAATTGATGTCAACCACTAATTGTTTCATTTTTTGAAAAAACGGACGATTTTCTTCCGGGTTCTCGGTATACGGCGCCACCGTCATCAGACCGCGGACTTTCAAATGCGGAAGCAACGCCAGTTTTCTTACAAGTCCTTCCAGCTCTTCCGGCGCAATTCCGTGTTTGGAGGCTTCTCCCGCAATATTGATTTCAAGTAAAATTTCGGAAACAACACCGCGTTTTTCGGACTCCGCCTCAATGGCCTCTGCAAGGTGTTCGGAATCCACGGAATGAATTAAGACCGTTTTTCCGACAACATATTTTAATTTGTTAGTCTGCAAGGCACCAATCATATGCCAGTGAAGAGGCTCCTTGATTTCCGCCTGCTTATCCCTAAGCTCCTGCGGCCGGTTTTCGCCGAATTCAACGAGTCCGCACGCCATCGCCTCCCGGATTGCCGCAACCGGCATTGTCTTGCTGACGGCAATTAATGTTACCTCTTCCGGGTTTCTCCCGGCGCGTTTACAGGCGGCAATAATATTTTCCTGCACCTTTGACACCGCCTCTTTGATGCTGTATCTTTCCTGCATTCTGTTATTCTCCTTCTATCAGTATGACATCCTTTGTAACTGCCGAAACATCCAATACAATATGGTCATAAAGCGCCACGCCTCCGGCAAGACCGGAACGTACCAAAATGTAGTCCTCCAAATCGGTAATCCGCTCAATCCGCTTAAATACGGCATAGCCCTGATTCATATTATAGACGCCTTCCAAATTTGTCAAAAAGGAATACAGCATCGCGCGTTCCGGCTCTGCGGTAAGTCCCGAGGAATTGATATAACTGCCGGAATCCAGTGCTTCCGCAGCGACATAATAATAGCCGTCTTCAAAAAACAGCGGAGAAATCGGACGGTAATCCGGCTTGACTTCGCCGGAAGCCTCGTCAAAGCATTCCACGCTGACGCCGACGCTGTCCTCATCTCCCATACCGCCCGCCATCACAAAGCGTTCGGGTATCTGATACACTTCCTTTTCCACAATGGAGGTCCCCGGTATTTTTAAGCCCTCCTCCGCGTTAAAGCTGAGCGTAATATCCAAAAAGCGCTCGCTGAAATAGTCCGTCACATAGCGTTCCATCTCTACAAGCAAATAGTGTCCGCCGTTTATGAACAGCGTTTCGTAAGGCTTCCGATACAAAGCGGAATCTCCCGAAATGCGGAATGTTACCGTATCTCCTCCCGTCTGCAGTCGACGAAAGCTGTCCTCGTCCAGGGAAATGACAAGCTGCCAGTTGTCGTCCGTCACCAGCTTATAGGCGAAGCTGTCAATAGCAGAAAGTCCGGTAGGCTTGCTGCGTTCGGGAACGGTACGGTTTTCCTGTAAAAACTCCTCTCCGGTAATCCGCTCTACGGTATACCCGTCATACAAATCCGAATAATAGGTAACAGAACCGCTCTCCGGGGCATAAACCGTCCGGAGTCCTCCGACGGTAGTTACGTATCCCTCCGTAATCGCATCCAGCATGGAAACGTCCCTGTAACGCAGGTAATCGGAAAGAAAATCCTCCCGGAGTTTATAACTCTCTGAAAATGCCGCATCGGAATACTTTGCACAAAAGGCGCGCACATCGCTCTTTAAGCGCCCCAAATCGTTTTCCGTCAGCATGGAATTCTCTTCATTCATCGTCAGTAAATTCTGCAAATCGGAAGAATCGTTCAGGGAATATACCTTGGCTCCCTTTGCAATCCTTGCGCCTTCGCGGTAATAATAGTTTAAGTAACCGGCCTGATCGGTCCGGTATACGGTTTCGGCACGCAGTATCATTGCGACAGCTTTCGACTCGCTGCCCGCACTGCCTGCCTGCACCTCGTACACCGAAAGATGAGGTGTTGTAAAATAGCGGTAAATATTGAGTATAAGTATAATTAACACACCGAATGCGACGACAAGACCGATATTGACCTCTCGTCTGGTGCGGAATTTTACGATTTTGTTGTCTTTCGCCACGGCGGTACACACCTCCCTGTCTTTTCCTTTATTTCTCCGATAAGCTAACCGTCCGCATCAGTTCCACCATTTTCCCGTAAAGCGCTTCATACGTCGGTGCGCCGAATACTTCCGCAATATAGGACGAACCGTTCCTATCCTTGAAATAAAGAACAAGACAACACCCCGCTGCATTTGTTGTTCCTGTCTTTCCTCCGATAATTTCAATTCCCTCCGGCGCCTCAAAGGTTCCGTTAAAAAGAAGGTTTGTGCTTTCAAAGATTTTGCTTTTTGCGTTCCCCTGTGCGTCTATATAGTCTACCGTATAGGAAGACTGGGAAATGGTTGAAATAAATTTATTATAGTGAATCAGTTCGTTTAGAACCAGATACATATCGTAAGCCGTTGTATAATGTTCTTTGTCGTGCAGCCCGTGGGGATTCGTAAAGTGCGTATCCACCGCGCCGAGCTTCCTTGCTTCCTGATTCATCAGCTCTACAAACGCTTCCACGGAACCGGAAACATGTTCCGCAATCGCAATCCCCGCGTCGTTTCCGCTGCAAACCAGCATCGCCGAGAGTAAATCTCCCAGGGCAACCGTATCGCCCTCCTCAAATCCGCAAAGTGTCGCTCCGTACACACCGATATGCGAAGCATTGTAGCTGAATCGGACGCTTTCGCTTAAGTCGCAATATTTCAAAGCAACCAGCGCCGTCAGAAGTTTTGTCGTGCTTGCCGGATAAATCTTTTCTAAAATGCGGCATTCCTCCAAAACCTTGTTTTCCGATACATGATACAGCCCATACGCATACTCCTGTGAAGCATCCTCCTCCGTCTTTAAAGAAGGAACACAGACCTCTGCGGCACGTCCTAATAAAAAATCCGCATTCCTGTCATTCCCGACATCAAAATATTCAAAAGAATTGGAACCGGTATAAGCAAAAGGAAGGAGTTTCCCTCCGGCAGAACCGCTGTTACAGCCGGTGAAAAAAAGAGCAAAAAACAGCATGGCTGCTCCTGAAATTCTTCTGCTCCGTTTCATTTCACTCACTTCCTTTGTTAAAATAATAAGATTAATTTTTGTAGAGTTCCCGCCAGTCCAGGTCGCCGCGTTCCAGCCCCTTGACAAGCAATTCCGCCGTAGCCAGATTCGTTGCCAGAGGAATATTGTGCGTATCGCATAATTTTACCACATTATTGACGTCCGGCTCATGGGACTTCGGCGTCAGCGGATCCCGTAAAAAGATTACCATGTCAATTTCATTGTGTTCAATCTGAGCTCCCATCTGCTGTTCACCGCCCAAATGACCGGCAAGATACTTATGAACGGAAAGGTTTGCCGCCTCCTCAATAAGCCGCCCGGTTGTTCCGGTTGCATATAACGTATGGCGGCTAAGAATCCCTTTATACGCAATGCAGAAATTCTGCATCAGCTTCTTTTTTGCATCATGTGCTATCAACCCAATATTCATAGTTCCCCCTTCTTCGGTATGGCAGCAAATTCAAGATCAATCTGCCCCCGCGGTTTCTTTTTTGTAATCCCGATATTTAAAACAATGCCGATACCAATCATATTACACAGTAACGAACTCAGACCGTAACTGACAAACGGAAGCGGTATTCCGGTATTCGGCAAAAGCATTGTAACAACGCCGATATTGACAAAGGCCTGAAAAATATAGGTGGTTCCGATGCCTAAAGCAATCAGCCGTCCGAGATAATCCGGCGCCCGTTTTGCAATCAGAAAGCACTGGAAGGACAGCAATAAAATGAGAAGAACAACGAGGCAGGAACCTAAAAATCCGAACGCCTCCGCAATTCCCGAAAAAATAAAATCGCTTTCTACCACCGGGATATTCTTTGCCCCAAGTGCTTCTTCGCCGGAAAACAGTTTGCCGGTAAGTCCCCCGGAAGCAATTGCCGTCACGGAGTTCTCCTGCTGATAAATCTCATCCGAATACACCTCCGGATTTAAAATTGATAAAATCCGCGATTGCTGGCTTTCGGAAAGAAGCACCTGAAAATCCTGCTGCACATACCAGAATAACCCTGCCGCAACCGGAATCGCCACGGCAACAATCGGAAGCAACAGCTTGTAGGTAAGCCCCGAAGCAAAAATAATAACAACAAGGCTCACACAGATTACAATGGTAGTGGAAAGATCCGGCTGTATAAATACCAGACCGACCGGAAATGCAAGCATCAGTACCGCTAAAAGCAGCACATACCCCTGCCTGATTCTGTACATCAGCCGGTCAAACAGCGTGGCAAGACAAAGCACCAATACGACCTTTGTAAGTTCCGATACCTGAAACTCAAAAATCGCATGCTCGGCATTCGGAATACCGATCCATCGATTGACACCGCCTCTTTCTATATTCATTGAATCCACAAATTTTACAACAAAAAGCAATCCGAAATTCACAATATACATTAATGCGGAAAATTTGCAGACAAAATGATAGTCAAACATTGATACAAATACAGCCAGAACAACGCCGGCAATCAATCCTTTAATCTGCCTTGGCACCATGTCGATATCTTCTCCCTGCACCTTTCCCAGCACATAAATGCCGGCCGCGCAGAGAAGAACTATAATCAATAAAATCGACCAGCGGTACTTTTTTAAATCGTACCGTTCCCATAACTTAAACATGAAACACCCTCTTAATTTTTTGAACGCATATCCTTAATCGGAATATTGGCAAAAATGGCCGGAACCGTACCGTTGTCCGTATCCGACTGCGTCTGCTTAATCTGGATATCCAGCCCCTGCATATCAATTTCAATGTACTTTGAAATAACAGCAATAATATCGTTCTTCATCTGCTCCATAATCTCCGGAGAGCAGCCTGCGCGATCCGATACAAGAACTAATTTCAAACGGTCCTTCGCAACCGAACCCGATGTTTTATTTTTACCGAAAAAATCAAATAAACTCATAGTTTCCCCTCCGTTAGTTTTTCTTGAAAAGACGACTGAACAAACCACCCTTGCCGGTCAGATCAAGGAATGGTACCTCTTCACCGTCTACACGTTTACAGATGTTCATATATGCTTTTCCGGCAAGCGTATTATTTCCTACAAGCGGTGCGCCCTGGTTTGTGGAAATTACGATGTTCTCATCATCCGGAACAACGCCGATTAACGGTATCGCAAGAATTTCAACCACATCCTCGCTGGACATCATATCGCCGCGCTTTACCATATCCATACGCAGACGGTTGACAATCAGGTGAATCTGCTTGATTTCATTGGCCTCTAAAAGTCCGATAATGCGGTCGGCATCCCGTACTGCGGAAACCTCCGGCGTCGTTACGACAAGCGCACGGTCCGCACCGGCAATCGCGTTGTGGAAGCCCTGCTCGATTCCTGCCGGACAGTCGATGATAACATAGTCGAACTCCTCTTTTAACTGGTCGGTCAGTTTCTTCATCTGCTCCGGTGTAACCGCCGTCTTGTCCCTCGTCTGTGCGGAAGGCAGCAGATAAAAATTGTTATATCCCTTTACCTTGATAAATGCCTGATTGATTTTGCAGGTTCCCTCGATTACATCCACCAAATTGTAAACAATCCGGTTTTCCAGTCCCATAACAACATCCAGATTTCTAAGTCCGATATCGGTATCAATCAATACTACCTTCTTCTCCAGCTTTGCAAGACCGGTGCCGACATTCGCCGTTGTGGTAGTCTTACCGACGCCGCCCTTTCCCGATGTTACTACAATTACTTCGCCCATTCGTTCATATCCTCCGATTTTATAATTTTATATCATTTAAGACCGTTCTGGAAACCGGTTCAATAAATATATTTTCCCCCGACCGAAATGCAATTTTCGGCTCCTTTGCTTTCTCCTTTTCACGCTTCCATAGCATTTTCCCTACCTTGTCCGGCGCTCTTGCGATGGTACCGGCAATCCGAATCTGCACCGGGTCTAACTCCAGTGCCATAACAAAAGCATCCTGATTTCCGCCCGCACCGGCATAAACATTGCCGAACAGCGCGCCTAAAACGATAATATTTCCTTTGGATGTCACGGTTGCTCCCTGATTGACATCCCCGATAATCACAATACTGGTTTCCGTTTCCAGCACTTGGCCGGAACGCAGATTTCCTTTGTAAAACTGACCGGTTGCCCCCGAAAGCACCTGAAGACGGTCTTCCAACGAACGCCTGTGCAGTTCCTCCGTTTCCGTATTATGCTCAATGATACAAACAATGTGTACCTCGGAATTCTCGGCGATGATATCCAAAAGCCTGCGCTGCTGTTCATCGCTGAGCGGCTTTCCGTCAAAGGAAATCGCCATTTTTGCATTTCCGAAAAACTTTGCGGACTCTTTAAACTTCTCTTTCAGTTCCGCACAGACCTCGGTAAACTCTGCCTGTTCATCGATAAAAACGGAAAAACCGTAGGTGGTTCCCTTAATTACTACCGCATTACTCATAATTCCCTCCTCCGATGATTCATTCCTCGGTAATCTTATGATAAGAGCTGTCATAAGTATCCGGATGATAATAATAGTCATAAACGACATAACCGAAATCCACCGCATAGCCGGAGGAATACCCGTTCGGAATAACCGTGGTGACTGCTATCTCCGGGCTGTCATACGGGGCATAGGAAACAAACAGTACATGGCTCGGCTTGGTGTCGGACACCTGTGCCGTACCGGACTTTCCGGCAGCGTCAATTCCGAGCGTGTCATACTGACGGCCTGTGGAATCGGAGCTGTTCAGCACTAAATACATTCCCTTCTGTACCTGTGCCCACTCTGCTTTGGTAAACTCCGTAATCTGATTTAACACCGTTGCGGAATTGTTTTTCACAAGCTGATCCTTTCGGTCGGTGATACGGTCAATCAGCGTCAGATTATAACAGGTGCCGCTGTTTGCAAGCGTCGTAACATAACGTGCAATCTGCGACGGGGTAAAACTGTGACCGTATCCGATTGCGCTTCGGACAGCGTCCTTTTGGGCAATCTGCGGTTCTAACTCCGATACTTCAATCCCGGATTTTGCACCCAGACCGAACTTTTCCGCATACTTTGTCAGCTTTGCGATTCCCAGAGAGTCGCTGTACTGCCCGTTAAAATCCTCGGACAGACGATATCCTACTTCGTAATAAAAATAGTTACAGGAGTGGTACAATGCCTTCGGCACATCTATTTTACCATGATTTCTCGGATAATACCAGCATTTTGGTGAAGGAACAACCTTTGTAAATTCACCTAAGTCCTCAATTTGCTCATAAAGCCCGAGTACATTTTCACCGTAACCCGCAAAACTGGTAATCATCTTAAAGGTAGATCCGGTGGTCGTCTTCGAATTGGTGACACGGCTCGAAAGCGGGTTTGACTTATCCTCTAAAAGCTTGGAGTAATAGTCCCAGTCAATTTTATTGGCGAGCTTGTTATTATCATAGCTCGGATAAGTCACCATTGCAAGCATATCGCCGTTGTTTACGTCCGTCACAATCAGGGAAGCGCTGCACGGCTCTAAGGCAAGCTGCGCCGGAGTAATCTCGGTGTTCTCAATCTTCTCCCGGATAAATGTATACGCAGATATCGAACCGTTGCTCAGCGCACGGTAATCCTCCGCGTCGTAAGCCAAAACGGACTGATCAAACAGCAGAAGACAGATTTCCTTTCCGGAAAGCTCCTTCTGGAAAATCATATTGCGAAGGAGCTTCTTTGTAAATACCGCGTCTTCGCTCAAAAGCGTCATAATCTTATTCAGCAGAATCTCATAGATTTCGTCCGTTACATAATAATCGCCGATTCCTAATTTCCCTAAATCCATCCAGTTCTGGTTGATGGCATGGGTCAAAAAACCGCTTAGACTTACTTCACCGTTTTTATAACCGAGATACACCGTATCCGTTTTATCAATGTTCCCGATTGGAAGAATCCCGACCGCGGAGGAGGTTATCTTGGAATACACATAATCCAGATACTCCGCCGTTTCCTCCGAAACATCGGCGTTTGTAGTATCGCTGCCGTAGGCAAGAGAAACGGCAAGGCGTTCTAACACAGTCTGAAACTTCTTTTGAAACTTCTGGTAAACCTTCAGTTCGTTTGCACTTGCGTCCTCCGGCGCTTCTTTGCCGAAAATCCTGCTGACATTCAGCACATTATTGGAAAACAGCGCGTCATATACTTCATAAACCGGTATCAATATGTTGTCGGCGGATTCGCCTTTTGTTCCGTAGTCCAGCTCGTCCGTCATCTGTTTTAAAAGAATTTTGGCAAGCTCCTTTTCCACCAGATAATAATAGGCCTTTTGCATCTCGGCGTCAATCGTCAGGTAAATATTATCGCCTGCCTGAGGCTCCGCCAGAACTTCCGTATTGACAATACGGTAATTCCCGTCCAACGTCAGTTTTTCAACTCCTTTTTCCCCGTTTAAGATATCTTCGCAGGACTTCTCCAAGCCCGTCTTACCGATTACATCCGTTGCGGAGAAAACATCGCCATCGGCATTGTATTCCTCCAGCTCCGCCTCGGTGATTCTGCCGGTATAGCCGATAATATGTGCAAAATACTCGCTGTAATTATACACCCGCTTTGTCTGCATGACAACGGAGATGCCCGGAAGCTCCGCGCTGTTTTCGCGGAGAGCGGCAATCAGCGTGTCGGAAACGCCGGTCGCCAGCGTAATCTGGGAATACTTCGGCCAAAGGGTAAAGATTGCATAACGGACGGACATAATCTGCAATGCGTCCTCTAATTCGTACTCCTCCGAAATACCGTACATCGCGCCAAACTTTTTATCTCCGTATCGAAGCAGCGTAAACAACTCCTCCGCACTCATCTCCCGCTCTTCCTCGGTCAGATTGTCAATCGACTGCTTTCCGAGCGCATTTTTGATAAAGCGAAGCCTTGCGGTGCCTTCTACCGTATATTCCAAAATGCCGGACTCGCCCTGTGCAATATAAAACTCCGGCTCCAGCGTTACCTCCTCACGCTTTAATATCTGAAGCAGCTTATAAAGCATGGCATTCTTTTTATCGTTGGTATTAAGTAACGGGCTGTCCTCCAAAATAACGGAATAGGAAAGCTCGTTATAGGCAAGTACCCTGCCCATCCTGTCGTAAATCATTCCTCTGGTGCTGTTTGTACTCCGCTCCCGGACCGTTTTATACTCCTCCGCCCTGGCAGTCTGCTCCGCCTCTAAAATCTGTATTTTATATAACTGAAAAATCAGAATACCGGCTAATGCCATATAAAACAGGGCAATCGGAAGCATACGGGAGGACAGCCACTCTTTGAGCTTGCCGAAAATAAAATAAAACAAAACTAATCCTCCTTCTGTTCAAGCCTTAAAATCAGCCTGTGCAATCCGTGAAACAGCGGATATAAAATCGCTGCCGCAAGGACGGTATAAACCATGCGCGGAAGAATCAGATGGATAAAATAATACCCGAACTCCGTTCTGCTGCGCAGCAAAAAGCGCGTTACATAATAGGCAAAGGAATAGACGAACTCTCCCGCCACAATCATAAGCATGGGAAGCATATAATCCCGTTCATCGTAAATCTTTCTGGAAAAGCCTGCCGCATAACCGATGCACAAATAAAACAGAGCGCACAGTCCGACCAGTTCTCCGAAACAGGCATCCGTCAAAAGACCTGCCGCAAGACCGGTAAGCATTCCCGCAATCCGGCCTCTGGTATACGCAACCGTAATCACCAGAATCAACAGCAAATCAGGAACGACACCCGCCATGGAAAAAGCAGGCATTACCGTACTTTGCAATAAAAAACAAAGCAAAAGCTGTAACAGCACAATTACAATACGAACCACAACCTACGTTCCTTTCCGCAATCCTATTTAAAGTCATAGGCCTCTTTCAATTCCGTAATAATCAGCACCTCGTCCAGGCGTTCAAAATCCACTGCCGGTATCAGATATGCCGTCTTTGTCATATTACTGGAATCCACCTTGATTTCCTGAATATAGCCGACTAAAATTCCTTGCAGATACTTATCGCTGATGTGGGAGGTGACAATCTCGGAATTTTCCTTAAACTCGGCGTCCATTGAAATCATCTCGACCCGAATCACGCCTTTATCCTTCATCAGCTTTAAATCGCCCGACACAATACAGGTGTCATGGGTTTCTATGGACATTCCGCTCACATTGCTGTCATCATCAATAATGGAGCGTACTCTCGCCCAGTTCTTTCCGGTTTCGGAAACAATGCCCACCAGGCCGCTTCCCGCCAATACGTTCATGCCGGCGGTAATCCCGTCCTCGCTTCCCTTATCGATAATGAAATTATAAAACCAGTTATTCGTATCGCTTGCAATGATTCTTGCAGCTACCTTATTATAATCGATATATTTTGCATCCAGTTCGTACAGGCGTCTGAGGCCGTCTAATTCGTACTTTTCCTGCGTAAGCTGCTGATTGGCTGCGGTCAGTTCCTCTATTTTTTCTTTGAGCTGCTCGTTTTCCTTACGCAAATCCCTGACATCACGAAACGCCTGCAACCGATCGGAAATACTCCTCCCGACGCTGTTGATTCCGCGCTGCATCGGCGATATAACATTACCCGCCACGGTTTTTACCCCGGAAAAGCGTTCCGGAAAACGGTAAGAAGCAAACATAAGCGCAATGCAAAGAACAACACAGACAATCCACAAATACTTCGGATTGAACTCAAACGCAATCCGCTTTCTCCTTCTGCGGCGTTTCATGCACTATCAACCTCCGTTTGCCATCTTGTCCAGCGTCAGTCTTAAATCACTGTATTTGCTGTTTTCCAAAATCTTTCCAAGACCAATTACTACCGTATTGGCAGAATTCTCACAGATGTGGATATCCAGTTCGGTTTCTCTTCCGAACAGCTTGTCCAAATCCTTAATATTGGCAGAACCCCCGGTCAGATAAATACCGGCATCCAGAATATCCGAAGCAATTTCCGGCGGGGTCTTCTCTAAAATCATCTTTACCGCGTCAACAATCGCGTGAAGATGCTCCTCAATCGCCTCGTAAACAAACGCGGAATCTACTTCCGCTTCCGTCGGAAGCCCCGTCATAACGTCGCGGCCGTATACACGGAGCGTTTTTGCTTCCTTCGGCGGAAGGGCGCAGGAAAGCTCCTTTTTAATCAGTTCTGCCGTTTTGCTGCCGATAATCAGATTATATCTCTTCTTAACGCTTGTAATAATGGTTTCATCCAGACGGTTTCCGCCGATATCCACCTTCTTGCTGTTTACAATTCCGCCCAACGCCATGACCGCAATTTCCGTGGTTTCCGCTCCGATGTCCACTACCATAATCCCGTTTGCCGTCATTACTTCAAGCCCGGCACCGATGGCATTGGCTACCGGCTTATGCACAGCACGCACCTTGTCCTTTTTCGGTTTTGCGGAGGAACTCCAAAGCAAATCATAGAACGCACGGCACTCCACCTCGCTGATATCGCTCGGAATCGCAACAATAAATTCCGCGCCGGTAAACTTGCCGTACTTGTCCGAAAGCCGGGAAAACGCGGAATTTAAGAGCGCTAGCATATTCGCAAAATCCGCAATCACGCCATACTTTACCGGAAACGTCACCTGAAAATTATCCGGCGTTCTCCCGTACATTTCAAACGCTTCGTTTCCGATTGCATTCACAACACCGTCGCAGATTGCCACGACGTTCTTCTCATCAAAAATGACACCTTCATTTTTCTTGTAAATTTTTAATACGCTGGTACCGAAATCTATTGCAAAAACCTTTGATGACAACTTAGTAATCTCCCTTCGCATAGTGATTCTATATTCTATCATAGTGTACCACTTTTTCCTATTTATTTCAATCATTTATTTGTCCTATATTTTGACAAATACTAGTCCAAAAGTCCCATCTCTTTCATACTGAGATAGCGGTTATCACCGATAATAATATGGTCGCGGAGCAGAATTCCCACAATTTCACACGCTGCGGCAAGCCGTCTTGTGACGTGAATATCCGCATCGCTGGGCGTCGGGACCCCGCTTGGGTGGTTATGCAGCACCACGATAAACACCGCTTCGTAGCGCAGGGCAATCGTAAGCACTTCTCTCGGCTCTAACACCGCGCTGTTGACCGTGCCGCGGGAAACAACGGCGTCCGCAATTTTCCGCCCTTTCGTATCCAGCATCAAAAGAAGAATTTCCTCGGTCCGGCAATGTCTGAGTCTGCCCATATACGCATCGGCAATCATCTGCGGCGCGGTAAAGCATACGTCCTCCTCAAAGGATGCCGCCTGCATCCGTTTTGCCAGTTCCGCGACGCAGCAAAGCTGAACCGCCTTCACTCTGCCGATTCCTTTGATTTTTTGAAGTTCCTTCTGGGAATAGTAATTCAGTGCCGCAAGCCCCTTTTTCGCTCCGGGACGGCTTAATATACGGATTGCCAAATCGACGGCGCGCTCCTTTTTTGTACCGGAACGAATGATGACCGCCAAAAGCTCCGCGTCAGACAAAACCTCCGGTCCGAAACGCTCGCATTTTTCATAGGGGCGTTCGGATACCGGAAGTTCCTTTTGAGTTAAAAAATGTTCCATATGCCTCCTTCCTTGCGGAAGGTACCGGAATTAAAGTCTTCTGTAAATAAGAAACGCAATGACCACGCCGAGGATACTGGCAATCGAGATTTTAATCGAAAGCCCGAAGGTAATCGTAAGGATTCCGAGATTCAGAAACAATGCGCCGCTTCCCGAACCGCTTCCGATGCCGAAGGTCATTCCGTAATCCAGCCATGATAACCATGAAATATCCTTTGCCAGATAGCCTAAAAAGCTGCCGATTACGACACCGCACAGCATCAATAACAGCAAAACCCATGTTCTTCCGGTTCTACCAGCCATAAAAATCCCTCTTTTCTCTCTGTTCTCCGCTTTCTATTTTAGCATAAAGCAGGGGCTTATTCAAACTTTTTTTACAATGAAATCATAATTTCGTATTACTGTAAAATCAGACCTTTCTCAAACAGCTTTTGCACCGAATTGATAATACCGAACTTTGCGTGATACCAGGTAAGTCCTCCCTGAAAATAGACCGCATAAGGCTCTGCTACCGGTCCGTCCGCGGAAAGCTCAATGGAGGAACCCTGAATAAACGCTCCGGCCGCCATCACTACCTCGTCATGGTAGCCCGGCATCGCCCAAGGTTCCGGTACAACATAACTGTCTACCGGAGCTGCCTCCTGAATTCCGTGACAAAACGCAAGCATGGCTTCCCTGCTTTTTAAGGTCACCGCCTGAATTATGTCATAACGCGGCTCCTTTCCGTTAGGAATCACCGGAAAGCCGAGGGCTTCATAAATATTTGCGGCAAATATGGCGCCCTTTAACGCTCCGGCAACCACGGTCGGCGCCAGAAAAAGCCCCTGAAAGAAGGCACGGTTCAGCCCAAGGCTTGCGCCCACTTCCTTTCCGAGCCCCGGCGCGGTCAGCCGGTACGCACAATTGTCCACATATTCCTTTTTTCCCACAATGTAGCCGCCAATCGGCGCCAGTCCGCCGCCCGGATTCTTAATCAGAGAACCCACACACAAATCCGCGCCCACATCCGTCGGTTCAATAACCTCCACAAACTCCCCGTAGCAGTTATCTACCATACAGATGACATCCGGCTTGATGTTTTTGATAAACGCAATCAAAATACCGATTGCCTCCACCGAAAGAGTCGGTCTCGTCTGATAACCTTTGGAACGCTGAATCGTAACCAACTTCGTGCGTTCGTTGATTCCTTTTTTTACCGCGTCGTAATCAATCATTCCGTTAGGCCGCAAATCCGCCTGGGCGTAGGTAACGCCGTACTCCGCCAAAGACCCTTTACATTCCCGGATGCCGATAACGCCCTCTAACGTATCATAGGGTTTTCCTACCGGCGAAAAAATCTCATCCCCCGGACGGACATTCGCAGAAAGCGCCACGGTCAGCGCATGGGTACCGGACACTAAATTCGGGCGCACCAGCGCGCTTTCCGTATGAAATACATCGGCATACACCTCTTCCAGCGTATCTCTGCCGATATCGTCATAGCCGTAGCCGGTGGACTCGCAAAAATGCGCTTCGGAAACCTTATTTTTCCGCATTGCGGAAAGCACCTTCATCTGGTTGTACTCCGCCACCTCGTCAATTCCGGCAAAGCGCTCCTTTAAGCTCTCCTCAATTCCCGCGCAAAAGGAAAGCACCTTATCGTCAATGTTGCAGTCCTTGTACATCAGCTTTAAATAATCGTTCATGATAAAATCTCCTGTATGTGTGTTCCTGTATTCACCTCGGCATAGTATAACATTCCGAAGGATTCTTGTCCACTAAAAATATCCTTTCATCACAGAATATCCTTACCTGTCTTTCTTCAGCAGTCCGTACCAGACCTTATCGACAATCCCCTGATTGTTTCGCCCGGCACCGCGCAGAATTCCCTCGTACTTCATTCCGGCCTTTTGCATCACCCTGCCGGACTTCGGGTTATTTGCATCATGACAAGCCGCCACACGGTTCATGCCCACTTCATCAAACAGATATCGCATCACTTCCGTTAATGCTTCCGGCATAATTTCCCGGCCCCACCAGGCCTGTCCCATACAATATCCGATAACGGCTGCGTCTACCTTCTCTTTGATTTCCACAACAGAAATATTACCTACCGCTTCTCCGTTTTCTTTTAACTCGATCACCCAATTGTAATACTCCGGATTCTCATATCGTGTAATCCAGTCATTTACCAATGATTTTGTAACTTCTACATTCGGATGTGTCGGCCAGGTTAAATACTTTGACACCTCCGGGTCCGAAGCCCAGTTATTATACATTGATTCCGCATCCTCCGGGATGAACCGTCGAAGAATCAAACGGTCAGTTTCCAATCGTTTTGTTCCCTTATGTTCCATAGCCTGCCTCTCCTTCTGTCATTCAACTTCTCGCTGATTTTTACGATACAAAAATGCGTAACCCTCTTAGAGTTCATGATAATACGGACAAATATCCTCGTAATGCCCGTCCTTCCTGCGAAAGCCTTTCGGAATTGTCCCGAGCTGTACAAATCCGAGCCGTTCGTATAAATGCCTTGCATGCAGATTTGTTGCCACTACCGCATTAAACTGTAACACCCCGAAGCCATGCTTTTTCCCCTGCTCCAGACAATCTAACACAAGTTTTTCACCGATATGGAGTCCTCTGCTTTCCGCGCTGACCGCATAACTGGCATTGCAGATATGTCCGCACCGTCCCACATTGTTCGGATGCAAAATGTATAATCCAAGGATTCTACCGGTTTTCGTATCTTCTGCCACTCCGTTGTAGGTCTGGTTCGAAAAAAACTTCTCTCCGGTGATTTCGTCTAATAAGTCCTCCTGCGGAAACGCAATTCCTTCTTCCACCACTTCGTTCCAAATCCGAATCATCTCCGGTAAATCTTTCCTTTGATACTCTCTGACTACTATCTTCATTGCTTTTTCCTTCACCTTCAAATTCCCTGATATTTTTTACAAACGGCACATGTACAAATACCGTTTTCAAATTGATCGATTTGTTACTGCTCTCAATTTGTTTCTCTCCTCTTCTCACTGTATTGCTGTTTTATCTTTTAGTTGTCATAATTATTTTATGTGTATCTATTATTCTAAGCTTTGTTTCAAATACTCCTCTATTTTCTATATCAGATACAACGGAACACCGTATGTCTTTGTGTTCTCCACTTCATGATTTCCGATATTTTTCATGGAAAACTTAAAGCCAAGCTTCGGCTGATACTTCTTGCAAAACTGCAAATAACTTTTCGCTCTTGTACGCACTTCTGCTTTTGCTTCCACCGGAATAATGGTATCTTCATACTCAAACAAAAAATCCAGCTCCGCAGTATTGCCGGAACGCCAGAAATACGGATGAATCCCCTGCTTTATCAGTTCGCTCTTCTTCCGACTTTACAGCACCTTCTCCATCCCGACCTTCTGAGGCACCAGACCGCACTTTTCATAAAACTTCATGGCACTTTTATTGCAGGACCACACATTTAAGGTCACGTTGTAGCAGCCGGACTTCTTTGCAAAATCCAGTACATACTCGTACAAGGCCGTTCCGATGTGCATGCCCCGCTTTTCCTCGTCTACACACAAATCATCGATATACAATGTCTTGATGTCGGTCAAAATATTATTGTTCAAATGCTGCTGAAATACGCAAAAGGCATAACCAAGCACGTTTTCCTGCTCGTCTACCGCCACAAAAACAGGCTTTGTGTCATCTGCAAGAATATCTGCCAGCTCCGCATCGGTGTATTTCTTCGCATTCGGCTTAAAAATATCCGGTCTGCCGTTGTGGTGTACCATTAACACCTGAAGCAACAGCTTGTTAATTCCGTTCATGTCCTTGTTTTCTGCTCGTCTGATGTTCATATACCTTTCTCCTTTTCTATCGTATCAACTGTTCCGCTATCCTGGTTGCAGAAATAACCATTTTCGGACAAAATTCTGTAAATAGCTTATGTTCTATTGCGTATGTTTTTCCTTCCGCAGTTGCCAAGTCACATCCCAATAAATCCTTGCACAAATAAGAACCGTTTTCCTTCTTAAACTGTTCCAGAAACTCTACAGCAGCTGCGTTTGCTTTGGCTCTGTTCTCTAAATCAGTTATTTCACACTGACCGTATCTTAAGCCTAGGACCATCAATGCTCCTGTACATGCTCCACACACTTCTCCTTTACACATTCCTCCGCCAAAACAACCACCTAATTTCAATGCAGTTTTTACATCCATACCAAAGTCTTCTGCAAAAGCTCCCAATACCGCCTGCGAACAATGATATTTCTCTTCAAACAAATTTGTAGCAATCTCTTCATGTGTCATTTTATTATCCCTCTCTTTCTTGCTTCCGTAAGCATTGCTTCCAGTATAGCATCTTCACTCTCATACAAGCCTTTATCAAACCAAAGCACCTCACGTTCCCGTTTAAACCAGGTAATCTGGCGTTTTGCAAAGTGTCTGGTGTCCCGCTTTAAAATATAAACCGCTTCGTCTAAGGTGCATTCTCCGTTTAAATACGGCACAATTTCCTTATAACCGAGGCCCTGCATCGATACCATCTCCGGCTTGCAGCCTTCCGCAAGCAATGCTTTTACTTCATCCAGTAAGCCTTCGGAAAGCATACTGTCAATCCTTTTTTCGATTCGGTCATACAACACCGCCCGGTCCTGCGTCAGTACAAAATAAGCACTTTTATACGCAGATTCCTTTCCGCGCTGCTCTTCGTTATGCTCGGAAATCTTCCCGCCGGTCTGCCGGTAAAACTCTAACGCGCGAATCACACGCTTTACATTATTGGAATGAATCGCCTCGGCAGAAGCCGGGTCTACTTTGGCAAGCTCCTCGTGAAGCGCCTCCGCTCCGTACTTGTCCGCAAATGCTGCCAGTTCCTCCCGGTACGTGGTATCCTCCTCGGTTTCGGTAAAATCAATGTCATAAAGCACCGCTTGAATATAAAAGCCGGTGCCTCCCACCAGAATCGGAATATGCCCCCGCTCCGTAATCTCACGAATCAGACGTTTCGCTTCCGTGGCAAACCGAACGACGTTGTAATCCTCCGTCGGCTCGCAAATATCAATCAAATGATGCGGCACGCCGCACATTTCCTCTTTCTTAATCTTTGCCGTACCGATGTCCATCCGGCGATACACCTGCATGGAATCCGCCGAAATAATCTCGCCGTTTACCGCTTTCGCAAGCTTGATGGACAGATTTGTCTTTCCCACCGCAGTCGGACCTGTCAATATAAGTAATGGCAGCTTATCCATAAAATTGCCTCCTTCCCGGCTTATTTTACTGCGTTTTGATTTGCTCTACATCGGCAGAATCTTATCTTCACACTACTTCTCCGCCTTGTAAAAACCTCTGCAAAACTTTGCCCCGTTCGGCTTTAATAAAATCAGCATCGAATTAATGATATCCGAGCCCGCGATAATTGCATTCACCCATGCAATATACCGTAAAAGCCCGAACAAAAATCCGTCCGTAAACGGCAATAATACAGCCGGAACCACCGTCAGACAAAGGAACGGAAGCGTCATAAACGTCCAGAATCTCGCTTTGCTCATCACCGCACCGCTGTTTAACCAGAAAAAGATTCCGGAATGCGTCAGACTAAGGTCTCCGATGCGATAAACCACCACAATATGGAACAATTCATGACACACATACACAATACAAAACACTGCAATTTTTACGAGCAGGCTTGTAAACTCCCAAACGTCTAAAAGTACCGATGTCACTACCAGTACCGCCTGCAAAACATAGACAAACAACATAAAATTCTTCCGAAACCAGACATTTTTAATAAACGGCTGCCAGCCGGTAAAATTCATGGTACTTTCCGGAAGAGGTTTCAAAAAATAAAACATCGCTAGTTCTCCAAGTTCTTTATAAATTCCGCAATTACCTGCTCCCTGTTACGAGCCGTTTCAAAATACGGTAACCGGTGTAAAACGCACTGTTCTTTGAAATACTTGCTTATCTCTACAATTTCTTTGCAATTCTTGCGAGTTTCTTCTTCCGACTTATAAAACGTATAATCCTTCGGTGTATCAAATTGTTTCAGCAATTCATATCGTTCCTTTGCCGTAACATCCGAAGTCAAAAAATAGTAAATCTCGCAAACCGACGGGTCTATGTACTTCCTATAATCTTCCGGCAACAATTGAAACACATCAATTACCATACCGTAATCACATTCCTCATACTCCCCGCTGTCCATCATTGCACGAAGAAATGGCGCGATTTTTGAACTGATGCTTTGAATATTTGCTTTTGTATCTGTATCGGCTCCGGTATCAATTCCTGTTTCCGGAAAAGCCTTTTCAAAGCCGTTAATAACGGAGTCCATACTAATATGCTGATACCCTAAATTCTTTGCAATCAACTGTGATACGGTACTTTTCCCTGCTCTCGGAACACCGGCAATAATCAGGTGCTTTGTCATAATCCGTTCTCCTCTTTTACTATAAACTACCGCCTATCATTTTTTCCCCTTTTTATGTCACACATTATTCTTTCGCACGCCACATCGTCATGCCGCTTCCGGAAAAATCATTCGGACGTTCTTTAAAACCGAACTTTTTATAAAAAGCTTCTTTTCCCTTTGCTGCCCCAAGAATGAACATAATCCGCTCACCGACCTCGGCTGCGTTCATGGTCTTTTCCATAAGTCGATTCACTATCTGAGTTCCGATTCCCTTTCCCTGGTATTCCGGCCTCACAATCACATCGCCGAGATACGCCGTATAACCGAAATCAAATAGCACTCTGCCCATACCGATGATTCTGTTATTTTCTCTTGCTGCCACTAAAAACGTTGTATGCTCTAAGCCTCGTTCGGCCTGACCTTGCGATAATAACTTCCAATCCACGCTTTCTCTTAATTCATTGTATTCCTCACCGGTCATTGTTTCGGTATAATCGATTTTCATGGTTACTTCCCCTTATAAAATGCCTTATTTCTTGTTCCGCTTTAACTCAGCCGGACATGTGTGTGGCATAGACGGTCCGTACTGACACGCCTTACATCCGTAGCACTTTACATAATTCCTGCCGTAAATTACCGCATCCGCAAATGTCGGGTCGGCAAGAATCGCCCGTCCTACATCGACCGTATCTATGTAATCGTTTTCAATCAGATACCGAATCTGCCCCGGCTCCGTGAGTCCGCCCACGCAGGATACCGGTACCTGTCCCGCAAAATGCTCATGGAAATAGGCACCGAGGCTTTGAATATCCGAAACGCGGGTATCATGAAACGCCGGAAGTCCTTCCAAAGAGGAAATGCCGGAGGATACCTGCAAATAGTCACAGCCTGCCTTTACATATTCCTCTGCCACTGCAACGGCATCTGCCAAATCATTGTCATATCCTGAGGTACGTACGGAAATCAAAAACTCCTTGCCGCAAAGCTCGCGCACCCTTCGGATGATTTCACAGCAAAACCTTGCTCTGTTTTCCGCACTTCCGCCGTATTCGTCCTCACGCAGATTCGTAGACGGAGCCATAAACTGATTAATTAGATAACCGTGGCATCCATGCAGCTGAATTCCGTCATATCCCGCCTTCTTTGCCCGGACAGCCGCATCGACAAATGCCTGCTGCATCTCTTGAATTTCCGAAATACTCATTGCAATCGTTGTATCTTCTCCCTTCGCCCCGTTTCTCTTTACGGCAGACGGTCCGATTGCCGGACCGCATTCCGGATTTGCGGTGTAGCCCGTGTGATTCAGCTGTATCAGAACAACAGCACCGTATTCATGACACCCTGCGGTTATTTCCTTATGCCCCGCGATCTGCTCGTCACTCCAGAGCCCCATATGAGTCTTACAAAAGCGTCCGCCCGGTGTCACCGCGGTTGCTTCCACGCAAATCAGACCGCAGCCTCCTTTTGCACGCTCCGTATAATGGGAAATCAGCCTTTCGTTTGCCTTTCCCGAATCGTCCGTAAAATCAAACTTTACCGTAGGTGCGAATGTAATCCTGTTACGTAAAGTGTGTGCTCCGATTTTAATCGGTGAATCTACCTTCGCCATAGTTTCCTCCTTATGCTTACACGATTCTCTTAAATTTCTTCTCTATCTCCTGCTTTGACATAGAAATCGTCGTCGGGCGACCGTGCGGACAATGATACGGGTTATCCAAAGTTAAAAGCAGGTCAATCATTGCCTTTGCTTCCGGCTCGGAAAGTACCTGATTTCCTTTCACTGCTGCCTTACAGGACATGGATGCCACCTTTTCCACTAACAGTTCCGGGCTGCCGTGGAGCCGTTCCGCTACCAGTTCATCCAGAAGCTGCAAAAACAGCTCTCCACCGGTCAGTCCGCACAAATCCGCAGGAACTCCTGTCACCTTATAATCTCTGCCGCCGAAATGCTCAAATTCAAACCCAAGACGCCTAAGCACCTCCGCCTGCTCTTTTAACACTTCTTCTTCCCGGATGGAAAGACTTGCGATGTAAGGCGGGGCAATCTGCTGGGTCAACATCTCCTTATCACGGATACGCTTCATGGTCTGCTCAAACAAAATCTTCTCATGCGCCGCATGCTGGTCAATCATAAACAGCTGTCCGTCCATTTCGATGAGCCAGTAGGTTAAAAATAACTGTCCGATAATGCGGTATTCCTTTTTCGTTTCGTCACTGAGAAGATCCGGAAGTTCCATCTGTTCCTGGACAAAGACAGGTTCCTTCGGATGCTGTACCGATTCCTGTCTGAGTTCCGGTTCCTGCGAATGCTGTGCCAATTCCTGCCTGAGTTCCGGTTTCTGCGGCGGCGGTGCTTCCTGCCTGTCCTCTGATTCTGCCGCATTGTCCGGCTTCTTGACTTCTTTTGTAGCTGTTTTTCTTGCGATATCTTCATGCTCTACTTTTGTAGAATCTTGCTTTTTTTCGTCGTTTTTCTTTACTTCATACGGCGCGGCATTTTCTTTTACCATTGACGCATATACAAAACCGGCAGCGGCTGTCCTGTTATCATATACCGCTTTTGACATACCGGTTACCGTTTTTTCTTCTACGGTATATGGCATTTTTCCGGCTACTCTCTCTGTCGGTGCCTGTCCTCCCGCAAGGCTTCCTCCTGCCGTCCTCTTCTCCGCCTGCTGCGCCATTCTTACTGTTTCAAACTGCTCCGGTCTTGCTTCCTTTTTCGGCAATACGACAGGTGTAGACTTTTCTTCTTTTCCGAATCCCACCTGCGGAATCATGTTTTTCCCGGCAAGAGTATCCTTTACCGCATGGTATACCGCATAATACACTGCTTCGCTGTCGGAAAAACGCACCTCTAACTTCGTCGGATGCACATTGACATCTAACATTGCCGTATCCATGGAAATATGTAATGCCGTAAACGGATACTTATGCTGCATCATATAGGAGCGGTACGCTTCCTCGATTGCTTTGCTTACGACACTGCTTTTAATATACCGCCCGTTAATAAAATAATTCTCGTAGTTTCGGTTGCCGCGGGATACAATCGGCTTTCCGATAAAGCCGGTCACCTGAATTCCCGCACTTTCCTCGATATGATTCACCTCCAGAAGATTTGCCGTAATCTCCCGTCCGTAAATCTGATAAATCACTTCCTTTAAATTACCGTTTCCGGAGGTCTGTAATACGATTTTCCCGTTATTAATGAACTTATAGGCAATCTCCGGACGGCTCAGCGCCATACGCTGCATCAAATCGGAACAAAGCCCCGCTTCCGTCATGGCGGATTTCAGAAACTTACGTCTGGCAGGCACATTGTAAAACAAATTCCGAATCAAAAAGGTCGTGCCGTCCGGGCATCCTGCCTCTTCCATCGTCTGCTCCACGCCGCCTTCAATGACATATCGTGTTCCGACAAAGGAATCCTTTGTTTTCGTCACCAGTTCCACCTGTGCCACCGCGGAAATACTGGAAAGCGCCTCACCGCGAAAGCCGAGACTTCCTGCGGTCAGCAAATCCTCCACGGTACGGATTTTACTGGTAGAATGCCGCAAAAACGCCGTTTTTACATCATCCGTTGCAATCCCGGAGCCGTTGTCCGTAATACGAACCAGACCGCTTCCGCCCTCTTTTAATTCCACCGTAATCATATTCGCACCGGCATCAATGGCGTTTTCGGTCAGCTCCTTTACTACGGAAGCCGGACGTTCCACCACTTCACCCGCCGCAATCTTATCAATGGTATTTTGATCCAGTAAGGCAATCTTTCCCATGACACTCGCTCCTTTCAAACAATCCTTGGTTCTATCAATCGGGATTTATCAAGTTTTTTTGAAAGATAAAATCAATTCTATTATTCAGACAAAAAAGGGGCATTTTTATCATAATCAGAAAGAATAATATTATGAATAGGTAGCTTTAGCCCGATTTCCGAATCATTATAATTAATCTGCCTTGCACATCCATGAATAAAGGATTCATTCACAATAAACATTTGAATCGTGTTATCTTTCATCGATAAAAAAGCGTGACCATATCCCGCGGGAATATAGATAACTTTTGGCTCTTCCTCATTTAATTCTACCATTCTCCATTTTTTATAAGTCGCAGAGTCTTTTCGTAAATCCACAATATAATCCAACCCTTTCCCCTGAATAACAGATACTAGTTTCGCTTGAGGATGAGTCATCTCCTGATAATGAATTCCAAAAAATGTTCCGGCTTTCGGTAGCTTGTAAATACGTTGTTCTTTGATTTCAAAATCAAGATTAAGTTTTCTAATTTCATCCTCGCTAAATTCCACAACCATTGTGCCACGATTATCAACTTTTTCTAAAGGTTCCAGCACAAGAACATTGTCAAAAAACCTATCCAGAATTCTCATCTCATAACGTACCTCCAATCAGTGTTTCCTTTTCCTTACCTGCTCCTGCAACTGATACAGCAGATTCAGCGCGTCAATCGGCGTCATCATGGAGAGATTCAGTTCGGAAAGCGTTTTGGTAATTGCTGCCGTTTCCTCGGATTCCTCCGTCCCGAACATCGTCATCTGACCGCTTACGCTTCCCTTTTCTGCCTTTGCTCCCCGTGTTTTTACCGTCTGCTTTACCTCAATCTGCGCCGCGTTTTTCGTAATATCACGCTCGGCAAGCTCGTCCGCAATTTCTCTCGCTCTGTCTAACACTTCCTTTGGCACGCCCGCAAGCTTTGCCACCTGAATGCCGTAGCTCTTATCGGCACCGCCCGGAATAATCTTTCGTAAAAATACAATATCCTCGCCCTGCTCTTTTACCGCGATACAATAATTGTGAACCGCATTCAGCTTTCCTTCCAGCTCGGTCAGTTCGTGGTAATGGGTTGCAAACAGCGCCTTTGCTCCGATGAGCTTCGGGTTTGCGATATGCTCCACCACGGCCCACGCAATCGAAAGTCCGTCAAAGGTACTGGTTCCCCTGCCGATTTCGTCCAGAATCAAAAGGCTGTTTTTCGTGGCATTCCGAAGGATATTCGCCACCTCCGTCATTTCCACCATAAAGGTACTCTGCCCCGAAGCAAGGTCGTCGGACGCGCCGACACGGGTGAAAATCCGGTCGCAGATACCGATTTTTGCGCTTGCTGCCGGTACAAAGCTGCCGAGCTGCGCCATCAGTACAATTAACGCCGTCTGCCGCATATAAGTAGACTTACCCGCCATATTCGGGCCGGTGATAATGGAAATCCGCTTGTCCTGATTATCCAGATACGTGTCATTTTCCACAAACATATCGTTCGGAATCATCTGCTCTACTACCGGATGTCTGCCGCCCACAATATGTAGCACGCCTTCCGTGTTGATTTCCGGACGCACATAGCGGTTTTTCTCCGCTACCGTTGCAAGGGAGGCAAACAAATCCACCCATGCCACCGCCTTTGCGCTCTGCCGGATACGGAGCACCTGCTCCGCCACGGCTTCGCGTACCTCGGCAAAAAGCGCATATTCCAGGGAAAACAGCTTGTCCTCCGCGCCTAAAATGTCTTCCTCCAGCTTTTTTAATTCCTCCGTCGTATAGCGCTCCGCATTGGTGAGCGTCTGCTTTCTGATCCACGTCGGCGGAACAAGGTTCTGATAGGACTTCGTCACTTCGAAATAATAGCCGAACACACGGTTAAACTTTACTTTCAGGTTTTTGATTCCGGTCGCCTCCCGCTCCCGTTCCTCCACTTCGGCAAGCCAGCTCTTTCCCTCGGTCTTTGCAAGCCGCAGCCGGTCCACTTCCTCGTTGTAGCCGTTCTTAATAATACCGCCTTCCTTCACGGTAAGCGGCGCGTCGGGATCAATGGACGCCTCAATGAGCTGATTCAAATCCGAAAGCGTATCCAGTTCGTCATAGATTGTTTTCAGCAACGGCGCTTCAAACTCGGAAAGAAGCGTCTTAATCGGCGGCAGCATGGAAAGAGAGGACTGAAACGCCAGCAAATCTCTCGGATTCGCGGAACGATACGTCACACGGCTGAGCAACCGCTCCAAATCGTAAACCGCATTTAAATACTCCCGCAGCTCCGCCCTTGTAATTCCGTTCTCCTTCAGTTCCTCCACCGCAGTCAGTCTTTCGTTGATTTCTTCTTTCTCCAACAGCGGCTGTTCGATGCAGCTGCGAAGCAGACGCGCCCCCATTGCCGTCTTTGTCTTATCCAGTACCCAGAGAAGGGAACCGCGCTTTTGCTTTTCCCGCAACGTTTCCGTAAGCTCCAGATTCCGCCTTGTGGCGCTGTCCAAAATCATGTATTTTCCGGTAACATAGGTCTGAATCTGCGTAATATGTTCCATGGAGTTTTTCTGGGTTTCTTTTAAATACTGCATGACCGCGCCGGCCGCAATGCTTCCCGTCGGAAAATCCGTAAGCCCCAGCCCCGCAAGGGTCCCCACCTTAAAATGCTCCATCAAAGCCCGTTCGCAGGCAGTATTGTCAAAAAAGCGTTCTTCCAAAGCCTCAACCGCAATCCGCATCCGATTTTTATATTCTTCCAAATCAATGCCGCTCATAAAAAAGGAAGCGTTGCAAATCAGCTCCGACGGAGAAAACTTCGTCAGTTCGTCCGCCGCTTTCCGTACCTCGTCCACCTCGGTGACATAATAATCGCCGGTGGTTACATCTACCGCCGCAATTCCGAAGGAATCCCCGCTGTAATAAATTCCCATCAGGTAATTGTTCTTTCCCTCGTCCAGCATCTGTGTACTCAGATTTGTACCCGGCGTCACCACCCGGATTACCTCCCGCTTTACCATCCCTTTGGCAAGCTTCGGGTCCTCTACCTGCTCGCAGATTGCCACACGATAGCCCTTTGCCACCAGACGGTTAATATAAGTATCCGCAGCGTGAAAGGGAACGCCGCACATCGGCGCACGTTCCGGCAGACCGCAGCTTTTTCCGGTCAGGGTAAGCTCTAGCTCTTTCGATACCGTCACTGCGTCCTCAAAAAACATCTCATAGAAATCGCCCAGCCGGTAAAACAAAATACAGTCGCCGTATGCCTCCTTCATTTCCAAATAATGCTGCATCATCGGCGTTACATTCTCATACATCGCCTTATCCATTACATTTCCTCCAGTCCTTCGTCCACACAAAGGTTTTCTCCGTCGGCAGCGGCAGTCGCAAGTGCGTCGCACCGCTCGTTCTGCGGATGCCCGTTATGCCCCTTTACCCAGAAAAACTCTGCCTTATGAGGTTTCATTGCCAAAAGCAGCCGCTTCCAGAGGTCCACATTCTTTACCGCCTCATTCTTTCCGCGCTTCCAGCCTTTCTTTATCCAGCCCTCAAGCCACCCCTCGTTAAACGCCTTTACAAGATACTGGGAATCGGAATAAACCGCTACCTCGCAGGGCTTTGTCAATGCTTCAAAGCCGACAATCGCCGCCATCAGTTCCATCCGGTTGTTGGTGGTTTTCACATAACCGCCGGAGTATTCCCGCAAATGCTCCGTTCCGTTTTTGTCCACAAAGGACAGCACCGTACCGTATCCTCCCGGGCCGTCCGGGTTTCCTCTTGCCGCTCCGTCCGTATACATCGTTACCTTCATCATTGCCATTCCCCCGTTGTTAAAAAGTGCTCTGCCGACGCTTCGGCCCGTTCAATCAAATGCTTCGGATATCCGAGCATTTGAAGCAGTTTAATCGCGTTTCTCGTTGTCGCCCGTCCGGCATGCAGAATATAATCAAATTCCACTTTGTCGTCCGTTACTGTTTCTTCAAAATGGTAATTGTCACAGACCGGTTCCAACAGATAGGTCAGCTCAATATCATGGGTTGCCGCAAAACAAATAACGCGCTCGCCCGCAAGCCCCGCAAGCACCTCTCTGGAAGCCGCAATGCGTTCCACCGTATTCGTACCGCGCAGTACCTCGTCCACAAAGCAAAGCGTACAAACCGGAGCCTTCGCCGCTTCAAACATCCGCTTTAACGACTTGATTTCCACAATAAAATAGCTTTCGTTCCCCTGCATATTGTCCCGCAGCGCCATCGAGGAAAGAATCTGGAAATAAGAAGCACGGTAGCTTTTTGCCGCCGCGGTATGGATGGTCTGGGAAAGCAGGGCGTTGATTGCCACCGCCTTCAAAAAGGTAGACTTTCCGGAAGCATTGGAGCCGGTCAAAAGAACACTTCGTCCGGTTATGATCGAATTTTTTACCGGATGCTCCAAAAGCGGATGATACAGCTCCTCTGCCTCATAAAGAGGCGTTTCTCCCGTTACAAGCTCCGGCACGCAGTATCCGCCTTCTCCGAGGAACGCGCGGAAGGACGCCGCCGCGCAAAGAGCATCCAGATATCCGGCAGTCTCGTACAGCTGCTTTAACTCCTCCGCGTACCGGTCGTATACTATTAACATCCGGTTAAACTTAATCAAATCAATATGAAACAGCATCCGAACATACATCATAACCGAGTCCAGCAAATCCCCCGTAGGCTTTTTGCTTCCGATAATCCAGTAATTGCGCTTGAAAGAGGCAAAATGACGGTTTAATGCTTTCATCCGCCCCGCGTAAACGGAAATCTCCGGAATCGCACAGGACGAGAGTTTTTCACTGGCATACAGAAGCCGTATCAGCGCTCCCACCGTACCAAGATACGCCTCCATTTCGCCCTTTCGTTTCATGTAAGTGACAAAATTGCAGATAATCACACCTATCACGGCCACCACGCCGAGCTGCGGCATCACAAAGGCTAAAACAACCGAAGCCGCAAGCGCTCCGAGTGCCAGATAATGCGGCAGATTGGACTCCCGCTTTATATTTTTCATACACTCCATACAGGAATATACGGAATATCGCCGGTTCTTTCCGATCCGGTGCAGCGCGGTCTGCACCGTAAGCCGCCCCTCCGTATTATTTTCAAAAAACGTAATCAGACGTTCCCGTTCCTCCATCTCCTGCGGGGAAAACTGCGGTTGCCGCAGCATCGCATACAGATATTCCTCGCCCACGGCACTGACCGTGCGGTTTAACAGCATATAAACCTCTTCCAGCTCCAAGTCGTTCCAGGTGATGTCGTCAATATCATAAGCAGGGCGGCGCACCGCTTCAAAGTAGCTCTTTAAGGACGCCAGCTTTTCCGCGGAATAGTCTTCCGCAGAAACAGTCCCGAACTCTCTTAAAAGCTGCTGCCGCACCTTTTTTGCATAATGATAGTTATCGAAAACTCCTTTTGCCGCCAACGCAAGAAGCAAAACTGCTCCAATCACTAAATATTCCATGAATACCCTCGCTTATTTCTCTTTTCATACAAAATAAAGTATAGCGGTAGCAGAAAAAAAAGTCAAGGCATGCCTGCCTTGACTTTTACACTTCTGAGCAAAGCTCTGTAACCGGAAGCTTATCATCATCTATCAATCCCAAATCACTCTTGCGTACTTGTATACGGTACGATAGTTTACATTGGAAATCTCTACGCCGTTATTGGCATGGATAATCTTCCCGTTGCCGATATAGATCGCCACATGATCTACCACTCCGGTTCTCAAATTGTGGTAGAATACCAAATCTCCCGCCTTTGCTTCGGACGCGGACACTCTGCTGTACTTTGCCGCCATATCCCTGGATACGCGCGGCATATTGTAACCGTAACCGAACTGCGTAAATACCTGCTTTACAAAACCGGAACAATCCACACCCTTGGTAAGGCTGTTGCCGCCCCATACATAAGGCGTACCAAGGTACTTCATGGCAAAGTCGATTAAGTTGGTGCGCAGCTGGGAAACGCCGTCACCGTAACTGCTGCTTTCCACTGCTTCCTTGTATTTGTAAGCAACCGTAACATACTCTGCACTGACATAAGCCTCTGCGTTTTCTTCCGCATCACTGTTCCATTCAATCTGCACAAAGGTCTTGGCTTCCGGGTCGTTTTTGCTGATTACCACTTCCCTGACTACCTTAAAGCTTTCTCCGCCGCTGACTTTGGCAATGACATTATCCTCCGTTGTGTCTGGTGCGGAACGTACATTTAAATTCTTAATCCCGCTACGCACGGTAGCCGTTACCGTACCGAGACTTTCCGCAAGCGCTACGGCTTCGTCCCCCATAATGAGGTAATCCGTAACACAGTAACCGCTTACCTTGCCGGACGTAATCTTCGCCCAACCGTTCTCCACAGACTCTACGATACAATACGCATTTCTGCCGAGCTGACCGATACGGGAATAGTCCGTACTCGGGCCGGTTCTTACATTTAAAGAAGTCGTAACATCGGCGAACGCAATTCCCTCCGGTATCTCCACCTTAGAAAAAAGCTCCGTCGCCTCTCCCGCAGTTTCCTTCGTCATATTTACAAAAAAGTCGCTGGATACAACAGAATAACCACCAAGGGCACTGCCGCCGGTAATGACAGCAGCCTGCGCCGATTGATCCGTTCCCATAAGGGAAATCACGGCACCGAACAGCAGTGCCAGTGATAGCTTCGACTTAACCTTCATCAGAATGTACCTCCAAACAAGCAATCTCTATTCAAATGTTACATAATTATTAAATTTATTACGAGCTAATTATAACAAGGTTGCTTGTTTTTGTCAACATTGTGGCAAAAATTTTTTTGATTTTGCCGCCTTTTTCGTCATTTTTGCCAAAAAACTGCCTTAGATGATAAAGCAAATCACGCCGCCGTTGCTGTCGTTAATAATTTTTTCAATCGACTCTTGTAGTTTTGTCTGACACTCCTCGTTAATATTTCCGATTTTAGCGTTCACGCCCTCCTCCACCAGTTTATCCACGGTCTTTCCGAAAATATTGGCGGTACGGATTCCCTCTTCTCCGTTTTCCTCCTGTTCCTTCATATAAGAAATCAAATCCTTCGCCTGTTCTTCGCTTCCCACAATCGGTGCGATTTCCGTTACGATATCCGCCTGTATCATATGAATCGACGGTGCTGTCGCGCGGATTTTTACGCCGTACTTTCCGCCCTGCTTAATCAGCTCCGGTGCGGAAAGCGTCAGTTGCGAAGCCTCCGGCAGCACCACGCCGTACCCCTTATTTACGACCTCCTCGCACGCCGACGCTACCTTTTCGTACTCGCCCCGCCGTTTTGCCAGTTCTCTTAATACCTGATAAAAACGATATTCTCCGGTCACCTCACAGCCCATCAGTTCACTCAGCATTTGATAATAATAGTCCTTTTTCGGCTCCATGCTGTATTCCACCCTGCCGTTTTCCATATGTACCGCCGACGGGATAATCCGGTCAAAATAAATGCCGGTCGGAAACTCTCTCTGCTCTCTGACATCCCGCATTCTTCTGCCCCGCAATAAAAGCTCCTTCGCGCTTTCCATTGCTTCCTTTTTGATTTCGTTTGTGTTCTCCAAAAGCTCTACCCATTTCGGCAGATGGAATACCATCTCCGTTACCGGAAACGCCGCCAGCAATTCTTCCAGAATATGCAGCAGTTCCGCCCTTCCAAGTCTTGTACAGTCGGTCGGTATTACGGTTACGTCGTACTGCTCTGCCAGTTCCCTTGCCAGCGTTTCCGTTTCCGCCGCCCTCGGTCTGGCCGAATTTAACAAAACGACAAAAGGCTTTCCGAGGCGTTTCAGTTCATTGATGGTGCGTTCCTCCGGCACCGCATAATTCTCCCGTGTCAGCTCGCCGAAGCTCCCGTCCGCCGTCACAAGGACTCCCACGGTGGAATGCTCCTTGATTACCTTTCCCGTGCCGATTTCCGCCGCTTTTGTAAACGGCAGTTCCATCTCCGACCACGGCGTTTTTACCATACGTTCCTTTTCCCCTTCCATATGTCCCGCCGCGCCTTCGACCATGTAACCGACGCAATCGATCAGACGGAGCTTTACGTTGGTTCCGTCCGCGAACTCAATATTTGCGGCTTCCTTCGGGATGAATTTCGGTTCTGTCGTCATAATCGTGCGGCCCTGCGCCGACTGCGGCAGTTCGTCTACCGCCCGTACCTTTTCTGCCTCCTCCGTAATGACCGGAAGCACAATCTCATCCATGAAATGTTTGATAAAAGTAGATTTACCGGTTCTGACCGGTCCTACCACGCCTATGTAGATTTCGCCGCCGGTACGCAGCTTCATATCTTTGTATAAATCAAACGTTTCCATAGAAAATCCCCCTTGTATATGCTGATTACAGTATATGCCAAGGGGGACCCGGATTATTCCCAGTTCAGGGAGCTATATTCGTCTACCTTTTCACGAAGCAGTAAATCCGCAAGGGCGTCCTTTGCCGACTTGCCTTCAAACAACACCTCATTTACCTGTTCTACAATCGGCATCTCAATCCGGTATTTCTTTGCCAGCATAAGCGCGGCGTGGGCGGAATTCACGCCCTCAATTACCTGACCGACCTTCTTTTTTGCCTCTTCCAGCGTGCTTCCCTGTCCGAGCAGATAGCCTGCGTTATGATTTCTGCTGTGTCTGCTTGTGCAGGTAACAATCAAATCACCGATACCGGAAAGCCCCGCAAAGGTTTCGTACCGGGCGCCCATCGCCTGCCCGAGCCTTGCAATTTCCACAATACCGCGGGTGATTAACGCCGCCTTTGTATTATCGCCGAAACCGAGTCCGTCGATAATCCCAGCCGCAAGCGCAATCACATTTTTTAACGAACCTCCCAGTTCAATGCCCATTACGTCCGGGCTTGTATATACCCGGAAATACTCGTTCATAAAGATGTCCTGCACATACAGTGCCGTTTCCTTCGTTGCCGCTCCCGTAACAACGGTCGTTGGAATCTGTCTGCTCACTTCCTCCGCGTGGCTCGGACCGGAGATGACCGCCACCTTTGCCTGCGGAATTTCCTGGGCAATAATTTCCGTAATCGTATAAAGCGTATCGTTTTCAATGCCCTTGGCACCGTGAACAATCACCGTATCCTTCTCCACATAAGGGCTTAACGCCCTTGACACCTCCCGTACAAACGGGGACGCCGTTACTAACACAATCAAATCCGGATGCCCGGCTGTCGCTTTTTCCAAATCATTCGTCATTTTTACGCTTTCCGGAAGCTTCGCTCCCGGCAGATTTTTAATCTCATTCCGATTTTGCTCTAACGCATCGGTTTCTTCCTTAAACTTTGACCAAAGCGTTACTTCGTGGCCGTTTCCCGCAAGTAATATCGTAAGGGCAACGCCCCAAGTACCGCCTCCCAGTACCGTAACCTTCTTCATACCGTCCACCTTCGGATGCGCTTTACGCATCTTTCTTTCCTTTCTGGTTTCGTTCCGCAGACCGTTCGTCCTACCGTAAGCATATTTATATTACAGTATGTTCTTCTACGGTTCCTTTTTTTCTTCCTTCGGCAGCTCCTGTACCGGAAGCTCCGTTTTCTTTCCGAGCTTGTTTTCCGTTCCCTTCAACAGCCTGCCGATATTGGCCCGATGGGTATAAAATGCGGAAACCGCAAAAAATGCGCTGACGCAGAGCATATGCCAGTCCCCCGGCCGGGTTACCGCCACCCAAATCGGAAATTCCACCGCAATCAAAAGAGAACCCAGGGACACATAGCGGGTAATCGCAACCGCAACGGCAAAGGTCACAAGGCAAAGCAGGGAAAGTCTTAAATCAAAGGTAAGAATCGCTCCTACCATAACCGCAATTCCCTTTCCGCCCTTAAAATGCAGGTAGAACGGAAAATTGTGCCCCAACACCGCGCCGAGTGCCGTGTACAGCCCAAGCAGCGCAGAATACGGCAGCTCCGGAAACAGCACATACTTTACAAAGAGTACCGGAAGCGCACATTTTAATACGTCGCCCAAAAGCGTAATCAGCGCCGCCTTTTTCCCGAGGGTACGGAGCGCATTCGTCGTTCCCACATTTCCGCTTCCGTAATTTCTGATATCCACATGATGCCGTTTTCCTACAAAATAACCGGTAGAAAAGCATCCGAACCCATACCCCATTACCAGACAAAGAATTATTCGCCAAATCATCTTACAGTTCCGCCATTTCTTAATTTACTTTGTTTCCGACCGTTCCCGGATAATAAACTTCAACGAAGTTCCGGTAAATCCGAACGTTTCCCGGACTTTATTCTCAATATAACGCTGATAGGAAAAGTGCATCAGCTCCTTGTCGTTGACAAAAATAACAAAGGTCGGCGGTCCCACCGCCACCTGCGTCATAAAGAAAATCTTCAGGCGCTTTCCTTTATCGGACGGCGGCTGCTGCAGGGAGGTTGCCTCCATCAGAATCTCATTTAACACACCGGTTGCGATACGAAGCGTCCGGCTCTGAATCACCATATCAATCCGTTCAAAAAGCTTCGTAATACGCTGTCCCGTTACGGCGGAAATAAACAGGATTTCCGCATACGGAATAAAGGAAAGGATTTCGCGGATACGCTCCGTCTGACGGTAAATCGTCTTATCGTCCTTATCCGTCACCGCGTCCCACTTGTTCACCGCAATGATAATGCCTTTGCCGCGTTCATGGGCGATACCCGCAATCTTTGCGTCCTGTTCGGTAACGCCTTCGGTTGCGTCTATCACGACAACCACCACATCGGCGCGCTCCACCGCACTGACGGTCCGAATAATGCTGAACCGCTCCAATTCCTCTTTAATTTTATTTTTCCGGCGAAGTCCCGCCGTATCGATAAAAATATACTCCTTATCTTCATAACGCACCACCGTATCAATGGCGTCGCGGGTCGTTCCCGCAACATCGGATACGATGACACGGTTTTCTCCGGTCAGCCTGTTAATAATGGAAGACTTGCCCACATTCGGCTTGCCGACTACCGCAATCTTTGGCAGTTCTTCCGCCTCCTCTTCGCCGGACGACTCCGGAAAATGCTGCGCTACTGCATCCAAAAGCTCACCAAAGCCAAGCCTTGACGCACCGGAAACCCCAATCGGGTCGCCGATACCAAGGTTATAAAACTCATATACATCCGGCAGAAGCTTTTCAAAATCGTCTACCTTATTGACCGTCAAAACAACCGGCTTTCCGGAACGGCGCAACATATCCGCCACCTTAAAGTCCGCATCCACAAGCCCCTGTCTGACGTCCGTTAAGAAAATAATCACATCGGCGGTATCAATGGCAATCTGCGCCTGCTCCCGCATATAGGTAAGCATTTTGTCCTTTGTTTCCGGCTCGATACCGCCGGTGTCAATCAGCGTGAATTTATAATTCAGCCATGTAACGTCCGCGTAAATACGGTCACGGGTCACACCCGGAGCATCTTTTACGATAGAAATACGTTCCCCCGCAAGGGCATTAAATAAAGTGGATTTGCCGACATTCGGCCGTCCCACAATCGCTACAATCGGATTACTCATTTCAGGATATAGTCCTTTCTTTTGCTCTCTGGTTATTCAATTACGGCACGCACCAGTGCCTCTCCTTCTGATTTTACAATACGCACTCTGGTTTGTAAAGCCTTTTCAATATCGGAAATATGCAAATCATCCAACAACAGGTCTTCGCCGCTCTTTAATAACACCTCCGGCAGCAACAAATACTCTCCCAGTTCTTTTCCCTTTAACTGATCGATAATATCCGTTCCGGTCAAAAGTCCCGCCACGGTAATGCGTTCTCCGAAAAAGCGGTTGAGAATCGTTATAACCTCCGCCTCAATCTCCGGGTATTTCCGGTTGATTTTTGCGATTTGTTCCTCTATGACCGGCGCGGCAAGCACTCCGGTTGCCAGCGTAAGTTTCTTTTTACGATGATCTCCTTTGCATTCCTTCAAAAACGCATCCACTTCCTCCGTCAACGAACGCACCATGCCCACGCCGTTCTCAATCTGCGGATACCCTTCGTAGGCTTCCTCCTCCGGAAACGGCAGCCCGGCTAAAATATACCACTCATCGCTTGCGTGAATCATCCTTGTGCCGTACCGTTCATAAATGATTCTCTGCCATTTTTCGATAATTTCCAACACCGCACGCGCGTCTTCCCGCTCAAACGGCTCTAACTCTGCCAGCCCCTCCCGGTACTTTGTCATTCCGACCGGAACGACGGACACGCTTTGCATCAACGGCAGATACGCCGTCAAATCATGAATGGTACGCTCCAGTTCTTCCCCGTCGTTATACCCCTTGCACAGCACAATCTGACCGTTCATCTCCAGCCCCGCATCGTAAAACCGCTTTATCTTTCCCAGCGCTTCCCCCGCAAAACGGTTATTTAACATCTTACAGCGAAGCTTCGGATTGGTCGTATGGACGGAAATGTTAATCGGTGAAAGCTTATAAAACAAAATCCGCTCCATATCCTCCTCGGAAAGATTCGTCAGCGTAATATAGTTTCCCTGCAAGAAAGAAAGCCTTGCGTCATCGTCCTTAAAATACAACGTATCCCGCATGCCCTGCGGCATCTGGTCGATAAAACAGAAAATACACTTGTTCCGGCAGGAGCGGTAGGCATCCATCAGCCCCTCCTCAAAAACAAGTCCCAAATCCTCCGTCGCGTCCTTCTCGATTTCAAGCTCCCACTCCTCGCCGTCCGCCTTGCGGATGAAAAGCGTCACTTCTTCCTCCTCCGACAGATACCGGTAATCGAAAATATCCACCACCGGTTTGTCATTGACAGAAAGCAGTACATCCCCCGCTTCGATTTCCAGTTCCTCGGCAATACTGCCCGGTACTACTTCTTTGATTTTATGCTCCTGCTGTTTTTTCTTCATACTTCCTCTTTTCCGGTACTGCCGTTTGCTGCCTGCCGCGCCGCACGCTTTTTGGCGTTTTACGGCTCTTTCCTACTCCGCTAACATCAAAAAGCTCGCCATATTTCCCCGCGCGTTTCCCGTCACGCGGTGGGAAAACAAAACCTCCGAATGACATTTCGTACACACGCCGCCCGTTACAATATGCTCTGCCAAAAGGCCGGCATCCTCTAAAATCATCCGATTTGTCTGCCATAAATCCAACTGCCACACATCTCCCGCAGCTTCCCTGCGTTTGATTGCAGACGGAAACTCCCGTAAAAAGCTTTGCGCGACCTCGCCACCCACCGTATAACAATTTCCGCAGATGGACGCCCCGATATAAGCCTCTATATTCTCCGGCTTACAGCCGTACTCCTTCTGCATGGCCGCTACCGTTTTTTCTGCAATTCTTCCAAGCGTACCGCGCCATCCGGCATGCGCCGTACCAATCGCACGCTTTACCCCGTCATAAAACAAAACCGGAACGCAGTCCGCTCCGAATACGGCCAGGGCAACGCCCGGCTCGTTGGTAATCTGCGCGTCCACACTTTCATAATCACGCAAAGAAAAGATACCCTTTCCGCAATCCTTCTTCGTTGCCTTCCTGACATTCAACTCGTGTACCTGACACGGAAGTACCACCTCTTCCGGCAAAATCCCGATGGCCGCGCAAATACGCCGGTAATTTTCCAGAACATTTTCCCTTGCGTCCCCCCGGTCAAAGCCGAGATTCATTGTCGAAAAAACGCCTCCGCTCACACCGCCTGCTCTTGTAGAACAGCCGTGTTTCACTCCTTTTTGCTCCGCCAGCCGGCGAAAATATAAAAACGGAACCTCGGTATCCGATACCGCCATTTCCTTTGTTGCAAGCGCATCCTTAAAATGCATTAACGCTTCCTTCATTCTCCTGTCAGCCCTCTCTTACCTGCTTTTGGTTGCCTCTCCCGACTGCTTTCGAACGTCCGGCAGCCTCCCGAATGGCGTTGCTCCGGTGTTTTACAGCCAAAAGGCATTTTCCGTTATCCGGATTTCCTCGCCCAATACTCCCGCCACATCAAAGCGGCACGGCGTATCAAAGGGTAATCCGTTCCGGTACAAATAATACCTTGCCGTTTCTATCATACGCTTTTGCTTCCGAAACCCGACCGCCTCCTCCGGCGCGCCGTATCTGTCCCCCGAACGATATTTTACCTCGACAAACACAAGGTAGCCGTCCTTTTTTGCAACAATATCAAGTTCCCCGTAACGCGAAAAAAAATTCCGGCAGACAATGTCATAACCGTTCTTTTGCAGGTACTCCTGCACCTTTTCTTCCGTTTTGCTTCCAATCCTGCGCTTATTCATCTGTTCCGCACCCCTTCCTGCTTTCCACCTGTACTCCGGTTCAAACTCCGCTTACTGTTATCTGCTGTTTCTTACGTGGTCTGCTTTACCTTCCCCTTTATTTTATCCACTTTGTCTACAAAAAGCAAGATTTCCGCCACGACTTCATAAAGCTCCGGCGGTATCATGTCCCCGATTTCAAGCTTGGAAAGCGTACCGGCAAGTTTATCGTCCCGATGCATCGGAATATTTTCCTCGGTCGCTTTTTCGATGATTTTTTCCGCTACATAGCCCCTGCCTGACGCTACAATCTTCGGCGCCGCTTCCGACGGCTCGTATTCCAACGCTACCGCTATTTTATTTTTCTTTTCTTCCAAAGCGCGCGCCTCCTTTCGCTTTACGTTTCAACGCTTATTTCGCATTCCGCCTTCTTCCGGAACCGCTTACAAAAAGTCCGTTCCCGCAAGAATTCCCTGAAGAAAGCTCCGTCTGTGAATCGGGCATGGTCCGTCCTTTTTTAATTTTTCTATATGCTCCGCCGAGCCGTACCCTTTATTTCCGGCAAAGCCGTAACCCGGGTACACCTTATCAAACTCTAACATCATATGATCTCTGGTTACTTTTGCCACCACGCTTGCCGCAGCGATGGAAAGACTTTTTGCGTCGCCCTTGATAATCGGCACCTGCAGCACCGGCTCCGTCTTTTCCGGAAACAGTTCGTCCACCCCCGGTATTTTTACCGCGTCGTTTAAAAGCACATCCGGCGCACCGCAGGATGCTGCCATTTTAACAAGCGCTTCCCGCATTGCCCGATAGGTCGCCTGCAAAATATTGATTTCGTCAATCACGGTATGGGAAACACAGCCGATACCGTACGCCACTGCCTTTTCCATAATCTCGGGAAACAGTTCCTCCCGCTTCTTTTCGGAAAGCTGCTTCGAATCGTTCAGATACAAAATCTTACAGTCATACGGCAGTACCACCGCCGCCGCCACCACCGGCCCCGCAAGCGGGCCTCTGCCCACCTCGTCAATGCCGCAGACGACCCGGTAGTCCTTATAGTTCCGTTCGAAACAAAGCATTGCGTCTACTCTGGCGCATTCCGCCAGATACTTTTGCTCCCGCTTTCTCGCCTGTTCCAGAAGCTTTTGTACACTGCTTCTTTCGTCATTTTCATAAAAAGCAATGACCTCTTTTAACTTTTCCGGCGCGGCATTGTTCAGCGCCGCCTTAATCTGCTCTGTCTTTTCCGGCATCATTGGTATCAGCCCTCAGGCAAAACTGCCTGTATCCTTTCTAATGTAATCCTGCCGATTTTACCGGCGCGGTAATCATCCATAAGAAATCCGGCAGCCCGGTCGATATCTGCCTCGCCGCCTTTTTTTAAGCAGGCGCGCTTCCTTGCGATGCGCTCGATGGCTTCGTTTCCGTCCGCGGTTTCTTCTATGCCGTATTTTGCCGCGATGACGCCCGGATAGTTTTCATAAAGATAGGAAAGCAGTGTTACCGCAAGCTCCCTGATATCCAGAATATCCTCGTTGATCGAGCCGATCCATGCAATGCGTAAGCCCACCCTTTGGTCTTCAAACTTCGGCCAAAGAATGCCCGGGGTATCCAAAAGCTCCAATTCTTTATTCAGGCGAATCCACTGCTTTCCTTTTGTGACGCCCGGCTTATTTCCGGTCAAGGTACAGTTCTTTCCCGCAAAGGAATTGATAAAGGTGGATTTTCCGACATTCGGAATGCCTACAATCATGGCACGCAGCGGTCTTCCGATGATACCGCGTTTCAAATCCCGCTCCCGTTTCTCCTTACAGGCCTCTTTGATAACGCCTGACACATTCTTTACTCCGGCACCGCTCTTTGCGTTTACCGGAAGCACATAATAGCCCTGTTTTTCGTAATATGCCTTATATTCCTTCGTGCGGACCTCGTCCGCCAAATCTGCTTTGTTTAACAGAAGAACTCTCGGTTTATTGCCGGCAAGGCCGTTGATATCCGGATTTTTCGAACTGTACGGAATACGCGCGTCAACCAGCTCCACAATCACATCCACCAGCTTTAGTTCGTCCTGTATCTGCCGCTTTGCTTTGCTCATATGTCCGGGATACCATTGATACTGCATTTTCTACCTCTTTCCGGCAGCGTTTCCCGCTGCATCTGCTCAGTCTTCTCGCTCCAAATTCATCTGGGAAATAATATTAAACGGTTTTAAGGTCAACCATGCCTTTCCGACAATCTGCTTTCTCGTTACATTGCCGATGTTGGCAAAGCGGCTGTCCTCGCTCTTATTCCGATTATCCCCCAATACAAAATATTCATCCCCATCTAACACAAACGGCTCCGTTGCCAGCCCCGAAAGGTGCATTTCCGGCAAGTCCTGCACAATCTCCTTTAACGGTTCGTCATTGATATAGACTGCTCCGTTTACAATCTGAACCGTTTCTCCCGGAAGTCCGATTACCCGCTTTACATGGTAGTAACTGTGTTCCTCGCCCTCCTGTCGGAACACAATGACATCAAAGCGGTCCGGTCCGGTCTGCAGATAGGAAAGGCGGTTTATCATAATCGGCGTATCCGCCGTAAGCGTCGGCGCCATGGAATCTCCCGGCACCGAGGTACGTTCCAGGGCAAACCGCACCAGAAAAAAGGCAAGCAGAACGGCCACCGCTGTTTCTAACAGCAGCACCAAAATCCGCACTACGGTTTTTTTGATTTTTTTACTTCTCCGGTTGTCATTCAAATCAAAATCATAACCCGCCATTACAGTACCCTTTCACTTAGAAAAAAAGGGACAATACATATTGTCCCTTTTCGTTGACTTATTTTACGATTTCTTTTACCTTAGCGCTCTTGCCGACTCTCTGACGAAGGTAGTTGAGCTTTGCTCTGCGAACCTTACCGCGTCTGATGACTTCAATCTTCTCAACGCTCGGAGAATGTAACGGCCAGGTCTTTTCTACGCCGACACCGTTGGACGTCTTTCTTACCGTAAAGGTTTCTCTTGCTCCGCCGTTCTGTCTTTTGAGAACCGTTCCTTCAAATACCTGAATACGCTCACGGTTTCCCTCTTTTACCTTTGCGTATACCTTAACGGTATCGCCTACGTTAAAGTCTGAAACCTCAGCCTTTAACTGAGCAGCTTCGATGCTCTTAATAATCTCGTTCATTTTGTGACCTCCTTAAAAATTAAGACATTCTTACTGCCGGCTCCCGGCACAGCGGAACATCTCTCACAATCGGAGATTATATCACAGTTTCGGAATTTATGCAAGCATTTTTTGTAAAAAGTTTGTCCTCAGAAATTTCTCTTCCTGCCGCCTTCCGAGGCTCCCCGGAAGCTACATACTCTCCTGCTTTAACTGCTGTGCAAGACCCTCAAGCTGCTGCACCAACGCATACATCTCGGAAGCCGTCCTGTCATTCTGCTCGCTGGTATTGTAGGTTTCGTTTGAATGCGCGGTTACTTCCTCCGTAATTGCGGAAATCGTCTGAATGCTTTCGATAATCTCTGTATTCGCCGATGCCAGCTCCTTTACCGCTTCCGTCAGGTGCTCCGCCTGCTCGTCGATATCCGCCGAAGCATGTTCGATTTCTTTAAAGCTGTCTGCCGTCAACAATACCGTTTCTCCCTGAACCCGGTTGCTTTCGCCAAGTTCCTGAATTACCGAAATCAACGCATTCAGTTCTTCGGAAACATTATTGATAATTTGTGTAATTTCTACGGTTGCCCCGTTCGTCTGTCCGGCAAGCTCCGAAATTTCCGAAGCAACTACGGCAAAGCCTTTGCCTGCTTCTCCCGCTCTTGCCGCCTCAATGCTGGCATTTAAGGAAAGCAGTCCTGTCTTCTTTGTCACGCCCTCAATTACGCTGATAATACGCTCCATCTGCTGTGCATAAGCACCGAGTTTCTCCAACTCCAGCGACACTCTGCCGCTGGCTTCGTTTGTTTTTTGAACCTGGGAAACCAGCTGTTCTACCGCTTTGTGTCCCTCTGTAATTTCCTTTCTTGCCGTCCGGATGTCCTTGCCGATTGCTAAGGACGCTCCTTCTACCTTCGTAACATGCTGCTGTATCTGTTCGGTCTTTTCTAACTGTAACTGCACCGCCGTCACCGTATCACCGGTTCCGTTATTTACCTCCTGCATGGACAGCATCGTCTGGGACAGCGACTCATGCAGGCTTCCCATCTGTCCCGCCACATTCTCCGTCAGTTCAACCATATTGCCGGAAACGCTCATAGTCTTGTCCAAAAGCTTCTCGGAGCGCTCTTTTGCGGCATCTGCTGCGTCTACCTGATTCTGTCCCATCTTCATAAGACTTCCCGCTACCATTCCGAGATAAATCATACAAAGCAACAGCACTGCCACACGGATCTCAATACTTGCCAAATCCGCCGTGGTCAGCCGCTTCGTATAGAAGCCGTAAACAATTTCCGCAACGTTGACAAGAACAACGCCGACACCGAGCCGGAACGTAAACTTCTTATTCGCGTATACGGATGACGCCACAATCATCGGAAGCGCATATACAAAGCCCTCCGGCTTCGTAGTGGTAAACAGCACAAAGGTATACAGAATCGCATACCCGTAAGAAACTATTTTTCTCAAGTGTTCGCTACCCGGATTCTTCCGTTGCAGACAAATTGCCGCACCTAACGGCAGAAGGGCAAGCACAAGAAAAACGGCATAATAGCCCGGCGTTCTGGCTCCCTTAATCAGTTCGACCGCATAGGCAAGTACCAGGACAATATCTGTAATCAGATAACAACAAAGCAGTACCTTATTTGCCATAAAAAGGTCCGAGGTGTAACTTGTTTTTTTCTTCTGTTCTTTCATGATAATTTCTCCTCATCTGCATTTTTACGTTATTTTCCAGCTGTGGAGCCGGAGTATTTCCGATTCCGCTCGCTTATAGTATAGCACTTTTCCAAGCTTTTGAAAACCTTTTTTTACCTGACGCCACCTTGCATTTCAAGCAGCCCTTCTAAAAACTTCCGCTCTTTTTCGGAAAGCACCGCATCCGCCAGCAGATCCGGTCTTGCTGCCAGTGTCCGTTCAATTGATTTTTGTCTGCGCCATTCCTCTATCTTTGCATGATGTCCGGATAATAACACCTCCGGCACCCTTCTTCCCTCGTATTCCTCCGGTCTGGTATACTGCGGATATTCCAGAAGATTATCCTGAAAGCTTTCAAACTCTGCCGAAGCCTCGTTATTTAATACCCCCGGAACAAGACGTGACACTGCATCTATCATCATCATTGCCGGAAGCTCGCCACCGGTCAACACATAGTCCCCCGCAGAAACCATATCCGTCACCACCATTTCAAGGGCTCTCTCATCTATGCCCTCGTAGTGGCCGCAAAGGAAAATCAAATCCTCCTCCTTTGCCCATTCTTCTGCTTTTTTCTGTGTAAAGGTCTCTCCCTGTGGTGTCAGATAGATCACCTTTGTCTTTTCCCTGCGTTCTTCAGGAATCAGACTCTTTACATAAGCGCAGGTCTTTACTACCGGGTCCGGTGCCATTACCATGCCGGCGCCGCCGCCGTAGGGGTAGTCATCGACCCGCTTATGCTTGTCCTCGGAAAAGTCCCGGATATCCACCGCCCTGATAGATAAAATTCCCTTTTCCACGGCACGTCCGATAATACTTGTATTTAAGCCCTGCTCTACCATGTCAGGGAATAACGTCATCACATAAAAATTCATGCTTTATCCTTCCTTCGGCTGTTCCATCAAAGAACCACGAAGCCGTTCCAAATATCTTTCCTGTTCCTTTTTCATCAATGCAACAAGTGCAGATGCATCCTCTTTCGTCTGGGCTTTATGGATTGCAGCCAAATATGCCGGTCTGTCTTCATCCTGCAATATAAACGGACAAATTGCATTTTTCAAACATTCCCGAAATAAAACTAAACGCCCGGTTCTGCCGTTCCCATCCTGAAACGGATGAATCTTCTCATACCTTGCGTAGAACAGTGCCAAGGTTTCCAAACTCTTGTCATTCTCATGATACCAGCTAAGCAGCTCCTGCATCTTCTCCTCTACTTCTTCCGGAGCCGCCGTATCAATATCTCCCACAAAATTTCTTCTTGATTTATACTCTCCGATGTTATAACCGTTGGCAATATCCTCAAATACACATTGCTTTAACTGCTTATGGAACAACTTAATCATTTGCTCATCAAGCGGTTCCGCAAGGGTATCCAGCATGGCATGAAACATGGCAAAATGTCCCTGCATCTCCTCAATATCCTTTGCCTTATACACTTCATCGCTTTCCGTATAAATACTGCCCGTCTCGAACAACGACGCGGTATGCTCCTTCGTAAGCGTGCTTCCTTCGATTTTATTGGAATTATACGCCAGTTCACGTTGTGTAAAACCGTAAATACCGTTTCGGATCTGATGCTTTTGTTCGGTTTGCAGCGTGTATATCAGGTTGGAATTCACTGTTGTACTATACTCCATAAAATCATCCTTTCCGAAAGTTACTATAAAAGATATTATACTCTAAGAGAGACTTTTTTTCAAGAAAGACCTTCTTTCTTCCTACACTTTTTCGCTTCTTCCTGCAAATAGCCATAAAGAAGTTTAACCCGTGAAAATTTTCTTCACGGGTTAATTTAAAAGTAACAGACAACTTGAAAGTTTTCTATATTTTTTCCCCATCTTCATCATTTCATTTTTCTGAAATGAAGGAAAGATAAGATACCTATGGGAATAAAATATGCACACCAACACTCAAGAGCAATCACTCCTCCCTTGCTTGAATCACCGTCAGCTGTTTGCGCCAAAATTCCTGTCATTGGCATAATCAAACATACGATAAAGAAAATTCCGTGAATTAGCATCAGCCATTTGAGTACCTTATCTGCTTTCGTTTTATCTTCTATCGTCAGCCCTGTGAAAAAAGTTGATAGTGCCATAAATCCATATCCCAGCAAATCATAATTAAAAAATAATCCACCCTTATTAAAATCAAGAATTTGCGATGCCTGTGGAGTTAACGTCTCCAATCTGACCGTAGTTGTCTGTGCAAAATATACGATTACAATCAATACTGCATAGATTGTCGCAAAAATCAAACCGTTCATTGCCGCAACTTTTTTGCTGCTTTCACTTTCATTGTAAAATCCACAAGTCATCATAATAAAACCTATGGGCAAAATCATGCATATAAAAAAGCTACCGAAGTTAAACTCTATCAGCATACAAACTGCAAAAATAGCTACTGTTACAGAAACAATAAGCGAACCTACTCTGGCAATCTTTTCATTCATATTGAAACAATCCTCCTGCTTCTACAAACTGGAATTGAGCGAGCTTTTTGGCGAGCGATGACAATTGAACGTAAGTTCAATTGTATGGGAGTCTGCATAGAATAGAAGAATTTGAAATTTTTGAACAATGCCGGCTGGCACTGCGGGCAATTTGAAAGTATTCCTTCTCTGTGCCCCGCCCCTGTCTTCGTTACGGAGCATAATTCGCAATTTTTTCTCTCTATGCCCCACCGCTGTCTTCTCCGCGGGGCATATTTTGCAATTTCTTCTCTCTATGCCCCACCGCTGGCTTCTCCGCGGGGCATATTTTGCTTTTTTTCTTCTCTTTGCCCCGACTTTGGCTTTTTGACGGGGCATTTTTTGTGATTTTTCTTCTCTTTGCCCCACCTCTGGCTTTATTACAGAATATTTATTTTGTTAATTTCTTCGACCAAACAACTCAACAACTTCCGATTTATTGTTCTGCTGATTCAATGCCGCGTCCTTAGTCCAATAACCCCGGCAGAATATGCACGGTTACTTTCCCTTCCTCCAAAGATATCTCCTTCACGCAGTCATCAATATACGGAATCAGCACGGTTTCCTTGTTCGGAAGCGTCACCTCAAATACGTCGTTTGCGCCGGTCTGTAACACTTCCGTCAACGTACCCAGCATCGCACCCTCATCCGTCACTACCGAAAGTCCGATTAAATCACAAATATAAAACTCATTTTCGGCAAGCGGCATGGCATCCTCTCTGTCAATGAGAATGTCCTTATTGCGGTATAATGCCGCCTTGTCACAATCATTTATCTCCTTAAACTTCAGGATCACCATCTGTTTAAAAAACTTTACACCCTCTATGGTTACCGGAAGCAGCTCTCTTCCTAAATCCAGATAAACATTTTTTAACTTTTTAAAACGATTTGCATCATCCGTGGTCGGGAATACCTTGACCTCTCCCCGTACACCGTGAGTCGTGGTGATTACACCCACGCGAAGCATACTATCTTTATCCATATACAACTCCTTTTTTAATAAAACCCTTCCCCGCCCCTGGAACCTCAAAGGGCTGCTTAACCCGACGGCCGGCACTTACCGTCCCATCAGACTAAACAGCCCTCTGCATTGGCATTATTGTAGTATTTCAACAACTACTTTCTTGTCATCTCCGGCTGCTGCGGACTTCACAACGGTGCGAATGGCTTTTGCAATACGACCCTGTTTGCCGATTACCTTGCCCATATCTTCCGGTGCTACACGCAGTTCGACAACAATCGATTTCTCGGTTTCCTTTTCGGTAACCTCGACTGCCTCCGGATTATCTACAAGTGCCATAGCAATAACTCTCACTAACTCTTTCATTACTACACACCTTGCCTTTCCGGTTTCGGATACTGCCGTACCCGCACATTCCTACTCTTACTTCTCGATACCGGCTTTCTTTAATAACTTCGCAACGGTTTCGGTCGGCTGTGCACCGTCAGCAAGCCACTTCTTTGCGGCCTCTTCGTTTACGTTGAAAACGCTCGGCTCCTTCGTCGGATCATAAATGCCGATTTCATCGATAAATCTTCCGTCACGCGGAGATCTGGAATCTGCTACGACGATTCTATAAAAAGGCGCCTTCTTCTGACCCATTCTCTTTAATCTGATCTTTACTGCCATGTCAATTTCACCTCCTTGATTTTGGAATCCATGTATATTACAAAAAGCAAATGCTTCGTGTAACCGATTACTTCTCCGGGTTAAAACCCAAACGGCAGCTTAAAGCCGCGCCGTCCCTTTCCGTTCATCATGCCGGAAAGCTGCTTCATCATCTTTTTCTGTCCCTCCACCTGCTTCACCAGACGGTTGACCTCGGAAATATCCACACCGGCTCCCGCCGCGATTCTGCGCTTTCTGGAAGGATTTAAAAGTGCCGGATTCGCACGTTCTTCCTTTGTCATGGACTGAATAATCGCAACCATACCCTTGAACATATCGTCGTTTAACTCTACGCCCTTTAACTGGCTGCCGACACCCGGAAGCATGCCCATAATCTGACTGATACCGCCCATCTTCTTCATCTGCTCGGTCTGCTCCAGCAAATCATTGAAATCAAACTCCGCCTTTTTGAGCTTTCGTTCCATTTCCTTTGCTTTGCTCTCGTCAAACTCTGCCTGCGCTTTATCAATTAAGGTAAGAATGTCGCCCATTCCGAGAATACGGGAAGCCATACGGTCCGGATGGAACTGTTCCACATCCGTAAGCTTTTCTCCCGTACCTGCGTACAAAATCGGCCGTCCGGTCACAGCACGGATGGAAAGTGCCGCACCGCCTCTGGTATCACCGTCTAACTTCGTGATAATCACGCCGGTAATCCCGATTTCCTTTTCGAAGGTTTCCGCCACATTAACCGCGTCCTGACCTGTCATTGCATCTACGGTAAGCAATGTATTCGTAACGGAAAGCGCCTCTTTTATCTTCTTTAATTCCTCCATCATCGCTTCATCAATGTGAAGACGACCGGCGGTATCTACCAGAACTACGTTGTTGTTATTCTTCTTCGCATGCTCTACGGCTGCCTTTGCAATATCCACCGGGCTGTTTTTATCTCCCATGGAAAAGACCGGAACGCCGACCTTCTCCCCGTTGATGATAAGCTGCTCAATTGCCGCCGGACGATAAATGTCGCAGGCAACCAGAAGCGGACGTTTTCCTTTGCTTTTCAACTGTCCCGCAAGCTTTGCCGCCATCGTCGTTTTACCGGCACCCTGCAAGCCACACATCATAATTACGGTAATCTCATTGCCCGGAAGAAAGGTAAGCTCCGTTGTTTCGGAACCGAGCAACGCTACCATTTCCTCATTTACGATTTTAATCACCATCTGCCCCGGTGTCAGGCTGTTCAGAACATCCTGCCCGATGGCGCGTTCTTCTACCGTTTTTACAAAATTCTTTACTACACGGAAATTTACGTCAGCCTCTAACAGCGCCATCTTAACTTCCTTTAACGCTGCTTTTACATCCGCCTCGCTAAGTCTGCCTTTTCCGCGCAGATTCTTAAATATGCTCTGCAGCTTTTCCGAAAGACTGTCAAATGCCATACATCCTCCTTACAACCCGTTCAGTATCTCCTCGGTCAATGCCTGCGCTTCCTTTGCGGAAGCCAGATCCCCTGTATCGTAAGTGCGCCGTAAGAGCACCTGAATCCTCTCGACGCATTCCTTTGTCCGGTTGAACTTCTCTACCAGATGGAGCTTCGCCTCATAGCCCCGCAGCTGTACGCTGCACCGCTTGACGATATCGTGTACGCCCTGCCTTGTAATCCCTTCCGTATCCGCAATCTCGGATAAAGAAAAATCATTCAGAATGTAATCCTCAAAAATACGCTTGTTATGCTCCTTTAACAACTCCCCGTAAAAATCGTACAGCATGGCAAGCTCCAGCAGTTCATTCACTTCTTCCATCAAAAACACCACCTGTAAAGTTTTTTTCTTTACAGGTGGCATTGTAACAGATATTCTGCGGCGTGTCAAGCACTTTTGAAAGAATTTTTCACCTTTTTGAAAGAATTTTTCACCTTTTTCTGCCCTTTGTTACCGCCCTTTTCCCTCAGCAACCTAATCTAAAACAGCATTTTCAATTCCATACTGTTCTGCCAGAGAACTTATTGTTCCATCTTCATAAGCAACTTTAAAGAATTCATTTACTTTCTCTGTCAGATCGGAACCCTTACGAAAACCTACACAAATCTTTTCATCATTCAAAGAAATGTTAAAACCAAGATTGTCAAATTCCTGCCCGTTATCGGTATAATAAGATGCCATAACGATATCGATTACTGCCGCATCTGATTTCTTTTCACTAACACTTTGCAGTGCTTCCTTCTGGGTAGAATAATCTGTATAACGGCACTTCATCTCCTTAAGCAAAGATTCTCCCGCCGAACTGCTCTCAACGGCGAACAACAGGTGTTGGCAGGAATTCAACGTACTGTACTTTTTCAAATCACTGTTTTGCAGCACAACCACCTGTGCATTGGAAAGATACGGTTCAGAGCAGGAAATTGTTTTCCGGAGTTCATCTGTCATTGTCATTCCATTCCAGATACAATCAATGCTTCCTTTTTCCAGAAGTTCGGTCTTTTTATCCCAATAAATTTCTGTGAATTCAACGGTGACACCGATACTTTCCGCAAAGGCTTCTGCCAAATCGGCATCAAAGCCTGTCCATTCATCTCCATCACGATAGTCCATCGGTGCAAAATCCGTAACTCCGACCACGAGAGTTCCTTTTGATTGTACATATTCCAAATCTGACTGTCCCTGTTCTATTACAGAACCCGTATTGGCGTCCCCCTTAGTACACCCTGCCAGCATCAAAAATACAGTTGCTGCCAACAACACACTAATTTTCTTATACCGCTTCTTCATAGATATCCCTCGCATTCTATTGACTCTGTTCCTTTTTCAATAAAAACAGTACACCAAAGGCACCCGGTCCGCAGTTAGTCGCAATAGACGGCGATGCTTTCTGAAAAACAATATGTTCAAAAGGAACGATACGAACCACCTGGGCTTTGATTTCTTCCAATTCTTCCTTTTTCAGTCCGGCATAGGTAATAAATAAAAGCTTTTTGTCAATCTTACCCGAAGTATTCAGTGCGGATGAAATGTATTTCTTCCATGCGAAATCCCTTGTCCCTATCCTCAATGCTCCTACCTTCATACTACTGTTTTTAAGGACAATGACCGGATGAATCATAAAGGCCTTACAAATCGAATGTATTTTTTGTGATAATCTTCCGGACCGTGCCAGAAATTCCGTATCCGTTACAATAAAGCTGGATTTCACCTGTTTTTTCAGGTGCTCCATTTCATTTACAATCGCATCTGCCGACATGCCGGCAGCCACTAATTCTGCCGCACGCAATACCATGAGACCCATTCCGCTGGATAAATGTCCGGAATCTATCACAATAACATTATCAAAAGTTTTAGCGGCCTCTAAAGCATTTTTGTAAGCTTTACTGGCATTTTTGGCAAATGCTATGTGAATCACATATTGTGCCTTTGCCAGCTGTTCCGCAAAGTAAGCTTCATATTCTGCCACCCTCGGCGGCTCCGAAAGCGCACGTTTCCCTTTTTTCCCTATATAAGAAATAATTCCTTCTGATTCCGACTCTACCCCGTCCAAAAACTCTCCTGCTTCCGTAACAACCCGGTATGGTATTGTAGCAATCTGATACCGCTCTATGTAGCGTTTCGGAAGGTCACATGAACTTTCTGTCGAAATCATAATCTGTAATTTATTTTTATGTTCGAGAACCGGAGTTTCAACCATACCAACGGAATCTGCACTCTTCATTATGTTTACAAGCTCATTCGGAAGATGTCTTAAAAGCTCTGTTTCCAGTTGTATTCCGGTAACAGGCTTTAGAAGATACCCGTCAAAGCCTTCCCTTCTGTAAAGAGCCTGATTCTCCCCACCTGCATTTGCTGTAAGAACTACTACCGGAGTTTCCTGATTTAACCCTCCTGTCTGTCCACGAATTGCATGCAGACATTCAATGCCGTCCATAACAGGCATAAGATGATCCATAAAAATAACATCATATCGATTCTGAAAGGTTTTCTTCAAACATTCCGCACCACTGGTGACCATATCAATTTTTACTTTTGTATCCCGTAGAAGTTTTTCTGCGACCATAAGATTGGTCTCATTATCGTCTACAATCAGAACATGTGCCTTTGGTGCTTCAAAGCTTTGCTTATAATGCTCTCTCGTATTTAATACGTGCCGTGATTCCAGATTGAGCTCGCCAATCTCCGCTTCGCTGACAATCTCCTGCGGTAACGTAATCACAAAGGTCGAGCCTTTTGTATAGATACTGTTTACCGCAATATCCCCATTCATGAGTTCCACCAGCTGCTTTACAATGGAAAGTCCCAGTCCGGTTCCTTCAATATAACGATTCTTTTCTTCGTCTACTCTCTTAAACGCACTAAACAGAAACGGAATACTCTCTTTCTTTATCCCCATACCTGTATCGGTTACTGAATAAGATATTTCTGCATGCCCATGCTCTAATTTTTTACACTGAATCGATAACGTAACAGAACCTTCCGATGTATATTTAACTGCATTATTCAGCACATTAATTAAAATCTGTTTAATACGTACTTCATCCCCGAACAATTTGGACGGCATGGTCTGATCCACATTAATATGAAACTCCAGCCCTTTTTCTTTGGCACGTACCCAAATCATATTCACAATATCAGACAGCATTGCTCCTACATCATAAGCAACCGGCACAATATCCATCTTTCCCGATTCTATCTTTGACATATCCAGAATATCGTTAATGAGCGTAAGAAGCATCTTACTTGCTCCCTGAATATTCTTAGCATCTGCTGCCACCTCGTCCGAAACATCTTCCCGAAGAATCATCTCATTCAGACCGATAATCGTATTAATCGGAGTCCGGATTTCATGACTCATACTGGAAAAAAAGTTGTTCTGAACCAAATTCAGTTCTTCAATTTCTTTTTTCTGTTTCTGTGTAGTCTCATTCTCTGAACGGTAAATTGCATTCTGAAACAGAATCATGCCACAGGTCAAGCTTGTCACAATACATAACGTAGCAAAAGAATCAAGATATGCCACCTGAATTGTATGCGAAACAATCACTTCAGGATAAAAAAATGCAACACAATAACAGACGGCACAGATAAAAATACTGCTGACAAAAAAGAAATATTTTATTTTTTTCTCCACAACAAGGCATACAAAGACTACTCCGAACATAAACCAGATTGGTCCGCCTCCGTAAATGCCTCCTGCCGTCAAAAAATTAAACGGCAGTATAAAGAAAATAATAAGGGTTGCGATAAGAACAGCTCCCAGCTGTATTTTACGGAAGCGAAGTGTAAAATACACAATTCCAAAAATAATCACAAAGACCAGTCCCATTGCAATCACATTCATCAAATTTTCTCCGGCGAGAGCTCCCGCTACAATTCCTGTGGCCAATCCAAGCATTCCTATCATTACAAGCAGCCGGTACATACGTTCCTGACGGCTCCGGTTACAATCCACTATGGCCTGGAACAATTTCTTCGGATTCATTACAATTCACCCCTTTCCATGCTGTGAAGTAATGTTTCTACCTTCTCAGAGGCAGCACTAAGCTCAAAGTCTTCCACATCCTGTCTGACATCAGAAAGAAGTTCACTAACCGCTACTCCCTGATATACTCCCCCACTCACATCTGACAGTAATGCTTCTGCTTTATCCGCTTCAAACGTATCAAGACTTTCCTTTAATTTTTTCAACAGTGAAATCAGTTCCTCTCCGGATACCTCTGTACAGGTTTCCTGCAGCGTCTGTGTGGCGGTACTCTCCTCTAAGTCAAACATTTCTAAGATACGTTTTGCCAGTTTATGATATTCGACAAGAAGTTTCTCATGATGCTCGTCTATATAGATTACATCCTGTTTCTTTGCCGCCTCTTCTAGTGCTTTCGCTATTTCCGAAAGTGTATCCGCACCTATCATCTTGGCTGAACTCTTTAGTGCGTGAACCATAATATGATAATTCGCGAAATCCTTTTGTTGATAGAACCCGTCAATCTCAGCCTCCTTTCGGGCTGCATCCTGTCCGAACTTCGTCAGCAACTGCAGATAGAATTCCTCATCGCCTCTGCAATAATGCAATCCGGACTGTGTATTGATTCCTGCGTCTTTCAGACGAGTTGTTCTATCTTCGTTGGAACGATTTTGCGTAATTTGATTGATTTCTTCGCTCTCTTTCTCATCGTCCAGTCTTTCTACATTTTTGACATCTGTGCTCTTTTTGTAATCTGCATCCACAAATTTAATCGAAGATTTAGGCAATACTTTTTTTAATATATGCTCCAGTTCCAAAGTTTCAATCGGTTTGGAAACAAACTCATCAAAGCCTTCCCTCAGGAACATTTCTCTGGCTCCACTAACGGCATTGGCAGTAAATGCGATGACTGTAAGTGCCTTTTCTGAATCCATGTGAATTTTGCGAATCTGTTTTAATGTTTCAACTCCATCCATTTCAGGCATCATGTGATCCAGGAATATCAGGTCAAAATCTTCTTCTTCACAAAGCGCAATGGCTTTTCTGCCGCTTTCTGCTATTGTTACATTCATCTGATAGTCTTTGAAAATACCTTCCGCAACCATAAGATTCATTGGTTCATCATCTACAACAAGCACATTGACATCCGGGAAAATCATACGCGTTTTTCTAAACAAATCCATATCTTCCGGTGTGTTGGCATTCAATATATTGGTTATCGGCAAACTGTAAAACGGCTTTTTAAGAAGCTGGATCCTGCTTCCTTGCGGCAAAGTAAAACTGCTGTCTGCTATTACAATAACCTTGATAGACTTATCTAAAGTTTCAAAATAGGTTGCATCCTCCTCATATTCTTCCTTTCCTATGAACAAATGAGTCAGCCGGTATACAGAAATCAATTTTTTCAGTTCTTCGCTATTGGAAATTCTATGTAACGACATATCCAGTCCCTGAACCATATGTGAAATCATCTCATTGTAATATTCTCTTACCTCCGGGACTTCATACTTTTCCGGTCTCAGGAAACATGCCAGACATAAACTTTTCCGATTTGTCACTACTATACCAGGAGTTTCATCCGCTACTTTTTGTGGAATACTAATCGATACTGTGGTACCGCTCCCAACGGAACTTTCGATCTGCATAAAGCCTTCCAGGGCAGTAACCATTCCGTATACAATGGAAAGTCCTAACCCAAGTCCGCCGGCTCTCCGGTTTCTTCCTCCATTGGATTGATAAAACCGTTCTGTAATCTTTTCCAGTTCTTCCTCGCTCATTCCGATTCCCGTATCACTTACCCTGATACACAGATTTACTCCGTATTCTTTCGGCAACGTATAGACTCTTACATAAATTCCACCTTTTTTTGTGAATTTTATCGCATTATCAATCAGATGCCTTAAAATTTTCTTGATTTTCTTTCCATCTCCAAGCAGAACAGAAGGGATACCGGCGTCAATATCAAAAACAAGTTCCGGCATCTCTTCTCTTTCTGATACCCAGTTTCCGTTAATAATATCATTTACAATAGAGGAAACCATATAGGCATCCTCACTAATCTGGATTCTTCCGGTATCAATTTCCGTAAAATCAAGAATATCCTCAATCTGGCTGAACAGCCGATACCCAGCCTTCTGTACGGAAAAAATATCCTTTCTCTTGTCCGCATCTTCTTCATTTTTCAGCATAACTGCCGTAATTCCGGTTACTGCATTAATCGGAGTCCGAAGTTCATGAGATACATTGGTCAGAAAATCTTCCGTCCTACGATTCACCTCTTCCAGCTCCGCAATTCGTTTATCCGCATTCTTTATTTCCTTATTATGTGCCTGCATCACTTTCTTCACTACCTGTCCGCCCATAAAGACAAGTACCAGATGAATGCACGTTCTTGTCACCGAAAGAGAATCTAACTGAAAAGAACTGCCCAATACAAACAAAAAATCGTAGCACATGATCAAAAAGTATATGAGCACACAAAGTCTGATGAAACTATATTTTTCGGTAAATGAGAATAAAAGAATAATCACGAGCATCAAAGGTGCCAGATCAAAGACACTGGTCTCATGAATTCCATAAAAGAAACATCCCAACATTGACAGAATAAAATACAACCATGTCCGAATATCTTCCGGAATCTTTCCTGTAATATGAACCATCCAGCTTCCGGCCACCCCTAATAACAGTAATATCACAGCTCCCTTATCCCATCCGAGAAGAAAGGATTCCCCTGCTAATGCAAGGATTAAAATCGTAGCGACAAGCAATATGACAAGATGTGTTGCCCGTTGTTTTTCCTGTTCGTACATTAATGATTCACCTACTTTTCTCTCATCTGATAATCCGTATCTTCATCAATCATAGACACCATAATTTCTGCGAACACCGGGTCAAACTGTGTTCCTTTCCCTTTTACTATTTCAGCACGGACCTGTGCCTGTGGAAGCACATCCCGGTAGCTTCTTCTTGAACTCATTGCATCGTAAGCATCTGCAATTGCAATAATTCGCGCTTCTAAAGGAATGTCTTCCCCTGAAATACCATCCGGATACCCTTTCCCGTCATAGCGTTCATGATGCCACCTGGCACCTGTACTCAACTTTGGAAACTCTGTAATATTTTTCAAAATTCTTGCCCCCATAACCGGATGATTTTTTATTTTTGAATATTCCTCATCGGTCAGTTTTGCAGGTTTATTAATAATAACATCCGGTACGCCGATTTTTCCTACATCATGGAGCAATCCCATCATATAAATGTCGTCCTGCATAGATTCGGAAAAACCTGCATGTCTGGCAATTTCTTTGGAATATTCTGCAACCCTTGTAGAATGACCATTGGTATAAGTATCCTTGGCATCAATGGCACCGGACAAAGTCTTTACAATCTGCATGGATATTCTCTCAAGCTTCTCATGCTGCGCCGTCACTTCCTGCGTTTTTTTCTCTACTTCACAGGATAAGTCTGTCTGAAGACGAATCAAGTCAATCGTATGTCTCACGCGAAGTAAAAGCACCTCCGGCACAAAAGGTTTCTTAAGGAAATCCATTGCTCCGGCTATCAGTCCCTTTGTCTCCGTATCACTATCATCATCTGCTGTAAGAAAAATAACAGGAATATCTGCTGTTGTCTTGTTTTCCCGAATCGCGGCAATCGTTTCAAAACCGTCCATTCCCGGCATATGAATATCAAGAAGAATAAGGTCCGGTCTGTTCTCCTGCAGGAATTTAATTGCATCTTCTCCCGATTTCAAACAACTTACGCGCATTTGCTCCGCACTCAATATTCGGCTTGCCATTTTAAGGTTGGATGCATCATCATCAACTACTAGAATCCAATCCATCATTCCATTCCCTCTTTCTTTCTTAAGTATCTTTCATGTCGGCTATCAGTTCCACGCGTTTTGCTATCTTTTCTTCCGGTAGTGTCAGAAAGTAGTGTTTCCGTTCAGAATAATCTCCTGTTGCCAGTACATCACCTTTTATAATATTATACACGGTCAGGCCGGATAAGTAAACTAGCCAAAAGGATAGATATCATCCCTTACTAATATCCGGCTTTTCTACCTCATCGGACATAATCGAAAACGCGATATTTGTTGCATGGTCTGCCACACGCTCGATATTCGATACCACATCGGTGAAAATCATGCCGGTTTCCGCGTCGCATTCTCCGCGGGTCAGACGCTCTACATGGCTTTCCTGCAGGGTACGCTCCAACCCGTCAATTTCATCCTCCAGCGAAAGAATATCACGCAGATGCTCTTCGTTTTTCTTTTCAAAAGCCTCTAACGAATATTGTAACAGCCGCTTTGTCTTTTCAAACATATCACGAATCTGTTCCTCGCCGAGCTTACTGATACTCAGGCCGTCGTTGCTTAACTGCACCGCCGCGTCCGCCATATTCTCCGCATGGTCACCGATACGCTCAATATCGTTTACTACATGGAATAAGCCGCCGAGAAGCTTCCGGTCCTCTACCGGAAGGGAAAGCTGGTTTGCCTTAACCAGATAATTCGTAATCTCTTCATTTAAGAAGTTTACCGATTTTTCCGTCTGATAAATCTTCTCGATTACCTCCGGGTCCTTGGAAAAAAGCACATCAATTCCCTTGGAAAGGTTATCAATGGCAATCCCCGCCATCCGCGTTGTTTCGCTGATAATATTCGGTACGGCAGCGGTCGTAGAAAATACGCTGTTTTCCCCGATGTATTCCAAATGCATGTTGTCCGCCTTTTTGTCGTCACCCGGTACAATAAGATACGTTAATTTTACAATCGGCTTTACAAGCGGGAAGCAGATAAGCACCTGAAATACCTTAAAAATCAAATGCGTATTGGCAACATCCCGCGCAATTTTTGCATTAATGCCGTTCACATAAACGTCTTCGATTCCCATTGCGGTAGAGATTCCGGTAATCAGGGATATAATCTGATCCTTTAAGAAGAACAGCACCACCATAATCGCAGCGGAACCGATTACGTTGACGATAAAATGAATGTGGGCGGAACGCTTCGCCATCTTTTTCCCGCCGATGCTTGCCACCAGAGCGGATACGCAGGAGCCCATATTACAACCGAGAATAATATAAAAACAGATTTCCAACGGAATCAGCCCCTGAGAAGCCATTAAGAGGACGATACCGACCGTTGCGGAAGAGCTTTGCAGCACTGCGGTAACGATAAAGCCGACGCATACCGCAAAGAACGGGTGCGTTAAGGAAGACAGAATCTCCGCAATAATCGGTGAATCCCTTAAAACCTCCATGCCGCCCGACATTACGCTCATACCGAAAAACAGCATACCGAAGCCTAATACAACCTCGCCGATACGCTTCACCATCGGCTGGTGGAAAAACATTACCATAACCACACCGACAATCAGGAAAATCGGCGCTACGTCGCTTAAGTTAAAGGCAATCAGCTGTGCTGTTACCGTCGTACCGATATTGGCACCTAAGATTACGCCCGCCGCCTGTGTCAAATCCATCAGCCCCGCATTAACAAAGCTGACAACGAGAACGGTCGTCGCACTGGAGGACTGAATGACCGCGGTAAATAAAATACCGACAATCATACCGAAAAAGCGATTTTTCGTAACCAGCTCAAGGATTTTACGAAGTCTTGCACCGGCCGCCTTTTCCAAGCCTTCACTCATCAGTTTCATACCATATAAAAACAGTCCCAATCCCGCGGCAAGAGCCAATAGAACCTGTGCTCCCATATGAACCTCCTCTTATCTGCCTGTATCTCGGAAAGAATACTCATTCCCGTCAATTTCATTCGTTATATTCTATTTTAATGGTTCTCTCCGGAAAAAACAATTTGAAATATTAACTTCGGCATTTTTCCTAAAAACAAAAAAAGTTTTACTTCTTTTTCTTACAAATTTTACAGTTTTTCTGCTTTTTCCGCATCCCTGCGAATCGCCTCGGTTAATTCCTCCACACTCTGAAACCTCTGCTCCGGACGAAGGAACTGCAGGAACCGGATTTCCGCCCTTTTCCCGTATAGATTGCCGGAACAATGCAGCAGATAGGTTTCCACGCTGACTGCACTTCCGGAATTTACCGTAGGCCGCAGCCCCACATTGGTAATTCCCCGATACCAGACTCCGTCCAGTTTTGTCTGCGTTGCATAGACGCCGTATGCCGGAAGCAGCTTTTCCTCAGGCGGAAGCACATTAATCGTCGGGAATCCGATGGTTCTTCCCAGCTGTTTTCCGTGTACCACCTCGCCGCACAAAAAATACGGCTGTCCAAGCAAACGATTCGCTTCTTCGATTTTCCCCAGGGAAAGAAGTTCCCGAATGCCGGTACTGCTGATTCGCATCCCCGTCTTTTCTACTTTCGGAACGCAGACCGTCCGGTATCCGTAAGTCTTTTCCAAGGCGTTCAAAAGCTTCACGTCGCCCGCTCTGCCCTTTCCGAACCGGAAATCTTCTCCTGCAACGATTACCTTTGCATTAAATTTCCGGCAAAGAACTTCCGAAATAAACTGCTCCGCCGACAATTCCCGTAACGTTTCATCGAAAGAATATTCCGCCAGAATATCAATTCCGAGCGCGTCACATAACAAGCTCTGTTCTTCCTTTGTATAAATCACGTTTCTGCCGCCGTCGGACTTTACCAGAGAAAGCACACAGGCAGCATATCCGTTTTTCTTTTCCTTTAACACCGCTTCCAAAAGGCTCCTGTGTCCCAGATGAATCCCATCAAACTTCCCGATGGTTACCGCGGTCTGTTCCGAAAGGCACTCGGAATTTTCTGTAATCCGAAACACCAAATCCACCTTCCTTCAGTTTTATTTTATGGCAGAAACATTTTATCGGGACGCAACACGTTTTTGTCACGGCTGTAACGATACAGTCCAATCAAATTTCCCTTTTCGTCATAGAGCCGCACACCGTCCCCGTCCGCAAACTCCGCCGCCGTTTTTAGCATCACCAGAGTCAGCTGGTTTCCGTTGTATAAATAGCGCTCAAAAGGCGCTTTTACGGTCCCCGCCGGATACTTTGCCAGCATTTTTTCTACCGGAAGAATCAGTTCCTGCAGGCGGTTGTCGTCCCGTGCCGCCTCAACCTCCGCTAACGTGGCAGCCTCCTCAATGAAAAATTCTCCCGCCTGCGTGCGGACAAGAGACTGCATACAAGCGCCGCAGCCCAAAAACTCTCCCATATCCCGCAAAAGACTGCGAATATAGGTTCCCTTGGAACAGCGTACGCGAAGCGTAACGGTTTCCACCATGCCCTCCTCTCCATAGGTGAAAGAAAGGGGCGTATTTTCAAAAATTTCAACTTCTCTCGGCTTCCGCTCGATTTCTTTTCCGTCACGGGCCAGCTCATACAGACGCTTTCCGTCTACTTTCAGTGCGGAGTACATCGGCGGTATCTGACCGTAACTTCCGGTAAATCGTTCTGCGGCGCGCCGCACTTCCTCCTCCGTAACACAAGGCTTTTTCCGGCTGATTTCCCGTCCGGTCATATCCTCCGTATCGGTAGTAACCCCGAGAAGCATAACCGCCTCATAGGCTTTTTCTTTATCCAGAAGCAGTTCGCAAAGCTTCGTCGCTTTCCCGATGCAGACCGGAAGAACCCCCGTTGCCTGCGGGTCTAACGTCCCGGTATGTCCGATTTTTCGTTCCCGCAGAATGCCGCGCAGCTTCGCTACCACGTCATGGGAGGTATAGCCTGCCTCTTTATATATATTGATGATACCGTCCATCTAGTTCTCCTCGTTTACCGCCCGGGAACAAAGCTGATGCTCAATCTGCACGGAAAGGTTGTTCACCACATCGTGTATGGAACCGTTCATCGTACAGCCTGCCGCCATTTTGTGCCCGCCGCCGCCGAACAGACAGCAGATTTTGCTGACATCCACTTTGCCGTTGGAACGCATGCTGACCTTGTGTATCTGCGCTCCCTCCTCACGGACAAGCATCGCAACCTCCACGCCCTCGGTCACACGCATCTGGTCGATGATGCCGTCCAAATCGGACGGAACCGCACCGTAAAGCTGCATAATTTTTTGTGAAATGAAAGAGAATATAATCTTTCCGTCTAACAAAAGGATGCTTTCTAACAGGCAGCGTCCCAAAATCTGGTTCTGCAAATATGTCTTGCGATAAAAAGAATCGTCAATAATCTGCGACGGGGAAATGCCGGTTTCCAAAAGACACCCCGCAATCTCCATCGTCCTTTTTGACGTATTGGAATGCTTAAACACACCGGTATCGTGTACAATGCCGAGGTAAAGGCACTCCGCAACCGGCTTGCTCACATGTTCCCGTTTCAAAAAGCCGTATAAAACTTCACTGGCGGAGCTTGCTTCCCCCTCCACATGATTGTACTGTGCAAACTTTGTATTGCTGATATGGTGGTCGATATTCACGGTTTTACGTGCCGTATCAAATAATGCCTCCGTAAAACCCAGCCGGTCTGCGCTTCCGCAGTCCAGCGCGATAAACAAATCATACACCGTATCCTGTTTTGCTTCCGGCAGCGCCTTTTCTGCATTTTTCAGAAAAGAAAAGGCGGCCGGAACACTTTCCAAATACACATCAATCTGCTTTTTCGCTCCGAAGCACTCCGTCAGATAATTGTACAACCCCAGACAGGAACCCACACAGTCGCCGTCGGGACGAACATGCCCGGCAATGGCAATCGTGTCCGCATTTTTCACTAAGCTCAACAATTCTAACATGCTATCCCCTCTTTCTGCTTTCTCCCTGTTCTATTCCTCTGCTTCGTTTTCTTCTTCCTTACGTTCCGGAAGCTGTGCCGTTACATCGTCGATTAACTTTGACATCGACACGCCGTAGGCAATCGAACGGTCGCCTACAAAGGTAAGCTCCGGCGTATTTCTGAGATTTAACGACTTCGCCAGTTTAGAGCGCAGATGGGACGCCGCGCTCTTTAAGCCGCGCAGCGTATTTGCCACCGCTTCTTCATCTCCCAGAACACTGATATAAATCTTAGCCGTTTTTAAATCCGGCGCAACCTCCGCCGCAACCACCGAGGTCATCGGATGGATGCGCGGGTCCTTGCACTCCTCACGAATCAGGGTACTTAATTCACGCTGTACCTCCGCATTGATTCGCGTATTTTTAACACTGTTTTTTCTCATTATCTCGGTACCTCTTCCATTACATAAAGCTCAATCTGGTCAAGCTCCTTGATATCATTGAACTTTTCAAATACAAGACCGCACTCGTAGCCGGCTGCCACTTCCTTGACGTCGTCCTTGAAACGCTTTAAGGAAGCAAGGTCGCCCTCGAAAATCTGCTCGCCCTCACGGGAGATACGCGCCTTACAGCCGCGCACAATCTTACCGTCCAAAACGTAGGAGCCTGCAATCATACCAAGACCGGAAGCCTTGAATACCTGACGCACCTCTGCATGACCGATTACCTTCTCTTCGTAAACCGGGTCAAGCAGGCCCTTCATTGCTGCCTCTACGTCCTCGATTGCGTTGTAGATTACGCGGTACAGTCTTACGTCTACCTTTTCGCGATCCGCCATTTCCTTTGCCATATTATCCGGACGGATATTAAAGCCGATGATAATCGCATTGGATGCGCTTGCAAGGCTCACGTCGGACTCATTGATTGCGCCGACGCCGCTGTGGATAATACGGATTGCCACCTCATCGTTGCTTAACTTTAACAGACTCTGCTTTACTGCCTCTACGGAGCCTTGTACATCTGCCTTTACAATAAGATTCAGTTCCTTAATGTTACCCGCCTGAATCTGCGAGAACAGACCATCCAGAGAAAGCTTTGCCTTCGTATCCGCAATCAGGCGCTCCTTGCCCTGCGAAATAAACGCCTCGGCAATATTTCTTGCCTCTTTCTCGTTTTCCGTTGCAATCACAATTTCACCGGCATTCGGAACTTCGTTTAAGCCAAGAATCTCTACCGGCATGGACGGAGTCGCTTCCTTTACCCTGCGTCCCTTATCGTCCATCATCGCACGCACTTTACCGTAAGCGGAACCGATTGCCACGATATCGCCTACATGAAGCGTACCCTTCTGCACCAGTATGGTTGCTACCGGCCCTTTGCCCTTATCCAGCTGTGCCTCGATTACGATACCTCTTGCCTTTCGGTCCGGATTTGCCTTTAACTCGCACATTTCCGCAGTCAGAAGAATCATTTCCAAAAGCTGCGTAATACCTTCCTTCGTATGTGCGGACACCGGAACGAAAATCGTGTCGCCGCCCCAGTCCTCCGCAACAAGCTCGTGCTCCGTAAGCTCCTGCTTTACGCGCTCTACGTTTGCGCTCGGCTTATCAATCTTATTGACAGCAACAATAATCTGGATGCCCGCCGCCTTCGCATGGTTGATTGCCTCTACGGTCTGCGGCATAACACCGTCGTCCGCCGCAACCACAAGAATTGCGATATCCGTCGACTTTGCACCGCGCATACGCATAGAAGTAAACGCTTCATGACCCGGTGTGTCGAGGAACGTAATCTTTTCTCCGTTTGCCTCTACGGTATAAGCTCCGATATGCTGTGTAATGCCGCCTGCTTCCTTCGCGGTTACATTCGCCTCACGAATTGCGTCAAGCAAAGAAGTCTTACCATGATCGACATGACCCATAACACAGACTACCGGCGGACGCTTTTTCATCAGGCTTTCGTCTTCTTCCGCCTCTTTTAAAAGCTCTTCCACCATATTAACCTTTACTTCCTTCTCGACAATGCAGTCATATTCCAATGCGATTTCTTCCGCTTCCTCAAAACTAATCTCCTGATTGATGGAAACCATTTTGCCTGCAAGGAAAAGTTTCTTTACCAGAGCGGACGCCGGCTGCTTTAGCTTATCTGCCAGTTCCTTTACGGTAATCACCTCCGGAACTACAATCGACTTGATTTCCTCCTCTGCCGGCTTTACTACCTCCGGCTTAATGAAAGCGCCCTTGCGGTTCGGATCCTTCTTCTTTAACATCTTTTCTAATGTTGCCTCATCGGTTTCACGATCTTTCTTTTTCTCTCGTTCCTTATCGCGGTCACGATGACTGAAGGCTGCAACTCTTTGCTCTTTCGTTAATTCATTTGCAAAATCTGCCTTTATGCTGCTGTTTGCACCGCTTCTTCCGTCGTTTCTTGCCCGGGAAGCCGGTCTTTTTTGTACTGCATCCTTATCCGCATCCTTATCAAAGAAGCGGTCTTTGGAAAAGCCGCTCTGCGGTCTGCCGCCCATGCGGTCGCCTTGCGGACGGTTTCCCTGCGGACGGT
>CAZSQM010000003.1:0-70812 GCA_964609025.1 uncultured Lachnospiraceae bacterium | reverse complement strand
CGCCGAATCTGCGCTCTCCCTGCGGTCTGTCGCCCTGCGGACGGTTCCCCTGCGGACGGTCGCCGAATCTGCGCTCTCCCTGCGGTCTGTCGCCCTGCGGACGGTTCCCCTGCGGGCGGTTTCCCTGCGGACGCGCTCCGTTTCTCTGGGCATTCTGCTGGTTCTGCTGATTCTGCTGCGCCTGCTGTGCCTTCCGTTCTGCCTGCTGTGCATATACATTTCCCAAAATGTTAATGTGCGCCCTTTCCTCTTTCTTTTCTTCCGGTGCAGGCGGTGTAACGGTTTCTTCCGTCTTTTTCTTTTCCGGTTCCTTTTCTTCCGGCTTTTCCTCTTTCTTTCCGGTCTTCTTCTCCGTTGGGGCGACTGCCTTTGTCTTGGTCTCTGCTTTCTTTTCCGGCTTCTTTTCTTCGTCTGCTTTCTTCGCCTTCTCTAGCTTTGCCAAATCGCCGAATCTGCCGCGAATCATAGAAATCTGCCGTTCATCCAGATTACTGGAATGGCTCTTGATTTCAAAGTTATATTCGCCCAGATAGTTTATAATGTCCTTACTCTGGATATCTAATTCCTTTGCAAGTTCACTTACCCTCATTTTTGCCATGTAGTCTTACCTCCGTCGTTGATCCTCATGTTCCAAATATGCCAGTTGCTTCATTATTGCGGCTGCCAGTCCTTCATCCAGTACCGCTGCGGATGCGCGGAACTCTTTTCCCATCGCATGTCCGAGTTCCTCCTTACTGCCCAGCAGATAAACCGGTACGGAATAATAAGTACCGCTGTCGATAAATTTTTTTCGGGTATTGTCGGAAGCCTCCTCCGAAATCAGAATCAGCTCCGCTTTTCCTTCTTTGATTGCTTTCTCCGTCAAAAATTCGCCTGCGGCCAACTTTCCTGCCTTTTGTGCCAGCCCGATATAGGAGTATATCTTTTTTGATACAGCGTCACGTTTTTCCTCATTCTCCTGTACCACTTGCCATCAACTCCTTTTCCAATTGCTCATATACCTCGGTCGGAATAGCGCATTGCAGCGAACGTTCCAGTCCTTTGCTCTTTCTGGCTTTTTTTAAACACTCCGTTTGATTACAGAGATAAGCGCCTCTTCCGTTCTTTTTCCCTGTCGTATCCAATACGATAGTGTCCTCCGGCGTTTTTAAAATGCGAATCATTTCTTTTTTTGTCTTCATTTCACCGCAACCGGTACATTTACGAAGCGGAATTTTTTTCATTCAATCAATTCCTTTCCTCTAAAGTTCACCCTTCCAGTTACCCATTTCATCATAATAACCGGTTGACTCATCGGATGCCGGCTTAGCGGTCTGCCTGCTGCCCTGCTTATTCCCCTGCTTATTGTCCTGCCCGTTTTTCAACGGCTTCTTCATCTGGGACTCCGACTTAATATCAATCTTATAACCGGTCAGTCTTGCCGCCAGTCTTGCATTCTGGCCTTCTTTACCGATTGCTAAGGAAAGCTGGTAATCCGGAACAATCACCTGTGCCGTCCGCTCCTTGGTATTTGCCGTAACCGCCACTACCTTTGCCGGACTTAACGCATTCTCAATCAGCACCTCCGGATCATCGCTCCAGACAACAATATCAATCTTTTCACCGTGCAGTTCATTTACAACGGCATTGATACGGGCGCCGTTGACGCCGACACAGGCGCCGATCGGGTCTACATTGGCGTCATACGATTTTACCGCCATTTTCGTTCTGGAACCCGCATCACGGGAAATCGACTTGATTTCCACAATACCGTCCCTGATTTCGGTTACTTCGGATTCAAACAGACGCTTTACCAGCTCCGGATGGGATCTGGATACGTTAATGCGCGGTCCCTTCGTAGACTCCTTTACCTCCGTGACATATACCTTAATACGATCGTTCGGACGGAATACCTCTCCGCGGACCTGGTCGCTTTCCATTAAGACTGCTTCACACTTTCCGAGATTGATATTGATGTTATTTCCGTGGTATCTCTGTACCACACCGGTCACTACTTCCTTTTCCTTTTCGTAATACTGGTTGAAAATTGCCTTGCGTTCCTCTTCCCGAATTTTCTGAACCACTACCTGCTTTGCCTTCTGTGCCGCAATTCGTCCGAAGTTCTTCGGGGTTACTTCGATATTTACCGTGTCGCCGATTTCATACTTTTCCGACGGAAACTTGATGGCCGCCTCTGCAAGAGAAATCTCCTCCACCGGATCGTTCACCTCTTCTACGACTCTTTTCTCTGCCAGGACCACTACCTCACCGGTTTTGCGATCAATGTTTACTTTAATATTATCTGCCTTGCCGAAATTGTTCTTGCAGGCCGCAATCAACGAATTTTCAATTGCCTCCAGTAAAATGTCCTTGCTGATTCCTTTCTCCTTTTCCAGCTGATTTAAAGCCTCAATCAATTCCTTTGCGTCCATAATTATCCTCCTTATCCTTTTTCGGTTCCTTTTAAAAATGAATTGCCAACTTTATCATTGCAATGCTCTCCCTCGGAATCGTAAGCGTTTCCGTTTCCGAAAAACGAAGCACAATGGTTTCACTGTCAAAGCTTTCTAAAACGCCCTCGAATTCCTTTTTCTTCTCAATCGGTTTATACAGCTTTACTTCGACTTCTTCTCCAAGACTGCGGCGGAAATCCTTTTCTTTCTTTAACTGTCTGCCAAGCCCCGGCGAACTGACTTCCAAAAAATAGGCTTCCGGAATAAAGTCCTCCGCATCCAGTAAATCACTTAATTCCCGGCTGACCATCTCGCAGTCGTCAATGGTGATGCCGCCCTCCTTATCGATATAAGCACGCAGATAATAATTGCTGCCCTCTTTCACATACTCGACATCGACCAGTTCAAAGCCGGTACGCTCCATAATCGGAAGCAGCAGCGCTTCTGTTCTCTGCTCATATTCTTCCCGTTTTGTCATAGCCCCTTCCTTTCGTCTTTTCAGGATTGTATCCCGTGGTTCTTATTGCCTGCGACATCTCCAATCACGCGGGTGCGCATTCCGGTCGCGTTTCTTGTGGTACGGAAACGTCCGGAAGACTTTCCTATACCATAAGAAAGAGTGGACTTTCGTCCACTCTTTGCTTCAGCCTTTATGTTACCGAAAAATAGTATAGCACCCGAACTGCAAAAACGCAAGTGTTTTTTCTAAATTTTTCAAATTCTTTTTCTGTTACCTGTTTCACCGATTCCAAAAGCGCTAACGTATCTTATAATAATCAAACTCCGCATAACCGCCGGCTTCTTTTGTTGCGTAACAGAACAGCCAGCTTCTGGTCCCCATAAAGGTCGTTTCCGTGGAAAAGCCCAATGTCATCGGCTTTCCTAATACTTCCCAGGTTTCTCCGTCGAGGCTGTAAGAAAAGACCGCCCGATTTGAACCGAAATCATAGGAAATCTTACACCATACCTCCGCATCCTCTGCCAAAGGCTCCTCTGTTTTTGCGTTGACTGCTTCAAAGGCGGTCTTAAACGCACCGTCTGCCTGATAAATATACTTCTCCCCGTTTTCATCACAGCAGACGCCGATCATGCCGTATCGCTCCGACATTGCACAAATCCCGGCATAGTCCCCGCAATTCAAACCTGCCGCGGAAAGCTTTATTTCCGCCTCGCAGGAAGGTCCCACCGTTCTCTGGGTCAGGGAATTATGCGCGGTGTAAACATTCTCTGCCACACGGTCTGTCGTAAGTCTGAGATATCCCGGCCTCTCCGTAACCGACCAGTATTCTTCCGCCGGATTATGGTTCCACTGCCATACCGGTTTCAGTTTCTCGCCCTCCGCATAGTCAAAGGTATCCTCTCCGACATAATAGCTTTCTTCTCCGCTGTCCGAAAGATTAATTCGCATTGCCATATCGGTTTCACCCGCCAGAAACTTACCGTTTAAGGCATAGGTTCCCATTATCGGCCAGTCCTCCTGCCAGTTTATCGCAACAATGGACGGCACGCGCCCGATGGCACCCCGGTCCTGAAACAGAAAACCGTACCAGTCTCCGTACTGTGTCTGGACCAGACCTCCCTGGGCAAGCCCCGCGCTTACACCGCCGGAACCGCCCTGGTAAATAATCTTTTCCTCCCATTCACCGAAAAGTAAATCTTTGGAGCGGTAACAGACTTCGGTCCGCATCCAGCGATCCGTTGGCGAGGCAATAATACACACATAATAGTAATCGCCGATTTTATAGGCATGGGCGCCTTCCCACAACGACCACCCCGTTGCGGAAAAGATTTTCTTTGCCCCTCCGACCTGTTCTACCGTACCGTTTTCCTCATTTAAGCGAAGCTGTTGGAGGGTACAGGTTCCGCCGCTTGCGGAAAGCACATACAGATTTCCCTCGTCAAACAATAATCCCGGGTCGTGATACCACGCATTTGTTGTGTACTTTTTCCACGTTCCGTTTTCGATATCATCGGTGGTATAGATATAAAATCCGTGATTATTGCTCATAAACGCTACATAAAATAAGCCGCTTTTCTCGTCATAACGCAACGATGCCGCCCACGAACCACGTGCATACATATCCTTCCCGTTTTCGAGGTTACCGTAATCATCGTCCTCCAGCACATCATACACATAATTAACAATCTGCCAGTGAACAAGGTCCTTTGATTTCATAACCGGCACGCCCGGACACAGGTTCATCGTCGTACTGACCATATAATAGTCCTCGCCGACACGGATGATATCCAAATCCGGGATATCCGAATACAGTGTGGGATAACTTACAATCGCAGACTTTTTCGTTTCTGCCTGCGTCGGTGCTGCGGTAGCCTCCCGTACAGGCACCTCCGTCGGGGTTTCGCTCTGCTCCGGAAGTACAGAAAGAGGGCCCGGAGTCACCGTTTCAACCGGTGTTATCTCCGCACTGCCCTCCTGCTTGTTTCCGTTGCAGGCCAAAAACAGACTGCCGAGTCCCAATGCAACTGCCGTTACAATTCCAAACTTCTTACACATCTGTGTTTTGTCCTTCCTATGATTCTCCAACATGCATTATCCGCGGTAGTAGTTAATCAAACAACCCTTGATGATAATTTCACGTTCATCCTCCGTCAGTTCCCCGAGGCGTACCGTAAACGGCACCAGTGTTTCTCCGACAACATACGCGGTAATCTCGGATTTCTTTTCCGCAACCGCTTTCTTAATCTCCTTTAAGAAGATGTAATCTCCGTTCTTAAACGGAAGCTCGCCGTCAATTAAAAACGGAAGCATACCCCAGTTAATCAGATTGCTGCGATAACGCTTTGTTGCATACTCCTTTGCAATGTTTGCAAGACCGCCCAGTACCTTCTGACAGCTTGCAGCCTGCTCTCTTGCGGAACCGTCGCCCGGCTTTGTCGCATAAATAACGCTACCGATTTCCGTTGCCGCCGGATTGACCGGGAGATGCTTTGCTACGGCTTCAAAAGCTGCCGCAACCTCTGCGTTCGCCTCCCTGATTTCCGCAAGACCGCCTCCTGCGATTCTCGCCTTCTCCGCCTTCTGGACTTCCTTTGCGCGTCCCACATATGCCGGATCCTTTCTGGAAAGCGTAAACTCCGCAAGCCCCAGCGGGTTGGAACGGTACGAGGAGGTTTCTCCGGACGGAATCAGCTCGTCCGTTGTCGTGACCGGATCGTGAATCTCGGAAACGACCTTTAACAGCATATCGTCGGTCAGAGCGGACATAGCCGGCCAGTCCACGATTCCCGGACCGAACTTTACTTCTGCCGTCTTATCCGGCTTTCCTGCACCGAAGTAAACTCTGTTTTCATAAATGGATGCATCAAAATAGTAGGCCGGCTTCGTAAAGGTTACATCAAGCTCGTCCGCACCGGTTAAGTAACCCTTGTTTGCCGCGGTTGCCGCAATGGAACGTGCGTCCATAAGAGCTACGGAAGCGATCTGACCGTTGGTTACCTTCGAACCTTCGCGGTTCGGGAAGTTTCTGGTCGAATGACGGATACTTAAGCCGTTGTTTGCCGGAACATCCCCCGCACCGAAGCACGGTCCGCAGAACGCGGTACGAATCGTTGCGCCCGCGCGCATTAACTCCGCTACTCTGCCGTTCTTTACAAGCTCCATGAAAATCGGCTGGCTCGCCGGATAAACGCTTAAGGAGAACTCGTCGTTACCGATAAACTTATCCTTCAAAATGTCCGCAGCGTCACAGATATTCTCAAAGCCGCCGCCGGCGCAGCCCGCAATGACGCCCTGCTCAATATAGAGTCTGCCGTTGCGGATTTTATCACGGAGCTTATAGGTTACTTTATTGTTATCAAGGCTGACTAACGCTTTCTTTTCTACCTCGGCAAGAATATCCTCCAGATTCTCCTTTACCTCGGCAATCGTGTAAACATTACTCGGGTGGAACGGCATTGCAATCATCGGACGAATCTTATCCAGGTTCACTTCGATTAAGCCGTCGTAATATACCACCGGCGCCAGTTTCAATTCCTTATATTCTTCTTTTCTTCCGTGCTGCTCGTAGAAGCCCTCCACGGCGGCATCGGTTTCCCAAATGGAGGAAAGACAGGTTGTTTCGGTGGTCATAACATCCACGCCGATACGGTAATCCACGCTCAGATTATGAACGCCCTCGCCGAAAAATTCCATGACTTTATTATTTACATAGCCGTTGGCAAATACCGCACCGATAATGGCAAGTGCGATATCCTGCGGGCCGACGCCCTTTACCGGCTTACCGGTCAGATGAACGCCGACTACCTTCGGCATATTGATATCGTAGGTCTTATTTAACAGCTGCTTTACGAGCTCCGGGCCGCCCTCGCCCACTGCCATCGTTCCCAAAGCGCCGTATCTTGTATGGCTGTCGGAACCGAGAATCATCTTGCCGCCGCCTGCAAGCATTTCTCTTGCAAACTGGTGAATGACCGCCTGATGCGGCGGAACATAAATACCGCCGTAACGCTTCGCACAGGAAAGGCCGAACATATGGTCATCCTCGTTAATCGTACCTCCTACCGCACAAAGACTGTTATGACAGTTCGTCAGCACATACGGCACCGGAAACTCCGTCAGTCCGCTGGCTCTCGCCGTCTGTATAATACCCACGAAGGTAATATCATGGGAGGTCAGCTTATCGAACTTAATCTTCAGCTTGTCCATAGAGCCGGAGGTGTTGTGTGCCTCCAAAATTCCGTAGGAAAGCGTTGCCTTCTTTGCTTCTTCCGCCGTCGGAACCGTTCCGAGCATTGCCGAAAGCTTCTGTTTTCCCTCAGCGGTATCTTCGATTATTTCAGAACCGTTTACCACATAAGCACCGTTTTTCAGTAATGTAATCATCTCTTTCCCCTTCCCGCGCCAAAAGGCGCCTCTCTTCTATTCAGAGCAGCGTAACGCCGCATCTTCTACTCAATGTAACCGTCCTTCGGATTGATATAATAAACATCATCACAGTTTGTCCCGGCAGTAGAATTAAACAAGCCCTCTCCCGCCTGTAAGCGGAGCATCAGGTCCTCTGCCCTGGTATCTGCTATTTCCAGAGTGATTTTGCCGTTAAAATCATTCAAAAACTGCCCGGTCTGTAACACAGCTTCCCCACCGTCCGCAAATGCAATCTGCACCGTAAGCCATCCTTCGCCCAAAAGGTCGGAAAGCTCTAACTTCTCCGTGGATTCCGTCAGCTTTTGCTTTGCCGTAACCGCGCCGAAGTCCATCACTTCGGTCATGGTTCCGTAATTGTCCTCATACCAGATTCGCAACGAAATAATATCGTGTCCCGACCGGTTCCTGATTACAATTTTATTCTTCAGACCGGACTCGATACAGACTAACACAATCAGCAGTAAGATAAGCAGTCCTCCGGCTCCGATGACGATATTTCGAATCTTTTTATTCGGAACGGCCTTCTCTGCCGCTTTCTTTCCCTGATACTCATAATTTCTTGCTTTTCTCTTGCTCATCTACTTTTCTCCTATTTCGTTCTCTGTTACTCCAAAAAAAGAGGTGATGCGACTGCGTCACCTTACTGTACCCTATGCCAACTTCAGCAGGAAGAACAGTTTAATTTCTCCGCCCTCATACAATAACGGCACCTTAATCGAGGTGATATCCGGCGAAGTCAGCTTTGCTTTTCCGGTTGCAAGCGTCGGCGGCGTAATGTCAATCATCAGTTTGTTGTTGGAGAGCAACGTCGCGGCATTGCCCATAATCATATTGCCGAGCTCGCTTAAAGCGCTCTTTGCCATATCATCAATTTCCGTCACCGGCATTCCCATCATCATGCGCGAAGCAATATCCTTCGCCACCTCAAGCTCAAACACAATGCAGACCTGTCCGGTCATTTCTCCGGTGACACCGAGCATGATAAACATCGGCTCTCCGTCGATTACGATATTATCTTTGGAAATCTGTCCTATTTTTGTCTGAATTCCACACACCTGAGCCAAAATCTGCTCTGCCGATAATAAAAACGGGTTGATATGCTCTGCCGAAACCTTTCCTGCCATATTAGCCCCATTCCTTTCTGTAAGTAAACCGCTTATCTTACGCGGACATAACGCCACTGTTCCTTAAAAGCGCCTCCCGTTTCCGTATCTTATTTTATAATACCAAATTTACTTCGGAGTTTCAATACCTTTCCAAATTTTTTAAAAAAGCAGATAAAGCAGCGTAATCGCAAGTCCCGTTGCCGCAAGCAGCAAGCCGAAGGACACACTGCCCGTAATCAGGGAGAAGGTTTGTTTTGCCTCCTGTTCGCTTACGGCGAGCACCGATACAAACGATTTTGAAATCGGATGATTGCGGAACAGCGTCCTGTTCAGCACCGAAACTACCGCATCCATCGCCGTTCCGAGCATATGCGTGAACTTTGTTCCTACCCAGATGGACATTCTTCTCTTACGCGGTGCAAGCACCGTATTTTTCAGAAGCGTTGTCACACCGTCTACCAATGTATCGCAAAGCCGACAGAAAAATGCGCAGACAAACGGCAGAAAATGCAGCAGCACCGGGCGGTAGAACGATTCCTCCAAATCAAACCAGCGCGGAATCCGGTTCACATACACCCTGACGCCGTTTTCCTTTTTCATCAAAAAGATGCGAACCACAAAAAGGTAAACCAAAGCACCGAAAATAAGGGAAATGGCAGCTCCCTTCAGGTTTTCAGGGGAAAGCCAGTGAACTCCCGAAAGTTCCAGCCCCTTTCCGCCGGAATCCGGGTTTAAATACGCTTCCGCCATACCGCCGATTTTGGCGAAAAGCACATTTGAGGTAAGCCCGAGTACCGGAAGCAGCACCGCAGAACCGCACACCGCAATTCCGGAAAGAAGCGTCATGCTCTTTTTCCCGGTATGCGCCTCTCCCTCGCCTTTTTCCACAAAAATCGCAATAAAGAACTTCAGCATATAGGCAAACGTCAGTCCGCCCGCAATCAAAAACAGTGCCTCCGCCGTCCGGAAGAAAGGAAGCTCGGACGTCATCCCCTGCGCCTCTAAGTGTTCCATGTGCTCCACAATACTCTCATGAAGCAGCGTTTTACTGATATAGCCGTTCAGCCCCGGTACGCCGGCAAGTCCCAATCCGCCAAGAGCAACCGCCGTGCCAAGCACCGGATGCTTTCTGCCGTAACCGCGGACTTTATTTAAATCAAGCGAATGCGTATTCACATAAATCACACCGGCTGCCATAAACAGCACGAGCTTCAGCAGGGAATGATTGATCATATGATATACCGTTCCGTACAATGCGGGTCCTTCGCCGCCCATAATCGATATCATGCCGATACCGAGGGTAATAAAGCCGATCTGGGACACCGAGGAACAGGCAAGAATCCGCTTAATATCCACGGAGAAAAGCGCCGAGAGCGCCCCGAGCACCATTGTGATCACTCCCAGAACAAAAATCACTTTGCCCCATGCCGCGTCCGCAGACAACAGACGGCAGTTTACAATTAACATACCGAAAACACCGCACTTTGTGAGCATTCCGGAAAGCAGTGCCGATGCCGGCGCCGGTGCTGCCGGATGTGCCTTTGGAAGCCAGATATGCAACGGGAAAACACCCGCTTTTGCACCGAAACCGACCGTTAACAGCGCCGCGCTCACATACAGGTAAGTGCTGCGGTTGCCGAAATTTCCGCCCTCACCCGCAAGAAAGTCCTCTGTCGCCGTGTGCAATTCGGAAATCGTAAGCGTACCGAACGCATGCCAAAGCATAAAAAGTCCCATAAGCATCGCCAGGCCCCCGATTACCGCCACGGCAAGATAGGTCTTCGACGCACGAATTGCCGCATCCGTTTCTTCCTGTGCTACCCAGACATAGGAAGTAAAGGACATGATCTCGAAAAACAAAAATAACGTAAGTAAATCAGCGGCAAAAAATACGCCGATTACCGCCACCAGAGTCACTACATTGAAAAACCAGTAACGCCCCGTGTTCGAATGGCCCTTAAAATACTGTATGGAAAAAAGCCCTGTCATCAGCCACATAAAGACCGCAAGCAAGGCATAAAACGCACGGAAACCGTCTGCCGAAAAACTGATTGTCAATGCTCCGCTCATAAAATGCCGCCTCCCTTCGCAACTGTTGTAAGTAATGCCGTCAGCGGCTTTGCGAAAATACCGAGCAGCACTATCATAACGCACAATAAAACAAGCGGAACCGTCATATAGGCATTTGCCTCGCACCGTTTCGTTTCCGGTAACGGCAATGTCTTAGACGGGAAGCATGCCTTAAATACAACCAAAAACAAATAAATCGCCGTCAGTACCGCAGACACCAGAAGCACCGCAACACCTGCCGACGCCAGCGGATTTTCCAATCCGAGCGCCGCCGTTGCCAGATTCCACTTGCTTAAAAAGCCCGGTAACGGCGGTACGCCCACCAAAGCCGCGGAAGCAAGCGTAAAGCAGGCAAAGGTAACCGGCATACGTCTTCCCATTCCTCTCAAATCATGGACATACTCCTGCCCGGTTTTATATAAAACCGCACCGGCACAGAAAAACAGGGTAATCTTTACCACACCGTGTACCAGCATATGAGTCAGGGCTCCGGTCAGCCCTTCCGGCGTCATTAAGGACGCACCGAAAATAATATAAGACAGGTTGCTGACGGTAGAATATGCCAGTCTGCGCTTAAAATGCTGCTCCTTTAACGCCATCGCCGAGCCGTACAGAATGGTAATAAGCGACGCCGCCATAATAATATACTGTGCCGCGCTTCCACGCAGGAATTCCGTACCGAAGCTGAAATAGGTAATACGCAGGATGGCAAACGCCCCCGCTTTTACGACCGCAACCGCATGGAGCAGCGCCGTTACCGGCGTCGGCGCCACGGAAGCTGTCGGAAGCCACCGGTGCAGAGGGAAAATTGCCGCTTTTACACCGAATCCAAAGGTCGTCAGCACATACGCCGCGCGTAACAGTATCTCCTGCAACTCCGTATAGCTCCGGTTCAGTACGCCGCCGTAGATAAAATCAATGCTGTCGCCGAAGGTCAGAATAAATGCGATTCCGATAAACGCAAAAGCAGCTCCGCCCACCGAATAGACCACATATCTTCTGCCCGCAAAAACCGCTTTTCTGCTCATCCCGTGCATCACAAGCGGCAAAGTGACAAAGGTAAGTAATTCATAGAACAAATACAGCGTCATCAGGTTTCCCGCAAACGCAATACCCACGGTAATACCGTAAGTCATCGTATAAAAGGTAAAAAACGTGTTTTCTCTTCCCTCATGCTTCATGTATTCAAAGGCATAGCAGGTCGCAATCGGCCAAAGTACGGCAATCAAAGCGCCGAATACACAGCCCATACCGTCCATATGAAACGAAATCGAAAGCTTTCCCGCCATGTTTAACAGCATGAAATAGCCTTCCGGGCGAATGAAAAACATTACCGTAAACATCAATATCGTATTGAGTATTGTCACACCGCCCACATACAACCTGCGCGCCGCCGCATTCTTAAAGTGAAACAGCGGAATGCAGGCACCGAACAGAATCGGAAACACAATCGGAAGTAACATCCAATAATTACTCATGGTTTTCTCCTTTCGCCGTCTTTCTCACAGCCGTAACAGTTTGGCACCGAGTTCTGTCACAAAACGATACAACGGAGAAGCAAATACACCAAGCAATACTGCTGCGGCAGAAAACGCCGCAAGCGGCAGCAGCATCGAAAGACCGCCCTCTTTCATTTCGCGCTTCATTGCAAGGCTCGTCCCCGCATTGCCCTTTCCCGGAAAGAAGCCGTCCGCCGTAATCATAAACAGATAGCCTGCGGTCAGCAGTGCGCTCACTAATAAGACGGCCGGACCGAGATAGGAAAAGATGCCCACCGGCGCCTCAAGCGCTTCCGTTGCCAGATACCATTTGCTCACAAAACCGGCGGTCGGCGGAATGCCCACTAAGGATAACGCCGCAAAGGTAAAGCACCAGAACGTAACCGGCATCTGCTTTCCGAGTCCTCGTAAGCCCTCCACGCGCTCCTCTCCGGTTTCATGAATCACCGTGCCCGCAAACAGGAACAAAGCATTCTTAATCACCGAATGAAACACCATATGCAGCAGTGCCGCCGCAAGTCCCCCCGGCGACATAAGCGCCAGTCCGAACAAGATATACGAAACCTGACTGACCGTGGAATACGCCAGTCTTTTTTTCAGCACCTTCTCTTTGTACGCAAGCATGGAACCCATAAATACCGTAATTAACGACAGCGTTAAAAACAGCGTCTGTACAAAGGTTCCCGCAAGAAAATCTATTCCGATTAAATAGTAAATACTGCGGATAATTCCCAATACGCCTGCTTTTGTTATCACGCCGGAAAGTACCGCCGAGGCCGGTGCCGGTGCGACCGGATGTGCCGTAGGAAGCCAGCCGTGCATCGGAAACATACCTGCTTTCGTGCCAAACCCCAGAATAAGAAGCACTGCCGCCGTAACTACCTGTCCCCTGTTTACCGTCTGATTTAACCCGGCTGCCCCAAAACGAAGTCCCTCTGCGTTTCCCGCCAGCAAAAAGATAGCGGCCAATACCATCGAAGCTCCCGCCACCGAATAAAACAAATACTTTCTGGCCGCCCGCGTCGCCTCCCTGGTGCGTGTATGCAGTACAAACGGCACGGTCATAAGCGTCATCCATTCATAAAACAGGTAAAAGGATACCAGATTTCCCGCCATGCCGACTCCCTGAAGCACGCCGAGCGTAATCAGATAAAATCCGTAAAATTGCTCGGTTTTTTCCGTTCCCTTAAAATAACGGAACGAATAAATGCCGACCATAAGCCAGACTGCGGATACCAGTCCGCAAAACAGCTTGGAAAGTCCGTCATTACTCAAAAGCAGCCTGATTTCCGGCGTTACGCAAAACAGTTCTACGTTTGTAGTATTCATAAAAATCCCGCAGCAGGTAACTGCCGCTTCCAGCAAAAGCACTGCCGTAATATAGACAATCCGTAGATTTCGTTTTTTCCGAAACGGTGCAAAAAACAAAAGACAGCCCGCCGCCACCGGAAAAAGTACCTGTATCAGCAATAAGAATTGTTGTCCCATTTGCCGCCTCCTTTGTTACGAAAACATTTGCAGCCCCTGCTCAATCGCCTGAATCAGCGGGGAAGACGCAAGACCGAGCATAAAATTAATCAAAATGAAGCAAACCATACCGGCACAGAAGGTAATCCCCGGCCGGAACGCCGCATCACGGTATTTTTCATTCCGCGGCGTGTAAATGGAAATCACGGCACGGATAAAGTAAAGCGCATTTAAAATCGTACTGACTGCCAGTACAATAACGCCCACCGCCATTTTGAGCGACATTGTTTCCAATGCCGCAGAGGTTAAGTAAAGCTTGGAAATAAATCCCGCAAACAGCGGTACGCCCACCATTGACAGAGCGCCTACCGTAAAGGCAACTCCCGCAATCTTATTCCGGAAGCCAGAACCTTTCAGGTCCGAAAAATCTTTTTTATTCCCCGAAACCTCGGAAAGTCCCCGGCAGGCAACAAACAGCATGGACTTTGTCGCCGCATGGGAAAAGATATGGAATACCGCCGCCGTTACGCCAAGCTTTGTTCCGAACCCAAGGCCCATATAAATATAACCGATTTGGGCTACGGAGGAGAATGCAATCATACGCCGCATGTCGTGTTCCTTAATTGCGCTGATAGAGCCGAACAGCATTCCCGCCACGCCAAGGACAAAGAAAACGTTCGTAATCTTGCTGTCCCAGAACACCTCCGTTCCGATGACGCGGTAAATAATTTTAATCAGAAGAAAAATGTACGCCTTGGATACCAGACTGGACAGGATTGCCGCGGAAGACGCCGTGGAATACCCGTATGCGTCCGCCAGCCATGCGTGAAACGGAAACAGCGCGCTCTTTATGGCGATTCCGACGCTGATTAAGCCGATAATAACCGTAAGAGGCATCCCGTACTCTCCGTTTGCCGCCAGATTTCCGATGGACTCCTGTATGTTGCTCATTAACAAATGTCCGGTCAAATCATATTGCAGCGTAATCCCGATGAGCAGCAGGCCGGAACCTAAAAGACTCATAATCATGTACTTTGTTGCGGCCAGCATCGAATGTCCGTTGCTTCGTATCATAATCAGACCGCCTGCCGCAATCGTGTTGATTTCCACAAAGACATAGGCCGTAAACAAATCGTTCGTATACACCAACGCTAAAAGAGAGCTTAAAAGCAAATCCACCAGAACAAAATAAAGATTCTGCTTCGGCTGTTCGATGTCCGCCTTCAGGTATTTTTCTCCGCCAAGCAGGGATAATAACATAATCACGGAGAAAAACAGTGCCATAACACCTTCCAACACTCCGGCACGGATTTCATTGCCCCACGGTGCAGGAAAATGTCCCATCAGATAGACAAAGGAGTCCCCTGTCCGTACGGTATAGCAAAGTACGCAGGCGGAAGCAACACAACTGAGGGAAACCAGTACAAAAGAAAGCGCCTTTGCCGCTTTCGGCTTTAATACGGAGGAAATAACGCCTGTACTTAATGACAGGACAATACAAAAAAACGGAAAATTACGAATAAAATCCATTATTTCTCCTCCTTAACCAGACGCGTAATTTCATCAATGTCCAGTGTACGATACCGACGGTAAAGCCGTATGGTCAGGGACAGCATCACCGCCGTAACGCTGACCGATACAACAATACCGGTCAGTACCAGTCCGCTCGGTATCGGGTTAATATAGGTTTCCGGTTCCGGCACGTTTCCGGTTACAATCGGCACCTTTCTTCCGAAGATGTAACCCTTTGCCGCCAAAAACAGATAAATCGCCGTATCCATGATATTTAACCCCATAATCTTCTTAATCATATTCCGGTTTAACAGAAGCGTCGTAAATCCGATTCCGAACAAAATAACGGATACCGCTTCGTAATAATTTGCAAACAGATTCTTTAACATCTTACATTCCTCCTTTGCGGAACAACGTATAGAAATGATACATTGTACAGGCCACAACGATGCCGACGCAGATATTTAACGGCAAAATCAATCCGGCGGAAAGAATCTCCCCCGGCGTTCCTTTCGGAATACCGCTCTCTAAGTGGTTTGCGCCGGTAAAAAAGGAATATCCCTTCGCCACGGCGTAGAATAAGAGCGGAACTACGGAAATCACCGCGTAATTCCTCCGGTTCATAATCCTCGACGCCTTTTGAAAACCGAATGCGTTAACATACAGAATCAGACCCGCACCGATAATCGCACCGCCGGAAAAACCGCCGCCCGGCGAAAGATGTCCGTTTAATATGACATAAATGCCGAACAGAATAATGACAGGCACCAGTATTCTTGCCGAAGTTTGAAGTATTTTGTCGTTTTTCGGCTCATAAAGGCGGTCATTCTCCTCTTCCGCTCGCTTCTTATCCGACGTTTTTCCCTCTTTTGTGTGTTCCAGCCGGAGTAATATCATCACGCAGCAGGCTGCCACAAACAGCACATGGGACTCTCCCAGCGTATCAAACGCACGATAATCGAGAATCATACCGGCAACGATATTCGTTGCGCCGGTTTCCTCCAGACCGTTCGTATTATACCGTTCCACTACTTCGTTATTATTCGGATTATCCGCCTGACCGAACTCCGGCAGATAAGAAACCGTTGCTAACAGTGTCAGAATAATAATCAGACACAGTACCACCGCCATCACCGCATACAGACGTCCGAAAATCTTAACGCCGTGCTCCTTCGGCCAGTTCTTGTACTTTTCTAACATTGCCGCAGCTTCCTTCGCACGGGCTTCTTCCATCAGACGCTTTTTTTCTTCCTTATCCCCTTTGTCTTCCTGTTCCAAAACCTGTTCTGCCGTTACATCGGCGTCTTCCTGCCTTTGGGCACTGCTTTCCCGCAGCTCCTCCGCGCGCTTCTCCACATCCTCCAGGGTTTCCCCGTCGACAAAGCGCACCAGCCGCCGCCACAGCGAATGCTCGTAATCACTCCTCGGCTTCATCGTCTTCTTCTCCCTTCATCGCATGGATTTTCTTTAATGTAATGTAAAATAATACGCTCGTTACCCCCGCGCCGACCGCAGCTTCGGTAATCGCCAGATCCGGCGATTCCAGAATCATCCAGATAATCGACATAATGACGCTGTACGACATAAAAATGACAATCGACGTCAAAAGATTTTTGGAAAGCGCAACCGAAACGGCACAAACTACCAAAAAGGAAAGCAAAATAAATTCCAGAATCTCCATTATTCGCGCACCTCACATTCTTCGGAAAGATGCTTGTCCGTTGTTACTTCCAGACGGGCAATCAAATGTCCCGACACCGGACTCGCAATCCAGACGAAAAGCACAATCAAAATCACCTTTATGGTTGCCGCACAAAATCCGTATGCCACCGCAACGCCAAGCATGGCAAGCAGCAGCACGAAAGAATCACAGATTGCCGCCGCATGCATACGGTTTAGGATAAATTTAAACTTAAACACACCCGCTACGGAAATCACCGCCATACCGAGAGAGGCTGTCAAAAAGAGCGCAACCGCTGCAAAACGAAGCCATTCCATCATACCTGCTCCTCCTTTGTCGTTTCTTCTTCCTTTTTTTCCTGCCTGCTTTCTTTTTCGTGATGCACTCCCATATATACCTTCGTCAGCACCACAACGGCAAGAAAACTTAACATGGCGTAAATCAAATCCACATCCAGAAGAAAACTTTCCTCTAAATAAAGAGACATCAATGCAATAATCACAACCGACAGCGTTCCGATCATATTAACCGCCACAATACGATCCATTGTTCTCGGTCCTCTGATTGCACGCACCAGGCAACCGAAAATACAGAGTGCCAATCCAATCATCACGCTGATATATAACACGGAATATGCGGTTTCCATATGTATCCTCCTTTACTTTCCTGCCGTTTTTTCCATAGTTCTCAGTAATCTGACAAATATCGAATCACAAAGCCCTTCCGCCATCTCTTTGTCAAGGCAATGCACCTTAAACTCGTCCTCCGTAAGTTCCACCGTAATCGTTCCCGGCGTCAGAGTGATGGAGTTCGCAAGAACGGTTTTCGCCAAATCCGTCTTTAAATCCGTCCGAAACGTCACCAGCACCGGCTCCGGCTCATACTTCGGGGAAACAATCAGACTGATTACCGCGCAATTTGCCTTTACAATCTCTATTAACAGCACAAAAAAGTAGCCGATGCCCTGCGGTAATATGCACAGAGCATGCAGCTCCCGTTTCGGACTGTACTCCAGAAACCTCCAGCAAAACAGGTACACCGCCAGAGATAATACCGCCCCGAACAACACAATTTCCAACGTAATCTTTCCGTTAAATATCAGCCAAAGTGCAAATAAAATCAGAATCATAAAAACTACCTCTCGGATACTCTCTTCCTTCTGTGCTAAATCAAAATTCTAATGCCTCAACGAAATTCCAACTTATCTTAGCACTTTGTCCCAAGACTGTCAAGAACCCTTTTCCGTAAAGAATTTTTAACGCATTCCGCTTTATTATGTCCGGTTTCCCCGAATTTTATCTACCCCTCAAACAAACTCAGCCTTACTTCGTCCACTACCTCACGTCCGACATAAAGACTGCTGTCTCCCCTCGTCATCATACTCCATTTTACTAAACGTAGCACTCCGTTTTCCACTTCGATTCCGGTAACGGCATAAGGACGCACACAGCTTCCGTCATTAAAATAATAATTTTTGGCATCGGACGAAAAACGCGGTCGGTGAGTATGTCCGGCAATCATCAGTTGTCTGTTGGCATTCGCCCAGTCCGCCAAACGCTGTTCTACTTTACTTTTCTTTTTTCCGCTCCCCGATGCACTGATTGGATTTTCCATACCGAGCAGTTCCAATTTCCGCCACAAATGCCGCACCAGAAAGCGTCCTGCCCGCCAGAAAGTATCATTGAGCAAATCCCCCTGATGACCGTGAACCAGAAAAATCCGCCTCTTTGTTTCGCATTCCTCCAGAATAAGACCTTCCCGCACCAAAAGTCCCGGAAAGAGCTCTTTTTGTTCCCCGGATTCCTCACATTCAAAGCTTCCGCAGTGTTTCCGCAAAAAACGCTCCTGCTTCTTTTGAATATCATGGTTGCCGTACAGCATGTAGAGTCTTCCCTCTTTATAAAATTCGGATAACAATTCAAATACATCACTGTGTACCCGAATAATCTCTTCCATATTTTTATTTTCCCAGAGTTCGTCCCCATCCCCCAGTTCCAGATAGGTGAAATTTCTTTGATAATAGTACCGCAGTGCCGCAGCATAAATGTGCCGGTTTTTCAAAAAGTTATCTCCGAGGTTTCCCACTCCCCGATGGCAGTCGCTCATAATAATAAACTTTTCCCCTTTGTCATAACAGACACGCTCCGCCTGTTCATATACTTTCGTCAGCCGTCCCGAGGTGCTCATTGTTCCACCTCCCGGCCGCTTCCGCCCGCCTGTACTATTTTCCGATAAAGGCTTCTTAACTTCAGCGGCTTCGCAAGCCCTGTCACCAGACGATACAATCCCGGAAACAGAAAACGCAGATAGTCAATCTTATCCAAGGTTTTGATATAATCCCTCGTCGCCAACCGGAATACCGCACAAGAAACCCGGTTCATAAACTGCACCGCACCGTACCAAACTTTCCTTTTCCGGTAAGGCTGCTTTGTTTTCGGCACATCGAAAAAAATGCGGACCGTGTTCCGGTAAACCGCATAGGCGTCTGCCCGGTATCCGGCTTCCTGCAGACCGTTTAAAAAAGCAAGCAGCATCCCCCGGTTCGGAAATATCAGACGAATGTCCATCGAAAGTTCGCGCGGCTTCGCAAAGCGTCCCACATCAAAAGCGGTCAGCCACCAGTGCAGAGCGTCCCGTTCCAATAAAAATCGTTTTTTCCGGTATAAAAAAAACTGCATCGGAATACGTTCTTCGTCCTTTACGCATTCAAAAAACGGACCTTGAAACACTCCCGGAACAGAAATGTCCTCTTTGTCCGTCACATAAATGCCGACTTCCCCGCCTGTGGACATGCCGTACTGTCCTTTCCAGAACTCAATCAGCCACCGGCGGTTGTCGTAATTAAAATAAATCGGCTCGCACTGGATTGCCATATTCATGGCAAGGGCAGCGTCATCATACAGCTTACAGTAACCCACCTCTCTCTGCCACGGGTTCATTGCCGAATAAATCTTATCCTGCGTTTCGTCATAAAGAAACCCAAAAGGCTCCAAATCCCGATTTAGCTCATATGCCTTTTGCTCCGTACTCCGCCCTGCCACCTTCCGTTTTGCATAGCGTTTTCTGCGCCTGTAATATACGAAAGGAGCTGCCACAAAGACCGCAAGGGCAGCCAGTGCAATCCAAAGAAGCTCTGTTTCCATCTACATCACCCTTTTTCGACAAATTCTACTACAATATATTCCGTAACCTGTCGAACGTGATGCCCGCTGTTTTCTCTCCTTTCCCAACACGGTCTGTCCCTGCCTATCCGCCTCCTGTAAATGTTACCGCTCCTTTTTGCGGTCCGATAAATAATTTTTCATACTCTTTAACGCATTTTTTTCCAGCCGGGAAACTTGTGCCTGAGAAATATGGATTTCCTCCGCCACCTCCATCTGGGTCTTTCCGTGAAAGAACCGCAAATCGATAATCAGTTTTTCCCGCTCCGGCAGACGTTTCATAGCCTCCTTTAAAGAAATTTCCTCTACCCAGGCATCCTCCCCGTTCTTTTTATCGCACACCTGGTCCATGACATACAGAGCGTCCCCGCCCTCCTTATACACCGGTTCATATAGCGAAACCGGCGTTTGTATCGCGTCAAAGGCCTCATGAATTTCCTCCGGCGTAAGTCCGGTCCGCTCCGAAATCTCTGCTATGGTAGGGTCCCGGTTCAATTCCTTCGTCAGCATTTCCTTTGCGTAGATTGCTTTATACGCCGCGTCCCGCAGGGAACGGCTGACGCGAATGGAATTATTATCCCGCAGATACCGTCTGATTTCGCCGATAATCATCGGAACCGCATAAGTAGAAAACTTTACCCCCTGGGTCACATCAAAATTGTCGATTGCTTTCATTAGCCCGATACAGCCGATTTGGAACAAATCATCCACATTTTCGTTGTTTCCGGAAAAGCGTTGAATAATGCTAAGTACCAGTCTTAAATTGCCCCGGATATACTGCTCCCTTGCAAGAGCGTCCCCCCGCTTGATGCGGGAAAATAATTCTTCCTTTTCTTCATTACTGAGAAGCGGCAGCTTTGCCGTATTTACACCGCAGATTTCTACCTTATAAAGCGCCATGACACATTCCTCCTGTACTGGCAAAGTGTAGAGAAAATTTCTGTTACACTTCACTAATCTAAGGATGTGCCACGGCGCCGTTCTTTATACTAAGACCTTTTGTCACCTTCTGTCATGCTGTCATTTCTTTCCGCAGACGTTTCATAATCTTTTTTTCCAGCCGGGAAATATAGGACTGGGAAATACCGAGCAAATCCGCGACTTCCTTTTGCGTATGCTCGTTGCCGTCCCCGCTTTCCAAACCGTATCGCAAATTGATAATCAGACGTTCCCGCTCATTCAAACAGGAAAGCGCCTGAAGCAGAGAGTTTCTGTCTGCTTCCTCCTCCATACCGCGGTAGACCTCATCCTCTTCGGTCCCCAGAATATCGGAAAGCAGCAGTTCATTTCCGTCCCAATCCACATTTAAGGGCTCGTCAATGGATACCTCTAATTTCTGCCTGCTGTTTCTTCGCAGATACATCAGAATCTCGTTTTCGATACACCGGGAAGCATAGGTTGCCAGTTTAATATTTTTTTCCGGATTAAAGGTGTTGATTGCTTTAATCAGTCCGATGGTTCCGATGGAAATCAAATCCTCTACCCCGACCCCGGTGTTATCAAACTTCTTTGCAATATAAACCACAAGCCGCAGATTATGCTCCACTAAATCCGACTTTGCCGCTTCCGCGTCTTCTCCGGAAAGCGCTGCAATGATTTCGGCTTCTTCCTCCGGAGTGTAAGGCGCAGGCAGAACCTCGGTTCCGCCGATGTAATGAATTTCACCGTATTTTCCCAGCAAAAGTGCCGTTAAATTCGGTATCATCCGAAACTGAAAACGATTTGGTATCGAAACTTTAAACAACATTCCTCTCTCCTTCCTGTGTGTGCTTTACACCAACCACTGCTTTTCCTTTTTGCCTCTGCTCCTTCTCCCACCGTTTTTCTTTTTTTACCGGAAGCTGTAATACTTCCGGCTGCAATAACATCTGATACTCACAGCCGGAAAACAAGCCGTGCCCTGCCGCCACCGCCGCCACTTCACCGCCAAGCGCTTCCCCGTTTTCGCGGTGCAGGGTACAGTCCAGTCTTACCCCGTGTAAGAGTCCTGTTCCTCCGACTCCTTTATAGGGCAGAAACACTAACTTCGGGGACTCTGTCCGCTCCGCGTCCTTGATCCAGTCCGCCAGATAGGTTTCCTCCACCACCACAACCGGCAGACGGCTTCCGTACAGCCGCAGACGGTTTCCGGTATCCATCAGTGCGGACAGTTCCCGCCTTTCCCCGTTTTGGCAAAGCGTTGCCGAAAAAACCGTTTCCCTCGTCTGCTTTGTCGCCGTCAATGCTCCGAAACCCGCCTCCAGAAGCGGAAGCACAAGACTCCCGACCAGACAAAAGAAGCCGATATTCCGAAACGGCAGAATATGAAACACACCGCTTAATCCCACCGTTACAAAAAACAACACAATACTGTTCTGAAGTGCTCTCGCCTTTCCGAACGCAAGCCATGCCGCAGGCACAAGCTCAACCAGTCCCACCGCTGTCATAACACTCGGAAAACGATATCCTCCGAAGAACAGCACAAGCGCGTCAAGCAGCGTACAGAGTGCGGAAACCGCGGCAAGTCTGCGCTTTTTTACTTTTCTATACCGTTCCCTGCCGATTGCACCGGCTAACATAAGACATAACAAATGCAGCCAGAAACATGCTGCTATGTAACTGTCAAGATAGAGCTTAACCGTATTCCACCTCCTTTGTTTCTACTTGTCTATTATACAATACTTTTCTTCCGTTTTTTGTAAATTTCTGTAACTATTTCCCATTATTTTATCGCAGGAAACAGCCGTATCTGACAAAAAACGAGGCTGTCACACACCATGTAAGTTGTGTAACAGCCTGCACTTAAACAATTTATTGATTTTTCCAAAAAAGAGACCGTGCTTTTCGCAACGGCCTCTTCGCATCTTGCTCGACTTTTACTTCTTCTTTGCGGAATAATTCTGAATAAACGGCGGAATCTTAATCTCGTCCTTGCCGCTGTCCGAAGCCGTATTCTCCGGCTGCTTTCCGAACATGGAATTGGTACGGGAAGTATAAGGACTTGCAGCGGATGACTTGTACTCCGGCGTAGTCTTCGGACGAACCGCACCCGGGTCAAACTTATAGTCAAACTGTTCCATCGTACCGCGTTCGGAGGTCGTCTGGGTAGTAGCATTCGGTGTAAAACCGCCGCGGTTTAAAAAGCCCGGAATTGCAACGCCCGGAGCCTTGCCGTTCTGCGGCGCCGCACCCGGCGTAAAACCGCCGGCAAAACGATTGCCGTTCGGCAGGGAAGTATACTCCTTCTCCTGAAGACCGGTTGCAATAACCGTAATCACTGCCTGATCCTGCATGGTTTCGTCATACATTGCACCGAAAATAATGTTTGCATTTTCCCCTGCAAGCATCTGCACTTCGGTAGCGGCCTCGTTTACTTCAATAAGGCTGACATCACCGGATACATTTAAAATCACATGGCTTGCGCCCTGAATCTTCGTTTCCAAAAGCGGACTGGATACAGCCTTATGTACGGCATCCAGACACTTCTGCTCGCCCGAACCGACACCGATACCGATATGGGCAACGCCCTTATCCTGCATCACCGTCTGTACATCTGCAAAGTCAAGGTTAATCAGTGCCGGCAGGTTGATAAGGTCGGTAATTCCCTGAACACCCTGCTGCAACACTTCATCCGCCTTCTTCAGCGCTTCCGGCATGGAAGTGCGGCGGTCTACGATTTCCAACAGCTTGTCATTCGGCACGACAATCAAAGAATCCACATTCGCCTTTAAGCGTTCGATTCCGGCAATGGCATTGCTCATACGAACCTTATGCTCAAACGTAAACGGCTTCGTTACGATACCAACCGTAAGAATTCCCATTCCCTTTGCGATACCTGCTACAACCGGCGCTGCACCCGTACCGGTGCCGCCGCCCATACCGCAGGTAACAAACACCATGTCCGCACCCTTAATAATCTGGGTCAATTCCTCTATATTCTCCTCGGCCGCTTTCTCACCGATTTCCGGCTTTGCACCCGCGCCGAGACCCTTTGTCAGCTTTTCTCCGATTTGTATGCACTGCGGTGCCTTACAATTCTTCAGATGCTGCTTGTCCGTATTCACACAGACAAACTCTACCCCGCCAATACCTTCCTCTATCATTCTGTTTACGGCATTATTGCCCGCTCCGCCGACTCCGATTACCAATATTTTTGCGGCTACTTCCGCACTGTCATTCATAATTTCAAGCAAGGTGACTCCTCCTTTATCTGTCACAACGCCCGTAAAAAACTAGATGTTGTGTATTTTTCTCAATGCAAACCCGTCCTCTATACTATATAATATATTGAAATATCAAATTTAGCAAGCATTTTTTAAAATTTTTCCGCTTTTTTTTATTCTTCCTTCGGTTTGGCAATAATATCCTCATTTCCTCCGGCATACCGGGACAAATCAATGTAGAGCTTCCGCCCCTCTACCGTCGGTAAAATGTCCGCCAGTTTCTGAATCGGAACGTCATACGCAGCCCGCTTTCCGAGCCCGACGGTAAGCGTTCCGACCTCTAATTCCGCTTCTCCCCTGCTGTTAAAGGAAATGCTCTGCGCCGGAATCGCATATTCTCTTACCGATTTTGTAATATTTAAAATCACCGTATACAGCTCGTCCTTCTGAATCTTCAGCTTTTCGTACAGGACAATCCGGTCAAACTCCAATCCTTTGACCAACGGTACTTCGGGAAGACGCTCCCCGGAAGACTCCGTCACATATCCGTCCTTGTCAAAATACAGATACTGTCCCATGACTTTCACACAGCCTACCAATATTTTTTCATACACCCGGATATGAATCTCATTATTTCCCTTTACGGTAACCTCGTAGCTTTCGATATACGGAATTGTCTTTTCTCCGTCCCGCAGCGTCTGCAAACGAAACAACACCGTATTCTTTCTTGCCGCGTCACTCGCAAGCTTTGAAACAAACTCTTCCTCGGTATAATAGGTCAGACCTTCCACGCTGATTTTCTCCAGCCGATAAACGCTGATAAAAGTCAGCAACAAAACAGCAACGACGAAAAGCACTGCGGCTATCCAAAGGTACACCCTCGTTATACCGCGAATTTTCCTTCTCTGTTCCTTCATATCAATTCTCCATGTTTCATCGGTTCCTGTTCCTCCGTTTGTATAATGTCCGCCCCAAGGCGTTTTAACACGCCGCACATATCTTCATACCCTCTGGCAATATACTCGTATCCGCAGACCTTGGTTTCTCCCTCGGCCGCAAGCGCCGCAAGCACCAGTGCCGCTCCGCCGCGTAAATCCGCCGCTCTTACGGTCGTGCCGTACAACTGCCTTACTCCGTGAACTACCGCATAGCGTCCTTCGCTCAGCACGTCTGCTCCCATTTTGCGTAACTCCGGTATAATCGCAAACCGTGACTCAAATACGGTTTCGCAAACGACGCTGTCGCCGTCCGCCCTGGAAAGCAGTGCTAATATCTGGGACTGCATATCCGTCGGGAACGCGGGAAACGGCGCGGTCTTGACATACGGTACCGCCAATATTCTGTCGTTGCCCGATGCAACCAGCAAATCCTTTTCCCTGCGGACCTGCGTTCCTGCCGCCTGCAACACCGGCAAAATTCCGTCCATACAGACAGCCTCCGTTCCCCGGAGCACTACCTCTCCTCCGGTGATTGCCGCGGCAGCCATATAGGTTCCCGCTACAATTCTGTCCCCGGTGAGTCTGTGGCTTACTCCGTGCAACGCTGCCGTTCCGTCTATTACCAGATAGCTTGTGCCGATTCCGTGAATTTTCGCACCCGCATTATTTAGGAAACGGCAAAGCTCGGCGACTTCCGGTTCCGTTGCCGCTCCGAACAGCTCCGTCCGCCCTTTGGCGCACACCGCAGCCAAAACGGCATTCTCGGTTGCTCCGACACTCGGATAGGGAAGCTCGATTCTCTCTCCCACAGGACGCCCCTTCGCATATACTCCTTCGCTTGTTTCCGTCAAAGTCACATGGAGCTTTTGCAACACCGCACAGTGCATGTCAATCGGTCGTTTTCCGATGACGCAGCCGCCCGGATACGCAATCCCCGCTTCATGAAACCGCCCGAGAAAGGCTCCCAGAAACAAAACGCCTCCGCGGGTCTTTTTTGCCTGTTCCCTGTCAACCGAAGACGGAACCGCATCCGACGTATCTATCGTGAGTACACCGTTTTTCAACTCGCACCGGGCACCCGTATGGGAAAGAACAGCTAAAAGTTCCCTGACGTCGGAAATATCGGGACAGTTCTCTAATCTTACCTCTCCGCGGCAGAGCACACTCGCCGCAATCATGGGCAACGCAGCATTTTTTGAGCCCTGTAACACCGTTTCACCTTTTATTTTATTGCCTCCGGTTATTGTTGCATATGTCATGACAGTTCTCCGCTTGCTGTTCACTGTCATAGTATGCAGCCAATCGGCAAAGGTTACCGTTCGTATTCAATCCGGTTGGACACGCTGAGGGCAATTCCCATTTCCGCCATCAGCACAACTAACGAGGTACCCCCGTAGCTGATAAACGGAAGCGGGATACCGGTAGACGGTATCGTATTGGTTACTACTGCAATATTGATTAACACCTGCATTGCGATATGTACCATAATACCGACACAGATGAGGGAACCGAACAAATCTCTTGCGTTGACCGCCACCACAAACAATCTCCAGAGAAGCAGTACATAGAGCAGAATAATCGCAAGCGCGCCGATAATTCCAAGCTCCTCGCAGATGACGGAAAATATCATATCATTGTGGGACTCAGGGATAAAGCCGAGCTTCTGAATACTTTGTCCAAGCCCCTTTCCCCAAAGCCCGCCGGACGCAATCGCATAAAGTCCCTGCAAAATCTGATAGCCCTTGTCGTGGGTTTCTACGTTCAGCCAGGCGTCGATACGTTCTCCACGGAATGCCTCTCCGAGAAAAATATAACACGCAACCGCGGCAACCGCCAAGATACCCGCTACAAAAAAGTACCCCTTTCTTCTTGCCACCACAAAGCAGACCACAAACGTAATGCCCGCAATAATAATCGCGGTACTTAAGTTTTCCGCCGCAACCAGACCGAGCAGCGGACAGACGTAAATCAGCACCCGGATAAACCCGAATACCGTATCCAGTCTTTTCGGCGCCGCATATACGATGTAGGCCACCAGCAGAATAATACAGATTTTCGTTAACTCCGACGGCTGGAACGTACCGAGCAGCGGAATCTTAATCCAGCGCTTTGCGCCCTTTACCTCTTCTCCGAAAAAGAGCACATATACCTGTAAGCCGATACAGACAATATAGGCAAGGAACAACAGATTTAACTTATACTTCTTTCCGATGCCTTTTATGTAGAAAAAGTAATCAATCTTTGAAACCACAATCATTACAAAGGTACCGATTACCGCAGAAATCAGCTGCCGCTTGAAAAAGTACGCCGCATCTCCGAACTTCTGCTTCACCGCATAATACGAGCTGGTGCTGTATACCATAACCAGACCGATACATACCAGAATCAATGTAATAAAAAGCAGGCTGTAATCGTAATAAGTCTGCGGCTTATATTCAGTTTTCTTTACCGACGGCTTCGTCATCTTTTCAGCCTCCTGCCAACCTCTGGTTTCCTTTACGCTTCCGGAAGCGCGTTGACATACTCTTTAAAAATACGTCCCCGCTCCTCATAGTTCTGAAACATCCCCCAGCTTGCACAGGCCGGAGAAAGCAGCACCGTATCGCCCTCCTTTGCATGAGCGGTGCAAAACTCCATTGCCTCTAAAAAGCTGTCGCACAATACAATATTTTCGATGCCGTGCTTTCTTGCCGCCTCGGCAATTTTCTCCCTTGTCTGTCCGATCAGAACCAAATAGCCCACCTTTCCTTCAAAGGCTTCAATCCACTCGTCATACTCCGACCCCTTATCGTAACCGCCCGCAATCAACAGGGTGTTGCCCGTCATGGCACGGATTCCCTGAATTGCCGCGTCCGGATTCGTCCCCTTGGAATCGTTGTAATACCGGACGCCGCGTTTCGTTGCCACATACTCGATGCGGTGCTCCACCGCCTTAAACTCCCGCAACGCCCTGCGAATCGAATCAAGCGGCACACCCATCACGATGCCTGCCGCAATCGCTGCCATTGCATTCTCATAATTATGCCGGCCGATAATGTTTAATTCTTCTACCTTGCAGATACACTCCGCAATCCCTTCATGGGCATAGAAAATAATACCGTCTTCCACATAGAGCCCTTCCTCTAAGCTCCGCGCGCTGGAGAAATAAATCACGCGGCTTTTTACCTGTTCGCCGAACGCACGCAGGCGCTCATCTTCGTAATTTAAAATACAGACATCCTTTGAGGTCTGATTTGCGGCAATGGCTTCCTTTGCCGCAATATAATTCTCCATTGTGTGATGGCGGTTTAAATGATCCGGCGTAATATTCAAAATCATCGCCACGTCCGGGCGGAAGGAAGCTACCGTTTCCAGCTGAAAACTGCTGATTTCCGCTACGGTAACCGATGTATCATCCGTGTCGGTTACCAGACTCGTATACGGAGTCCCGATATTGCCGACAACCAGCACCTTCTCATAGCAGGTCCGCATAATCGCCCCGGTCAGCGCCGTCGTGGTTGTCTTGCCGTTGGTTCCGGTGATTGCCACAAGTTTCCCCTTGGAAAACAAATAAGCAAGCTCGATTTCTCCGAGCACCGGAACGCCGTTTGCCTTTAACTCCGTAACAAAAGGCAAATCCACCGGAACGCCCGGACTGATAACCAAAATCTCTGTATTCTGCCGCAATTCGTCGGTGAACTCACCGCATACAATACTGCCGCGAAATTCCGCGCCAAGCTGCGCGCGCACTTCCTTTTCCGATAAGGAGGCATTCCCGTCATACAACGTCACAGCCGCTCCCGCTCCGGTCAGCAAATTTGTTGCCGCAATACCGCTGATACCGGCACCGGCTACCGTTACCTTTTTATTTTGAAAATTCATTGTATCCTTCCTTCCGTCTGCAAAACTTTCCACACACCATTATATGCTATTTCATATGCAGAATCAAGCTACTCTTTTTGTTTACTTCCTCCCCCGCTAACGGAAACTGCTCCGCCACCGTTTCTCCCTCCCCGGTATAATAAATATCTCCGAACTCGTAGGCCTTTAACAGCTGAGTAACCTCTTTTCTCGTCATTCCCACCAAATCGGGAACCGGGAACTGTCCTACGCCGTCCAGTTTCTTTTCGTCCTCCGAATACACCGGCTCGATTCCGAGATACGGAAGCACAAGGTCAAACACTTCGGCTATGACCGGCGCCGCAATCGTACCGCCGTAATAAATCCCTTCCGGCTCGTCAATCAGCACCAGTGCAAGCACCTGCGGATCCTCTGCCGGTGCAAACCCGATAAAGGAAGAAATATAAGTATTCAGGCTTCTCGGAAGTTTCTCGGAGGTCGCCGTCTTTCCTCCGATTCGAAAGCCCGGGAGATACGCTCTTTTTCCCGTTCCCTCATGCACAACCGCTTCTAACAGCATTTTCATGGTTTCGCTCGTTTCCTTTAAAATTACGCCGCTCTCGCCTTCATAGGTATAGGTCTTTACCGTATTCTCCTCTGTGTTTTTCGCACAAATTCCGAAATGCGGCGTAATACGGTTGCCGCCGTTAATCACGCAGCTTACCGCGGAAAGGAGCTGTATCGGCGTAATCTGAAAGGACTGTCCGAAGGAAATTGTCGCCAGCTCCACCGGTTTGATGTTTTCGATTTTATGCATAATGGAAGAGGCTTCCCCCGGCAGGTCGATTCCGGTCTTTTGCATCAGTCCGAGTTTCCGGAAATTATCATACATAGCTTTTGCACCGACTCTTGCCCCGATTTCCATAAAAACAGGATTGCAGGAGTTTTTAATGCCGTCCACAAAGCTTTCGCTTCCGTGACCTGCCACCTTATGACAATGAATCGTCCGGTCCTCCACGATTTTGTATCCCGGGCAGAAAAAACGGTCGGTCAGGGAAACCACCCCCTCCTCAAACGCCGCAGTTGCCGTTACGATTTTAAACGTGGACCCCGGCTCGTAAGTATCGCTGATGCAGGGATTCCGCCACATCCGGTTTAACAGCTCGTTCTTTTTTTCGCTGTCAAGCGTCTGTCCCTCCGCCTTTGCCGCGTATTCGACATTTAACGTATACGGGTCGTTTAAATCAAACTCCGGCACGTTGACCATCGCATAGATTTCCCCGTTCTGCGGATTCATCACAATCAGACTGACATGGTTTGCGCTTTTGGCTTCCAGGACTTTCTTCGCCGCCTGTTCCGCATACCGCTGGATATTAATATCCAGACTAATCGTAAGGGAATTTCCCGCAATCGGTTCAATCCGGTTTTCCGCGGCATTCTCAATCTCCGTGCCGTGGGCAGTGGTAAGCGTCAGGATTTTCCCCGGAATTCCGGAAAGCATCGAGTCATATTTCACTTCCAGACCGATAATACCCTGGTTATCTCCGCCCGTAAAGCCAATGACTCTGGAGGCAAGGTCGCCGAAGGGATAATACCGTTTATAATCCTCGTCCACCATAACGCCGTCCAATTCAAAGCTGCGGAGATAGTCTGCGGTTTCTTTTTCCACATTGGCTTTCACCCGCTCAATCGAAGACACCTTTTCTACCCGTTTGCGCACGGTTTCTTCGGGAAGCTCAAGCACTTCGCATAATACCGAAATCACCCGCTCCGCATCCGTAATCTGGCTGTGGATAACCGAAACCGTACACACCGGCTTGTTGTCCGCCAAAATAACGCCGTTTCTGTCATAAATAATTCCGCGCGCCGCCTTAATACTGCGTTCACGCTCATGCAACTCCTGTGCCTGCGCGGCATATTCCTCCGAATGTAACACCATAAGATACCAAAGCCGCACGCAAAGACCGGCGGCGGCCAGAACAAGTACGCTGATGACAAGCAATGCCGTTTTCCTTTGTTTCGTTGAAATCTGCCTCATGGTACTCCGACAACTTTTTTTATCATCCTATGCTTTTTCTCTTTATTCCATGTCAGCCGGAATTGCCTGCATATTACCCTCGTTCTTCTCCGGGTCATATACAACGCCGGTATCGCCGATTTCTCCCGTCTGCATTTCCACATCTTCCTCATCAATGCGGAAGTTCGGATACGCAATCTCTTTGTCCGGATAAATCTTTAAGTACGGCAACGCCTCCTCAAGAATCCCCGCCGCCAGAGTAGAGGCAATGGAAGCTCTGCTCTGCAATTCCTCGTCCGCAGCCTCGTCGACCACGGCATAAATCATAATCTGCGGATTGTCCGCCGGTACGCAGCCGATAAAGGATACCAGATATTTTCCTTCGCTTCGCGGAAGCTTCTGGGCCGTTCCCGTTTTTCCGCCGATCAGATAACCGTCTACCTGCGCTGCCGTCGCGGTTCCCTCCTGTACGGTAAGGTAAAACGCATCGCGTAAAAATTCCGAGGTTTCCTTCGATATCGTATTGCATACGACTCTCGGTTCTATCTTTTCCAACACAACGCCGTCCGCATTTCTGATTTCTTTTACGATATGCGGTTCATAGTAAGTACCGCCGTTCACCATAGAAGAAAAAGCAGCGCCGAGCTGAATCATCGTCGTATTGAAGGACATGCCGAAACTGCTTGTGGCAAGCTCCGACTCGTTTAACTGCTCCTCCTTCATCAAAATTCCGGGAACCTCGCCCGGGAGGTCAATCCCGGTTAGTTTTCCGAACAGAAAGCGGTTCTGATACCGTGAAAAGACGGTCCGTCCCTCGCGCTTTGCGATTTCCATCAATGCGTCGTTACAGGAGTACATAATGCTCTGCGCCGCATTGATAAGACCATGTCCCCACTCGTTGTGGCAGGAGATGTAATATCCCGCTATTTTCTCTCCGCCGTTGCAAAGGAAGGTTTCCTCCGTTGTAATCACCGCCTCCTCCAGTGCTGCCGCCACCGTAAAGGGCTTAAAGGTAGAACCCGGCTCGTAGGAATCGCTGATGCAGAAGTTTCTCCATACTTTGTAGAGCGCACTCAGATAAGCCTCGCTATCCATTGCCGCAATTTCTTCTTCGGTATACCACCGCGTCAAATCTCTCGGCGCGTTTAAATCATAGCTGTAATTGGACTGCATGGCAAGCACTTCGCCGCTGTTTACCTCCATAACCAGCACGCCGACGTTCTTTGCTCCGATTTCATCCAGAAACGCCTCCGTATGCTTTTGTACAATCCGTTGTAAGTTTGCGTCTAAGGTCGATATAATCACCTTGCCGTCCTGTGCCGGTATTTCCTGCTGCTGCACCGTCAGATTCGCGTCATAATAATCGTAGATTCTGCCGTTGATTCCCGTCAGCTCTTCATTGTACTGCTGCTCGATTCCGTAAGTACCCTCACCGTCCGCTTTTGCAAACCCAAGCACATGGGAGGCAAGCGTTCCGAACGGATAGGTCCGCAAATATTCCTCCTCAAAGGTAACGCCGTGAATCATGCCCTTGTCCTTATTCGCCGACCCGTCCTCCGATTTCGGAAGATTCTTCTCGTAATTTTCAAACGCAATCATTTCCTCATAGGTCATATTCTTTTTCAGACGGTAATAGGCGCTCTCCTTCCGCTCCTCAATCAACGCGCGCAGTTCCTCCTCCGAATAACCGTAAACGCTGCTTAACGCCCGGATTGTCGGTTCCAGATACTCGCTGTGGTTCATAAGCAGGCGGGAATCCAGAATCATATGGTATACCTTATCGCTCTTTGCCAGCACGGTACCGTTGCGGTCCAATATCTCCCCCCGTTTGTACGGCAGTACCGTATCGCTTCCCGTCTTCTGGGACAGGGACGCCTTTGCGTAACGGGTATTGCTTCCTACCATTGCCACTCTTATCATTATGATAAGAATACCGACAAGAAACAGGCAAAATACGACCCATAACGCTGCCTGCATTTTGCCTGTCATTCTCTTTCGTTTTTTGGTTTTCTTTTCGCCCTGATTCATCGAAACGCTCCTACTCCGGAATATCCTTGTACTGAATTACATAGCCGTTTTCCGTTGTGGTATATGTAATCACTTCATTTTCGTTCGGATATACCATACCAAGTTCTCCGACTGCTGTCAAGTACACATTTTCCCAGTCGATTTCTCCGTTTAAGCCATCCTCGATAGCCGCGTTTTCTGCCGTAATGGTATCCACCTTTTCACTCAGCACGGCGATATCACGCTCCAACTGTACAATGTTTCCCTGCACCTGAAGATAATTATAACACAAATACAACGTAATTGCCATAGCCGCCGTCAAAAGCAGCATGGAAACAAAATCAATACCGTGGCTTACTTTCGGCGCTTTGGAAGGGCGATTCCCAACCTGCGGACGCGCAATCTGCTCCTGTTCTCTTTCATAATCCGGAAGTACCTGCAATTTTCTTGCGGCGGTCCCGTCTACATAATACTCTCTCTTGTAATACTTTTCTCTCGCATCCATGCTGTTTCCTCCTTCACTTTAGCTGCGTTCAAATACCCGCAGCTTCGCACTCCTTGCTCTTTTGTTCTCCTCACATTCCTTCTCCCCCGGTAAAATCGGCTTTCTCGTAATCACCCTGCCCGCAGACTTTCTGCCGCAGACGCAGACCGGAAAATCCGGCGGACATTCGCAGGGATTTTCCCGCTTTTTAAAGCCCGACTTTACAATGCGGTCCTCTAAGGAATGAAACGTAATAATACAAAGTCTTCCGTTCTCCTCCAGCAAATCAATCAGCTCGTCCAATGTATTCTGCAACGCCTTTAACTCGCCGTTTAATTCTATCCGTATCGCCTGAAAGGTGCGTTTTGACGGGTGTCCCAGATTCTTTTGTATTTTCATCGGGATTGCCGCCCGGATTGCCTCATTTAAATCTCCGCAGGTCACAAGCTCCTTTTTCTCCCTGCGCTGCACAATGTGTTTGGCAATGTTCTTTGCAAAAGGGTCTTCTCCGTAATCGCGGATGATCTGGAACAGCTCCGCTTCACTGTACCCGTTTACGATATCCCGTGCCGTCATCTCCATCCGGTGATCCATCCGCATATCAAGCGGCGCCTCCTCCTCCATGTAGGAAAAGCCCCGTTCCGGTGTATCTAACTGATAGGAAGATACGCCGAGGTCTAATAAAATGCCGCTTACCTTTTCTATTCCGAAAGAAGCAAGCACTTCTTTCATCTCACTGTAATTGCTCCGCACAACATGTGCAAACGGAAATTCCTTTAATCTGGCGCCTGCCGCCGAAATAGCATCCGCGTCACGGTCAATACCGACAAAGGTTCCGCCGTTTAAGCGCCTGCATACTTCATAGGCATGTCCCGCTCCGCCAAGCGTTCCGTCCACATAAATACCGTCCGGCCGTATCCGCAACGCTTCTATTACTTCGTTAAGTAATACCGACTTGTGCCGAAATACGATGTCCTGTTTGGTTGTTTCCGTCAAGGTATCACCCAACCTTTCTAAAAGTTTAGTCCGAATTCCGCCATATGTTCTGCGACTTCATCCATGTTATCATAGCAGCAGTTCTGTTCCCAGCGTTCCTTGCTCCAGAGTTCAATCTTGGAAAGCACGCCAACCAGAACAACATCCTTGGTAAGACCTGCCTGCTCTCTTAATTTCCCCGGTATCAGAAAACGTCCCTGCTTGTCCACTTCCACTTCCGCGGCTCCCGCCATAAAGTGACGCTGTAACTGTCTGGCATCCTTACTGCCCGGAAGCTTTTTTAAGCCCTCGACAAACTGTTCCCATTCCTTCTCCGGATACGCGAAAAGACAGCCGTCCAGTCCCATAGTCAAGATAAACCGCTCGCCAAGCTCCTCACGGAACTTCGCCGGAACAATCATACGCCCCTTCGGGTCTAACGTATGGTCGTACTCGCCCATGAACATGAACTTCACCGCCTTTCGCTCCACTTCATACCATTTCCCTCCACTTTCCTCCACTTACATCACTATTCTACTCCACTTTTTCTATTTTTTCAACCCCCAAAATGAAAAGAAAGGCAAAAAAAATAGGGCCGCGCAGTATTGCGGCAGCCCCGTTCACTCAAATTTCTATTTTATTTTTTGTTTCACCCTGTTTCTGATAGCTCCCGCCGTAATTACCAAGAGCAACGCCGCAGCCACCAGACTGTTAATCGGAAGCTCCGTGCCCCAGACACAGCACCGGCTTGCCCGGAACTGCTCCAATACAAGACAGGAAGCCGCATTCAAAAACAGATACAGTCGGAACAGATTTCCGCTCCTCTTTATAAAATGCCTTGCAATCCAAATTCCGATCAAAATCAGAATGCTGGCAAAAATCCCGTAAAGCGCCACCGGATGCATGGATACATACAACTTGCCGTTAATCCGGTACGCCCGCTCTAAAAGCTCCGCTATCCGAGCGCTTTCCGCCTCCTGCGGCAGATACTCGGCACCGATGCGGACCGAAAACAGACCGTCGTAAAAACGACCGATCGGCTCTCTTGTGAGCGCACAGCCGACCCATACCAAAACAGCCGCCGCGGCTGCCCCGACGCAAAGCACGTCTGCCGCGGTTTCAAAATCTTCCTTTTTTCTGCGGCAATACCATCTTACGGTAAACCACGCGCCGAACAACGCGCCGAAATAGGCCAGACCTCCGCTTCTAAAGTTCAACACCGAAAGCGGAGCTTTCGAAAACGGATACCACTGGAAAAGCGCATAGTAAACTCTGGCTCCAAGCAAAGCGGATACAATCGTCAGCCACAACAGGGTCAGCGTCCATTCCGTATCCTGCTTTCTTTTCCGCCCTTCCCGTACTGCCAAAAGGATGCCGATCAGTGCGGCAAACATCAGGCAAAGTCCGTAAAAGGAAATGGAAAAACCAAACAGTGACACCTGTTCCGGTATAGCTGCTTTTCCCTGTTCGGAGAAATAAACATTTCCCGTTTCCAGCGTCATTTCGGAATCACCCGCCTTTCCTCGCCTGCAAACTTCCCGTCAGGAAGCCGTCCTATACATTAAAGCGGAACAGCACAACATCCCCGTCCTGCACCACATACTCTTTTCCCTCGGAACGTACCAGTCCCTTTTCCTTTGCGGCGTTGAAGCTTCCGCAGTCTACCAGGTTCTGATAGCTTACGATTTCCGCACGGATAAAGCCCCGTTCAAAATCCGAATGAATCTTTCCGGCCGCCTGCGGTGCTTTCGTTCCGCGGGTTATGGTCCATGCCTTTGTTTCCTTCGGTCCTGCGGTCAGATAGCTGATCAGCCCGAGAATATGATAGCTTGCCCGAATCAGCTTTTCCAGACCGGACTCCGAAAGTCCCAGTTCCTCTAAGAACATTTTCTTTTCTTCGTCGTCGAGTTCTGCAATTTCCTGTTCAATCTGCGCACAAATAACAAACACTTCGGAATTTTCCTGTGCCGCAAACTCTCTTACCTTTGCCACATTTGCATTCGACGCTCCGTCGTCCGCAAGGTCATCCTCTTTTACGTTTGCCGCATAGATGACCGGCTTTGCCGTCAAAAGGTTATACGAGGCCAACAAAAGCTCCTCGTCTTCATCCGAAAGCGCAAAGGTCTTTGCCATACTGCCGCTCTCCAAATGTGCCATCAGACGGTTGATAAAATCCTCTTCTTTTGCCAATGCCTTATCGTTTCTCGCACCGCGGACCACTCTGGACTGACGGCGTTCCAAAACCTCCAAATCGGAGAAAATCAACTCATAATTAATCGTTTCGATATCCCGCAGCGGATTTACCGAACCATCCACATGGATAATATTGGAATCCTCAAAACAGCGTACCACATGAACAATTGCATCAACCTCGCGGATATTGGCAAGAAACTGGTTGCCGAGTCCCTCGCCCTTGGACGCTCCCTTTACCAGACCCGCGATGTCCACAAATTCCACAACCGCCGGAACGATACGCTCCGAATCGTACATTTTTCCCAGCACATCCAGCCTTTCATCCGGAACCGGAACGATTCCGATGTTCGGGTCAATCGTGCAGAACGGATAATTCGCCGATTCTGCCCCTGCCTTTGTCAAAGAATTAAATAAGGTGCTCTTTCCCACATTCGGAAGCCCCACAATGCCTAATTTCATAAGTTCTCCTTTCCTTGCACGTTTGGTGCCGCTAATCTCTTGCTTCTATCATCAAAAGATATCCGTTTGAAAACGATACCCTGATTTTCTCATCTATTGCTTCATTACTGATGCTAAGACTGCTGCCGGCAGTCAGCGTCTGATTCCGGAGCGGGTACTTTACACCCGAAAGCGTAACGCCGGATACCTCCCCGAAAAACGGAAGAAACGATACATAGGTTCCGAACAGTTCTTTTTTCTCCTTCCAAAACGGCATACGATGCAGCGTAATCCGGTTATTTTCATCCACCAGCTCCGCAAAACCTCCCCGTAAAAGCACACGGTAAAGCATATGCACATTGGCTAACGTATGGTCGAACCGGCTCCCGGTGGCTCCGAGAAGCACCACCCGGTCCGCTCCCCGGCTCAGCGCGTCATCCACCGCAAGCTCCGTGTCCGTTGCGTCCTTCTCCGGCTGATGCCGTATCGTTTTACAAAGTGTTTCATAGCGCTCCACCAGTCCCGGGGAAGCTGTATCAAAATCTCCCACCAGATAGTCCGGTACAAGCCCGGCTTCCTCAAACACGGTCAGACCGCCGTCCACCGCATACAGCACCGCTTCCTTTTCCTTCGCTGTATACTCCCGCAAAAATGCGGCAGTCAGCGTACCGCCGCATACCAAAATTGCTGTCATTGTTCCCTCCGAATCAACCGAAACGCCGTGCGTCCGTTATTTCAATTTAGGCTGCATGCTCTCTCCGCCTCTTTCCCGTTGGAGCATCAGTCTCTGCCGTTCAAACAAATACTTTTCCAGTCCTTTTTTTACCACGGTAAAATCGCAGCCGTAAAAATGCCGGAAGGGCCGGTCAAACACTTCCGCTTCTCTTATGATATCTCCCCGGCAGCTCAGCAATCCCAGATTGGTCGGCATATCAAACACAATCGTTGTTCCGATATCCAGTGCTTCGTTTGTGTATAAGCCGGCTCCGGTTACGCTTAAATCCGACAGCAGAGCCTCAAAATTCACTTCGCGCTCCTGTATTTCATCGTTTTCATCCTTTTCCTTTACAATGCGGCGCATCAGCAGGCTCTCTCCAATCGGAACCCGGAACGATTCCCGGCGGTTGTAACTGACTCCCTCCGCTCTTGAAAAAAAAGTATGCACCGGGGTGCCTTCTAACATCGCCATTCCACCCTTTACATGCTCCCACTTCCACATACGCTCGGCTCCGCGATATATAATCGTTATATCATCCCGTTCTTCAAAACGGAATGTACGCCTTGCCGTCGCAATCAGAGAAACCGCCACGGCATTCGAGGTAACACCTTCAATTTTACTCACAAAGTGGTAATGGTAGCCATCCCGGTCTACCAAAATATCCAGAGTTTTTCCCTCTTTCATTTCTTTAATCAGCAACCCCTGCTTCCTCCTTAAATGCTTTCACATTCTGTAAAATATTCCCGCGAAATACCGCGGTGCCTGCCACAAAAACCTCCGCTCCGGCTTCTGCAACCGATTTTACATTGGAAAGACCGATACCGCCGTCCACCTGAATATCATACTTTCCGAATGTTCTCTTTCTGTGTGCCGCCAGTTCTTTTACCTTCTCCACGCACTCCGGTATCAATTTCTGTCCTCCGAAGCCGGGATGCACCGTCATAACCAGCACCCGTTCCAGAAGCGGCTCTACCTCCTCCAAAACGGAAATCGGAGTTTCCGGCTTTACGGAAACACCGGCCCTGACGCCTAACTCCTTTATTTTCCGCACCGTTTCCGTCAAATTGCCGCACGCCTCCGCATGCACGGTAATGCCGTCCGCTCCCGCTTTCACAAACTCCTCCAGATAACGTATCGGCTCCGTAATCATGAGGTGAACGTCAAAAAACAGCCTGCTTGCGCTCCGTATAGAGCTGATTACCGGCATTCCAAAGGATATACTCGGAACAAAAATACCGTCCATCACATCAATGTGAAGCTCATCGGCCCCTGCCTCCTCTACCATACGGATTTGTTCTCCCAGCCTTGCAAAATCTGCTGCCAAAATCGACGGTGCTAATTTAAACATACCTCTCGTTCACCTTCCTGTGCCGCGCACCATAGTATTAGTATCTTTTTATACTGTTTAGTTCGGTATAAAGTCTGCGATAGCTTTCATATCTTCCGCCTGCGATTTTCCCGCATAAAACCGCTTTCTTTACACCGCAGTCCGGCTCCTCCGTATGACTGCATCCGGAAAAGCGGCATTCCTTCTCCGCCTGTTTCATCTCCGGAAAATACTTCCATAACTCCTGCGGCGGAATTTCGTTTATATACAGGGAAGAAAAACCCGGCGTATCCATCACATAGGTTTCCCCGTCCAAAACAAACAGCTCCGCATGCCGCGTCGTATGCCTCCCGCGCTCAATCTTACGACTGACCGTACCGGTTTCCATTTCCGCCTGCGGACAGAGGAAATTAATCAGGCTGGACTTTCCGACACCGGACGGACCCGCGAGCGCCGTTGTCTTCCCACGCAGCGCCGATTTTAACTGTTCCAGTCCGATTTGCTCCTTTACGGAAAAGAAAACTACCGGATACCCTGCCAGCGTATACGCTTCTTCTATTTCCTTCTGCTGCTCTTTCGGAATCAGTTCGCACTTATTAAATCCTATCCGCACCGGAATTTCTTTTAACTCCATACGAATCAGAAAACGGTCCAGCAGATTCAGATTCGGAGCCGGCTTTGCTGCCGCAAAGACAACCAATGCCTGACTGATGTTCGCGGAAGCCGGCCGAATCAGTTCATTGGTTCTCGGTAAAATTTCCTCCAGATTTCCAAGCCGTTTCTCTTTATCCAGAACACAAATCCGGACATTATCTCCGACTAACGGCTTTATGCCTTCCTTGCGAAAGCTGCCTTTTGCTTTGCATTCATAAATGCAGCCGTCTTTTGCATGCACATAGTAAAACCCTGCAATTCCCTTTGTTATTTTCCCTGTCATCGTCCCTCTTTTTCCGTAATCTTTGCGGTACAATACATTGCCGGCGTTCCGTTAATATAAACCCAGACCGCTGTTTCTTCTCCATCCGTCACTCCGGTCAGCTGCTCCTTTTTCGCCGTAAACGACAGAGAAGCAACCGAAAGTTCCTCGTAAGCCATCTCGTCGTTGTCATATAACGAGTATACGCCGTTTGACGTCTGCAATTCAAAATATACCCATGCGGTATCGCCCGGATTTAACGGATTGTACGGAATATTCACCGCAATCTCCCACACCTGCTCCGGTACCGGCGTCGGTGTTGCCTCCGGGGTCGGAGTTGGGGTCGGGGTCAGAACAGGAGTAGGTGTAGGCACAGGCGTTGCCTCCACAATGCCGGTACTTACCCAAAGATCGATTTTTGTGCCTACCGCTAACATATTTCCTTCGGATTCGCTCTGATAAGTAACCAGACCCTCCTCATAAACGGTAGAACCCGTGTAGGTAACTTCTCCTACTTCAAACTCTCTTTCCGTTAAAGCCAGCGTAGCACCCTCTAATGTCATGCCGAGAAGATTCGGCACTGCCTCTACTTTTTCGCCGCGGCTGACTACCAGCACAAGCTCGCTTCCCTTTGCAAGCAGCTCGTTGCGGTCCGGTATCGTGCGAATCACGCGGTTATTCTCAATCGTCGAACTGTTTTCAAATTCAATCCGCACCTTAAAATCGTTCTCTGCTTCTATTTTGGCTTCCGTATAGCTCCAAAGAGAATAGTTCGGTACCGTCAGCATTTCCGGTCCGGCGCTGATTACCAGCCGGATTTCCTCATCCAGCGCAACATCTACACCGCCTAACGGATACTGAGAAATTACCATTCCTTTCGGATAAGTATCACTATAATCCGTATCTCCGTCCAAAATCGTAAAACGGTCGGACTGCTTGAGCAGCAGTTCCTTTGCGTCGTCTGCCATTCGACCTACGACGTTCTGTAAGCGAATCGTCGTTAAATCCACATACGGCGTCGGAGAAAGCGACGGTGTTCCCTCGAGCTTTGTCGGCGTACCGCCCGGCGTCGGCGACACCTTTTCGGAGCCGAACACGTTTACAAATTTGAATACCGCAAACACAATGGCTAACATCAATATTACCGTAACGCCTACGGCAACAAACACAAGCGTCCTGTCCCACTTGGAATCGGTGCCGTCCAACTCCTCCTCCTCCTCACGAAGCAGTTGGGAATTCGTCTGCTGGTTTGCTTCGAATCTCGTCACCGGGGACTTTGCGGCACTTTTAATCACTGCCAGTTCATCCTGTGTCATATTCTTCGTCGGGGAATCCGACACAACACCCGCGGAAATCTGTACAAAATCGCCTTCCGGATTCATTACGGAACGCTTCAAATCCACAATCAGCTCGGATGCGGACAAATAGCGGTTCTCCGGACGCTTCTGCATACATTTCTGCACAATCTTATCCACGCTGTAAGGCACGGCGGGATTTACTTCCTTGACCGGCACCGGCTCATACTGGATATGGGAAAGTGCTACCGATACGGTATTGTCACCCGCAAACGGTACCTTTCCGCAGAGCATCTCGTACATGGTAACGCCAAGGGAATAAATATCGCTCTTCTCATCACTGTATCCGCCCCTTGCCTGCTCCGGAGAGAGGTAATGCACGGAGCCGACCGCATTCTGCGTCACCGTGTTGGTCGTAGCGGCCTTCGCAATTCCGAAATCCGCAACCTTTACCTTCCCTTCACGGGAAATAATAATGTTCTGCGGCTTGATATCCCTGTGTACGATATGATTATCATGTGCGGCTTCCAGTCCCTGCGCAATCTGAATTGCGATACCGATGGCTTCTTTGATTTCCAGTTTTCCCTTTTTCTCGATAAACTTCTTTAAGGTAATCCCTTCTACCAGCTCCATCACGATATAATGCAGATCGCCGTCGTCACCGACGTCATAAACACTTACAATATTCGGATGGGAAAGTCCTGCCGCGGACTGTGCCTCCGCGCGGAACTTTGTCACCAGATTCTTATCCGCGGACAATTCCGGCTTTAAAATTTTAATCGCCACATAACGATTCAGCCGGTGGCATTTCGCGCGATAGACATCTGCCATCCCCCCGGAACCGACCTTTTCAATAATTTCATACCTGTCACTGATAAACATTCCCGGTTTTACCATACCATCTCACCTTTCTAATTCCTGTCCTGCTTTATTTCAACGACAACCGCCGATATATTGTCTTTCCCGCCGCACTCGTTTGCGCGTTTCACTAACCGGGTTAAGGCTTCCTCGGGCGAATCCGCGTTTTTTATTACAATATGCCGGATTTCTTCATCCTCCAGCATGTTTGTCAACCCATCCGTACATAACAGCAGGAAACGCGAATCCGCTTCCGGTATTACTTCGTAACAGTCCGCCTCTACGGCTGCCTCTACTCCGACCGCCCGTGTAATTACGTTCTTCTTCGGATGGATTCTTGCGTCCTTTCTTAAAAGCTCCCCTTTGCGAATCATTTCCTCCACATAGGAATGATCCACCGTAATCTGCTTCATTTCCTCTCCGATCAGATAAAGTCTGCTGTCGCCGACGTTCATCACATAAACCTTGTCCGGAAACACCGTCGCAGCTACAAACGTCGTTCCCATACCGCTCAATTCGGAATTTTCCGCGGCACGGTTTACCACCACGGAATTCGCGGAAGAAAGTGCTTCCGTCATCACACTGATTACCGTCGGCTGGGTACTTCTTTGAACCTGTCCGACAAATTCCTCCACACAGCAGCGGGAAGCATAATCACCTGCATTGTATCCCCCCATACCGTCTGCAACAATATATAGATTCGGCAACAACCCGACCGGCTCATCACTGCTGTATATGTAATCCTGATTAACCTCCCTTGTTTTTCCTGTATCCGTAATACAATACGACTTCAAGGCATTCACCTCCTCCGATACTCCTCGCACCCCGTACCTTATCTGTCTTTCTTCTGTACTGAAAGAGCGGAATCCAGATGACTTTTTCTTAACTGTCCGCATGCCGCCCCGATATCTGCACCCAATTCTCTTCTAATAGTAACATTTATACTATATTTTTCAAGTGTTTTTCTGAAATTTAAAATATTTTTAAAACTTGACTGCCTGTAATCCCGTTCTTTAATGGGATTGACCGGAATCAGATTGACATGACAGTTTTTCCCCCGCAGCAGCCTTCCGAGCTCCTCCGCCTCTGCCTCCGTATCGTTTTCTCCCGCCACCAGACTGTATTCGTAGGTAATCCTTCGTCCGGTTTTTTCGAAATAATTGTCGCAGGCGGCAAGCACTTCCTTTAACGGGTAACGGTTTGCCACCGGCATCAGGCGTTTTCTTGCCTCATCGTTCGGGGCATGCAGCGAAAGCGCCAGCGTAACCGAAAGCCCCTCTTCGGCAAACCGCCGCATGTTTTCCACAATACCGCAGGTTGACACCGTAATGTTCCGGATACTCATTCCCTGTCCTTTTGCCGAAGTAAGGAGGTGCAGAAAGCGCACCAGATTATCATAATTATCCATCGGTTCCCCGGTTCCCATCACTACCACATTGGACACACGCTCCCCGGTCAGCTCCTGTATCCGGTAAATCTGCTCCAGCATTTCCGACGGAAGGAGATTCCGTTCCAATCCGCCCAGAGTCGAAGCGCAGAACCGGCATCCCATGCGGCATCCCGCCTGAGAAGAAATACAGACGGAATTTCCGTGCTTGTATTTCATAAATACGCTTTCAATTACTTTATCATCCGGCAGGGCAAACAAAAACTTTACGGTTTCATCCTGTGCGGAGGAAAGCCTTCTTACCTCCCGCAGCGTAACAATCGTATACTCCTCCGCCAGACGCTTTCTTAACGTTTCCGGCAAATTCGTCATCCGGGAGAAATCCGTTACCTGCCGCTTATGCAGCCAGTCAAAAAGCTGCTCCGCCCGGAATTTCTTCTCGCCCATTGCCGAAAGTTCTTCCGAAAGCTCCTGCAACGTATATGATTTGATATCCTTCTTTTCTGTCTGCATCCTACTGTTTTCCTCGCATTTTTAATCTCTCCGGGCTGCTCCTGCCGCAAAACCTTCTTTAAAGCGGCTTCCGAAGCCTTGCCACAAAAAAGCCGTCCGCCCTGTGGACTCCCGGTAACATCTGAAGATAGCCCTGCGCCGTCGTAGCCGTCCAAAGCTCTTTTGGCAAAAACGGCTCTATGCTTTCCGGCTGCATTCCGCATTCCCGCAAGAAGTCAAAGCCGCCCATATTTTCTTCTTTGTTCAGCGTACAGGTGGAAAAAACCAGCACACCGCCTTTTTTCACATAACGCACGGCGTTGGCGAGAATCTTTTTTTGCAAAACGCAAAGCTCTTTTTCCTGCTCCCTTGTCAGAAACAGCTTAATATCCGGCTTCTTCCCGAGAATGCCAAGACCGGAGCAGGGTACGTCGGCTAACACCACATCATACGTTTCTTCGTCTTCCCCGCAGTAAACCGTTGCGTCGGAAAGATTTACGGTCACATTCCGCAGGCGGCAGCGCTTTATGTTCTCCTCTAAGAGCTTTATTTTCGCTCCGGTGCAATCTCTTGCCTCCACCGTCCCGCCACCAGGTCCGCACAGTATGTCCGCCGCCATAACGGTTTTCCCGCCGGGAGCCGCACAAAGGTCCAATACGCGTTCTCCGCCGCAAAGTCCGGCTGCCGCTACCGCCTGCATGGAGCTTTCATCCTGAATATAAAAGGCACCCGCGTCAAAGAGCGGCAGACGCTCCGGAAAATCCAGTTCGAAAAGCCGCAGTGCTTCCTTGGAATAAAAGCCTTGTTCCGCCCGAATTCCTGCCTGCCGAAAGGCTTCCGCCAAGTCTTCTACTTTTGTCGTATGCGTCATACAGCGCACTGTTACCGCATTTTCCTTTTTCAAAAACGCCGCAAATATTTTTTCTGCCGTTTCGGCTCCGTACTGCTCCGTCATCTGTTCTACGATGGTAGTCGGCATGGAATACCGTACGGAAAGGGCCTCCGTTTGATTTATTTCGGCATTCGGATATTCGATTTCCTCCGCTCTCGCCACTGCCCTTGCCACTCCGTTTACAAACCCGGAAAGACCGGCAAACCCAAACTTTCTGGTTAAGTTTACCGCTTCGTTACAGGCAGCTCCTGCCGGTATTTTATTCATAAAGCGAAGCTGATAGACCGTTATCCGTAAAATCGCGGCAATCGCAGGCTTCATCTTACGAACCGGTGTTTTCGAAAACCTGTCGATGATGTAATCCAGCTCCAGCATGCGTTCCAGGCACCCCTCAAACAGCCTTGTGGCAAGCGCTCTTTCCCGCTTTTCCTCTATTTTAACAAGGTATTTTCCCTTCACGACATGAGAAAACTGCTTTTCCTTGCAAACGGCAAGTAACATTTTCACCGCCGCTTCTCTTGCCGACAGGGAACTCTTTTCTTCCGCAGCCATTTCCTAATCTCTCCTTCTGCGCGCAATTAACAGAAGCCGTAGCAACTGCAGCGCCGATGCGGCAGCTGCGGCAAGATAGGTATAGGCAGCCGCCCGCAGTACCTTCTTTACCTTCGGCAGTTCCTCACTCCCCACCATCCCGCTGTCGCCTAAAATAGCCACCGCACGGGAGGAAGCATTAAACTCCACCGGCAATGTTACAAACTGAAACAAAACCGCAAAAGAAAACAAAAAGATTCCAATCGGCACCAGACTGTCATACAGACCAAAAATCAGTCCGAGGATAAAAAGCGGCATGGAAAGCTTATTTCCGAAGTTCACTATCGGAACCAGAAAATGCCTCAGACGAAGCGGCACATACTCCTCACTGTCCTGAATCGCATGTCCGCACTCATGTGCGGCCACGCCGATTGCCGCAATCGAGGTACTGTTATAAACCGAATCGGAAAGCCGCAGCGTCTTTGCGGAAGAATCATAATGGTCGGTTAAACTGCCCGGCACTCTCTCGATTTTTACATCGACAATACCCGCGCCGTGTAAAATTCGCTCTGCCGCTTCCACCGCAGTGATTCCGCGGTTTGAAGCCACCTTCGAATACCTGGAATAAGTGCTCTTAACTCCTGCGGAAGCCCACAGGGAAAGCAGTGCACCGATTACTACTAAAAGATAGGTCCAATCGTAATACATTTCCGTTCCCTCCGTTTCTCTTTTCTGTCATTGTTTCAAAAGTACCTGCCGCTTAGCTTCCGAACACCAATCCCGGCGTAAGCGGATAGCCCCGTAAAAACTCCTCCGTTGTCATCCGGCGCTTTCCCTCCGGCTGAAGCTCCCGTACCTTTAAAATGCCGTTTCCGGTCATAATCCAGAGCATTCCGTCCTCTACCGATACCAAAGTGCCGCATGGGCAGGCGTCAAACCGGTCATAGGAAACAGCCGCGCTCCAGAACTTTAATGTCTTTCCCTGCCAGTAGGTATACGCGCTCGGCCACGGGTTCAGACCGCGGATTAAGCGCTCCAGATACTCTGCGGAAGCGGTAAAATCCAGTTTTCCCATTTCCTTGCGGAGCATCTTGGCATAGGTATGCGCCTCATGGTTCTGCGGCGTATAAACCGCAGTTTTGTCTTCCACCTGCTGCATCGCTTCAAGCAAAAGCGGTCCGCCTGCCGCCGCCAGTTTATCATGAAGACTTCCGCCGGTTTCCTCCGGCGCAATCGGAATTTCCTTCCGGCATATCATATCTCCGGTATCCACACCCTCGTCCATCCGCATAATCGTAATGCCGGTTTTTTCTTTTCCGTCAATGATTGCCCACTGAATCGGCGCCGCTCCCCGGTATTCCGGAAGAAGTGAGGCATGCACATTCAGACAGCCGTATTTCGGAAACTCTAAAATTTCTTTGGACAAAATCTGTCCGAACGCCGCCACCAGAATAACATCCGGATTCAGCTTTTTTAACTGCGCCACGGATTCCGGCGCCTTCACCTTTTCCGGCTGAAGCACTGTGATACCATGTTCCTCCGCCAGTATCTTAACCGGAGATTTCGCAAGCTCCTTGCCACGCCCCTTCGGGCGGTCCGGCTGCGTCACTACCGCAACAATCTCGTGTTTTGACAAAAGCAGGCTTTTTAACACCTCTGCCGCAATTTCCGGCGTTCCCATAAAGACCGCTCTCATATGTCCTTCCTCCTGTTACTCCTCTGCTCCGACATCGTGCAGCTTACCTTCCACCTTTTCCACATAAACGATGCCGTCCAGATGATCGATTTCATGGCAGAAAGCCCGTGCTAAAAGCTCGGTTCCCTGTACCTCAAAAGGCTTCATATTCAGGTCATATGCCCGTACCGTAACCTCATTCGGTCTGGTAACGACGCCCGCCTTCCCCGGAACGCTTAAACACCCCTCGTCGCCGGTCTGGCTGCCCGAGGCGGAAACCACCTCCGGATTAATCATCACAATCGGCTGGTTTCCCTCTGCCGTCACGTCAATTACTACAATTCTTTTTAAGACGCCGACCTGCGGAGCCGCAAGTCCCACGCCGTTCGCTACATACATTGTTTCCAACATATCATGGACTAATTCTCTTATTTTGTCATTCACTTCCGTTACCGGCTTGGAAACCTTCTGCAATACCGGGTCCCCTAACGTTCTGATTTTTCTTAATGCCATTGTCTTATCCTCCTGTTATCAATAACCGTTGAATGGATTAAAGTCAAACTGTATATTACACTTAATTGCCGCTTCTGTCAACTTTTTCTCCTCCGCCGCAACGCGGTGCAACTGCATCAAACGCTCATACTGCACGGCTTTCACATAAACCACATACCGGTACAAATCGTTTGCTCTGGCAAGCCCTGCCGGCGCCGGTCCGATGATTGTACCGTACGTTTCCTCCGGCAAAAGCACGGCGCCGACCGCATCCGCCAGCCGTTTTGCTCCCTGCTTTGCAGCTTCCTCTGCCTCCGACTGTACCAGAATCGCCAGAATATGCGCCGCCGGAGGATACTTTAACAGCCTCCGGTACGCCATCTCCTGCCGGTAAAACGATTCATAATCTTCGGTCGCCGCCGCAACGATACTATAATGCTCCGGCTGATAGGTCTGAATGACAACCTCGCCCGAAAGCCGGTCGCGTCCCGCCCTGCCCGCCGCCTGTGCAAGCAGGCAAAACGTCCGCTCCGCCGCGCGGTAATCCCCCGCATAAAGGGATAAGTCCGCGGCAATAATCCCCACAAGCGTCACCCACGGAAAATCATGCCCTTTCACAATCATCTGGGTGCCGATTAAAACCTGTGCTTCCCCTTGTACAAACTCCTCTATAATCTTGTCATGCCCGCCTTTTCGTTTCGTCGTATCGGCGTCCATACGAAGGACCTTTACTCCCGGAAACTCCCGTAGCACGGCTTCCTCCACCTTCTGGGTGCCGGTCCCGAACAGTCCGATATATTTGGAACCGCAGGCCGGACAAAGCTTCGGCTGCTTTGTTTCATAGCCGCAGTAATGGCATAAAAGCGTCCCGCCCTTATGAAACGTCAGAGAAACATCGCAGTGCGGACATTTCATTCCCTCACCGCAGGCGCGGCATGAAACGGTTCCCGCATATCCGCGTCTATTTAAAAATAACATAACCTGCTCCCCTTTGGCAAGCCGTTCCCGCATCTGTTCTTTTAATTTCCGGCTGAACATGGAACGGTTTCCCGCCCGCAGTTCCTCCCGTAAATCCACAATCTCCACATGGGGCATCCGTGCTTCCTTCGCGCGCTTTGTAAGAGTCAGCAGCCGGTATTCGCCCGCCATTGCCCGGGAATAGGCTTCTAACGACGGGGTGGCGGAACCAAGCAACAGCGAAGCACCGGTAAGTTCCGCAAGATACTCCGCCGTTTCCCTCGCATGATACCGGGGCGTTGCTTCGCTTTTATAAGCCCCCTCCTGCTCCTCGTCGATAATAATCAGTCCGAGCCGTTCAAACGGCGTAAACAACGCCGAACGCGGTCCGATCATCACATCGATTTCTCCCTGCCTTGCACGCACATACTGGTCGTACCGCTCTCCCGCGGAAAGTCTTGAATGCAATACCGAAACCCGCTCGCCGAACCGCTCATAAAACCGCCGTACCGTCTGAAAGGTAAGGGAAATTTCCGGAATCAGCATAATGGCCTGTTTGCCCTGTTCAATAACCCGTTCGATAAGCTCCAGATACACTTCGGTCTTTCCGCTTCCGGTTACACCGAACAACAGATAGGTTCCCCGCTTTCCCCCGCAGTAATCCTGCCATACCGCCTCTGCCGCTTTCTTCTGCTCCTCGTTTAGCTCCGGGCGTTTTACGGTTCGCACCCCTTTTGCGGTGTTACGGTACTTTGTTTCCTCCCGTACGGTAAGAATCCCGTCGCGGCATACGGCTTCTACCGTTGCCGCGGAAATATCGAGCTTTTGCAGCGTTTCCCCGTAATCCGCCTCCGATTTGTCCCGCAGTTCTTCCAACAGGCGAACCCGCGCCTGAAATTTCCGTTTCACCGCCGTGTTATAATACTCCGTAAATCGTGCCTCATCCGCCGTAAGCACAAGCGTCCGTTTTTTTACTTCTCTGACCGCCTGTTTTACCGGAAGCACGGTTTTTAACGCCTCGTTCATCGTTCCGCCGAAATGCTCCTTCATCCAGTATGCCAGCGCAATAAACCGCCGTTCCAGCGAAACCGCCCCCTGCACCACCGACGCAATTTCTTTTGTGCGTGCCGGGTCAAATACAGGCGTTTCCGAGGTATCGATAATGTATCCCTCCACCCTCCGGTTTCCGCCGCCGAAAGGTACCTCCACCTTTGCTCCGATGACCGCTTTTGCAAGGAGAGAATCCGGAATGGCGTATTGATAGGTTTTATCCAGTTTTTCCAGCGAAATGTCTACAATTACATCGGCATACCGCATTGCTTCCGTTTCCTCCTTCTTCTGCTTTTCCGTACCGGCACGGCAAAAACGCTGCGTCTGCTGTCAGCATTCTCCCTGGCCGCCGCGTCTTAAATTCCCAGTGCCGCGCGCTCCTCGTCCGTAAACTCCTCCAAAATCTCCCGGATTAACACCCGTTCATCCATCGGATGCTTTACCCCGCAGATTTCCTGATAATCCTCGTGCCCCTTTCCGGCAAGCACAATCACATCGTCCTCCCGGGCGTTTGCAATCGCATAGCGGATTGCCTCTTTCCGGTCCGGTATCGTAACATACGCGCCGTCTGCCTTTTTAACGCCGCATAAAATATCCTCAATAATCGCTTCTGGCTTTTCGAAGCGCGGATTATCGGACGTCACAATCGTCAAATCCGCATAACGGGAAGAAATCTCTCCCATTTCAAACCGCCGGTCTCGGGAACGGTTTCCGCCGCAGCCGAACAAGCAAACCAGACGTTTCGGTTCATACTCCTTCAAGGCTGTGAGCAGGCTCTTTAAGCTCATCGCATTATGCGCGTAATCTATCATCAGTGAAAATTTCGGAGAAACAGGAATCGTTTCCAGCCGTCCTTTTACCTGCACCTCCGAAAGAGCGCGCTGCATCACTTCCACCGGAACCTGCTGCCGCATACAAACAGCAACCGCTGTCAGCGAATTGTATACCGAAAACATTCCCGGAATCGGAACGGCAAACCTTGCCGACAGCGCCCCCTCCGTCCGATAAGAAACCATCAGCTTCCCGTCCGTCCGGTGCAAATCGATTTCCGTCGCGCGCAAATCCGCCCCTTCGTTACAGCCGTAGGTCATGACCTCGCAGGTATGATTCCGTAACATCCGCTCCATGTGCGGGTCATCCGCATTTAAAATTCCGAACCGGCACTGCCGGAACAACAGCGCCTTACACGCAGCATATTCCTCAAAATCCGCATGCTCGTTCGGCCCGATATGATCCGGCTCCAAATTTGTGAAAATCCCGTAATCAAACGTAAAACCGGCTACTCTGGAAAGCTTCAGTCCCTGGGAGGATACTTCCATTACAACGGCACGGCAGCCGTTATCTGCCATCTCCCGGAAATATTTCTGCAAAAGATAGGACTCCGGCGTTGTATTGTTCGCGGGAATCGTTTCCGCACCGTTCTTTACTTCCACGGTCCCGACAAGACCTGCTTTTATACCGACCGACTCCAAAATGTGATGCACCATATAAGCGGTTGTCGTTTTTCCCTTTGTTCCGGTAATTCCAATCGTTGTCAGTTCTCTTGCCGGATGTCCGAACCATGCCGCGGACAGAAAGGCCAGGGCCTTTCGGGTATCCTGCACCCGGACCAAGGTCACAGCTTCCGGCAGACTCAGTTCCTTTTCCGCCACAATCACCGACGCTCCTGCCTGAACCGCCGCCTCCGCATATTGATGTCCGTCATTCACCGCGCCGGAAATACACACAAAGGCACTGCCGGACGGTACTGCCTTTCTGGAATCGTATACCAGTTCCGTAACCTCAAGCTCATCCGAACCCTGTATGTCCAAAACCAACCCCTCAGCAAACAGCTCTTTCAGCAATTCTCTTAATTGCATAAACTTCTCCTTTCCAAACCCTTTTTTCTTTTCCATCCAATCCGTCGTCTGCTTCTCTTCCACTGACAAAAGCCCATTTTGGGCACAGCTGTCCAAAATGGGCCGTCAGTTCTATTCTCCGAGCAGATTCCGATACAAATCCTCGTACTTCTTTGCAGAAGCCGTCCACGAAAAGTCTGTTGCCATTCCGCGGTCCACTAACTTGTTCCACTCTCTCTTTTTATTGTAATAGATATACTTTGCGTAGCGCACCATAGAAAGCATCTCGTGAGCGTTATAATTCGCAAAACTAAAGCCCGTACCGGTGCTTTCATATTCATTGTACGGTACAACCGTATCCCGCAGTCCGCCGGTTTCTCTGACAATCGGAACCGTACCGTAGCGAAGGCTGATTAACTGGCTTAATCCGCACGGTTCAAACAGGGACGGCATCAAAAACGCATCCGCCGCCGCATAAATCTTATGCGCTCTTTCGTTGTTGTAGTAAATGTTGGCCGACACCCTTCCGTGATACTTCCACTCGTAATGACGGAACAGGTTCTCATACTTCGGGTCGCCGGTTCCTAAAATAACCAGCTGGGTATCCGTATCACAAAGCTCTTCCAGCACGCATTCAACAAGGTCAAGCCCCTTCTGGTCGGTCAGACGGGAAACAATTCCGATCATAAAACGCTTTCCGTCCCGCTCCAGATCAAGCTCCTCCTGCAACGCAAGCTTATTCTTTACCTTCTCCTTCCGGAAAGTTACCGCATTGTAGTTCTGCACAAGATACGGGTCGGTTTCCGGGTTGTACTCTTCGTAATCAATGCCGTTTACAATACCGCACAGACAGTTGGAACGGGCACGCATCAAGCCGTCCAGCCCCTCTCCGTAAAATGCGGACTTAATCTCTTTGGCGTAAGTATCGCTCACGGTGGTAACATAATCCGCATAGACAATGCCGCCCTTTAGGTAGTTCGCATCTCCGTAAGCCTCCAGCTTATCCGGTGCAAAATAGTAGGAAGACAGTCCCGTAATATCCTGCACGGTCTTCTTATCCCATACCCCCTGGAACTTCAGGTTATGAATCGTCATAATGGTCTTGATGCCGCGGTAAAAATCCCCCTGCTGAAAGCTGTCATGCAGATACACCGGAATCAAACCGGTCTGCCAGTCGTTGCAGTGAATCAAATCCGGTCGGAACCCGAGCTGCGGCAGCGCCGACAGCGCCGCACGGCAGAAAAACGCGAACTTTTCGATATCCTCGTAGATATTGCCGTAAGGCTTATCGCCTGCGAAATAATACTCATTGTCGATAAAATAAAAGGTAATCCCGTCCACTACCGTTTCCATAATACCGACATACTGGCTGCGCCAGCTTAATTTCATATAAAAATGTGTCTTGTACCGCATCTTCTCCTTGAACTTTGCCGGAATCGCCAAATAGTTCGGAATCATGACACGCACATCATAACGTTCCTTGTTAAGATACTTCGGCAGGGCGCCTACAACATCGGCAAGCCCGCCCGTTTTAATAAAGGGAACACACTCAGAAGCAACAAATAATATATTTTTCACGGTTCTCCTCCTCGCGTATAGTAACTAACTTCATATAGTTTAGTATACCATATTTTCCCCTGTTTGAAAAGCACTTTCTCGGAATCGTTTATCGCCTCCGGCTCGTTCGTCACTTTTCACAGGGGGCGGGGAAACAAAGACGGAGCGATGAGCTGTCACAAAAGCCGGACGCCTTTTGCGTGGCGGACTCTTGCAAGCGGATGAGAATGCCGTCCTAACCGCGGCGGAAACTTTACACTTTATTTTTGCATTTGTCCGAAGGACCGCGCCCTTAGCGCAGTCAAAATCACCTCTTAAAACCGCTTAAGCGCGAGGCCGCATCCGAGCGTTTTAGCGGTTCTTAGAGGAAGTTTGACGGAGCGTTGCGCTTGCAAAAATAAAGTGCAAAGTTCCCCTGCGGTAATAAGAAAGCGTCCCCGCTTGCAAGAGTGGAAGCTTGCTTTTGTGACAGTCCCCTATTCTGTCTTTGTTTCCCCGCCCCCCGTGAAAAGTAACACTCGTTCTACTGTGTCCGCAGCTTATACTCCAGACGGATTTTATCCGCAATCAGCGCCACAAACTCCGAGTTGGTCGGCTTTCCTTTTCCGCCGGCCACCGTATAGCCGAACAGTGCGTCTATGGTATCGGTCTTTCCCCTGCTCCACGCCACCTCAATCGCATGACGGATTGCGCGCTCTACGCGGCTCGGTGTGGTTTTATGACGCTTTGCGATAGACGGATAAAGCATCTTCGTAATGGAATTAAGCATCTCCGAATTATCCACCGACATCATAATCGCGTCACGCAGATATTGATAGCCTTTGATATGCGCCGGAACACCGATTTCATGTATGATGTCCGTAACGTCGAGTTCCAGATGGTTTGCATTCTGCCCTTTGATTTCTTGTCCGAGCAGACGTCCATGCTCCACACCGCAGATGCTGCTGATTCCCATAACCTGATGAATCCGCTGCATAATCACCGCGCTGTCAAAGGGCTTCATGATATAGTAGCTTGCGCCGAGGGCAAAAACACTTTCCGTCACACGCTCCTGACCGATTGCCGTCACTACAATCACATGAGGCTGCTTCTTTAATTCCGTATCCTTCCGTATCTGTTCCAGCACACCGATTCCGTCCAATTTCGGCATAATAATATCGAGCAATACTACATCCGGCTGCAATTCCTTGATTTTTCTGACGGCTTCCATGCCATCCTCTGCTCTTCCGACATGATCCACTGCGGTATCATTCTTTAAAAGTTCATCATAAAGCTCCAATATCCGAACATTGTCATCTACTGTAAGAACACGAATCTTTTCCATCTTCTTTTCTTCTTTTCCTTTCTCCCAGATTTTACTTTTTTTGTAAAACTTTTACATTCCCTATTATAACATCTTTTTCGGTTTTTGCAAGGGGATTTTGTAATTTTTTTACAAATCTTTTCAAGAAGGATTGCTATGACTCTATTCGTCCGGACCGCATCCGAACTCCGTCCGGACCGCATCCGAACTTCGTCCGGACCGCATCCGCCTGATGCTCGCATCAGGCGGATGTTCCGGCTTTCGCCGGAACTTAAAAGAGAACAAGTGCGCGTTCTTTGAAAAACAGGTTTTTCTCGCACGCGCACTCTTTCTCTTTTGGTCCGGACTCAATTTTGCAGCATATTTTCAATAAAGGTTCCATAGCCTTTTGTGCTGTCCCTGATAAAGACATGGGTCACTGCGCCAATCAGTTTTCCGTCCTGGATAATCGGGCTTCCGCTCATGCCCTGAACGATTCCTCCGGTCAGCCCGATGAGTTCTTCGTCCGTTATTTTTATTACCAAGCCTTTTGCGTGGTTGCGGTTGGAGTAGTCCACCTGCTCTATTTCGATGTCATAGCTCCCCACCGTTCCGTTAATTTCGCACAGAATAGAGGCCTTTCCTTTTTTGACGTCCTGTTTTAACCCGATTTCCATCACCGCTCCGCTTTGCAGGATGCCGCAGTCTTTCTTTACCGTTCCGAATATTCCCTGTGCGGTATTTTGAGTTACGGTTCCGATTCGTTCTTCCTCCGAACGCTGAATAACTCCGCTTAATTCTCCCGGCGTCCCCGGCTGTCCCTTTACGATACGGATGATTTCGGCATCATACGCATTTCCGCTTCCAACCTCCAGAAGCACTCCGGTATCCACATCCGTAATTCCATGCCCCAGCGCGCCGTATTTTCCATCCTGCGTAATATACGTTAACGTCCCGATTCCCTGCGTATCATCCCGAATCCAGGTTCCGATTTTATACGAACCGTCCGCCGTTCTCACCGGCGTTACCGCTACTCCGATGGTTTCTCCGCCTCTGCGTACTTTAAAATGAATTTCACTGCCGTCCGACTTCTTCAAAACTTGAATCAAATCTTCCTTTTTGCTGATTCTTTTTTGGTCTGCCTGCACAATATAATCCCCCGATTTCAGGCGGTTTTCCGCCGGCTCATATGTCATCCTGTCATCCCCGGTGACAGAGGTGGTTCCTAAGACCAGAACACCGTCCGTTTCCACATGAATTCCGATGGCAGAGCCTCCTACTACGACACTCTGCGGCGTAACTGCCGAAATTTCCACCTTCTTGAACGGAAAAATTCCGAACAGGCGCAGTTCCATCGTAGCGTTTGTTGTTTCCGTGGCATGCATCGTAATGGTATCCGACAGGTCAATCGTAATGCTTCCCTTTTCCAAAGGCTCCTTATTGACCTCCAAAACACCGACGCTATCTCCCTCGATTTTTGCAGAAAACGGCAGCAGAAAGGAAAACTTTTCCTCCTCTCCGGTAATAATCCGTATTTCCGCAGGGAGCCTGTCTTTATAATAGTAAACCCCGTAACCGAGGATTGCCAATATGTTCAATACCAACGCCGTAATCAGCCAACCGCGATATTTTTTCTTCATAGCACTGCCAACCTTTCTTTTTCATACTAAACCCGGTTGACAGTCCTCCCTATCGTAACCAGCGGACAAGCCGCAGAACCTCTGCTTTATGTCCGAGCATTTCGGCATAGGAAACCCGCAGGACTTTCCTATCGCAAAATAAAATAGGGAACTCTGCCATAAAACAGGTTCCCTAATAGTATGCGTAAGAACAGCCGATTCAAACTACCTTTTTTTATTAACTTTTACCATTCTGCTTTTTCGCTGCCGCAAGCGCCTTCATTTCCCTTGCATTTTCCCGGACCGCCTCCGTAATCCTTGCACCGCCGAGCATTCTTGCCAGTTCCTCTACGGACGCCTCCGGCCGTAACTTTTCTATCCTCGTTACCGTCTTCACACCGTCCGTTGTCTTTTCAATGAAAAAGTGGGCATCCGCCATTGCTGCAATCTGCGGCAGATGGGTAATGCAAAGAAGCTGACGGTCTGCCGCAATCACCGCCATTTTTTCCGAAACCATCTGTGCGGTTCGTCCGCTGATACCGGTATCGATCTCATCAAAAATCAGGGTCGGTATTTCATCCCGGTCCGCAAACACCGATTTCAACGCAAGCATAATACGCGACAATTCACCGCCGGACGCAACCTTAATCAACGGTTTCATGTCTTCGCCCGGATTCGTGGCAATATAAAACTCCGCCGCATCAAAACCGTTTGCCGAATAGTCTGTCCGCTCAAAACGAATCTCAAACCGTACTTCCAAAAAATTCAATTCCGAAAGCGCCCTTTTAATCTGCTCCGACAATTCGGCAGCAACCGCTTTCCGCAGTTTGGATAAGCCTTCGCATTCCGTTTCCAATTTTTGTTCTACAACTGTATACTCTTTTTCCAGCCGTTCCAGATAGGCGTCATAATCCGCATAACGCTCCAGCTTTTCCTCGCACTCCCGACCGTAGGCAAGCACTTCTTCCATTGTTTTTCCGTATTTGGATTTCAAACGGTTCAACAAATCAAGACGTTCCGATACCCGACGGTATTCCTCCTCATTCTCCGACAACGATTCCAGATAAGAGGCAGCTGCACGGTTAAACTCCGACAAAAGTGCCGCTATCTCCTCTGCCTGTCCGAGCAGTTTCTCCGCTTCCGTATCATAGGTACTGATTTTGGAAAGGCTCCTTACCGCAGCGCTTAACAAACTGTCTGCGGTTTCTTCCCCGCCGTCTGCGGTTACGGAAAGAGCAGTGCCCACACCTTCCGCCAACAGTTTTGCATGGGACAGTTTCCGGTAGCTTTGTTCCAATTCCTCGATTTCGCCGTCCTTATAGGCGGCTTCTGCAATCTCTTTGCAGGCAAACTCCAGATAGGAGCAATCACGGTTCTTATTTGCGCCGTCCTCTCTTGCCTGTGCAAGCTCCGCCTTTACTCTGCGATACTCCGAAAAAAGCGCCGCCGTTTTCTCCTTCTGTGCTGCAAGCGCTTCTCCCGCATAACGGTCTAACAGTTCCAGATGCTTCTCTCTGTTTAAAAGAGAATGGTGTTCCTGCTGCCCGTGAATTTCTAACAGCAGGGACGCAACTGCCTTCACGGTTGCGGCATTCACGATTTCTCCGTTAATACGGCTGACGCTTTTTCCGGCCGACGTCAGCTTCCGGGAAATTGTAATACTGCCGTCCTCCGCAGACAACTCCTGCCTCGCCAATTCTTCCTCCACCTCTTTTTTGCAGTGATCAAATACGATTTCCACATAAGCGGACTCCGCTCCGTTTCGTATCAGTTCTTTGGAAGCCTTCGCTCCGAGAGCGGTCTGAATCGAACCGAGTAAAATGGACTTTCCCGCACCGGTTTCTCCCGTTAAAATATTCAAACCGCCTTCAAATGCAATCTCCAGTTCTTCAATGAGTGCAAAATTACTCACCCGCAAGCTCTGTAACATAAAAACTCCTTTCACTTCCCCTTTATTTTATCAGTGCGGAGCTTCTCCGCGACTTTCGATTTCAGAACAGCAAGCCGGAGTCACATGCCTCCGGCTTACATTCAGACTATCTTCTATTTCGTTACGGCGACACTACCCGGACAATACAGGTCAGTGTCCTTCCGTTCACCCGTGCTTCCACGGTTGCCGTTCCTGTTCCGCGGGAGGTCAGCAGTCCGTTTGCGGACACCTCAACAACCCGCCGGTTCGACGAATACCACCGCACCGTTGATGTAGACCCCTCTACATACAGCTGCTCACCGCTCGAATAATAATCCATCACAACAGAAGTCCGGTTCAGTCCCACAACTATGACATTAATTACTGCCTTTTTGCCGGAATCCATCATAACAATCACGCTTGCGTTTCCCGGGGCAACCGCCGTAATTTCACCGGTCACCGCATTTACTCTTGCAATCGATTCATCCGTGGAGGTCCACGTCATGGAATCCGTTGTATTGGTCGGCGTTGCCTTGGCAACGATGGTTTTCTTTTCTCCCGGCGCCATTACCACCTCGTCTACCATCGTGGTTACACCGGTTGCAGGAATCGGAGCAATGACCGTAACAAAACATTTACAGTATTTTCCGCTGCTGTCCCTTGCTTTTGCGGTAATCCACGCCGTTCCCGGTGAAATTGCGGTAACGATACCGTCGTCATCTACAATAGCCACATCTTCGTTATCCGTTTCCCAGGACGGCGTATTGTAGGTAACATTTTCCGGCCGGATTTCTGCCTCTAACTGATATGTGGTTCCCTGTATCAGGGTAACGGTTGTCGTATTCATCGTCATACCCGTTACCTCCGTTACTACACGGATTTCACAGGTTGCCTCCGCGTCGCTTCCGTCCAACGCCATTGCGGTAATCGTTGCATACCCGAGAGAAATGCCGCGAATTTTACCGTTTTTATCTACCGTTACAACATCCTCGTCACTGGAATACCACTCGACCTCCTTGTTGGACGCCGTGGAATTTGCAATTTCCACGGTAAGCTGAAACGTTTTCCCTAAGCCTAATTTATACTGCTCCGGCTTAATCTTTAACTCCGTCACTTCTTCAATCACCGTTACAATACAAAACGCATTATAGCCGCCGTCGTCCGTCTTACACTGAATCACTGCCATACCGCCCTGCTTGCCGGTAACTTCGCCGTCTTTATTGACCGTTGCAATCTTTTCATCCGAGCTGGACCATACCACATTGGTATTGCTTGCCGTATCCGGGGTAAATTTTGTAGACAGCGTAACCCGTTCTCCGACATCGATTACCACTTTTTTCGGAGTAACTTCCAAACCGGTTACCGCCTGTAATACCGTCAGCTTACAATAAGCGGTTGCACCGTTTTCCGTCTTTACCATAATCACGGTTTCCCCGGCTGCCTTCGCCGTAACGCGTCCGGTAGAGGACACCGTTGCAATATTCGTATCCACGCTCTCCCATACCAGACCTTCTTTCGTACTGTTTGCCGGAGTCAGTACCGCATCCAGATAGAAATACTCGCCCGCATTCATCGTCAAATTCGTAACGGAAAGCTTTACATTGGTAGGCTTTTGCTTTACCACAATGGTACAAAGGTCCATATAAGAACCGTCTACGGTCTTTATGATAATCTCTGCCTGTCCGACTCCCTTTGCCGTCAGCATGCCCGTACCGTCTACCGTAACTACCGACGTGTTGGTGGAAGTCCACACAACCGTGGTCGTACTTGCATCATTCGGCGTAAGCAGATAGGTCAGGCGGTAATTTTCTCCCACATACATCTCTTTGGAATCGATATCCAGAGAAACGCCGCTCACCGCTTTTAATACGGTCACATTGCAAAATGCCTGTACGGATGGATTATCCGCGGAGGTACAGATAATGGAGGCGGTTCCTGCCGCCTTCATCGTTACCAGACCGTTTGCGGACACCGTTGCAACACTGGTGTTGGAGGACTTCCAGGTAACAGCCTGATTGGTCGCATTATCCGGCGCAACCGTTGCACGAAGCTGTACCGTATTTCCGATTCTTGCCGTAACCTCGGTTTCCGACAGCGTCAGACCTGCCACCGGCTGTACCACCGTTACATTACAAAAGCCGACAACGACATTGTCCTGATTGATTGCCGTAATAACCGCAGTTCCGCCGGAAACGCCCTTTACCGTAACCGAAAGCTTCCCTGCCTCCGTAATCTCCAGCACATCTTCATTGGAAGAAACCCACTTTAAAGCTACTCCGTTTAAAGTACTTGGCTTTATGGACGCCTGAATTACCTCATACTTTCCGATTCCGATTGTCAGATCCTTCGGGTCCAGAGTCACCTCCGCAACGGAAGTCTGTACATAAACCGTACACTCCGCCTTTTTCACAATACCGTTAATCGTCTGCTTTGCGGTAATGACTGCCGTGCCTTCTTTTACACCGGTTACCAGACCGTTTTCTACCTTTGCGATTCTTTCCTCGGAAGAAGTCCATATTACCGGCTCCAGACGATTCGTTAAAATCGGCTCCAGCAGCACGGTTCCCTTTGTATTAATGGTAACCTCCGTATAGTTTAGCTGAATCCCGTCGATTACCGTTACCTCAATCGTTATATCCGGCACACCGCCCGCATATTCGCCGGAGCCGCCGTTCTCAAAAATACCCGTATCACGATAAGTCATTGTAATCGTTACCGGGTCGGTAGAACTGTTCTTTGCCGTAATAATGCCGGTAGTCGGGTCTACCGCCGCCACATTGGAATTCGAGGAGGCATAGGCAAACTGGTCCGCCGACGGAATATTGGAATTGCCGATGATATCATAGGTGTCCCCTACATTCATCAAAAGCTTTCTGTCCGACATTGCAAACAGTACCACCACCGAAGCTTCAAAGCTCGGAATCGCATTGTTTCCTATATACTCTCTGTCCGTATAGGCACGAATAACATAAGTGCCCGCCTTGACTCCCGTAAAGCTCACACTTCCGCTGTATTCATTAATCGCATAGTGTAAAACGTCGCTGTTGGAGGAAAGCTCCTTTTCCACTGCCCTTCCGCCTACCGTAACCAGCTGGGAAACCTTCCAGACTAAATTGGACGCAGACTGGCTATTGACATAAATCATAAAGTTGTCCTTCTGCGTTTCCATAGAAATCCTGTCGGTATACCCGACATAATCCGCCGCTTCGGTAAAGGAACCGATCGGAGCCACAATCACCGACGCCGACCGGACTAAAGCTTTCGACTGTCCGGAAACGGTCTGCGTCGTTACCGTGATTTCTGCGCGTCCGGCGCCGACCGCCGTTACGTTACCGTATTGATCTACCGTTGCAACCTGTTCATTGGAGGAAGTCCAGTCTACCAGCGTATTCTGAAACTCGGTGTCATCTACATATTTTAAAACAACGCGCTTGGAATCGCCGATTCTGTCTAACTTCAGAATACGGTGTCCCGCATAGTCAATCGTTGTAAAATTCGTACCGGTAATCTGTAAGTCTACCTTTACCAGACAACTGATGGAGAAGTTATACCCGCCGTCGGAAATGACTGCGGTAATCGTGGAATAGCCCGGCCCTTTACGGACAAGCTTCGTCATACCCTGAATCCCGGTATCCTCACACTTTACAACACTTTCTTCCGAACTGTAAAACGTAACGGTCGCCGTGGAAGAAAGACCCTCCGTAGAGTCCTTCGGCTCCACTCCGAGGAAAGCGTTTAACGTCCTCATTTCGATTTCGGAACCGGACTGCACATCCGTCGCATTATAATCAAACTGATAGCCCTGCGTTGCCGCCTCCGCCTTACCCACACTTCCCGTTCCGAGCAGAAAAAGGGCGCAAAATGCCGTCAGTAACAGACTTATGTTAGAAAATTTACTTCTTTTCTTCATAAACACTCCTCCTTGGTTGCACTCTCCTTATCTATATATCGGTTCCGCTTTGCCAAAAATTAATATCTTTGTACAAAATATAGCAGTTTTTTTTGGCATTTTTGTGTCAGAAAGGGGCGGTTCCTCCTCCGTAACGATACCGTGCCGCCAAAGCCGTACAAAAGGCATTTCTTTATAAAATCAATCCGACCCACTGTACCGTTGTTAAAATTGCCACGCCAATCATCCCAACCCCCAGCACCGCAAAAACAAGACCGATACGAAAAGAGGACTTTTCCTCGCTCTTTTCATACACCTGCCCCTTTGCCGTAAGAAAAAGTTCGCCGACGGTGCCCACCTCCTGCTTTTTTCTCCTGCTGACGCTGCTTTTATGCTCCTTATATTCTCCTCCGTCTTCGTATTCCCAGACCGGAAAATAGGTTTTATAGGAGTCACCGTCGCTGTTTTTTCCGGTGCTGACATCAAATCTGGTCAGCCTGGCAGGCACACGGCGCGCTTCCGACAATTCTCTTTTGTGGCGGAGCCCCGAAGAAACCGTTCCGAAGCCGAACAAGGTAAACACGAGCGCCACAAGCCAGGCACACACGCACGTCCAAAAATCCTCCGTAAACAGCTCAGCCTTAAAATTTGCGGTAATTCCGGCAATCAGGGCAATTCCGAAGCTGACGGCAATCAGAATCTTTAACCCTTTATTCGAACGGAACTCTCCCATCTCCTCGTCGGTCCGAAGCACATTTTCCCCCGCAATGTAATAAACTCCGACGCTTTTCCCGACCCTGGCTCTTTCGCCGGAAGGCAGCTCCACCAGAACCGGATAACCCTCGTATATTACCTCATAGGTAATTTTGTAGTAATCCTCTCCCTCCTCTTCTTCCCCCTTTTCTGCTTTTATACGTTCACACGCCGTAACCGTCGCCCTGGTATGTACTCCTTCCCTTTGATAACGCCGGTTACTGTAATAGTTGACAAGCAGCAGAATCAAAAAGAAAATCCCCATCCCCGCAAAAACAGCGCAGACCATGCTATGAAACAGGTAATTCACCAGTACGCCGGCGGAAATACTCATCAGCAGTACGACATGAATATAGCGAATCATACTTTTCTGGGCCTTTTGCAGTCTGTTTTGAAATTTATCCATATATTCTTCCTCTTCCGATATGATATTCCAAGTATAGCATACTTTACCGCAATTACAATATGAACTGTTGCGTTTTCCCCTTTTCTTTTTTTCCGTTGTCTGCTATACTATTTATGACGACGGAACGTTCTTTCTATGTTCCGTAAAAGAAAGGAGTACGCCATGAACGAAAATTCCATGCTCTACGAAGATAACAACGATCAGATTACCCTCACCTTAGAAGACGGCAGCGAGCTTGTCTGCGACGTAATCGCCATCTTTCCGGTAGACGGCAAAAACTACATTGCACTGCTTCCGCAGGGCGACGACCCGGACGCGGAGATTTTCCTCTACCGCTTTGAAGAAAAGGGCGAGGACGATATCGACCTCATCAACATTGAAGACGACGATGAATTTGAGGCCGTTTCCGACGCCTTTGACGAACTTTTGGATAATGCCGAATTTGATGAAATGTTTGAGGACTAAACGTAACATAAAAAGCAAAAAATGGGGCCGCGCGGTTCATGCGTATCGCCCCATTTTTTTGTTTTACGGGATGTTTTTGGGTCTACTCTGAAACTGCCCGCAGCAGTCCGCTCTGTATACAATACGCCTCATTCAGCACCTTTTCCTCCGGAAACCGGTCAAAGCGGATGCGAAGCCTTCCCTCGCCTGCTTCTACAATCGTGCCATCGCCGTAAACCGTATGCCGCACCCGCATCCCCGCCTTTAACTGTTCCCGATCAAGAAATACCTCCCCTACAAACCGGCTCGGCACAAGCTCCTTCGACCGCAGTTCCTTCATGCAGGAAAGTACCAGCCTCCGTTTTGCCCTCGTCATTGCCACATAAAACATCCGGCGTTCCTCCTCCATATCCTCCGGCTGTACCGCCTGCCGGTGCGGGGTAAGCCCCTCGTTTAACTCCGGCAGAAACACCGTATGATACTCTAATCCCTTGGCGGAATGGTAGGTGGAAAGCGTCACCGCCTCCGTTATTTTCTTCTTCTCCCGCAGTTTTTGCTGCTGCAGCTGTTCGGAATACTCCTTCATATGAGCAAACCACGCCTCAAAATCCGGGTACTCCGCCGCGTCCTCCTGAAGCTCCGCCAAAAGTTCAAACAAATCCTCCGACTGCATTCTGCGGTACTGTGCGTATTCGGTTAAAAAGCCGTCGTAGCCCACCGCCCGCCGGATATAATTGACTGCGGCAAACGGATTCAGCCCTTTTATCATGGCAAGGTCATATTCCAGCTTTTCCAGCCGGTCTACCACATAGTCCTTGTCCCCGTAGTACGCCTTTAACCGTTCAAAATCCACCTCCGGCGTATCCAGTGCTTCCCTTGAAAGATACCGTTTCGGCCGGTTCATCATCTGTAAAAACGTGCTGCGCTCCCTGTTTCCCTGCGCCATTTTTATGTAGGCAAGAATATCCCTGCAAATCCAGTGTTCATACAAATTCGGAACGGAATCCCTCGTTTTAAACGGAATATTATATTCCATCAATTTTCCCATAATCGCCCTGGTCTGCAGATTGGTCCGGTACAGCACCGCAATCTCCCGCCACGGCAGGCCTGTTTTATGCAGCACCGCAATTTCCTCCGCAAGCTCCGCGCACTCCCGTTTCCGTTCCGGATACTGCCGAAACTCCACCTTCTCGCCCCGTTCCTCCTTCGCGTACAGCGCCTTGTCAAACCGCTTCCTGTTATTTCCGATTACACGCAGCGCCGCCTGCACAATCGGCGCCGTCGAGCGAAAATTACAAAGCAGGGTCACCTGCTTTGCCGTCCTGTAATCCTCGGTAAAATGAAGCATCAGCTCCGGTCTTGCACCGCGGAAACGGTAAATCGACTGGTCATCGTCCCCCACAATAAACAGATTATCCTCGGGTGCCGCAAGCATCCGTATCGTGTCGTACTGCACCCGGTTAATATCCTGAAACTCGTCAATCAAAACATAGGTGTACTTTTCCTGCCACTGCCGCAAAACATCCGGCCGCTTCGCCAGCAGTTCATAACAAAGCAGCTGCATATCGTCAAAATCCACCTTATTTTCTCTGCGAAGCCGGCGGTCATACTCCGTATAAATTTCCCGAAACACTTCGTCGGGACAATTTGCGGAATAATAACTTTCCAGAGAAAAACGCTCGTTTTTCACTTTGGAAATCTCAGCGCCCACCGCTTCCACAAACTCTTTCTCGTCCGTAATCTCCTGCTGCATTCTGGCGCAGGCAATCTCCCGTAGAATGCGGTACCGTTCCTCCTCCTTTAAAATATTTGCCGCATCGTAATGATACGCAAACTTTAAGATTTTAAAGAACACCGCATGGAACGTGCCGAAATTTACCCGTCCTCCTGCCGCCGGACACAGTGCTTCATACCGTTCCTTCATCTCTTCCGCCGCCGCATTGGTAAAAGTAATCACCAGAATATTCCCCGGGTACACGCCGCATTCCTCAATCAAAAACCGCACCCGTTCCGTAATCACCGTGGTTTTCCCGCTCCCCGGCCCCGCAAGCACCAGCATAGGACCTTCCCTATGGGTAATCGCCGTCCGCTGCTCCTCGGTAAACCGCTGTAAATCCATACTCTTTCCTCCTTACTCGCCTAACTCCTACGTCATCTGATGTGTTTTTCTTATGACTAACCCAATGATAACAATCCAAATGAATACAATCGGAACAGCATAGTACCATTTCTTCGGCTTTCCGCTTTTCCACATTCCCTCAGATAATTTACGGTTTTTTTCTAAAATATCTTTTGGTATAAATTTAATTGTTACTGCGACAAGCGCAGGCAGTAATATGACATCATCCAAATATCCCAGAACCGGAATAAAATCCGGCACTAAATCAATCGGAGAAAGTGCGTAGGCCACGGTTATTCCCGCAAAAAATTTTGCGATGATCGGAGTATCCTTATCCTTTAAAGCTAAAAATATGGTAGGAATCTCTGTTTTAAGTTTCTTCGCTCGTTCTTTCCATTTCATTCCGACTGCCTCTATCCTTTCATCCTGTCACATAATTTTTCGTAATGCTTCCACATCCTTTTTAATCAACGCCCCATACTCTCCTTATACTTGGACAAATTATTTCCGCAAATGATTTTACCGGGAGCGGTTGTTCCGAGTGTTCTCCTATCTGCTTTTCCATCCAAACCACGTTATACCAGCGATTAAACTTAAACCCGCATTTATGAAATTCTCCTACTGTTTCATACCCCAGGTGCCGATGAAACTGCACGCTGTTCTTTGTTAAATATTCATCTTCTATTTCCGGATAAGCAATGCAGGCGTTCAAATTAAGAATGTTTTGAAGTTTTAAAAATTTCTCCAATTCTCCGTATAATTGCTTCCCAATCCCAAGGTGCTTCTTATCCTGCCTTACATAAATACTGGTTTCTACCGCCCACTCATAGGCAGGTCTTTCATGAAACGGACCCGCATAGGCATAGCCGACGATTTCACCGTTGCTTTCCGCAACCAAATACGGGTATTTCCTTAAAATATGTTCTATTCTTCTCTTAAATTCTTCTTCCGACGGCACATCATATTCAAAGGTAATCGCCGTATTCTTCACATAAGGCGCATAGATTTCCAATAGCATTGGCGCATCAGCTATTGTCGCCACTCGAATAAAACTCTCTTTTCCGCTTCTGTCCATACTACCGTCATCTCCTCTCCCCCGGCTTCCACGGCTTCGGAGAAAGTAACATTGTCCGTCCGATATCCTGCAATACGTCATAAACGGAGCATCCCATCTTCTCCTTTTTTTCCTGTCGGTCTGTTCTTTTTTCTTCCTTCTTTTTCAGCTTGCTCACTCATTTTTCCTCCTACAAACCGGTATTTGACTCTTATCTTTCATTCAAAACAATAGGTAAAAGCGCATATTCTATGCGTTCTTTAGCCTGCAAACGTCTATCCAGGCAATAAATCCCGAATATTTTTCAAGCTCGTCTATCGTAAGTTCGATTGCACTGTTTGAACTACCGCACCCCGGAAATACCGTTTCAAACCGCTTAAGCGATTCATCGAGATAAATCTTTACCCCTTCATTTACCGCAAACGGACAAACACCGCCGACAGTATGTCCTATAAGCTCTGCTACCTCATCGAATTTGAGCATAACTGCTTTCACTCCGAATTGTGCTTTGTATTTCGAATTGTCGATTTTAACATCCCCTGCGGTTACAATAAGAATACAGTCGTCCTTCACTTTAAATGATAGTGTTTTTGCTATTCTATCCGGAGTGCAGCCGAGCGCATGAGCGGCAAGCTCCACGGTTGCGCTGGATTCGTTGAATTCTTTGATTCGGTTTTCTATTCCAACGGATTTAAAATACTCTTTTACTTTTTCGTTCGACATATTTGCCCCCAAATTCATTTCTTCACAAATAAAATATTATTTACTTGTTCTGTGATATATAGTTCGGTATCGGTTTCCACGAAGTCATAACTCTCTATAATTGACTTAGTATGTCTTTTTAATACCTCTTCAAATCCGTATGCTGTTTCTTTTTTCTTCGGAAAACGTATTATACTATCAAAGGAGTCAACTGTTCTCATCCCGTGCTTACTACACATATCCTGCCATTCCTGCTTTGTGTAAAACTTTATATGCCCGTCCTTTTTCAGCTGCATATAATCATCAACAAATCTGCTATAATCGCATTCATTGGGACATGGATCAGATAGAAAGAAAAATCCGTTTTCTTTAAGAACTCTTGCCACTTCACAAATACTGTGTTCAATATCCGGAAAATGATGTAATGCATATCTTGTTATAACCATATCAAAACTGTCTGCTTCAAACGGAAAATCAATTCCGTCATAGCATACAAATAACAGATTGCTTATTTTTTCTTTCTTAGCTCTTTCACGATTTGTTTCCAATGCCTTTGCAACAATATCCAATCCCGTTACTTCGCAGGCAGCATTTTCTTTTGCTATCGGAAAAGACAGATATCCGCTTCCGACACCCAAATCAAGAATTCTCATATCATCTTTTATATGTAAAAAATCAATGATCCGCCGCAAGTGTTCTGCATCCTGCGTTTGCCTGTTATAAAACTCCCCCAAAGAAAAACTTTTCTCGAATTCTTCCCTTGTGGCACTAATACTCTCTTGTATATTCATTTTCCACCTCCATACCGCTTACCTCTACAACATTCTGATTTGTCCAGTTCTATCAATTGGAATTTTATTAACAGACTAATGTTACTCTTGTTTTCAAATCTCCTTTTTGATTTATTACTGCGATTTGATAATCATCCTCATAAATAATATCTCCAGGTACTTCTTCACATTCAGTCATCAACAACTTAAGACCATATTTTGATGCCATTCTTCTATAGAAATCCATCTCCTGATATATTCTATTTCCATCTTCTGTATCCTTGAACCAAGTTATTGCATTTTCTGTATTCCCGTTTTCATAAAAAGGGGGTACTGGTAATTCCTTTTCAAAGTATTCTCTATTTTTCCAATACTCTTTTTCTTCATCCTCAGATAGAATTTTTGCCTCTACCAACTTATAAATTGCGGTAAATATACCTCTTGGTTGTTGGGTCAAATATGCAATATCCTCTGAATGTACTCTATAATATTTCATCCAATTAATCCTCCATAAAATATAATTTTACCAAATCGATAACTTCTTATTTTTTTACTTCTATGCAGTCTCCCATACAATTGAACTTACGTTCAATTGTCAGCGCTCGCAAAAGAGCTCGCTCAATTCAAAATTTTGCAGCAAATTGTTTTGATGCTTTTTCACGTGCACCGCCCTTGCAACATGCATTACGCTCATACAAAGAATGAAGCATTTATTTTCCACTACCCTGGCCTCTATACAAGGGAGTTTGAAAAATCATAAACAGCTGCGGTTTCTGCATCTCGATATTCATGTTTTTCATAATATCCAATCAGTTTTTTATCCTCATCTCTTAATGCCACCATATATACGTCTTTATTTTCCTTTTCGTTACGATACGTATAAATCATATTATTATTTTGATTTTCATCAAACCATGCTACAACCTTTTCAATCATCTGATTCGATTTTTCATTGTGACAATTTAATAAACTCTTTCCTAAAAGAGCGGCTCCTCCACGCTTTTCGTATCTTCTGATTGCTGCCGGATTCATATATACAATCACATGATTAAGATCACACAGCACAACAGAAGCTCTGTCTTGTTCAAGTACACTTTTTATCATTTGATTCAGCATCATTCACATCTCCTCTTCAAAGAAAAATAGGTAGTTTTCGTACTAAAACTCAAATAAATCATTTTCTCGCTGTTCTTCCGACATATCCAAATAATTAAGGATTCGTTCCTCCATACTGCTTACCGCTACAACATTCTGATTTGTTCAGTTCTATAAATTGGGATTTAAAGGGATAACATTATCTTTTTTATTTCGTCAGTCTTTTCTGATAGTTCTTTTGTTCCATCTATTATGTAATCCGATGATGGCAAAACATCTTTTATCATTTGAGTATAAGCAATTCTGGCATACTTGAGGTATATCTCCATATTTTGTCTTATTTCATCACCTGTTGCATTACCCATATCACGCAAAATTCTTCTTGCCATTACAATATCTAATGGAGTATCTATGAAAATTGCACAATCAATATATTGGCTTAATGCTTTATGGCAGTATGCGAAAGGATAATCTAACAGCAAGTATTCACAATCTGAGTTTTTCTTTATTTCAAGAATATCTTTTATCAACGGATTCAAATTCCATACATTATAGTCCGCTCCTTGCTTCGTCCAAGTATAGAAATCATCAACTTCACCTTCAAAAGAATATTCATCAAAATGGAGAGATTTTGTATTCGGAATTTGTTTTTTCAATTCATTTACAATAGTTGTTTTTCCGCCTGCTGTTACGGCAGCAATTGAAATTATCTTCATTTTGTTGTACCATATAACCTTTCTTGGACAAATTCTAATTTTTTTACTTCTATGCAACCTCCCATACAATTGAACTTACGTTCAATTGTCATCGCTCGCCAAAAAGCTCGCTCAATTCTTATTTACCGATTTTTTCGAAACTCATCCATATTCTTCTTACAAGAATAGGCTTCCATCAGCTTTTCCTCTTCCCATGTCCACTGCTTTTCCACTTCTATCTTTTGAATTACCTCTTCCTCTGCCGGTTCTGCCGGAAAGATACTGCAGGGATACTTTTCACAATATCCGCAATGAAGGTAGCCTTTTTCTATCACGCATTTTCTGGCTTCACAGCCCGGACTGAATAATACTGCATCCTTACTCTCACTGCAACAGCCGTCACAGATAACGTATTCGGGTCAGGCATAAATCACAGCGCATACCGCACTTGGAAAATATCTTCTGTTCCATTCTAATCCCCTCATCCGCACATTCTTATCATTCTGACACTTCAAAAAGCATCTCCAGCTCTACATCCACGCAATCGTACCCGACAATTTTTAATCTGTTCTTCCCCTTTTTTAACGAAACCTCTTTTGTCACATACCCCTCTGTTGAAGTATCCGGCGTACACTCAAGCACTGTTGTAACGTTTCCGTCCGCGTCGATATGTACTATTTTGGCTTTTCCTTCCGAAATGCTGAAAGAAAAGTCAATGTCAATCTCCTGTTCTCCTTCTAACCGTTCCGACCAAAGCGTCTGGCGTCCGTTAAACTTAGAAACCGTAAGCGAATATCCTCCCTCAATCGGATTGAATACAGAACCTTCTTTTGCATAACGATCTTCCGTTTTTGCAATTTTTTTGTCAGAATCATACTCTCTTTTGGCAAACCCATTCCCGCATCCGGTCAGGCAAAAGCAAAGTGTAACAACGAATAACATTTTTATTTTTTTCATAACCTCTATCAGCTCCTATCTTAAAACTCTATACTTACTTCGTCCGGGGGCATATTCGTCAATTTTACCTCTCTATGCCCTGTTGCATTCACGAAACAGGCAGACTTATATTTTAAAATCTACTGCATATTCTTCCTCAATCAGAATATAATTTACACCGTACTTCCGACATTCCTCCAACACACAGGCATTATCTTTCAGCGTTGCTTCCATCGTACAGTATTCATCATCTCCCCTGTTTTCCACCACACTCGCATATCTTCTGATGTCCTCAAAATGGTTACGGATATAGTCCTCACTCATCACC
>CAZSQM010000002.1:0-183456 GCA_964609025.1 uncultured Lachnospiraceae bacterium | reverse complement strand
ATATTTTTAACAACTTCATCAATAACATTGCGTATCTGGAGCGTATTTTTGAAACACTGGATGAGCCGGTTACCGTAAAAGATGCAGAAGATGCAACGGAAATGCCAAAGATCAAGGGTGATGTTACGTTCGAAAATGTTACATTTGCTTACGAAGAAGGCAAGGATGTATTAAAGGACGTTTCCTTTACGGTCAAAGCAGGAGAAAGTGTTGCTCTTGTAGGACCGACCGGTGCGGGAAAGAGTACGATTGTGAACCTGATTTCCAGATTCTATAATGTAGAAAAGGGTCGTGTTCTGATTGACGGGCAGGACATTGCGAAGGTAAAATTACATTCCCTTCGTTCGCAGATGGGGATTATGTTACAGGATAGTTTTATCTTTTCCGGAACCATCGAGGATAATATCCGTTACGGTAAATTGGATGCAACTACGGAAGAAATTATAAAGGCAAGTAAGACCGTATGCGCGGACGATTTTATTTCCAGATTCCAGGACGGTTATCAGACGGAAGTAAAGGAAAGAGGTTCCCTGCTGTCCCAGGGACAGAAGCAGCTGATTTCCTTTGCCAGAACATTACTTTCCAATCCTGCGATTCTGGTGCTTGATGAAGCAACTTCCAGTATTGATGTGCAGACGGAAAAGGCATTACAGCAGGGATTAAATGCGATGCTTCAGGGCAGAACCTCTTTCATTATTGCACATCGGCTTTCTACGATTAAGAACTGCGATAAGATTATGTATGTGGACCAGGGCGGTATTATGGAATGCGGCAGCCATGAGGAACTGATGGCGAAAAAAGGATATTATTACCACCTGTATACCGCACAGATGGACGAGATTGCATAGGTCAAAGAGCAGCGCCTTCAGGGCAATCGCTTGTAAAGTTCCGAGGAGCAAAACATGTTCTGCGACCAAAGGAACGTTGCATGGGAGAAAGAGTCCCTGAACGTTGTGCAGGATATTAGACTTTCTTATTGCTCCGTTTGGTACCAGCAAGGTCCGGACAGGACGTCCGGACAAGACCGGTACGCGCCACGGATGGCGCGTAGAGGTCGGTTGCGTGATTATTTCACAATTTTACCGGAGCAATTAGAAAGTCTTATATCCGAAACAGGAGAAAGGACTCTTTCCCCTGTGCAAAGTTCCGTAATCGGAATCCGCTTTTGCCCCTCGGAACTTTACAAACGATTGTCCTGCAGCGCCTTGAAAATCTCTTGACAAAAGTCTTCTTTCCTGCATATAATAAAGGGAGTAAATAAAAACGCAGTGAAGAAAAGAGTAGCCGGAATAAGCGGCGTCAGAGAGGAACTGTCATCGGCTGAAAGCAGTTCCGGCAGGCGGTTCCGGTGAAGTGCATTTCGGAGCGGACGGGTGAGCGCGCAGAGCGGGTAGCCTTGTACGGCGGCAGCCGTTACCATGCAAAAAGAACAGAAAGTATCGCGCGGATGGCGCGGCTGCCTGTAAAAGTTGAGTGGAACCGTGTATCCTGCACCTCTTCGTAAGAAGAGGTGTTTTCTATGTTTTATAGGAAATACCGGTTACTCCCGGCGTACCAAAATGCTTTGTAAAAGGAGGCTTCTATGGGCTTTATTCAGTATGTAAAAGAAGAAATGCAAGTGATAAAAGAACGGGACGCGGCAATTAAAACCTCATGGGAGGTGTTTTTATACCCGAGCTTCCGGGCGATTTTAAGACATCGTCTGGCACACAAATTATACCTGAAAAAGCACTATTTTCTGGCGCGCTGGTATTCCCAGCGGACCGCGCGAAAGACCGGTATCGAGATTCATCCGGGGGCGCAAATCGGCAAGGGCTTATTTATCGACCACGGTCACGGCGTAGTCATCGGCGAAACGGCGGTTATCGGCGATAATGTAACGCTGTATCAGGGTGTGACCTTAGGCGGCACCGGAAAGGAACAGGGAAAGCGCCATCCTACCATTGGGGACAATGTTATGATCAGCGCCGGCGCAAAAGTGCTTGGATCCTTTACCGTAGGGGAAAATTCCAAAATCGGAGCGGGCTCGGTGGTACTAAAAGAGGTTCCCCCGAATTCCACGGTAGTCGGCGTACCGGGCATTATCGTAAAGCGGGACAATGTGCGTGTGCCGAGGGAGGATCTGGATCAGGTGCATCTGCCGAACCCGGTTATGTCGGAAATCGACCGTTTGCAGCAGGAAAACGCAAAGTTAAAAGAACGACTGGAAGAACTTGCCGCTGCGCTTGAGAAAAAATAGAAGAGAAGAAAAAACAAGAACAAACGAAAAGCAACAAAAAGAAACAAAAAGAAACAAAAAGAAACAAAAAGAAAAGGAGCACGACATGGAAAACAGGTTTCAGCTATTCAACACATTGACAAGAAAGGTAGAGCCGTTTGTGCCGAATGAGGACGGAAAAGTAAAGATGTATACCTGCGGTCCGACCGTATATCATTTTGCCCATATCGGGAATCTGCGCAGCTATATTATGGAGGACGTTCTGGAAAAGTCCCTGCGGTTTGCGGGATATGATGTAAAGCGCGTAATGAATATTACGGATGTAGGGCATCTTTCCAGTGACGCGGATACCGGCGAGGATAAAATGCTAAAGGGCGCAAAGCGCGAGAATAAGAGCGTAATGGAAATTGCAAAGTTCTACACGGACGCATTTTTTTCCGACTGCAAAAAGTTAAATATTAAAACACCGGATGTCGTAGAACCGGCAACCAACTGTATTTCCGATTTTATTCATATTGTGGAAGTGCTGTTGGAAAAGGGCTACGCTTATGTGGCAGGCGGCAATGTGTACTTTGATACCTCAAAGTTAGAGGATTACTATGTGTTTTCCAGCCAGAGCGAAAAGGAGCTTTTAGTGGGTGTGCGGGATGATGTGGAGCAGGATGAAAATAAGAAAAATAAGAGCGACTTTGTACTTTGGTTTACGAAATCGAAATTTGACGCGCAGGAGTTAAAGTGGGAAAGCCCGTGGGGCGTCGGCTATCCGGGGTGGCATATCGAATGCTCCGGTATCTCGATTAAGCATCTCGGCGAGAGGATGGATATCCACTGCGGCGGTGTGGACAATATTTTCCCGCACCATACGAACGAAATTGCACAAAGCGAAGCATATCTGGGACATAAGTGGTGCAATTACTGGTTCCATGTGCATCACTTAAATGACCGTTCCGGCAAGATGAGTAAGTCGAAGGGAGATTTCCTGACGGTTTCCCTGTTGGAAGAAAAGGGCTACAATCCGCTTGTTTACCGGATGTTCTGCTTGCAGTCCCACTATCGCAAGCCGCTTGAGTTCTCCTATGAGGTGCTGGACCAGGTGGCGGCGGCTTATCAGAAGTTAGTCAAGAGAGTGGCGGCGCTTAGCGCGGACGGAGCGGTGGACGCTGCGAAGAAAGAGGCGTACCGCACAAGGTTTTTGGAGGCGCTTGCCAACGATATCAATACGTCCAGTGCGCTTACGGTAGTGTATGACGTACTTAAGGATGAAATGAACGGCGCAACAAAGCTTGCCCTGATACGGGAAATGGACGAGGTGCTCGGTTTGCAGCTTACGACAGCGGAGAGCGGCGCCGAAAACGGAGCGGACAGTGGCGTGGACGAGGAACTGACGGCGTTTGTTCTCGCAAAAATCGAAGAACGTAAGGAAGCAAAGAAAGCAAAGGATTTTGCAAAGGCAGATGCCATCCGCGACGAGCTGCTGGCACGCGGCGTTGCTATTAAAGACACGAGAGAGGGCGTTGTATGGGAACTGGTATAAAGTCCGGAGGTGAGGGGGAGCCGCTGCTGCCGTCTTTTTCGGAGGGCAGTCCGGAAAAGCCCCTTTTCGGAATGCTCTGTGAAACCTTTGCCCTGAAGAAGCAGGATATGAAAACCTACTCCTCGCTGACGCTTGCCTATATCGGGGACGCGGTGTATGAGATTATTATCCGGACGATATTGGTAGAGCAGGGGAATGCGCCGGTCAATGTGCTGCATAAGCACGCAAGTAAATTAGTAAAGGCGGAGGCGCAAAAGGACGCTTATCATCGAATTAAGGAGCTTCTGACCGAGGAGGAGCAGGCGGTGTTCCGGCGCGGGCGGAATGCAAAATCCTACACCAGCGCAAAAAACGCGACCATTGGGGACTACCGGACGGCAACGGGGTTTGAAGCATTGTTTGGGTATTGGTATCTGACCGGGCAGACAAGCCGGATGCTCGGTATGGCAAAGGCAGGATTAACGGAAGGAAAAGAGGAAGCATGCGATACGAGGAACTGACAATCGAAGGAAGAAATGCGGTACTGGAGGCATTTCGCTCGGGAAAGACAATAGACCGGCTGTTTGTGCTGGAAGGAAATCAGGAGGGTGCCGTCGGCACGATTCTGCGGGAGGCAAAAAAACAGAATGCACTTGTGACATTTGTAAAAAAAGAGCGCTTAGACCAGTTGTCCGCAACCGGAAAGCATCAGGGGGTAATTGCGTATGCGGCGGCATATGAATACGCCGAGGTGTCCGATATACTTGCGATTGCAAAGGAAAAGGGAGAAGCGCCGTTTTTGATTTTACTGGACGGCATTGAAGACCCGCATAATTTAGGCGCGATTATCCGTACCGCGAACCTTGCGGGAGCCCACGGCGTCATTATTCCGAAGCGGCGGGCGGCGGGACTTACGGCAACGGTTGCCAAAACAAGCGCGGGCGCGTTAAATTATACGCCGGTGGCGAAGGTGACGAATCTGGTGCAGACGATGGAGGAATTGAAAAAGGAAGGGCTTTGGTTTGTCTGCGCGGCAATGGACGGCGAGGTGATGTACCGGCAGAATCTGACCGGACCGATTGGACTTGTCATCGGAAACGAGGGTGAGGGTGTCAGCCGTCTGGTAAGAGAAAAGTGCGATTTTGTTACCAGCATCCCGATGAAGGGGGAGATTGATTCCTTAAACGCTTCCGTGGCGGCGGGGGTACTTGCCTATGAAATCGTGCGCCAGCGCTCCTTTCGATAGTCGTTGCTTTCGGACAGGCTTAGGAAACGGCTGCCTGTAAAGAGGGCAGCAAGCTACGGAAAAAGAAGCGGAACGGCCGCAGGGAAACTTTTGGGAAAGGAGAGGCAGTATGCGGGAAATATTGCTGGTGGACGGGTATAATATTATATTTGCATGGCCGATGCTGCGGAACCTTTCGGAGGAGGATCTGGAGGCTGCAAGGATAAAGCTTGCGGACATGCTTGTAAATTATCAGGCGTTTCGGAAGAATGATATTATACTGGTATTTGACGGATATAAGACAAAGGGAAGTCCCGGAAGCGTTGTACATTACGGCGGGATTGATATTGTTTATACCAAGGAAGCACTGACTGCGGACAGTTTTATCGAAGCGGTATCGTGGCAGATGGGCGGAAAGTACCGGTTACGGGTGGCAACCGGCGACGGTTTGGAACAGATGATTATTCTTGCGGGCGGCGCTGCACGGATGACGGCAAAGGAGCTGCGGCATGAGATTGAGCTTGCGGAACGTGAAATGCGGGAAACGATGGAAAAGAAAACGGCAAAGCCGGGAGGACGGAATGTTCTTTTGGATTCATTACCGCGGGAAACTGCGGAAATGCTGGAACAGATGCGGCTCCGTGAGGATGAGTGAGGAGGGCGAAACGTGACAGACTGCGAAACAAAGGAACAGAAAAACGAGATAGCTTCCGCACCGGAAAAGGAACTGCTTTTACGCTGTCAGAAAGGCGAGAACGCGGCAATGGAGGAAATGCTCAACCGCTACAAAAACATGGTGAGAAGCAAGGCAACGGCACTGTATCTGGTGGGCGGGGATAAAGAGGACTTAATCCAGGAGGGAATGATCGGACTGTTTAAGGCAATTCGTGAGTACCGGCCGGAGAAGAACGATTCTTTTTCGGCGTTTGCCAAGCTTTGCGTGAGCAGGCAGATGTATACGGCGATTAAGTCTTCCAATACGAAGAAGAACCAGCCGTTAAACAACTATGTTTCCATCGACCTGGTTGAATGTGCGGAGGATACCGGGCAGCCGGGCAATTCCGCGGCGCATTACGAGAGTGTTGATTACTGGCAGAAGAACCCGGAAAATTCGGTGATTAACAGAGAACGCAGTATCCGGTTTGAGGAGGAGGTAGTGTCGCGCCTCAGCGGTATGGAACGGCAGGTGCTTTCCTATTATGCGGCAGGACTGCCCTGCCAGCGGATTGCGGAGGTTATGGGAAAGGAGCCGAAATCCATTGATAATGCGTTGCAGCGAATCCGTAAGAAGCTGAAAACGGTGCTTGCGGTAAGCCCCAGAATGTGATACAATAAAAGGTATGGGAGCGCCAAAAGAGAAAATTGAATGGAGGCATTTGCAAATGGCACTACTGAATGTTGAACATGTAAATCCTTTTTTAGCAGCGGCGGCGAGTGTATTGCATGACTTTGGAATAGAAACAAAGGTGGGAAAGCCTTCCATTAAGGAAGCGGCATTTGAGAAAGATTCTCTGATTATTATGATTGGGGTTACCGGGGAGATGAAGGGACAGGTTATGATTGCTTTCCAAAACGAGGTGGCTTGTGCGATTGCATCAAAGATGATGATGATGCCGGTAACGGAGATGAACGAGATGTCTACCAGCGCAATTTGCGAACTGGGGAATATGATTCTCGGAAATTCCGCAACGATATTTTCCACCAAGGGCATCGGTATTGATATTACCCCTCCGACCATGTGCTCCGGCGATGTAGTATTTTCTACAAATTATGCGGCAAATATTTGTATTCCGCTGACATTGGAAGACGGAAAATCAATAGAAATTAATGTGTCGATTAAGGGTGAATAAGTTCACCCTTTCGTTATTTAGGCGACCGGGTCACAAAGCAGAGGCGAACGTCGCCGTATGTCATGAAATGCAGGAGATGTTATGTTAAATATTGTTCTACTGGAGCCGGAAATTCCGGCAAATACGGGAAACATCGGCCGTACCTGTGTTGCGACCGGAAGCAGGCTGCATCTGATTGAACCGCTTGGGTTTGACATATCGGAGAAAGCGGTGCGGCGCGCGGGAATGGATTACTGGAAGGAAATCGACCTTTCCGTATACAAAAATTACGAGGAGTTTCTTTTGAAAAATCCGGGCGCCAGACCCTACATGGCAACCACAAAGGGGCAGAAGCTCTATACGGAAGCGGCGTTTGAACCGGAGGCATATATCATGTTCGGTAAGGAAAGTGCCGGGATTCCCGAGGAGATTTTAATGCGGGATAAAGAGCGGTGTATCCGGATTCCGATGTTAGAAAAAATCCGATCGTTAAATCTTTCCAATTCCGTGGCGATTGTTACTTATGAAGCCCTGCGACAGAACGGCTTTGCCCATATGCAGACCCAGGGGGAACTGCATCGTCACAGCTGGAGCGAGGTCGGCGGAGAGTAACCGGAAGGTAAATTTGGTTTTAGGTAAGAGGTATTCGTAGTATGGCGAGTGTAAACGAAAAAGCATTGCGTACCTTAGAGTACGGGAAAATAACAGAGCGGCTGCAGCAGTTTGCCGGTTCCGAACCGGGGAAAAAGCTGTGCGCGGAATTGAAGCCGCAGACGGAGCTTTCTGAAATTCTGTCTTTGCAGAGGGAAACCTCCGATGCGCTGACGAGAATTTTTCAAAAAGGAGGACTTTCCTTCCACGGACTTCCGGATATCAGAGGGACGGTAAAGCTTCTGGAAGTGGGGTCTTCCCTGTTAGCAGGAGAGCTGCTGAAAATCAGTTCGGTGCTGACCGCAACCCTGCGGGTAAAGCAGTACGGAACCGGCGGACAGGAAGAAATTACGGATTCGCTCTCCGAGCGGTTTTCCCTGCTGGAGCCGCTTGTGGCGCTGAATAATGAGATTCAGCGCTGTATTTTGTCAGAGGAAGAAATCGCGGACGATGCAAGCGCGGGCTTAAAACAGATACGGCGGCAGATGCGTCTTACCAATGACAAAATAAAAGAGCAGCTTTCGTCCATTGTAAACGCACAGGACAATAAGCTGATGTTGCAGGACGCTTTGGTTACGATGCGGAACGGCAGATATTGTCTGCCGGTAAAGCAGGAGTACCAAAGCAGATTTTCCGGCATGATTCACGACCGGTCCGCCAAAGGAGCCACCGTTTTCATGGAACCGATGGCGATTGTAAAGCTCAACAATGAACTGGCGGAGCTTGCCGAAAAGGAAAAAACAGAAATCGAAAAGATACTGGCGGAGCTTTCCGCGTATGCGGCGGAGCATGCGGAAAATCTTGCCTACAATATGCAGACGCTGACCGAGTTAGACTTTATTTTTGCGAGAGCGGCGCTTTCCAAGGCAATGAAGGCAACGGAACCGAAGTTTAACGAACGGGGCTATATCAATATCAAAAAAGGGCGGCACCCGCTCATTGACCCGCATAAAGTCGTGCCAATTGATATTTATTTGGGCGGGGACTTTTCCCTGCTTGTCATTACGGGACCGAATACGGGCGGTAAGACGGTGTCGTTGAAAACCGTAGGGCTGTTTACGTTAATGGGGCAGGCGGGGCTTCACATTCCGGCATTTGACGGTTCGGAACTTGCGGTATTTCAGGATGTGTTTGCGGACATCGGGGATGAACAGAGCATTGAGCAGAGCCTTAGTACCTTTTCCTCCCATATGACGAATACCGTGTCCATTTTAGAAAAAGCGGACGAGCATTCCCTGGTACTGTTCGATGAGCTGGGAGCGGGAACCGACCCGACGGAGGGTGCGGCACTTGCAATGGCAATTTTAACGTATCTGCACCGGAAGGGCGTCCGGACAATGGCAACCACACATTACAGCGAATTAAAGATATTTGCGCTCTCAACCGAAGGCGTATCAAATGCCTGCTGTGAATTTTCCGTGGAAACGCTTCGTCCGACGTACCGCCTGTTAATCGGAATTCCGGGAAAGAGTAACGCCTTTGCCATCTCAAAGAAACTGGGACTTTCCGAGCAGATTATCGAAGAAGCAAAGGGTTTTATCGGGGCAAAGGACCAGAGCTTTGAGGATGTGATTGCGGACCTGGAGAAAAAGCGGATTGCGACCGAACGGGATGCGGAAGAAACCGCAAAACGTCTTGCCGAAGCCGAGGAGTTAAAACGGAAGCTTGCCGAAAAAAACGAGAGACTGGATTCCGCAAAAGAGCGTATTTTACGGGAGGCAAACGAACAGGCAAAGGATCTTTTGCAGGAAGCAAAGGATTATGCGGACGCTACGATAAAAAAGTTTCATAAGTGGGAACAAAACGGCGCCGGGCGCGAAATGGAACAGGAACGTGCCGCGCTTCGTGAAAAGCTTGGAGAGAAGGAAAATTCGCTTGCGGTAAAGCGTAAGAAAAACAAGCAGGGCAAACAGCTTGCCGCAGAGGATATTAAGGTCGGCAGCACGGTTCATGTATTGAGTCTTAACCTGATTGGAACGGTTGCGACCCTTCCGAATGCCAAAGGCGAATTGTATGTGCAGATGGGAGCGTTGCGCACGCAGGTCAGCTTAAAGGATATTGAGCCGGCGGAGCCTGAGAAGGAGCCGGAGAAAAAGGCAAGAACCGAAGCCGGAAAGATAAAGCTCGGTAAGAGCATGAGCATCAGCCCGGAATGCAATTTAATCGGAATGCGTGTCGACGAGGCGCTTCCGGTGTTAGAGAAGTATCTGGACGACGCATATCTGGCGCATCTGCCGCAGGTGACGATTATCCACGGCCGCGGTACGGGGGCGCTACGTGATGCGGTGCATCAGTATTTAAAGCGTTTACGTTATGTAAAAAGCTACCGGATCGGAGGATTCGGCGAAGGCGACCACGGAGTGACCATTGTAGAGTTTTAAAGGAGAAGGGGATATGGCAGTAAAGCAGAAAATAATGATTGTAGACGACGATTCCAGTATTGCGGAGTTGATTTCCCTGTATTTGACGAAGGAGTGTTTTGATACGTTGATTGTATCGGACGGCGAGGAAGCGCTCAAGCAGTTTAATGAATACGCACCGAATCTGATTTTGCTGGATTTGATGCTGCCGGGGATCGACGGGTATGAGGTATGCCGCGAGCTTCGTAAAGTTTCCAAAGTACCGATTATTATGCTTTCCGCAAAGGGAGAGGTGTTCGATAAGGTTCTCGGATTGGAACTGGGGGCGGACGATTATATGATTAAGCCCTTTGATTCCAAAGAACTGGTGGCAAGAGTAAAGGCGGTGCTGCGCCGTTTTACGCAGGAGCCGGAGAAAGCGGAAACCTTCCCGAACGAAAAGCAGGGTGAGTGTGTAATTTATGCGGATTTGCTGATTAATCAGACAAACTATGCGGTTACCTATCTGGGAAAACAGGTGGAGATGCCGCCGAAGGAGCTGGAGCTTTTGTATTTCCTTGCTTCTCACCCGAACCAGGTCTTTACCAGAGAGCAGCTCCTCGACCATATCTGGGGCTATGAATACATCGGCGATACGAGAACGGTAGACGTTCATGTAAAGCGTGTGCGCGAAAAGATAAAGGACCGTGCAAACTGGAGTATTGCAACGGTCTGGGGAATCGGTTACAAATTTGAGGTAAAGAAGGTATGAGAAAGAGTCTGGTGAGAAAGCTGGTACTTTCGTACCTGCTGATTGCAAGCAGTTTGTTTCTGTTCATCAATACGGTATGTGCAAAATGGGTGGAAAAGAAAGTATTTGCCGACCGGGAACAGACGTTATATGCGGAAACCGGCGTGATTATTAAGGGTTATGTGGAGAAGTATTACAATAACCGGATTACCATCACAAAGCTGATGACGGATCTCGCACCGGTGGCGGAGCTTTTGGAGGCACGGTTCTGGATTACGGCACCGTGGGGAAAAGTAGTCGGGGATACTGCGCCGTTGAACGATACGGTCATTGAGTTTGAGAATCTGGACGAGGAGTTTGAAGAATTTCTTTCCGAAACCTTTCACCGGAATGTGTATTTCCGTGGCGTTGTGGAAGAACCGATGTTAGTCGTGGTCGTGCCCATTACATACCAGTACAGTGTAAAAGGGTATGTGTGTACCTTAGTGACAATGAGTTCCGTTATGCGGGAAGTGGACTACTATATCAATTATATGAACTGGTGGTATCTGGTGCTGATAATTGTTCTGCTGGTTGTGTTTATCGGCGTATATTGTTTTATGGGAATTCCTTTAAAAAAGACGATTGCGGCGGCACGCGCCTACTCTATGGGGAATTTCGAAAAAAAGCTTGCGATACGCTCCGGAGGAGAGTACCGGGAGCTTGCGGATATCATCAGCTATATGGGGGATACGATGTACCGCTTTAATGAGTACCAGAGAGAAATTATTGCGAACGTTTCCCACGATTTCCGTTCGCCCCTTACCTCCATTAAGGGGTATGCGGAGGCAATTAAGGACGGGACGATTCCGCCGGAGCAGCAGGAAAAATATCTGGATGTCGTGTTGTTTGAGGTAGAACGGCTGACCAAGCTTACCTCGAACCTTTTGACCTTAAACACCTTTGACCGGAAAGGAATGCTTTTGCAGACGTCGGAATTTGACATTAACGAGGTTATAAAAAATATGGTGCGTACCTTTGAAGGAACGTGCAAAAAGAAGCATCTGGTAATACAGCTTGTTTTTTCCGCAAAAGAGATTTTTGTGTACGCCGACCGGGACAAAATAGAACAGGTAATTTATAATCTTGTGGATAACGCTATTAAATTCAGCCATTCGGACGCGGCGATACGAATCGGTGTGGAGGAAAAGGGAAGAAAGGCGATGGTGTCGGTAAAGGATGACGGTATCGGTATTCCGAAGGAAGATTTGACAAAAATATGGGATCGTTTTTATAAATCCGACAGTTCCCGCGGCAAGGATAAAAAGGGAACCGGTCTGGGGCTTTCCATTGCCAAGGAAATTATAACGGCGCATAAAGAGAATATCAATGTTATCAGTACGGAAGGTGTCGGAACGGAATTTATTTTTACGCTTCCCCTTGTCATAACGGAAGAAATTTAACAAAAGAGAAAGAATCGGGGCAATGCAGCAGGAGGTTACGCGATGGACGAAAATAAGGACGATGTACAGCAGAAGGAATATCAGGTAATACAGGAAAAGATTGTGCCGAAAAAGAAAAGTAGTTGGAAAAGGTGGGGCAAGTCACTTCTCCGTACCGTGATTCTTGCGCTGGTGTTCGGCGTGGTTGCCGGGGCGGCGCTTGTAGTATCGGGCAAGATTCTGATAGAAAAACTGGGTCTGGAAGGAAGTCTGCGGCAGATTGTGGAAATCGGCGGTTCGACGCCGACTCCGAAGCCTGCGCCGACAAGGACGCCGACCAAGGCTCCGACAAAGACACCGACCAAAGCACCGACAGCGTCGGCAGAGCCGTCACCGTCGGAAACGGTATCGGTAACGCCGGAGATTACGCCGGAGGTTACGGTGACGCTTGACGGAGGTTCGGAAGAAAATCCGGTGGACGTCATCGGACAGGGGGAATCCATACAGGAGTTTTTAAATATCTACGCCGGCGTGGCAGAACTGGCAAGGAATCTGGAAAAATCACTGGTGCAGGTTACCGCGATTACCGAAGGCGTGGACTGGTTTGAGGAAGCATACGAAACAAGAGCGAACGCAGCCGGGCTTTATGTGGGCGATAACGGGCTTGACATGCTGTTTTTGGTAAACTTAGACAGTATCGAAGGTGCGACAAAGTTTGAAGTAATCTTTGCGGACGGTGAAAGTCTTCCGGGGACGATTTTTTCTTATGATACCAATTACCGTCTGGCGGTGCTGTCCGTAAGACTGTCGGCAGCGGAAGGAATAGAAGAAGATAGTTTGCCGGTGCGTGCAACCTTTGCTTTAGACGAGGTGGCAGCGGGAATACCGGTGATGGTACTCGGAAATCCGAACGGTCATGCCGGGGCAATGGAACTCGGAATGACCACCGGAGTACATCAGGTGGTTTCGGTGATTGATGACGAAGTATTTTATTTTACGACGGGAATCACGAAATATGCGGGCGGCGACGGATTTGTCTTTAATTTGTCCGGCGAGGTAATCGGAATTGTGAGCAGTACCCTGAACAAAGGGGAGGACGGTGTAATCACCGCGGCAATGGTAAGCGGAATGCGTGAGATTATTGAAAAAACCCTGAATAATAGGCCTCGCGTTTACTGCGGTCTGCGCTTAGAGTCGGTAGATACGGTGATGCGCGGAAAATATAATCTGCCGGACGGAATTTATGTTACGGAGGTTCTTCCGGCTTCTCCGGCAATGTCCGCAGGTATAAAGAACGGTGATATTATCATAAACGTAGGAGGGAACCCGATTACGGAAGTAAAAGAGTTTTATGAGGCGGTGAGTGCGGCGGAACCGGGAAAAAATATAGGGGTTATTGTCAGTCGTGAAATGAAGGGAGTACACAAAGAACAGGTGCTTTATCTGGCACCGGAGGAACGGATGCACTAAGCCGGGAACTAAGCGAACGCCGGAATACGGATTGACGGGTAGGAGCGAATCGAGAACGGAGGAACAAAGTATGAGATATTTAAAAGAACTGCGGGACGGCGAGATGTTTTCCGAGAATTATTTTTGCAAGCAGAAGCAGACCTTGCAGACAAAGGCAGGAAAAAGCTATTACTCCCTGCTGTTACAGGATAAGACCGGTAGTATGGACGGAAAGGTATGGGAATTAAATGCCGGTGTGGAGCACTTTGAGGCAATGGATTACATCCGTGTGGAAGGGCAGGTTGTGAGCTTTCAGGGCGCGTTGCAGTTAAATATCCGCAGAGTAAGAAGGCTTTCCGAGGGAGAGTACGATAGCAGTGATTTTATGCCATGCACGAAAAAGGATACCGGAGTGATGTACCAGGAGCTTTTAGGCTACATTGCTTCGCTAAAAGACGCCCAGTTTAAGCTGCTTGCGGAAAGCTATTTTAAGGAGGACCAGAAGTTTAAGGAGATGTTTTTAAAGCATTCCGCGGCAAAGACCATGCATCATAATTTTGTAGGCGGCCTTTTGGAACATACGGTTTCGGTGACAAGGCTCTGCTCCTACCTTGCGGATAACTATCCGGTGCTTGACCGGGATTTGCTTTTAACGGCGGCAATGTTTCACGATGTGGGCAAGCTTGCGGAACTTTCCACATTCCCGGAAAATGATTATACCGACGCAGGACAACTGTTGGGACATATCTATATCGGTGCAGACTGGCTTTCCAAGCGTATGGATAAGCTGGGCGGCTTTACGGTAAAGCGGAAGAACGAGCTGTTGCACTGTATTTTATCCCATCACGGAGAACTGGAATACGGTTCGCCGAAAAAGCCGGAGCTTGCGGAGGCGCTGGCGCTCAGCCTGGCGGATAATCTGGACGCGAAGCTGGAAGGAGTTACGGAGCTGTTTGAGGGAACGGAGGAAATCGGGTGGCTCGGCTACCAGAAGATGTTTGAAACCAACATGAGAAAAACGGGCAAATAGGGCGGTTTTTATGCAGGGCGGAGAATACTGCGGACGGTGATTTGTTTGAAGAGGAACCGTTATAAGAGAATCTTATGCGCAGGCGTAAGTCCGGGGAAAAATAAAAGAAGAAAACGGAGAGGGATTGCGATGACAATTTTAGTGTTGGGCGGAGCCGGATATATCGGTTCCCATATGGTGTATGAATTAGTGGAAAGAGGAATTGACGTGGCGGTTGCGGACAATCTGGAAACCGGGCACAGGGAAGCGGTTCATAAAAAGGCGCGGTTTTATCAGGGGGATATCAGAAACCGCGGTTTTATCGACTCGGTATTTGAACAGGAAAAGATTGACGCGGTGATTCATTTTGCGGCAAACTCTCTTGTGGCGGAGAGTATGTCCAATCCGTTAAAATATTACGATAACAACGTATGCGGCACGAAGGTTTTACTGGAATCCATGATTGCCCATGACGTAAAGAAAATCGTATTTTCTTCCACGGCGGCAACCTACGGCGAGCCGGAGCGGATTCCGATTACGGAGGAGGACAAAACCGCTCCGATTAACGCCTACGGCGAAACCAAACTTGCCATGGAAAAGATGATGCGGTGGACGGACCGCGCCAATGGCTTAAAGTATGTGGCGCTTCGCTACTTTAACGCCTGTGGCGCGCATGAAAGCGGCGAAATCGGCGAGGCACATTCGCCGGAAACGCACCTGATTCCGCTCATTTTACAGGTGCCGCTCGGAAAGCGCGACCACATCAACATCTGCGGACAGGATTACGCTACGAAGGACGGCACCTGTGTGCGGGATTATGTTCACGTCATGGATCTGGCGCAGGCGCATGTTCTGGCGGTGGAGTATTTGATGCAGGGGAACGAAAGTAATGTGTTTAACCTCGGCAGCGGCGAGGGGTACAGCGTAAAAGAAATTATTGATGCGGCAAGACGGGCAACCGGTCTTCCGATTAAGGCAGAGCCGGCCGACAGACGTCCGGGTGACCCGGCGACTCTGATTGCCTCCAGCGAAAAGGCAAGAACGGTACTCGGCTGGAAGCCGCGGTATACCGATATGGAAGAAATTATTGCCTCCGCATGGAAATGGCACAGTACGCATCCGAACGGATATGAAGAGTAGCCTTTGACATCCGGACTGCTACATGAATAAAACAGAGTTAGGAAGAATAGTAGTATGACACCGAAAAAGAACGAACTGGTTACACTTGAAATTACCGACCTCGGAAGCGGCGGCGAGGGGATCGGACGGGCTGACGGATATACCCTGTTTGTAAAGGGTGCGGTTGTAGGGGACGTAATCGAGGCAAGGGTATTAAAGGCAAAGAAAACCTACGGCTATGCAAAAATAGAACGGCTGTTACACCCGTCCGGGGAGCGGGTGGAGCCGGTATGCCCGGTTGCCGGACGCTGCGGCGGCTGCCAGTTACAGCAGATGAGCTATCAGGCGCAGTTGGCATGGAAGGAGCGCAAGGTAAAAGAGTGTCTGGAGCGAATCGGAGGCGTTACGTTTTTTACTCCCGCGCCAAAAGGAAGCGGCGGGGCAGACTTTTTTCCGATTTTAGGAATGGGCGAGCCCTTTGCTTACCGGAACAAAGCGCAGTTTCCGGTGGGAAAGGATAAAAACGGCAGAATTGTAACCGGCTTCTATGCAGGGCATACCCATGCATTGATTTCCTGCGACCGCTGCGCGATACAGTCACCGATTAACGAGGTTATCTGCAAAACGGTCTGCGATTATATGGAGCAGTATCGGATAGCGCCTTACGAGGAAGCCACCCATACGGGGCTGGTACGCCATATTTTAACCAGAGTCGGCGAAACGACCGGAGAGGTGTTGGTATGCCTGATTCTCAACGGAACGAGTCTGCCGAAGGCGGAAGTGCTGGCAGAGCAGTTGAGAAAGGCGGTAGAAGAATTTTCTTGCGGTGAGGCAGAAAAGAATAAGTGCCAGACGTTTCATGGCAATACGGGCAAAAGAGAGCCGGAGTTTATTCTAAAAGGGGTGTGCCTCAATGTGAACCTGGAGAAAACCAATGTGATTCTGGGAGAGAAAATCATCCCGGTGTGGGGCGATACCTATATTACGGACTATATCGGTGGGGTGGCTTACCAAATTTCGCCCCTTTCCTTCTATCAGGTAAATCCGAAACAGACGAGGGTGCTGTACGGAAAAGCTCTTGAATTTGCGGACCTGACCGGAAAGGAAGTCGTCTGGGACTTATACTGCGGTATCGGCACCATATCCCTGTTCCTTGCGGCAAAAGCAAAACAGGTATACGGCGTGGAAATTGTTCCGCAGGCCATTGCGGACGCAAAGGAAAACGCCCGCCGCAACGGCATTACAAACGCAGAATTTTTTGTGGGTGCGGCGGAAGACGTATTGCCTGCCAAATACCGCGAAAGCGGCGGCAGCATGCGTGCCGACGTTATTGTGGTAGACCCGCCGCGCAAGGGCTGTGACGAACGCCTTTTGCAGACCGTAGTCGATATGGAACCGGAGCGAATCGTTTACGTTTCCTGCGACCCGGCAACACTGGCGAGGGATGTAAAGTATCTCGAAGGAAAGGGATATGGGTTAGTTAAGGCGCAGCCGGTGGACATGTTTCCGATGACGGAGCATGTGGAGTGCGTAGTGTTGATGTCAAAAGTACAGAACTGAATACTGAAAAAGGCTTGAAAACAAGGCATTTCCGAGAGTTGGAGATGTGTTTTCGGTTTTCTCTTTTAGGGATGCGGAGAGTCTTGTTGCCCGGAAGAAATGAAGGTCGAGTTGACAGGTTGAAAATGGGCAAGGTTGAGTGGATAAGATGATTATGTGGTAAGTTGAGTGGATATGCAAATTGGAATGATGTATATACAAACGTATATAAAGAGCTTTGTTATTATACACATACAAAAGTGTCTAGAGATAGAACGAGAGAAGCATATCCTGAATACAATGGAATGCTCGAACCAAAATACGATGAGGATATGATAAAGAAGTGCTTATATTTTTTCTAAAAAGTAGTATTAACTGAAGTAGATATGATGAAAGCACAATTGAAAGAAGTATATGGAGTGGATGCTGGAAAAGATTTTATTGGTATTTTTGATAGATTAGTTATTCCAGCACCATAAATTATTTATTTAATAGGATAGTAAAGTGTAGTGAAATACAGTATCAAAATATGATATAGTTATAGTGCGAAGGAAAGATAAAGAGAGTCTTGCTAGAGGAATCTAATAATAAAGATGTACAAAACGCGATGTTAGAATTACTTAAGTAGCAAGGGAGGAATCCTATTTGAAAAAGAAAAAAGATGAAATAACCATCCGTTCCAGCGCAGCGGAATATTTGACCTACGTTGCTTCCATTGGCGATCAGCAGGACAGCATCGAGATGCGCTATGAGGATGAGAATATATGGCTGACACAGAAGATGATGGCTACATTGTATGATGTGGATGTTCGCACAATCAACGAGCATATTAAGAAGATTTATACGGATTCAGAACTTGAAGAAGATTCAACTATCCGGAATTTCCGGATAGTTCAAACCGAAGGTTCACGTCAGGTGACACGTGATACGAAGCATTACAATCTTCAAATGATTATCGCAGTTGGCTTTAAGGTGAATAATGAGCGAGCTGTACAGTTTCGTAAATGGGCTAACAGTATCGTGAAGGACTACACCATCAAAGGCTGGGTCATGGATGACGAGCGTTTGAAGAATGGTGGTTCCGTGCTTACAACAGAATATTTCGATCGTTTGTTGGAGCAGATTCGAGAAATTCGTCTGTCCGAGCGTAGATTCTATCAGAAGATAACGGACATCTACGCCACAGCGCTTGACTATGACCGTACAGCCAAAACAACGAAGCAGTTCTTTGCAAAGGTACAGAATAAGATGCATTATGCTGTGCATGGGCATACGGCAGCAGAATTGATATATGAGCGAGTTGATGCAGAGAAACCGCACATGGGGCTGACCACATGGGAAGCAGCGCCGGAAGGAAAAATTGTAAAAAGTGATGTCAGCATTGCGAAGAATTATCTTACTGAGCAGGAGATGCGTTCGTTAGAGCGTATTGTGTCTGCATATCTGGATTTAGCAGAAGACCGTGCAGAACGCCATATTCCGATGACGATGGAGGATTGGTCGAAGCGTCTTGATTTATTCCTGACGGCAGATGACAGAGAGGTTCTTCAGGATGCTGGGAGAATCACAGCGGAGATTGCCAAGGCAAAAGCAGAGACTGAATTTGAGAAATACCGTGTAATTCAAGACAGATTGTTCATGTCTGACTTTGATAAATATCTATTAGAATTAGAGGAAAATGCAAAGAGATAAAGCCTTGATTTCAGGTCGAAACGGTGATTCTTCTGTCACGAACGGAAGCGAAGTGAGAGTAGATTACGGAAAACCATGCGATAGCTGTCCACGACCGGCGAAAATGTATGTCAGGTTGTGACCCCGGAGTAGATAGCGCAAATTGAGGCAGTGGATTAGATGTTGCGGGAAGGAGTGAGCGTATGGCAAACATCATAACGAGTATCAGAATTTTGTGCAGTATTGCATTGTTATTATGCCCGGCACTTTCCCCGACGTTTTATTTATTATACTTAGTCGCAGGATTTACAGATATGATTGATGGAACGGTTGCAAGAAAAACAAATACAGTCAGCGAGTTTGGCTCCGGGCTGGACACGGTGGCAGATTTTGTTTTGGTCGTGGTATGCTTGATAAAGTTGATTCCTGTCATGGCTATTCCGGGGTGGCTTTTTATATGGATTGCCATCATTGCATTTATCAAAGTAATCAATGTTGTTTCCGGATATGTCGTGCAGAAGAAGCTTGCGGCTGTTCATACTGTTATGAATAAAGTCGCCGGAGCATTGTTATTTCTCCTTCCGTTGACATTAGAAATGATAGATTTGAAATACAGCGCAATACTTGTCTGCATGGTTGCAACAATCGCAGCAGTGCAGGAAGGGCATTATATAAGAACAGGAAGGTGCGAAAGAAATGTTACCGGTAGATGATGCCGATAACGGGAGTCCCTTGTGGAATTGCTAAATGCAATGTATGCTGAACTGCCTGCACCAAAGAAGAAAAAGTGAGGTGTCAATCATGAGTAAATACGCCCTATTGTGGAAATGGATAAAAGAAAATGGTACGGATAACTTCAAACTGACCTATGCCGAGATAGAGAAAATATCAGGTCTGCCGATAGACCATTCGTTCCTGAATTACAAGAAGGAGCTTCTGGAGTACGGTTTCAAGGTTGGAAAGATTTCTATGAAGGAGCAGACTGTGACTTTTTTAATGTTGCAAACGCCGAGAGATATGTGAAGCATGGTTAATCAATTCCCATGTTCAATTTCTCAGCCAGGTCAAGCGCATCCTGATAGGATGGCATATTTGTTATTTGACAGGTTCCCTCGGTAATTGCACATATAACCATGGGATTTGCTAACATATCATCATTTAAGTAAATGCCGATATATTCTCCAGTATGCTCACTTGTGATTGCGGCAAATTTTTCAGAAGCCGTATCGGTGAATCTAATTTCTACAACATAATTTTTTGTACCGTTTTCGTCCGTAACGGTACTGGTATATGCAGAAGCAATTCCACCTTGCATTAAAATATTACCGTCTTCATCTCGCAATGTAAATTCATTTGGTGTTTGTTCAACCTTTTCTTTTGAGGATTCAGAATGGTTTTGCTGAAAATGCAAAAGACCATGATATCCCATATAGGCACCGATAGCTGAATTGGCTGTTGTAAGCATTAAAGTGATGATACATATTATGATTCCGGCAGTAGCGATACCCTTTCCGCCTTTACTACGTCCGATAATGCCAAGAACCAATCCGACGATAATTACCGGAAACCCAACAATGGGTAATAACCATGCGATTAGTCCTAATAAGCCAAGAACTAAAGATGCGATTGCCAGTCCGCTTGTTTCTGTTGATTTTGCAGAATAGGGATTGATTGCTTTTGTATAACCGTCTGTAAAGTTTGCATCCGTAGAATTTAAAGCTTTGCCACATTTAGGGCAAAAGACGGCATCGTCGCTAATTTCCTGACCACAATAGTTACAAAACATATGCATTCTCCTTCTCTGGTGTAATGCTGGTTATAGTGTTGATTTATTCGCATTACATCAATAATATAGTACCAAAAATGTATCATTAAGTAAAGGCATAAATGCACTAATTGTCCGTTTTCGATTGAAAATCGTCAAATCATACAAATATACGGTGCGTTGTTGGATACCGAAGCGTCCAGCGATAGTTCTGTTTTGTGCAGTTTTTACAGAGACTTTACCGGAAAGGGCTTGTTGTTTTTTGGGTTTGGGAATAAAATTATGTGTTAGAAAATGTGAAGGCAAGAGGACACCTGAAGGGAGAAGAACATGAAAAGAGTCGGATTACTTACCAGCGGAGGCGACTGTCAGGCATTAAATGCAACCATGAGAGGCGTGGCAAAGGGGCTTTACGGAGGAATAGAGGAGTTGGAGATTTACGGCTTTATCAATGGATATGAGGGGCTGATTTACGGAAACTGCCGTCTGCTTTCGAAGAAGGATTTTTCCGGCATACTGACAATGGGTGGCACAATTTTAGGAACCTCCCGCCAGCCCTATAAACAGATAACGGTGCCGGATGAAAACGGGTTGAATAAGGTGGAAGCCATGAAACAGACCTACGGTAAGTACAAGCTGGATTGTCTGGTGGTTTTAGGAGGAAACGGTTCGCAGAAAACGGCTAATTTATTAAGAGAAGAGGGACTGAATATAATTCATCTGCCTAAGACAATTGACAATGATATTTATGGTACGGATGTTACCTTTGGGTTCCAGAGTGCTGTGGATGTGGCAACCAATGTGATTGATTGTATTCATACTACCGCAGCATCCCATAATCGGGTATTTATTGTGGAAATTATGGGACATAAGGTTGGCTGGCTGACGTTGTATGCCGGAATCGCAGGAGGTGCGGATATTATTCTTTTGCCTGAGATTCCGTATGAAATTGAAACCATAACGGAGTCAATCTCAAAGAGGACCAAAGAGGGAAAGGGCTTTACGATTTTGGCGGTAGCGGAAGGGGCAATTTCAAAAAAGGACGCGGCGCTTTCAAAGAGGGAATACAAGGCAAAGAGGAAAGAGCGCAGATATCCGTCGATATCTTACGAGTTGGCGGATGAGATTTCAAAGAGGCTCGGAATCGAGGTAAGAGTTGCGGTACCGGGTCATACGCAGAGGGGCGGGAGCCCGAGCCCTTATGATCGTGTTTTGTGTACAAGACTTGGCGCAGCTGCGGCAGAAGCAATTTTAGAAAATGATTATGGCTGTATGATTGCAATGGTGAACGGAAAAACCGAACGGGTTCCGTTAAAGGAGGTTGCGGGAAAGCTAAAGACGGTTGATCCGGACTGTGAAATCATCAAAGAAGCACAGAGAATAGGAATATGTTTCGGAGCTTGACCCGAACGCCCTTCTGTCACGGGGGCAGAAACGGCGGATAAGCCGCCTGAAGAAAGCAAAAATCGAAAAAAGGTCAGATTCTTTCTGATACCGCAGGAACAGAGAATATCTGTTCCTTTTTTTTGCGCCTTACAATGATTTTACACACTGTTTACGGGAGGAAGGTGGCAGGGCGCTTGTCTTTTTGAGAAGATGGATGTGGATAGCTATGTGAAAGGAAGGGCTTTAGAATGAAAAGAAAATGTGTATTCGGTTCCGATACCAATAATGCGAATCATAAGAACAATGCTCAGGAGCCGGCGGATCAAAAGGAACAGGCCGATTGTATGACAAACCGGGAATTGTCCTGGCTGCAGTTTAATGAAAGGGTGCTGAATGAAGCCGGGAATCCAAGAGTGCCGCTGGCAGAGCGCCTGACCTTTGCGTCTATTTTTCAGACCAATCTGGATGAATTCTTTATGGTCCGGGTAGGGACCCTGCTTATGCAGATGCAGGCTTCGGAAAAAATCAGAGAAAATAAAACCGGAATGAGCAGTGAAGAACAGGTTGCGGCTATTTTAAAGCAGGTACACGTTTTGGAAGAAAAAAAGGAAAAAATATATGAGCAGCTAATGGGGGAATTGGAGCCAAAGGGTGTTCGTATCATAAATTTTAATAAATTGTCAAAAGAAGAGGGAGCGTTTCTGGAACAATATTTTGACGCTCATATTGCTCCGTTTCTTTCGCCGATCATTATCGGAAAGCAGCATCCGTTTCCGTTTCTGGCAAACAAACAGTTGTATGCCATTGTAGTTCTGAATACGGCAAGGGGAAAGAAAAAAACAGGACTGGTACCCTGCTCTAACAGTGTATTTAAACGTCTGATTGAGATTCCTACCAGACCGGGAAACTTTATGCTGTCGGAGGAGTTAATTCTTCATTTTGTGTCGAAGCTGTACTCCCAATATACGGTTCGGGAAAAGGCGATTATGCGTGTGACCCGGAATGCGGATATTGACGCTTCGGAAATCTACGATGAAGATATGGATTACAGAGATATGATGGAGCAGCTGATTAAGCGCCGCACAAGACTGAATCCGGTACGTGTGGAGCTGAGTCGGAAAATCAATGATAAGGATAAGAAAAAATTAGCGCAGTTTTTGAAAATCGGAATGGATCATATCATTGACGTGAAGACGCCGTTGGATTTGTCCTTTGTATTTGAACTGCAGAATTATCTGAGAAACCAAACGGAGCTTTTTTACGAAAAGCGTAGTCCGAGACGCAGTCCCGCCCTGAATACCAGGGAAAGTATCTTTGCCCAGATTGAGAAAAAGGATGTGCTGTTATCCTATCCGTTTGAAAGCATGAAGCCTTTTATTCAGATGCTCCGGGAAGCAGCAGAAGATGCCTCGGTTGTTTCCGTCAAAATGACGCTGTATCGTGTGGCGGAGAAAAGTGAAATTATCGATGCGCTGGTAGAAGCCGCCGAAAACGGAAAAGAAGTGGTGGTGCTGGTAGAACTTCGCGCCAGATTTGACGAAGCCAATAATATTGAAATGTCGTATCGCCTGGAGGATGCAGGCTGCCAGATTTTGTACGGGCTTGGAGATTATAAGGTACATTCCAAATTATGTTTGATTACCCGCAAAACGGAGGAGGGCTTCTCCTATATTACCCAGATAGGGACCGGAAACTACAACGAAAAGACCTCCAGATTGTATACGGATTTATCGCTGATAACGGCAAGAGCGTCGATTGGCACGGAGGCGGCGAAGGTATTTACCGCGCTTCAAAAAGGAGAGATTGTAGAGGAAACCGAGGAGCTTCTTGTGGCGCCGAAATGTCTTCAGTGCAAAATCGTAGCTTTGATTGAGAATGAAATTCAGAAAGTCAAAAACGGCGGTGTGGGTTATGTGGGTATCAAAGTAAATTCGCTCACGGATAAGGTATTGATTAACAAGTTAATCGAAGCCTCTCAGGCAGGGGTGAAGTTAGAACTGCTTGTCAGAGGAATCTGTTGCCTGAAACCGGGCGTGAAGGGAATGACAGAGAATATAACCGTAGTCAGTATTGTGGGCCGCTTCCTGGAACATTCCAGAATTTATCGTTTCGGAACCGGAGAGGAAGAAAAAATTTATATTGCTTCCGCAGACTTTATGACAAGAAATACAGTGCGCCGCGTGGAGGTGGCTGTGCCGATTTACGATGAAGAAATTCGGAACAGGGTGAGATATCTGTTTGATACCATGATGGCAGATGATGAAAAAGGAAAGCAGCAGAATGCCGCCGGTGAATATTGTGATCGTTCTTTGCATGAACCGAAGCTAAATTCACAGGAGCTTTTTTATCAGGAAGCCTACGCTGCGGAAATATAGCGGAAAAATAGCCTCCGTCACTCCTTGTTATTTTTTACCGAAAATGATAGAATAGATACGATACGAAGCGTGTGGAAGGTAACCGCGCCGGAACGGTACCGGGGTGAGCGACATTCAACGCCGAAAAGGGGGCTGTTATGGAGGAACGGTTAAAGAAGTATTTGAAAAAGACGGAGCGTATGGTGGAGGAGCTGGAACAGGACAGTAGGAGAGAAAGACCGGAGGGCGGGGTGTGCAGCCCTGAGAGGCTGCAGAAGGAGAAGGCGGAGCTGCTTACGCAGATTGGCTTTTTTCAGCATGAGAGGCTGGTGCATCTGATTGTAACGGTGTTGTTTGCGCTGATGACGATTTTTGTTTTCGCATTGGCGGTGACGGTGTTTTCCTTATGGACGGGTGCGCTTTTGCTTTTGCTTCTGGTGCTTTTGATTCCGTATATCCGGCATTATTATATTTTAGAGAATGGGACGCAGAAGCTTTATCAGTATTACGACAGATTGGAGGCTTTATCAGATGGAAGAGAATAAGCTGGTAGCATTTACGTTTGACGACGGTCCGGTGGAGTATTCCGAGGACAGCAGTGCGATGAATATTTTACATACGCTTGAAAAGTACGGGCAGCGTGCGACGTTTTTTTATGTCGGACAGCAGATAAACGAGGAAAACAAAAAGGAGATGAAGTTTGCCCAGAGCCTTGGCTGTGAGGCGGGGAATCATACCTTTACCCATTGCTTCCTGACGGAACGTTCCGAAGAGGAAATCAAAGAAGAGTTTGAAAAAACCGACAGGCTTGTGGCAGAGGTAACCGGAAAAACGCCGTTCCTTACCAGACTTCCGTATCTGGCGCAGAACGAAACGGTATTAAAGACCGTGGACCGTCCGATGATTTCCTGCAGTGTGGACAGCAGGGACTGGGACCATATATCGACGGAGGAGATTATCGAGCGGATTATGACGGCGGAGGAGAAGGGCGAGCTTACGAACGCGGTTGTTTTGCTGCATGAGCCGTATTGGACCACGGCCCGTGCCGTAGAGTACCTGATTCCGACGTTACTGGAGAAGGGCTATCGGTTTGTTACGGTGTCGGAGCTTGCGGCGCAGAACGGAATTACGTTAGAGGGACATACGATTTACGGAAGATTACAGTAAAAGGTGAAGCCCTGCGGGGGGGGGAGCTTATTGAAAGCTCTCCCCCGTAATTTGATATGTTTCCTCTTCTCTAAGCTCTAAAGTAAGTTCCCTTCCCCGATAAACCAACGTAACCTTTCCGGTGCTTTTTGCCGCAAGGCGCGCCGAAACCAGCGTTTTGTCCTGCCATGTGATATCGTAGGTAACGTTTCCTACTCCGCACAGACCGGTGACACTGCCCGTATGCCATGCCGACGGGAGCGCAGGGAGCAGAACGGTGCGTGTTTCGTTTGACTGCAACAGCATTTCCGCCATAGCGGCAGCGGCTCCGAAGTTGCCGTCAATCTGGAACGGCGGGTGGTTGTCGAGGAGATTGTCCAACGTAGACTTTTGGAGGAGGAGCAGCAGGTGTTTGTAACATTCTTCTCCGTCCCAAAGTCTGGCGTACAGGTTGATAATCCAAGCACGGCTCCAGCCGGTGTGCCCGCCGCCGTTTGCAAGCCGGCGTTCCAGCGTGACCTTTGCAGCTTGACAAAGCTCCGGAGTGGCGTCCGGCGTAATCTGAAATGCCGGGTGAAGCGCCCACAGGTGGGAAATGTGCCGGTGGCCCGGCTCGGCTTCGTCATAGTCCTTCTGCCACTCCATAATCTGCCCGTGCTTTCCGATGTGAATGCCCGGAATCCGGGTATTGTATTCGGCGGCTTTTTCTATAAACGCGGTATCGGTTTCGCCCACGAGAGGAGCGGCCGAAAGAAAGTTTTCAAACAGCTCATGTAAAATCTCGTTATCCATCGTGGCACCGTAGGTCAGGCATCCTCTTGTGCCGTCCTCCATGAGATAAGTGTTTTCCGGGGACACGGAAGGGCAGGTCACGAGCGCTCCGTCTACTTCAATCAGAAAATCAAAGAAGAAACGCACGGCTTCCTTCAACAGCGGATAGTATTCCTTTAAAAACGCAAGGTCGTTTGTGTAAAGGTAATGCCGCCAGATGTGGGTGCAGAGCCATGCGGCGCCCATGACCCAGAAGGTGGCAGGAATGTAAATGTCCTGCGGTGCGGTATCCCCCCAGAGGTCGGTGTTGTGGTGCGCCACAAAGCCGGAACAGCCGTACATCTCCTTTGCGGTGCAGAGGCCGTTCGGCAGCATACGGCGCAGATGCTGGAATAACGGCATCTGACATTCGGCAAGGTTACAGCTGTTTGCCGGCCAGTAGTTCATTTCCGTGTTGATGTTAATGGTATACTTGCTTCCCCAAGGGGCGCTGATGTCCTGATTCCAAAGCCCCTGCAGATTTGCCGGGAGGCAGTCGCCCCGGCTGCAGGAGAGCAGAAGGTATCTTCCGTAGGAAAAATAGGTGGCAAGCAGCCCGTTATCCGGGTGCTCTGCGTCAAGCCGGTGTAAACGTTCCTTCGTGGAAAGCGCATCAAGGGCGGTATCATACGGCAGGGAAAGCTGCATTCGTTTAAAATACGGCTGATACTCCGCCAAATGGTTTGCAAAAAGCTCGTCAAAGGAGAGAGCGGAAGCTTTGGATAAAGTTTCTTCTACGGTTTGTCGCGGAGATTCATAGCGGAAGGTAGTGGCGGCGGCAATCAATACGCACACTTCGGAAGCGTTCCGGGTCACTAAATGTTCGCCGATACCTTCCAGAGAGGTTCCGTCGGAAACAAAGCGCATGCCGCAGCAAAAATCCGTTCCGCCGCCGCCGAGATTCCCGGAAATATATAAGGAGTCCGCAGTATGCTCGGTGGCTTCGTAAAAGCTGCCGCGCTGTAAGGAGGCGGCAAGGTCTAACATACCAGGCTTAGAGGCGGAAAATTTTGCAACGATGCAGTTATAGTCGCGGCTGACAAAGGTGTCACAGCGGTAGGTAACGCCGGTGCTTTCCTCGGTGGTGACGGTACTGTGCAGGGCGGTTTCCAAATCTAACGTCCGGCAAAAGTTTGTTCCGTTCTTTATGCGCCCGCAGTAGTCGAAATAAACATCGCCCAGCGTCTGGTAAGTATGCTCGCTCTGGGGAGTGCCGGTGAGGGCATATTTGCAAAGCTCTTCTGCCTTTGTGACTTTGCCGGATAAAATAAGAGAGCGGATTTCGTCTAGATGAGTCAGTGCGTCCTTGTTGTTGCGGTTGCGCGGGCCTCCGAACCAGACGCTGTCTTCGTTCAGTTGAAAATGCTCATAGGTATTTTCGCCGTAAATCATGGCACCGAGAGTTCCGTTTCCCACCGGAAGCGCCCGGTTCCAGTTGCCCTTTGATGATGTTGTGTAGATAAGCCGATTCATGTCATACCTCCTGGGTTCTTATAGTAAATGCCTTTGCATAGGCGCGCAGCCAATCCGGAAAGCTCCTTTACAAAACGCCGCGGCTCTTTAAAAACGCTCCGGTTCTGTCAACCACGGGACCGAGGAAAAGCGAAATAAAGACCGTTACAAGACCGATATGTCCGCCGAAAAAAAGGCAAATGCCGCAGGCAAGAAAATCGTAAGGAATGCGCACCGCACGAAACGGAAGACGTTTGCAGGCGCGGCATTTTGTAATTCCTTTGTGCAGCAGGAAAGAAGCGGCGTCATACGGCGCAACCCCCAGCTCGCAGCTCATATAAAGTGCGGCGGAAACCACAAACAAAACGAGAGCGGGCAGGGCAACGATTCCACGGAGCAGGACGGAGGAAAACGTCTCCGGTAAAAAGAAATTTTCAAGCCATGTAAAAAAATCGACGCAGTACCCGACTAAAAACATGTTTGCCAACGTGCCGATGCCGATTAAGGAGCGGTCGCAGAAAAGGACAACCACTAATAGCAGCACATTTAAGAGCGCCTGCCAATGACCGAAGGCAATTCCGAGGCGGTCGGAAATGGCAAGGTTCATACAAGTGTACGGGTCCCCGCCGAGGTTCGTGCGGATGAGGAAGGAAAGGGAAAAGCCCATTCCGATTACGGCGGAAAATACAAGGAAAATGCGCCGTTTGTTTTTCTTGAAATAGTTGGAAAGCATAGGTTCTCCTTTTGATAAAAAGTAGTTTCTAAGGGCTGTTGCACCAACTGCGCGGACCCGTTCTTGCAAGCGGGGGAATGTCCGGAACCGTAAGGGACATCCGCTGCCTTTTTTTGCAAGCGCAACGCTTTGTCAAACTTCCTCTAAGAACTGCTAAAACGCTCGGGCATCCTCGCGCTTAAGCGGTTCTAAGAGGTGATTTTGACTGCGCTAAAAGCGCGGTCCTTCGGACAAATGCAAAAATAAGGCGGCGGATGCCGCCTTGCGGTTAAGGCAGGGATTCTCGTCTGCTTGCAAGAACCCGCCACGCCCGAGCCGCCGCGCACTTGGTGCGACAGATCCTTAGGAATCTTTGATGATACATCTATTATAGCGTTGTGTTCCTGTTTTTTTTATAGTATAATACGACATGTAGGCGAAGAAAATGGTATATGAGCGAAGGTTTTAGAAAAATGGTGATTCATTCAATGCCCGGTGAATATCGGTTAAGAAAAGAAATGTCGGAAACAGGGAAGTATATTTGAAATTTTGTTGTAAGGGAAAGGCAGGTTCGGAGATGGCGGAATTGAAGCGGAAGTCGGAAGAACAAATCCGGGAACAGCGGCAAAATAAACAGGAGGTGCAGAAGAAAGCACAAAGCGGCGGAGTCCGTTTTTTACTGGAGGGCGCCGTGATAAATGCCGTCATGGTGAGCTACCGCCGGTTTACGGAGGTCATGCCGGAGCATGTCCACGGGGAAAATGTATATGAGATTCATTTGGTAACCAACGGAGAAGGAACGGTAATGCTGAACCGGAAAGCCTATGCGGTAAGCCCAGGCCTACTTTACATTACCGGACCGGGAGTGCCGCATGAGCAGATTCCCGACAAGGCAAGTCCGGTGACGGAGTTTGGATTGTATCTGCAGTTAGAAGAGGGGTGTCCCGGCGGAGAATTACTGCAAAGTCTGCGGAGGCAGCCGATGTGGTACGGAACCGGAAGAGAAACGCTGTTACGGCTGACGGAGCAGATTTTACTGGAACAGGAGGCAAAGCTGCCGGGAAGTGCGGAAAAATTGCCGCATTTGCTGGCAGAGTTTTTAATTGAATGTATTCGGAGCATACTATTAGGGACAGCAGAACAAAAAGTGCTTCCGAATCCGGAAGAAGTTTTTTTTGCACACGGGGTGCAGGAGGAAAATGCGCTGCTGGTGGCGGATGAAATCTTTTTATATGAATATCGGGAGATTACCCTGCAGGAGCTGGCACGGAGGCTCGGCTTCAGCGTGCGGCAGACGCAGCGGCTTTTATACAGGATTTACGGGAAGTCTTTTACACAGAAGAAGCTGGAAGCGAGAATGTCTGCGGCGGTTACGCTTTTACGGAACAGCCGTTACAGTATTACGGATATCAGCGAGCGGCTCGGGTATTCTTCCGTGGAGCATTTTTCCCATGCCTTTGCCAATTATTACGGTTATGTTCCGAGTAAACTCCGCAAGGAAACCGGAGCAAAATTAAACAGTGTAACGAACTGATAGTTTAATTGTGGCAAAGTGATAGAAAGTTAGCGTGATAAAGCGAAAAAAGAATAGATTTTTTCTTTTTTTGGGAAAATACAAAAAATGCCAAAAAATCCATTGAAATATTGAAGATATGCGGCTTTTTTGTTGAAATTCCGGGCAAAGAATGTTATAATAATAACAAATAGTGCCGTAAAAACGGCGGAATGGAGTGTGTTATGGAAAATCAAAAGGATTTTAAGCCATACGTACCGGCAGACAAGGTGACCCCTGAGATTACCTTGACCTCTATCCTGATGGGGGTACTTTTGGCGGTGGTGTTTGGCGCAGCAAATGCGTACCTGGGGCTTCGCGTCGGTATGACGGTTTCCGCGTCGATTCCGGCGGCGGTAATTGCCATGGGCGTGATTCGCGTCGTTATGCGAAAAAATTCCATTTTGGAAAGTAATATTGTGCAGACGGTAGGTTCCGCCGGCGAGTCGTTGGCGGCCGGTGCGATTTTTACCCTGCCGGCATTGTTTTTGTGGGCAAAGGACGGCGTTATGGACAAGCCGGGCATCCTTGAGATTACCCTGATTGCCCTGCTCGGCGGTCTGCTTGGCGTGTTTTTTATGGTTCCGCTTCGGAATGCTTTGATTGTGAGAGAACACGGAACGCTTCCGTATCCGGAAGGAACGGCCTGCGCCGAGGTGCTTCTTGCGGGTGAAGAGGGCGGAGCCAATGCTTCTACCGTGTTTGCGGGCATGGGCTTTGCTGCGGTATTTAAGTTTATTATTGACGGTTTAAAGGCAGTTCCGGGCGAAGTTTCGTTCCGGGTCAAGGGCTATGCGGGCGAAATCGGAACACAGATTTATCCGGCGGTTATGAGTGTCGGTTATATTTGCGGACCGCGGATTTCGTCTTATATGTTTGCCGGCGGCGTATTAAGCTGGCTCGTTTTGATTCCGATGATTGTGCTGTTCGGAGCGGATTTTCTTCTGTACCCGGGCACTAAGCCGATTGGCGAGATGTTTGCGGAGGGCGGTGCAGGTGCGATTTGGGGTTCTTATATCCGTTACATCGGTGCGGGCGCTCTGGCAGCAGGCGGTATTATCAGCCTGATTAAGTCGCTTCCGCTTATTGTCCGTACCTTCCGCGATGCGATAAAGAGTATGGCAGGCGGAAAAGGCGGCGCAGGAAATGAGCGTACGGCGCAGGATATGAGCATGAAGATTGTGTTACTTGCCATCGGGGTTCTGACGCTTTTGGTATGGCTTGTTCCGGCGATTCCGGTGACATTGCTCGGTGCAATTATCGTTGTCATTTTCGGGTTCTTCTTTGCAACGGTTTCCTCCCGCATGGTAGGACTGGTGGGCAGCAGCAACAATCCGGTTTCCGGTATGGCGATTGCAACCCTGCTGATTGCGACGGTACTGTTAAAGGTGACGGGAGAATCCGGTGCAACGGGAATGCAGAGTGCGATTGCAATCGGGTCCATTATCTGTATTGTGGCGGCAATTGCCGGAGATACGTCGCAGGATTTAAAGACCGGTTATCTGCTCGGCGCAACGCCGAAGAAGCAGCAGATCGGCGAGGTCATCGGTGTGATTGCGGCAGCGCTTGCCATCGGCGGTACGCTGTATCTGTTAGACAGTGCATGGGGCTTTGGTACCGGAGAACTTGCGGCGCCGCAGGCAACCCTGATGAAGATGATTATCGAGGGTGTTATGGAGGGAAATCTTCCGTGGGCGCTGGTATTTATCGGTGTATTTATTGCGATTATCGTTGAAGTAATCGGAATCCCGGTGCTTCCGTTTGCCATCGGCGTCTATCTTCCGGTGCAGTTAAATGCCTGCATTATGGTAGGCGGTCTGGTTCGCCTTGCCTTTGATAAGATGAAGCGGGAAGAGAACGAGAAAAAGAGAATGATCAACGACGGTATTCTGTTCTGCTCCGGTATGATTGCAGGGGAAGGGTTGGTTGGAATTCTTCTGGCGCTGCTTGCCGTGTTCGGAGTAGGCTCCGCAATCGACATCTCCGGAAAACTCGGTCTTCCGGCTGTTGTGTCGGATATTGCAAGTCTGGTAGTATTTGCACTGATTATTCTTTGCGTATTGAAGTTCTCTCTTTGGAAGAAGAATAAGAAAGCGGAAGAAAAGTAAGATGAAGAAAAAGCAAAGTTCGGAAAATTATTTGGAACGCCGCCCGATGCGGAAAGAAGGTCTTACATGGAGCAGCGACGAGAAAGGGCTGGTGACGTTAGCGGTTGAAAATACCGGCATAATGAACCGTATTGCGCAGAAGCTCTTAAAGAAGCCGAAAGTAAGTTATGTGCATCTGGAGGAAATCGGAAGCTTTGTCTGGCCGCGCATGGATGGCGAGAAAACGATTCTGGCGCTGGGAGAAGCGGTAAAGGAGCGGTTCGGCGAGCAGGCGGAACCGCTTTACGAGCGGCTGGCAAAGTATGTTCAGATTTTGGACAGCTACCATTTTATTGAATGGCGGCAGAAAGAGGAAAGGTAGAGGCAAAACTTGATTATTTTATAAAGAGGTGCTATACTGATACGGTGACGGTATGGCGTGGGAAATGAACAGGAAAACGGAGAAGCTATGAAAGAGTTTATAAAAAAATGTTGGAAACTGTTTGTGAATCGTGAAACAATCACCTATGTGATTGCCGGTGTATTAACCACGCTGGTTAATTTTGTCGCCTCTTTTTTGTTTTATGACTGCCTGCACTGGGATGAAAATCTTGTTACCGCTATTGCATGGATTGTAGCGGTAGTTTTTGCCTACGTAATCAATAAGTATTGGGTGTTCCTGGAAAAGAATGATGCGGCGGCAAAGGAAGCGTTAAAGTTCGGTAAGTTTATTGCGGCGCGCCTGTTTACGTTGGCGGTGGAATGGCTCGGAATTTTTGTATTCGTAACGGTGCTTGAGGTTGCATTCTGGCCGGTAAAAATTGTCCTTGCGGTGATTGTAACCGTGCTGAATTATGTGTTCAGTAAAGTTTTCGTTTTTATCTCCGGCTCGAAAAAGAAGGAAACGAAGTAAAGGATGGACGGTATGGACTTTTCGATCAAAGCAGTGGTTACGGTGAAAAAGGGAGAAGCCAGAAGCTTAAAAGCGGGCGGCCTTTGGATTTATGACAATGAGATAGACACGATTACAGGGAATGCCGAGGACGGCGCACTGGTTCGCGTGAATGATTTTGACGGGTATTTTCTCGGAACCGGTTTTTTGAACCGTAAGTCAAAGCTTACAGTGCGAATCTTAACCAGAGAGAAGGACGCGGAGATTAACGAGGCGTTTTTGGAAAAGCGTGTGCGTGCGGCTTGGGAATATCGCAAGAAGACCGTGGATACGGGGAGCTGCCGCGTTATTTTCGGCGAGGCGGATTTCCTTCCGGGACTGGTAGTGGATAAGTTTTCGGACGTCTGCGTGGTACAGTCCCTTGCCCTTGGAATTGACCGGTTAAAGCCGGTGATTTTAGAGGCGTTGAAAAGAGTGCTTGCCGAGGACGGTATTGTTTTACGCGGAATTTATGAGCGCAGTGACGCAAAGGTGCGGGAACAGGAGGGAATGGAGCGATTCAAAGGCTTTTTGTCCGAGCCCTTTGACACGGAGGTAGAGATTGTCGAAAACGGAGTCCGGTATCTTGTGGATGTGGCGGACGGTCAGAAAACGGGCTTTTTCTTAGACCAGAAGTATAACCGCCTTGCCGTGCAGCGGCTTTGTAAGAACGCGGAGGTGTTAGACTGCTTTACTCATACCGGTTCCTTTGCGCTCAACGCAGGAATCGCGGGCGCAAAGAGCGTGTTAGGTGTAGACGCATCAGAGCTTGCAATAGAGCAGGCGAAAAAGAATGCGGTGTTAAACGGTCTGGAGGAACGGGTGCGCTTTCGGTGCGCGGATGTGTTTGAACTTCTGCCGGAACTGGAACGGCAAAAGCAGCAGTACGATGTCGTGATTTTAGACCCGCCGGCATTCACAAAGTCCCGCAATTCCGTAAAAAACGCAGTAAGAGGGTATCGGGAAATTAACCTGCGCGGGCTGCGGCTTGTGAAGGACGGAGGGTATCTTTGTACCTGCTCCTGTTCTCATTTTATGACGCCGGAGCTGTTTGCGGAAACGATTGCACAGGCGGCAAAGGATGCCCATGTGCGGCTACGGCAGGTAGAATACCGCACTCAGGCGGCAGACCACCCGATTCTCTGGGCGGCAGAGGAGTCCTACTATTTGAAGTTTTACATTTTCCAGGTGGTGAAGAGGTTTTAAAAAATGAAAAGCACCTTGAAAATGGCTGAAAAACTTTGATTTTTTAGTCAAGAGGGGAATAGGGTGGATGTATATGCACCTGGAGTAGATATTTTAAGTACGGTTCCGAAAAGTGGTTTTTGTGATTCATATATGACTTTATCGGGAACCTCGATGGCAGCACCGCACATCAGCGGGTTGGCAGCATTAATATTGCAGGCAAACCCGGAACTTACAGCATTACAGGTTAAAGACATTATTAAGGATAAGGATAATTATGGCGCGCAGATTGGAATGACAGGAAAGTATATGCCGGATGCGGAGAAGTGTATTGTGGCAGCACTGAATATGCCCGGTGGAGGGGGATTTGATACATCGTTACCTCATGGGACACTGAAAGGGAAAACCGTAAACAGTTCGGGAAAAGAATTGGAGGGGCTTATTGTTTCGGTGGTACGGATTAGCACCGGACAATCTAATTTGGGAGATTATTATTTTACGACAGAAACCAAAAGCGATGGTTCCTTTGAAATAGAATTGCCTCAAGGTACCTATGAGATGGTAATATACGGAGAAACTTTCTATGATGGCGCAGTTATGCCGTTTAAAACAAGCAATATAGTAATTGAACCTGAAACGGAAAAGTATTTGGAAACCACGGTGCTTTTTTTGTCATTAGCAGATGAACTTTGGGAATGTTGTAATATTTCAGGCATTGTCTATGATGCGTTAAGCGGAGAACCTGTTGAAGGGGCAACGATTAATGTGCGCGCAGGGTGGAATACCTTTAATGGACCATATGTTACAGGAGTATTTAATTCTTCAAAAGAAGATATCAGTGATGCGAATGGTGTGTTTAATATTAAGGCTGTTTATGTCGGGCAATATACGGTTGAGATTAAAAAGGATGGATATGTTATTGGTTATTATAACATGATTTCTCAAAGAGAAACGGACGAAGCTAGACAAGCAGTAATATTAACACCGGAATTATCGGATGATGAGTATCGTATTGTTCTTACTTGGGGAGCTACACCAAGAGATTTAGATTCGCATCTTACATATTATGAGGGAAGTACAATGAAGATGCATGTTTATTATTCGAATAAAATCGGCATAGTGGATGGAGTTAAGGTGGCTGAACTGGATTTGGATGATACAAGTGGTTATGGTCCGGAAACAGTTACGTTAACATTTAAAAAAGCACAAATTAGTAGTAATGAGAAATTTGTATATTCTGTTCATAATTTTTCGGGCGGTTCCAGCAGCACATCAACTGATTTATCGCAGTCGGGAGCTATAGTGAGATTGTACTGTGGAAATAGTATTTCTGAAACATTTTATGTTCCTGAAAATAAAAGTGGGACAGTATGGCAAGTATTTGAAATGAGTATAAACGGAGTTAAATCGTTAAATAAGTTTTACGGAGCTAAAGCGGATGAGGTGAGATAGTGAAAAGAAAAAAGGTAATTGCACTTATTGTAATTTTATGTATATTGCTTCTTGCGGGAACGGTGGTGTTCCTTGTGTTCGACAGAAATGACTGGCGGATACCGTATATTGCGTTTATGGAAAACAGCACAAGAGAAGATTGTCTGTATATCTGTTCCGACGGCGATATATATGCTGCTGTCTCGGAGGTGGCCTTTACTACAAAAACAGAGGAGCTGGAGAAGAAAATCAAGGAGAAGGATTATGCGGATATATTGGAGTTTGTTGGAACAACGGATGCGGACAAAGTATATGAGATGCATCAATTGATGTGCAAGGTTGCTATAAAAGAAGGATATTATTTTGAATATGAATCAATTACGGCGCCGAAAGGCAAGGAGTACGGAGGTAAGGTGAGGTATTGGAACGGTTATTATTACAATGATGAAGAAGCGATGGAAGTCTGTGGATTCTATAGGTCGAATGCTGGTGTGATTTGCAGTGACAAGCGTGCGTATAAAATTGTGGAGTGGATGTACGATTGTTTAAAAGAGTATATGGAGTAACGGAAATTCCCGGGCTGTTTGCGGACGGCTCGGGGATTCTTCCAGTGAAGGTGAAGTATTAGATGAGTTAAAACTGATTTACCTCAAAGACGAATTACCCGATTAATCCGACCAATGTTAATCATTTTACAGAAGATTTTGGGGCACAATTCATTACAGATGCCACGGACTTATATTGTCATGTCAGAGAAGAAGCCTTAAAGGACAAAATGGCACAGGCGGCAGTGTTTATGTAATGCTCATACTTATTATATGGTAAGTCGTAAGGAGTGGTAAATTGCTTTGGATTGCAAAAACAAAGTGTGGAAAACCAAGTAAAATAAATACCTGTAGAAGTCAAATCTTGAGTTCTATATTTTTCAGGTGGTGAAGAACTTTTAAGGGAATTCTTAAGGGAAATTTTCTTATTTCCTCTTTACAAAACGCAGAAAATGGCGATATAATAAATAGAGAAGATAAGAAGGCAATCATATGGCAAGAGTCAAGGAGGGCGATGCATATGTCATTTTATAATTTTTCCAGTACATTATTCAGTGGTTTTTCCACAAATTCGGCCACTTCTTTTACCGGTCTTTTGGGAGAGTATTCCCAGATTAAGAACGGCACCTATAAGCGGCTTTTGAAAACGTATTATAACAAGTTCAATGCCGACGGGACGGAGAAGACAACGGAAAAGAATACGCCGGCAAGAAAAGTAAAGACCGGCTCCGATACGAGAGATTCCGCAAAAGAGCTGACTGCGGTATCGGATGCGGCAACGTCGCTTCAGAATGCCGCAAGTAAGTTAGCGGCAGTAAAAGAAGGGTCTTCTTCCCTGTATGCAAAGAAAACCTTTGTGGATAAGTTAGAAGACGGAACCACCACCACGCGTACCGACTATGATTATGATACGCTTGTGAAGGCGGCGAAGACTTTGGTTTCCGCCTATAACGATACACTGGATTCCGTAGGTACGGTGGAGTCTTCTTCGGTACAGCAGAAGACAAAGTGGGTGACGGAGCTTGCGGCGCAGTACAAGGAGGAACTTTCCGGCGTGGGTATCACGATGGATAAGGACGGAAGACTTGCATTAAACGAAGAAACCTTCCGTGGAAAGGATATGGCGGATTTACAGGACTTTTTCGAAGGAAGCAATTCCTTTGCCGGCAAGCTTGCGAGAAAGGCGTCGGGACTTGCCGGAGCAGCGGAGCTTCAGGCAACGCGAGCAGCGTCCGCTTATACGGCAACGGGGAGCAGTTATCAGGCGGATTCCATGAATTCCGGCACGATATTTGATTCGCTGTTCTAGTTTGACATTCCAAAGCTGTTTGGTTTACTTATTTGCAGGATGACGTACCGGGAATGGCAGAGGAACTGTTTGGACGATGGTTGAAAGAATGGAAAAGAAAAGGTGTCCGTTTTGGGCACCTTTATTGATTACTTACAGGAGGGATACTATGTTAAAAATCGGTTCACATGTGGGAATGAGCGGAAAAGAAATGTTTCTCGGTTCCGTGAAGGAAGCGCTTTCTTATGAAGCAAATACCTTTATGCTGTATACCGGGGCACCGCAGAATACGCGCCGGAAAAAGATAGAAGAATTAAATCTCGCAGCAGGGTGGGATTTGATGAAGGAAAACGGTTTGTCGGAGTTTGTGGTGCATGCACCGTATATTATTAACCTTGCCAATACGGTAAAGCCGGAAACCTTTGAATTGGCAGTGGAGTTTTTGCAGGAGGAAATCCGGCGCACGGAAGCAATGGGAAGCAAGGTCCTGATACTGCATCCGGGCTCTCATGTGGACGCGGGGGAGGAAGCCGGTCTTGCGCAGATTATCAAGGGGTTAAATCAGGTGCTGACGGCGGAAAGTCCGGTCTGTGTGGCATTGGAAACAATGGCGGGCAAGGGAAGCGAGCTCGGAAAAAGTTTTGAGGAACTGGCGCGTATTTATGACGGCGTGACTTATAATGAGAAGCTGAGGGTATGTTTTGATACCTGTCACGTGCATGACGCAGGGTATGACATCGTGAATGATTTTGAAGGGGTATTGGAACGGTTTGACCGGATTCTGGGAAAGGAACAGATTGCCGTTTTTCATATTAACGACAGTAAAAATGTGCGCGGTGCCGGAAAAGACCGCCATGAAAATATCGGCTTCGGGCAGATCGGATTTGCTGCATTAAATAAGATTGTGCATTGGGAGGACTTTTCCGGCGTGCCGAAGATTCTGGAAACGCCGTATGTGACGCAGACGCCGGAGAGCAAGGAGCGCGCAATGCCGCCGTACCGGGAGGAAATCGCGATGCTTCGTGCGGGAAGGTTTGAACCGGAGCTTTACCAAATATTAAGAAAGAATTAAAAAACAGGTCCAAAAATGTTGACGATAGTTCGGGGATATGGTATCATGAAACGGTAAATGATGCAAATTACTAAGGAGGCAAACGAGTATGGAGAACAATGGTAAGGGATTATCTATTGCAGGTCTGGTATTAGGTATTGTTGCAATCGTACTGGCATGGTTTTCGATGATTAACATCATCGCACTGATTGCAGCTATTATCGGTATCATCTGCGCAGCAAAGGGAAGCAAGATGGCGAAAGAGGCAGGCGCGCCGAGCGGTATTGCAACCGCTGGTCTGGTATTGTCCATTATCGGTCTTGTATTTGCGGCAATCGGTTTCTTAAGCTGTACGCTTTGCGTTCTGTGCGTAGCCGGCGGCACGGCACAGGGCCTGAAGGAGTTAGCTGACCTTTCGTCCTCTTTATAAGGATGAAGCAGTTCCGAAAGTCTGCATAAGCAGAGGCGCTTTCTGATGATGCGGAAACAGCTCCATAATGCGATGTCCCTGCGGCTTCCTTTCTTTGGTTCCTGCGGGGCATTGTGCTATGGAGCTTTGTTTTTAGGGATATGATAACGGAGGTTTTATTATGTTTCCATACTTTGAATTTCTGGGTAAGACAATCGGCAGTTATGCTGTCTGTGCAATCATAGGGCTTTTTGTCTGCGGAATTATCGCAGTATTTCTTGGCAGGCGTTATAAGATTGCCGTTGAGGACATTATTTTAGTAATGGTTTCGATTGGTATCGGTCTGCTCATAGGCGGACACCTTCTCTACGGTATTACCAACCTGGATAAATTGACTGCGTTATTCCGAAATGCGTCCTCTTACAGCCCGAAAGAGTTTATGCTGGGGGTGGGGCAGTGTTTCGGCGGTATGGTATATTACGGAGGTTTTCTGGGAGCCGCAGCAGGTGTATTCCTGCATACGAAGTTTTCAAAGGCGGTGGACCGTGCCGGTATTTTTGATTTGTTTGCGGTGACAATTCCGCTGTTTCACGCGTTTGCAAGAGTAGGTTGCTTTTTGGGCGGCTGCTGTTACGGAATCGAGAGCCGCTGGGGCTTTGCTGCACATAACAACACGCTTGTGCCGGAGGTGAACGGTGTGGTCAGGCTGCCGGTACAGCTTCTGGAAGCGGCATGTAATCTTGTCATTTTTGCGGTACTTCTTTTCTTATTCCGGGAGGGTATCGGAAAAGGAAAGCTGATTTGGTATTATTTGCTGTTCTATCCTGTGGTACGTTTTGTTCTGGAGTTTTTCAGAGGGGATGCGGCCCGAGGGTTTCTCTGGGGACTGTCTACGTCCCAGTGGATTAGTATACTGCTGTTTGCCTGTGCGGTGATAAGACTGGGTTCGGGAAGGAGAAAGGGCAGAGCAGTCTGCGCGGGGGCGCTTTTGGGGTTGCTGATAGCTGCCGGAGCGGGCATGGGAAGCCGTATCGCCTTTGCGGCAGAGGAAGCACCGCAGGAGGTGACGGCGGAGCAGGGCCCAACAGGAACGCAGAACGAAAGCACAGTACCGGAGGAGGACGCTGCCGAAAGCGCAGACCGGACGGAGGCGCCGGGAGAGCAGCAGGATGCGGGAGAGAGCGCATATGAAGTAAAACCGATGTCGATAGGGGACAAGTTCAGGCTTTTTCTGTGTTGCGTACTGGCAATCGGAATTTGTATTGCGGCGGCATTCTGGGGCGATCCGAGAGAACGTCTGAAGGATAAATATAAGCGGGCAAGAAAACAGCAGATGTTAGAGGAAAAGAAGCGCAAGGAACGCGAGGAAAGAGCGGCAAAGAAAGTTGCGGAGCAGGCCCGTATCGAAGCCGAAGCGGCCAGGAAAGCAGACGAGGCAATGAAACAGGAGTAGGAAAACGATGACAAAAGAAACGGGGTTGTCACACAAGTTAGTGCGACAACCCCTCTTTTTACGGCTGTTGCCAATGGCGCAGCCCTTTATTTTTCGCGCTTATTTTTCTTTCAGGCTGTTCATCTTCATGGCACGAACCTTTAAGGAAAGTCCGAACAGGTTGATGAAGCCTTCCGCGTCGTGGTGGTCGTATAAATCACCGGTGGTAAAGGAGGCAATGCTCTCGTTGTACAGGGAGTACGGAGAGGTTGTTCCCTGCTTAATGATGTTGCCCTTGTAGAGCTTTAACTTTGCTTCACCGGTCACATACTGCTGCGTGGACTCAATGAATGCCTGAAGCGCTTCACGGAGCGGTGTGAACCACTTACCTTCATAAACGACATCGGCAAACTTATCGCCGATTCCCTTCTTGTAAGCAAGGGTATCGCGGTCTAAGATTAACTCCTCCAACTGCTCATGTGCAGCCATTAAGATGGTGCCGCCCGGTGTTTCGTAAACGCCGCGGGACTTCATGCCAACAACACGGTTCTCAACGATATCGACAATGCCGACGCCGTGCTTTCCGCCAAGCTGATTCAAAGCACGGATAATGTCGGAAGCCTTCATCTTCTCGCCGTTTAATGCAACCGGAGCGCCCTTCTCAAAGGTAATGGAAATCGTTTCGCCCTCTTCCGGTGCTCTTTCCGGAGTAACGCCGAGTACAAGCAGATGGTCATAGTTCGGTGCGTTTGCCGGATCCTCTAACTCAAGCCCTTCATGGCTGATGTGCCAAAGGTTACGGTCACGGCTGTAACTGTGGCTTGCATCGAACGGAAGCTCAATGCCGTGTGCGCGGCAGTATTCGATTTCTTCTTCACGGGAAGACATCTTCCAGGTGTCGTTACATCTCCACGGAGCGATAATCTTTAATTCCGGAGCCAGCGCCTTGATACCAAGCTCGAAACGAACCTGATCGTTTCCCTTACCGGTAGCGCCGTGGCAGATAGCAACCGCGCCTTCCTTCTTTGCAATCTCAACTAATTTCTTTGCGATAATCGGGCGTGCCATGGAGGTGCCGAGCAGATATTTGTTCTCATAAACCGCACCTGCCTTTACACAAGGAATCGCGTATTCGTCTACAAACTCATCGACTACATCCAGAATGTAAAGCTTCTCTGCACCGGAATACTTTGCACGCTCCTCCAGACCGTCAAGCTCGTTTCCCTGTCCTACATCGATGCAGCAGCAAATAACGTCGTAATCATAGTTTTCTTTCAGCCACGGGATAATAGCAGTCGTATCCAGACCGCCCGAGTAAGCCAAAATAACTTTATCCTTCATAATATCCTCCTTTTGTACTTTGCGTACAGAATCAAATTCTAAGCACATTATACACGCGCTTTTCCGATATGGCAAGAGTAAATTTAAAAAATCGTTATAAATATTCATAGAGAATCCTGAAGGAAAAGAACTTGTATTTCAGGTGAGCCTGACTTATAATAGTATGGGATTTGGTGGTCGGGGAAATGCTGATGATTCCATGTTCGGCGGATACCGGTCTGAAAAACAGTGTTTCCCGCGGCTGCGCTTGGCGCGAGAGTCCGCAAGCGGACTCTTTATTTTGACAGGCAAGAAAGGAGCCCTGTATGAAGTATCGGATTATACTTGCGTCCGGTTCACCGAGAAGAAAAGAGATTTTGACGCAAATCGGAGCGGACTATGAAGTGATTGTCAGCGATTGTGAAGAAAATGCAGAAAGTACGGAACCGGATAAACTTGTAAAAGAGCTTTCCGGAAGGAAAGCTGCGGCGGTTGCCGAAAAGGTATCCGGCGCGGCGGTGGTACTCGGAGCGGATACCGTGGTTTCTTTTGAAGGAAAAATTCTGGGAAAACCGAAAGATAAAGAGGATGCAGAGCGCATGATTGCGATGCTGGCGGGGAAGACGCATCAGGTATATACCGGTGTATCCCTCATCATTAAAGAAGAAAACGGGGAAAGCAAAACGATTGCCTTTGCGGAATGCTCCGAGGTCCGGGTGGAGGCCATGACAAAGCGTCAGATTGCGGAGTATGTTGCTACGGGTGAGTCTGCGGACAAGGCAGGAGCCTATGCGGTGCAGGGGATGTTTGCACCCCATATCGGAGGCATCAGGGGAGATTACTACAATATTGTGGGGCTGCCGGTGGCTGGAATTTACAAGAGATTGTATGAAATCGGCATCGACTTAAGGACGGGTGAAAAAATATTTTAACAGGGTATTGCATAATATTAAAGAGTGTCGTATAATTATGAAACAGTACCTAATTTGCAGGAGGAAAGGGATATGATTAAAGCAGGAATTATCGGTTCGACGGGTTATGCGGGACAGGAGCTGGTACGCATTTTACTGGCGCACCCGGAGGCAGAGATTGTATGGTACGGTTCCCGAAGTTACGTCGATAAGAAATATGCGGAGGTGTTCCGCAATATGTTTACTTTGGTGGAGGATGTGTGCCTTGATGACAATATCCCGGAGCTGGCAAAGCAGGCGGATGTTATTTTTACGGCAACGCCGCAGGGGTTTTGCGCATCGGTCGTAAACGACGAGGTGCTTTCCAAAACGAAGGTAATTGATTTGAGCGCGGACTTCCGTATTAAGGATGTAGCGGTTTACGAAAAGTGGTACGGTATCGAGCACAAAAGTCCGCAGTACATAAAAGAGGCAGTTTACGGACTGTGCGAGATTAACCGGGAGGACATTAAGAAAGCGCGCCTTTTGGCAAATCCGGGGTGCTATACGACCTGTTCGATTCTTACGGCATACCCGCTTGTAAAGGAAGGGGTCATTGACCCGGATACTTTGATTGTGGACGCGAAATCCGGCACTTCCGGCGCAGGACGTTCCGCAAAGGTAGACAATCTGTTCTGCGAGGTAAACGAAAACATTAAGGCATACGGCGTGACAACGCACCGTCATACGCCGGAGATTGAAGAACAGTTAGGGTATGCGGCAGGAAAAGAAATTCGGATTAACTTTACGCCGCACCTTGTGCCGATGAACCGCGGTATTCTGGTGACGGAGTATGCGACGCTTACGAAAGATGTGACGGAGCAGGAGTTACGCGACATTTATCATAAGTATTATGATAAGGAATATTTTGTCCGTGTTCTGGAGCCGGGCGTATGTCCGGAAACCCGCTTTGTGGAGGGCTCGAACTTTGTGGACGTCAATATAAAGGCAGACCCGAGAACGAAGCGCGTCATCATGATGGGCGCTATGGATAATTTAGTGAAGGGCGCGGCGGGGCAGGCGGTGCAGAACATGAACCTGATGTTCGGACTGCCGGAGCGCATGGGACTGGAGCTGGTTCCGATGTTCCCGTAAAGACGCGGCATGAGAAGCATGCGGCAATCAGAGGTTTTACCTCATAAGAACCGGAGAAAGGAAACGCAGGCAGCGCGTTTTATGCGATGCGGTGAGGATATGGAGCAGCAGGAAAATTTAAACGGAATTACGATTCGTGTAATGGTGCCGGAGGATTACGACAGGGTATACCGCTTATGGTGCGGCATCAAAGGCTTCGGTATCCGAAGCATGGACGATTCCAGAGAAGGTGTTGAAAAGTTTCTTCGCAGAAATCCCACGACAAGCGTGGTGGCGGTAGAGAATGAGGAAGTCGTCGGGGCGATTTTATGCGGACACGACGGAAGAAGGGGCTGCTTTTACCATGTGTGCGTAAAGGAAACCCACCGTAAGCACGGGATCGGAAAGAGGATGGCGGCAGCCGCCATGAATGCGCTGCAGGCCGAGGGAATCAACAAGGTTTCCCTGATTGCGTTTAAGAGTAACCGGGGCGGCAACCGTTTCTGGCGCAAGGTCGGCTGGACGTTCCGGGAGGATTTGAATTATTATGACTTTACACTAAATGAAGAAAATATTACGAAGTTTGTTGAGTAGGCGATGCGGTGGCAGCCCAGCCTGCGGATTGACGGAAAGGACGGATTGTATGAAGATAATTGACGGTGGCGTAACAAGCGCAAAGGGATTTGCCGCTGCTTATACGGCAGCGGGGATTAAGTATAAAACGGGACGGAACGATATGGCAATGCTGTACAGCAAGCTCCCGTGCCGCAGTGCCGGAACCTTTACGACGAACGTGGTAAAGGCGGCTCCGGTAAAATGGGATAAGCGTGTGGTAACGGAGGGCGGAGATACGCATGCGGTAGTGATTAACGCAGGAATTGCCAATGCCTGCACCGGCGAAGAAGGGATGCGTTACTGCAAGGAAACGGGAGAGGCGGTGGAGCGTCTGCTTTCGGTTCCGGCAAACCAGGTTTTAGTGGCTTCCACCGGCGTCATCGGGATGCAGCTTCCGATAGATAAGATTTCCGCGGGGGTTGCCGCAATGGTGCCGCTTTTAAAAGAGGGCCGGGAAGCCGGACACATGGCAGCAAAAGCGATTATGACTACCGATACCAAAGAAAAAGAGGCAGCGGTAACGATTGAAGTAGGCGGTGTAACCGTAACGATTGGCGGCATGTGCAAGGGTTCCGGCATGATTCACCCGAATATGTGTACCATGCTCGGCTTTCTGACAACGGACGCGGTAATTTCGAAGGAGCTTTTGCAGAAGGCGCTTTCGGAAACGGTTTGCGATACCTACAACATGGTTTCGGTGGACGGAGATACTTCCACCAACGATACCGTTCTGCTTCTGGCAAACGGCGCGGCGGGAAACCCGGAGATTACCGAGGAAAACGAAGATTACGAGAAGTTTAAAGAGGCTCTTTACTATATCAATGAAACACTGGCAAAGAAGATTGCGGCAGACGGCGAGGGCGCTACAAAGCTCTTTACCACGAAGATTTTAAATGCGGCGACGAAAGACCAGGCGGTGGTATTTGCAAAATCGGTAATCACCTCCAGTCTTACCAAGGCGGCTATTTTCGGTCAGGACGCCAACTGGGGCCGGATTCTTTGTGCGCTGGGCTATTCCGGTGAGAGCTTTGACCCGGACGCCGTAGATTTATACATCGAGAGTGAAAACGGAAAGCTCCAGCTTGTGGCAGGCGGTTTTGCAACCGATTATTCCGAGGAGGAGGCAACGAAGATTCTGTCCGCTTCCGAAGTGACGGCGATTGCCGACATGAAGCAGGGAACGGCCTCCGCTACCGCATGGGGCTGCGACTTAACCTTTGATTATGTAAAAATCAATGCGGATTACCGAAGCTGATTGACGGAAACGAGGTTCGGACGGGAAAGGGAGCGCCAGGAAAAACGGGTTTGCCCCGGAAAAAGAGAAAGCGAGGAAACGAAACATGGGAATGATGGAAGAGGTTATGTCAAAAGCAAATGTACTGATTGAGGCGCTGCCGTATATTCAGCAGTTCAGCAACAAGATTGTAATCGTAAAGTACGGCGGCAGTGCAATGCTGGATGAAAAGCTGCGGGAAGAGGTTATTAAGGACGTGGCGCTTTTGAAGCTGGTAGGCATGCGGCCGATTATCGTACACGGCGGCGGCAAGGAAATCAGCAAGTGGGTCGGTCTTTTGGGAAAGGAGCCGAAGTTTGTACAGGGGCTTCGCGTAACGGATTCCGATACAATGGAAGTGGCGGAAATGGTGCTCGGCAAGGTGAATAAGCACTTGGTACAGATGTTAGAAAAGCTTGGCATAAAGGCAGCGGGTATCTGCGGCAAGGACGGCGGCACGTTAAAGTGCGAGAAAAAGTATATCAACGGCGAGGACATCGGCTTTGTAGGGAATATTACCGAAGTAGATACGCATCTGATTCATACACTGCTGGACAATGATTACATTCCGGTGATTGCACCGATTGGGATGGATTATGCATTCCAGTCCTATAACATCAATGCGGATGACGCGGCATGCGCGATTGCAACGGCAATGAACGCCGAAAAGCTGGCATTTTTAACGGATATTGAGGGCGTGTACCGCGATTTTAAGGACAAATCCTCCCTGATTTCCGTATTGACGCTGGAGGAGGCAGACAAACTCTTAGAGTCCGGCGTAATCGGCGGCGGTATGCTTCCGAAGCTGAAAAACTGTATTGACGCGGTAAAAGAGGGCGTTTCCAGAGTACATATCATGGACGGGCGGATTAAGCATTCGCTGTTGCTGGAGTTCTTTACCAACAAGGGTATCGGTACGGCGATTATCGGAAGCGAGCACACATTGTACGAGAACGAGCGGTAACAAAAGGGTGCGGCGGCACGCCTTGGAACATGCCGAAAGTCTGATTAGAAGGGAAGAAAGACGATGGACAAGAAACAATGTATCGAACGCGCAGAACGGGTGTTGATGCACACCTACGGCAGATATCAGGTCGTATTGGACCATGGCGAGGGTGTGTATCTGTATGATACGGACGGAAAGAAATATTTGGATTTTTCCGCGGGAATTGCAGTATTTGCCCTTGGCTACGGAGATAAAAAATATAACGAGGCAGTAAAGGCACAGGTAGATAAGCTGTTGCATACCTCGAACTATTACTATAACGAGCCGACGACGTTTGCGGCGGAGAAGTTGGTTGCGGCTTCCGGAATGAGCCGTGTGTTCTTTACGAACAGCGGTACGGAGGCGGTCGAGGGCGCAATTAAGCTTGCCAGAAAGTATTACTATAAAAAGCGCGGCGCGGCGGACAGCGAAATTATTGCGATGGAGCATTCCTTCCACGGCAGGAGCATGGGAGCTCTTTCCGTGACCGGTACGCCGAAGTACCGTGCGGCCTTTGAACCGTTAATCGGAGGGGCGGTATTTGCGGAGTACAACAATTTAGAGAGCGTCAAAGCAAAGATGACGGATAAGACGGCTGCCGTCATTATGGAAACGGTGCAGGGCGAGGGTGGTATTTACCCGGCGGACAGGGAATTCCTGACCGGTGTCCGGAAGCTTTGCGAGGAAAGAGGCATTTTGCTTATTTTAGACGAAATCCAGTGCGGTATGGGACGTACCGGTACGATGTATGCCTATGAGCAGTACGGCATTCTGCCGGATATTATGACGACGGCAAAGGCACTTGGCTGCGGCGTTCCGGTGGGGGCCTTTGCGGCAACGGAGGAAGTGGCGGAGGCGTTCGAGCCGGGGGACCACGGAACCACCTACGGCGGCAATCCGTTTGTAACGAATGCGGTGAGTGTTGTGTTCGACCGCTTCCGGGAATTAAACCTTTTGGAAAATGTAAAGGAAACCGGCGCGTATCTGTATGAGCAGTTGGAGGCGCTGACAGCGCGCCATACGGACTGTATCGCCGCACACCGCGGCATCGGTCTGATGCAGGGGCTGGAGTTTCGGCAGCCGGTCAAGGACATTATCAGCCGTGCAATGGAGGCCGGACTGATTCTGATTGCCGCAGGCAGCAATATCATCCGTTTCGTTCCGCCGCTTGTAATAAAGAAAGAGCATGTGGATGAGATGATTCGGGTGCTGGAGAAATGTTTGTAGCATTCTTTTATGCAAAGTTTCTTTTGTACCGGATTTTGTTTTGAAACCTGAACTTATAAAGAAAAAAACTCCTTCGGATTTTCCGAAGGAGTTCTTTTAATAAGCTGCTGACGGGAATCGGACCCGTGACCTCCGCACTACCAATGCGACGCTCTACCGACTGAGCCACAGCAGCACTCGCTATCAGCGACTTTGTCAGTATACAATATTTTGAGGAGCTTGTCAATCACTTTTTAAAAAAAGTTTTTAGTTTTTTTTTCCGGCTTTATTTTTTGAAAAGTCCTACAATTTTTTCGGGAAAGCAGGATTGGATTTTATGCAATATTTTTGTTGACAAAACGAAATAAGTAGTAGTAGTATAGGATAAAGCCGCAGAAGGGCGGTTTTGGAAAAAGTAGTACATAGTTGACGAAGGAGAGAGATTATGAAAAAGATGAAGAAAGCAGTATGCCTCGGTTTGGTTGCAGCGATGGCTGTTTCCATGTTTGCAGGCTGTGGCAAGAAAGACAGTGCCACGGGTGTGATTAAGATTGGCGGAACCGGCCCGTTGACCGGTGGCGCAGCGGTTTATGGTAATGCTGTAAAGCGCGGTGCTGAAATCGCAGTAGAAGAGATTAATGCTCTCGGCGGTTTACAGTTTGAGTTAAAGTATGAGGATGATACCCATGATGCAGAGAAGGCCGTAAATGCTTACAATGCGTTGAAGGACTGGGGCGTTCAGATTTCCTTTGGTTCCGTAACTACACAGCCGTGTGTGGCTACCTCCGCAGAGACTTATGCAGACCGTATTTTTGCATTGACTCCGTCTGCTTCCGCTACGGATGTTACTGAAGGTAAGGACAACATGTTCCAGATGTGTTTCTCTGATCCGAACCAGGGTTCCGCATCCGCACAGTACATCAGCGATAAGAAGCTCGGAACGAAGATTGCTATCATCTACAAGAATGATGATGTATATTCCACCGGTATTTATGATACATTCATGAATAAGGCAAAGGAGCTTGGCATTGAGGTAGTTTCTACCACCACCTTTAATACCGACAGCCAGACTGACTTCAGCGTACAGTTAAATGATGCGAAGAATGCAGGTGCAGACCTTGTATTCCTTCCGATGTACTATGAGGCAGCTGCATTAATTCTTGCACAGGCAAAGAGCATGGGCTATGCTCCGAAGTTCTTCGGCGTAGACGGTATGGACGGTATCCTTACTCTTGAGGGCTTTGATACTTCTCTTGCAGAGGGTGTTATGCTTCTGACTCCGTTCTCCGCAGATGCTTCCGATGAGAAGACCGTAAACTTCGTAAAGAAGTATAACGAGAAGTTCGGTGAGACCCCGAACCAGTTCGCAGCAGATGCATATGACTGTGTATACGCAGTTTACCAGGCTTGTAAGAACGGTAAGGTTACCGCTGATATGTCTGCTGAGGATATCTGTGACATCATGATTGAACAGTTCACTACGATGACCTTTGACGGCTTAACCGGTAACGGTATGACCTGGAGCACAAAGGGTGAGGTTACCAAGAGCCCGAAGGGTATGGTAATCCAAAACGGTGTATATGTAGGTCTTGACTAATTACAATCATAAATAAAGACTAAGACTAAGGCAAAGGAGCCGGCGTATGAATTGCGCGGTTCCTTTGCGTTTTTTGTTTTAAAGGAAAGTGTTTCCTTTAAAACAAAAGACGCTTCGCGAGGATGCGTACTTGCGCGAGAGGAAGATGTCGCAAGCAACCGTGTTCGGCGCAAGAGTCCGCAAGCGGAGTCTTTGTGCTATTGCTTTTTTTGTCTTTTTATGATAGAATTATAAAGATTTTATTTTATACTTTAAAGGATTGAGGTGTGTAGTATATGGAATTCCTTTCAAATGTAATTAATGGCATTAGCCTTGGAAGTATCTACGCAATCATCGCACTCGGTTATACGATGGTTTACGGTATTGCAAAGATGCTGAACTTTGCACACGGTGATGTTATTATGGTAGGTGCTTATGTCTGTTTCTTTATGACGAGTCGCTATCATATGCCGGCGGTAGTCGGAGTACTGCTTTCCATGTTTGTGTGCACTGTGCTTGGTATTGTCATTGAGCGCCTGGCGTATAAGCCTCTCAGACAGGCTACATCACTTGCGGTATTGATTACGGCAATCGGTATGAGCTATTTTTTACAAAATGCGGCACAGCTTCTTTGGACTTCCAATCCGAAGGTGTTTAAGTCTGTTGTTGGCAGCGGCAGTATTAAGATTGCGGAAGGATTGCAGGTTTCCCACGTGACACTTGTAACCATTACTGCTTGTGTTGTAATTATGATAGCACTTACAGTATTTACAGGAAAGTCAAAGATGGGCAAGGCAATGCGTGCCTGCTCAGAGGATAAGGGAGCGGCTCAGCTCATGGGAATTAATGTGAATACTACCATCTCTATTACCTTTGCAATAGGTTCTGCATTGGCAGCGATTGCGGGTGTACTCCTTTGTTCCGCGTATCCGAATCTTGTACCGACTACGGGCTCTATGCCTGGTATTAAGGCATTTACCGCAGCGGTATTTGGAGGTATCGGTTCTATTCCGGGAGCATTAGTCGGCGGTGTTTTACTCGGTGTCATTGAGATTTTCGCAAAGGCATATATTTCTACGGAGGTTTCGGATGCAATCGTATTTGCGGTACTGATTGTAGTACTGCTTGTGAAGCCGACGGGACTCCTCGGTAAGAAAATAAGCGAGAAAGTGTGAGGTGATCCGGATGAAAGCGATAAATGCGTTAAACAAAACATCAAAAAGAAACTTTATTACAATCGGCGGATTGCTTCTTGTTTATCTGATTGTTATTATACTAAAAGAAGGCGGTATCACCTCAAACTTGATTAACGGACAGCTTGTGCCGATTTGTGCCTACATGATTATGGCGATTTCCCTGAATCTTACGGTAGGTATTCTCGGTGAGCTAAGCTTAGGACATGCCGGATTTATGAGTGTCGGCGCGTTTAGCGGTGTATTTGTCGGTACATTGATGCGCCAGGTGACAGACTCCGATTTGCTCTGTCTGATTGTGGCTGTGGTTGCAGGCGGCTTGATGGCTGCCCTTGCCGGCTTTTTAATCGGTATTCCGGTTCTTAGGTTAAAGGGTGACTATCTTGCGATTGTTACTTTGGCATTCGGTCAGATTATTAAGAGCATTATAAATATTTTATATGTCGGTCTGGATTCGGAGGGTCTGCATGTGTCTGTTATCAACAGAATGCAGTTAGCAGAGGGCGGCAAGATGATTATAAGCGGTTCCATGGGATGCTCCGGTGTTCGTAAGATGTCGACTTTTACCTTTGGATTTATTTTGCTGATGCTTTGTCTGATTGTGATTTTTAATCTGATTCAGAGCCGTGCCGGACGTGCAATTATGGCATTGCGTGATAATCGTATCGCAGCAGAGTCGGTAGGTATTAATGTGACAAAGTATAAGCTGCTTGTATTTTCGGTTTCGGCAGCAATGGCAGGTATGGCAGGAACATTATTCGCACATAACTTTTCTACGGTATCGCCGACAAAGTTTGATTTTAATACCTCCATTCTTGTTCTGGTATTTGTGGTGCTTGGTGGACTCGGAAGTATGCGGGGCTCCCTGATAGCGGCAGCACTGCTTACCCTGCTTCCGGAGCTGCTTCGTGAATTCAGCGATTATCGTATGCTGGTATATGCGATTGTACTGATTCTTGTTATGCTCGGCACCAACAGTCCTACGGTGCGTGATTTCTTCGGAAAGCTTTCGGGTAAGATAAAGAGTTTATTTTTAAGAAAAAAGACGGCAAAGGAGGAGAACGCAAATGGATAAGACAAAGATGGTACAAGTACCGAGTCCGGGAATTATTCCGGAACGGGACTTAAACAAGCAGCCTGTCCTGGAATGCAGTCATCTGGGGATTACCTTTGGCGGTCTGGTTGCCGTAGATGATTTCAATATTACGGTAGGAGCTACGGAAATTGCCGGATTAATCGGACCGAACGGTGCCGGAAAGACGACGGTATTTAACCTGTTAACAAAGGTTTATCAGCCGACCACGGGAACAATTCTTTTAGACGGCAAGGATACCAACGGTATGAATACCATGCAGGTAAACAAGGCGGGTATCGCGCGTACGTTCCAGAACATCCGGTTATTTGATAAGCTGACGGTAGAGGAAAACGTAAAAATCGGTCTTCATAATGAGATGAAGTATTCCACCATAAGCGGAATCCTTCGTCTGCCGTCCTATTGGAAGACGGAAAAGCTGGCTCATGAAAAGGCAATGGAGCTTCTTTCTATTTTTGATATGCAGGATATGGCAGACTACCGGGCGGGAAGTCTTCCGTACGGTGCACAGCGCCGGCTGGAGATTGTGCGCGCGTTAGCAACCAATCCGAAGATTCTTCTGCTTGATGAACCGGCAGCAGGAATGAATCCGTCCGAAACGGCAGAGCTTATGGAGAACATTCGAAAAATCCGTGACACCTTCCAGATAGCGGTTCTTCTTATCGAGCATGATATGAACCTTGTCATGGGCATTTGTGAAGGAATCGCAGTATTGAACTTTGGCCGGATTATTGCTAAGGGGACACCGGAGGAGATTCAGGCGAATCCGGTAGTAATCGAGGCATATCTCGGTAAGAAGAAGGAGGATTAGGCCATGGCAATGCTTGAAGTAAATAATATCAATGTATTTTATGGCAGTATCCATGCTGTAAAGGATATCAGCTTTAAGGTTGAGAAGGGTGAAATTATCTCTTTAATCGGGGCGAACGGTGCCGGAAAGACAACGATTCTGCAGACCGTTTCCGGTTTGCTTAAGAGTACCACCGGTTCTATCGTGTTTAATGATCAGAATCTGATGCAGATTCCGGCACACAAAATTGTAAGCCGCGGTCTTGCACAGGTGCCGGAAGGCCGTCGTGTGTTCTTACAGATGTCGGTTATGGAAAATCTGGAGCTTGGCGCCTTTACACAGCCTGCTTCTACCATCGATAAAAATCTGGAAATCGTATTTGAGCATTTTCCTCGTTTGAAGGAACGAAGAACCCAGGTGGCAGGGACTCTTTCCGGCGGCGAGCAGCAGATGCTTGCCATGGGGCGTGCCATGATGTCCAATCCGACCCTTTTGATGTTAGATGAGCCGTCTATGGGTCTTGCGCCGATTTTGGTGGATGAAATCTTTAAGATTATTGAATCATTAAATAAAGCCGGTGTTACGATTCTTCTCGTAGAGCAGAATGCGCAGATGGCACTTTCTATCGCAAACCGCGGGTATGTGCTGGAAACCGGTAAGGTCGTGCTGACGGCAGATGCAAAGGATTTGTTACATAATGATTCTGTAAGAAAGGCTTATTTGGGGGCATAATCCGGAAAGGAGAAGGAATATGGAACACTATGTTATTACAATTGCAAGAGGCTATGGCAGCGGCGGACGTACCATCGGAAAGCTTTTGGCAAAGGAGCTGGGGATTCCGTATTATGACAGAGAGCTGTTGCGCCTTGCTTCCGATGAAAGCGGAATTAACGAGGAACTGTTTGCAAAAGCGGACGAGAGCTTAAAGCAGAGCCTGTTATACAAGATTGCGCGGAAAGAGTACAAAGGCGAGCTGATTCCGCCGGACAGAGAAGATTTTGTATCCAATGACAATCTTTTCACTTATCAGGCAAAGGTAATCAGGGATTTGGCGGCAGAGGGACCTTGCGTGCTGATCGGCCGTTGTGCGGACTATGTGCTGAGGGATTGTCCGAATGTAATTCGTCTTTTTATTCATGCGCCTATGGAGAACTGCATTGAGCGTGTCAGAGGTATTCTGCACGGAAACGATAAGGAACTGGAGAAGCAGATTCAGGCCATTGACAAGCGTCGCGCGGCATACTATAAGTATTACACCGGAAGAGAGTGGACGGACGCCGGGAACTACGATCTTTGCCTGAATACGCAGGATATGGACTTTGAAACCTGTGTAGAGATTGCAAAGGCGTACCTGGAAATCCGGAAGGAAATTTAGAGGAATCTTTCGGATGTGATAGAAATAATAGTCAGACCGGAACGGAAATAGTTTCTTATAATGAACGATATGTCAAGAAAAATCTAAGAAAATCGGATTTTTCTTGACATATTTCTCTTTTGTGGAATATACTAATGAGTAAGAGATGTATGATTTTCGAGGAGATGGTACGATGAAACGTGATATAGAGAAGAAACTGATAGAGTGGAAATCAAAGAAGGACAGAAAACCGTTAATTCTCAACGGCGCTAGACAGGTTGGTAAAACGTATCTCCTGCGTGAGTTCGGTGAAGCGTTTTATAAAAATGTGGTTTATGTGAATCTTGAAACTAATGTTTCCGTGGCGTCTTACTTTGAAGGCGATATTTCGCCGGAAAGAATGATACGTTATTTGGAGGCGTATGCGGGAGAAGCGATTGTCCCGGAAAGTACATTGATTATTTTAGATGAGATACAATCTTGTGAGCGTGCATTGACCGCATTGAAATATTTTTATGAAGAAACGCCGGAATATCATATTGCGGCGGCAGGAAGCCTGTTGGGGGTGGCAATTCACAGAGAGCGGTATTCCTTTCCGGTTGGCAAGGTAGATACGATTACATTACACCCTTTTACGTTTGAGGAATTTCTCTGGGCATGTGGAGAGAAATTGTTATGCGAGGAAATCAGATATCACTATGAGGCGTTGGAGCCGATGCCGGAGGCGCTTCACAATAAGGCAATAGATTTGTATCGCTGTTATCTGATTACAGGCGGTATGCCTGCGGTAGTAAGTGAATTTGTAAGAAGTAAGAAATTGATTGGGGTTTCCGATATTCAAAATAAAATTTTAAGTGATTATCTTGCTGATATGGCAAAATATGCAAGTAATAGTGACAGTGTGAAGATTCGTGCCTGCTACAATTCCATCCCGGCGCAGTTGGCAAAAGAAAATAAAAAGTTTCAATATAAGGTGGTTCAAAAAGGAGGTTCTTCTACGATTTTCGGAGCGTCGATTGATTGGCTGAATTTTGCTGGGGTTGTGTTAAAGTGTCAGCGCATCGAGCAGGCGTTTGAGCCGATTTCAGTGTATGCCGATTTATCTTCTTTTAAATTATATATGGGAGATACGGGGTTACTTGTAATGAAATCCGGGATATCTCAGCAGACAATACTTTCGGGAGAAGCTAATTTATTCATGGGAGCGGTTTGCGAGAATTATGTTGCACAGGCACTCAGCGCAAACGGATATCAGCTTTATTATTGGACCAGTGAGCATATTGCGGAACTTGATTTTGTAATTCAGAAGGAAAACCGGGTAATCGGAATTGAGGTAAAAAAGGCGCAGCATGTGAGATCGAAAAGTTTGTCTGAGTTCGGAAAGAAGTATCATCCTGCCTACTCTATTCGGCTTTCTGAAAAAAATTTTGGTACGGGAGATAATAATGTGAGGAGTGTACCGCTTTATGCGGCGTTTTGTATTTGAAAAGGAATACATTGTTTGAATAATTGGTAAAAGCAAGACTAAAATAGCATGAATTGTATTTTAGTCTTGTTTTTTTGCAATTATAAGGTTTGTAAAAACTTCAATAAAGAATCGTATTGTTCCGGAGAAAGTTTGGCGGCTGATTCAAGAAGAACTACCTGCTTATTGCTTAATACAATTGCATGTGATTCATCCTCTAAAAAGAATTGTGATAATGACAAACCAAAGGCATCACAGATTTTTGATAGAGAAGGAATGGAAGGCAAAATTCCTTTTCGATACCATGATGAGATGGTGGATTGTGTTAATCCGGACTTCTCCGCCAGTTGGTATTCACTCCAGTGACGTTCTTCTCGTAAGCCTGTTATCTTTTCTAAAATATCCATAGTTTTATTATTCACCACCGGTATAAAGAATATGCGTTAATTATACTAAAAAATGTCGTTGCATTTTAATATGAAAAGTAGTATAATAATAACGAATAAACGAAGTATACGGGGACTATTTTTATTTTAAGAGAGTGTAGATAGCCTTCTGATGCAGGCCGGACTTAAAAAGGCAATCTGATGAGAGACAGATACATTAGAAAAAGCATACAGAAAGTACTACAGAATGAGGTGGAATATGAAGAAATTATTGAAGTTGATTGTTCATTTAGTGACAATTGTTGGAAATGGATGCATTTTAGCATGGTTTGTCCTACCTATTGCAAAGGGATATCTTGCGTATTATCCAAAAAATCCTTTTGACCCATATTCTTTTTGGGATTTTGAAATAGGTGAAAAAGTCTGTCAAAAAGAGATGTCACTATTTGCAGCAGCTGAAAAAGCTGACAGTTTTCCAATAGGACTGTTCATTATCTTTATGTTAGTTCTGATTTTTTTTGTGTTTGCGATACTGTTCAGTAACATGGAAACAAAAATTATTATGCCTGTTGTAATGCTTATAGATGCAGTTATCGGGTTTCAGATTTATAAAAATAATGATATATACGGTATACTAAATTCTGCATTTAGTGATGAATTTAGAGGTGCATTTGGGGATGATCCCGATTTCCGGTTTGCTTTTGATTATTATGAAGAAATTGCAGGGTTACCTCAGAAGGTTTATCCATGGCTCATTGCAGCGGCTTCTCTTGCATTGGTAATAAGTATTTGCTGTCGTCTTTTCCAAATTGTGAAAAGCAGGTTACAGGATGTGATTACTCCTATGGGACAAGGGGAAAATGCATGTCCAAGCTGTGGTAAAGTTAACAAGGAGGGAAGTCAGTATTGTGCAGCGTGTGGGTTTAAAATTGGAGGATTTTGTTGTCCCGAATGTGGTGCAAAGCGAGAAATTACAAATCAGTTTTGTAAGGAATGCGGAAAAAAATTACCGGAAGTCAACCCAGGTGAGAATGACGGTATGTCGTAACATGTGGTAAAAATGTCTAGGAGGTTTAGAGATGAAAAAGATAATTTTTTTAATGTTATTGTCATTGTTTTATTTGGCTGGGTGTTCGGATAAACAGGAATTGAAAGATGAGAACATAACAGTAACACCAAAAATAACAAAAGGTGTACAAAACAAGGATATACAAAATGAAGAGGTACAGAGAGAGGATGAGTCGACGGACAGTGCTGTCACTATAGAAGAACCGAAGAAAGAGATGACATCCGCTGACACGTTATCGCCCACGATTGCTTTGGAGCCGGATTCAAGTGATACTTATTCCAGAGAATATCTTATGGAATTATCGATAGATACCGAGTTGGGAAAGATAAAACAAATGATTAATGATGGCACTATTACCGGATATGTACGAGGAGAAACAAAATTCCTTGTGTGGAAGTATGCACCTATGGGAATTAATTCAACAAAGGATTATAAGTTTGCTGTTGTTGATTATAAAGGAGATTTTGAAACAGACTTTTATTCCTATGATGAATATATTGAAAACCCACAAAACATTAAGCACATCGGAGGAGATATATTTCGGATAGTTTATGATGAGGACTTTAGAAAGTATTTGTGTCATAATACTGAGAAGAGAAGATGCTTTTGGTATGATGGCAAGTATGATATTATAGAAGGTTTTTCTGAAGGATATGCATTGGCGGGATATGGTTTCTATGTTGATAAAGATGAGAGGAATTCATATAGTTATGAATACATAGCACTTATCAGTGATGAAGGCGAGGTGATTGAGACACAATTAAGGTACTACTATTTTAGCGGTAGAATTAAAGATAACTATTATGGATACAGTTATTATGACCGGTACGGTGAAGGAGGTCTTTCTTGTTACACTAACATAGGAAAATATAGTAATGGATATTTCTTTTTAGGTAATATTTTTTATGATATTAATTTAAATCCGATTCTGAATTTGGGAGAGATGGAATTGGTAAATCAGCCATATTTTACAGGAAAATATTGCCGGATTGAGTATGTAGATTCCGGTGCTGTGTGGGGAGCTTATATGGATATTAACGGTAACTTTTTTGAAGCACCTCGGAAATTATATGATTACAATCGGTAAAATGGTAGGACAGGCTGTTAGGAACAAAGTAGCAACTTATTTCAGAAGGAGGAAAAGTCTATGAGAAAGATAACAGTATGTTTTATTGTGGTAGCATTGTTGATTTCACTTTTGGCGCCAGTAGGACGAGCGGAAGCAGCAACAGATTTGCAGTATGAGGAGTATGTTGTTTCAGAGGATGCAGTTTATTCTATCCGAAACGTTGCTTCCGGTTGGTATATGAATGTCCGCCATGCGGGAACCTCAAACGGAACAGAAGTAAACTTATATCCGCTAGATATGACGGAACCGATGACACAAAGATTTGTGTTCCGGGTGATTGACGCAGGAAAGAAGATTGTAACCATCTCACCGCAGCCGACAAAAAACAAGTATCTTGATGTAAGGCGCAACGGAAAAGCTTTTGCATCAGGACAGGGAATTTGTTTATGGGAAGCAGACGGAGATCCAATAAAAAATCTGGTGTTAGACTTTGAAGAGGACGGAAGCTTTTATTTGAGCTTTGCAAAGTATCCGGATTACTGTATCGGTGCGAAGAATTTATCTGCTGCAAGCACAGAACAGACGCAGTTGGTAGTGCGTAAGAAAGAAAACGCACCGGAGCTTCGTTGGATTTTGTGTACCCAAAACGGACTTCCGGTCATGGATGTTGAAAATAACATAAATAATTGGAGCAATCCATATTATGAGAAGTATGGGCAGGATTATATTGACTTGTTTAAAGATAATCCGTTATATCTGTCAAACGATGCTTTTTCAAAAATTACAGGTTTCTATTTTGAGGAGTGTAACAGAGTATTGAAGGAACATGAGAAAGATACATTAGTTGGTTCTTTTCTGTATGCTCTTGATAACGGAAAAGAGGTGATAATGTACGAACTGCTTTCTAAAGCAGGATTAAGTAAATCGTTTGAGGAAAAAATACGTTTTGAATCAATTAAATGTCTGATGCAGGATATTTGCAATGATAAAAATGTATTGTATACGATGATGAATGAAATACAAGAAGATTTTGAAGTGTTGGATACTTCATATTCTTTGATGGATGCTACATCAAAAACAAAGTATATAAATGATTTGGCAAAGGCAACATCATTACCGACCGCACAAATAGAAAAATCAGTCAATAGTGCGTTTGAAAAGGGTGGAAAAATAAAAGAGAATGGAACATTGATGGTTGAGTGTATCACAACAGGCTTTCAATTATATTGTTTAGAGCAGTCTATGATAGATTATCTTATGGATTCAATAGACACAGAATGTGATATGTATCACGATTTAAAATTGTTAAAAAGCTATACGGGAAAGAATGTTTATAAGCATCTTATAGAAACTGTTCTGAGTGAGAAGAGTTTAGAAATTATTTCTGACAGCCTTTCAAAACTTATAGGAAAAGCATCTTATGATTTAGCCTCTGTTGTAGTAGATATCGGTGTGTCTGTATTAGTAAATAATGTATACCAGGGTGCACTGGCGGATGAAATTGTACAAACGACTTGTTTATATTCGTATGCAATGACATTGGAAAATACGCTATCTAAAATGCAGCTGGAATTCATGGATGATAATCATGTGGTTACGGTTGAAGAGATTGAACGGTATGAAGTGGTATTTTCAGCCTATGTATCTGCGTTAAAGACTATGGCAAAGAGTGCCATGAAGATGGATGGAAAGATGTCTAGCATCCAGACCGTTCTGAAAAACTCGGAGTCAGTCTTGAACTATGATTCTTATATGAAATCATGTTTAAATAATATGCCGAGTGTACAAAAAAAGCTGGATGAACTTGTAGAGAAACTGGATGGAAAATATTTTACAGTAGACCAAAAGGCGTGTTACTCTTCTAGGACTTATAATTGTAATGTGGAGAACGTAATAAATGCAAATTGGTTGAAGAATAGCTTTTTAAACGGGGAGAGTATTTCTGCCGCACAGTTTCCGAAGCTTACGGTAAGCAGTTCAGGGAAGAGCAGAGGCGGATTTTCTTGTTTCGGTTTTGCATGCTTTGTTCAATGGTATCTTTTTTCAGGTGGAATCAAGGATAATGTAACTGCATCGACAGTTGCAACAGGAAAATATAATAAAGAATTTATTCAGAAAAATGTTATGGTAGGTGATGCACTACGTGTCATGGGAACAAAGGGGGCTCATACTTTAGTGGTTTATTCTGTGGATGAGAATGGAATTACGGTAGTAGATAGCAATTTCTATCTTGACTGTAAGGTGAAGAAACACCTGATTTCGTATACTCATGCGAGCTTCTTGAACTGTACGGTATATGTTGACCGTGTGGTAGATTAATGGAACTTATGAAAACTCAAAGACGGATAGTAGGGTGGTGATTTGTTGAAAACACAAGAATTTGACAGCTTGCAGGGTGACTTTTTGGTGTATCTAAAAATTGTGCGAGGAAGGTAGTCTATGAAAAGGAGAAAAACTGCACTGTGGTTATTTTTTTTGTCTTTATTGTTTATTGTAATATCTATGGAAAGCGTAACCGGGACAGGAATATTGGAACTTAAATGTGATCCTTTTCAAACAATATCACCGTTTCTGTTGTTCATACAATATCATAAGGAAGCAAATGAACCAATTTAACTCTAAAATGTATAGCAGCGTGGAGAAACTAAAAGATGAGGTGCTGGTATGAAAAAGGTACTGACAAGTGCAGTAAAATGGATGACTGTATTGGGCAATGTTTGTGTTTTAGCTAGCTTTTTCTTTCCCTTTGTCAAAAGTAGGTTCTATAATGAATGGGATACCTATGGATTATTGTTTAGTGTTTTTGGGGATGAAGGTAATGACGGAATGAAAGTAGCGTTTGTGATTTTAGTTATTTCTGTGATTATTTCATTTGTTGCATTAAGCTCATTTAAAGCTACTACGGAGTTGGCATCATCAATCGTTATGCTGGTTGATGTATTTGTAGGTAAGTTTTGTTTCGATAGGATAGAAGATGAAGTGCTCTCCTCGTTACAATCGAGTATTTTTTATACAGTGGAAAAAGATATAGGAGCTTTTTTATTGGAAAAGTCTTATGTGGTACTAATTATTGCAGCATTTCTTGCTTTGGGTATTGGTATAGTTAGCCGTTGTATGTCAGAAAATGTAAAAGGTAAGTTCCAAACTATGATTGTGCCGATGGAACAAGAGGTGTATACCTGTCCGCGCTGTGGTAAATCGTATACGGAAAAAAGTGAGTACTGTGGAGCGTGTGGATTTGCCATGGGACGATTCAAATGTCCGGAGTGTGGAACTGAACGGAATGTAAATGATCAGTTCTGTAAGTCGTGTGGAAAACGATTGCCCGTAATTGATGTGAATGGTTCAGGATATAGTTCGGCAGACAGATTAGATAAGGAGAAAAAAAGTACTTCTGAGAAACATTTGAGTGAAATGGAGGTTGAAGTAACAAGTATTGGTGAGCATTGGATATGTATAAGATGCGGTGAGGCAAACCCTAACAATACCAGATATTGTCATAAATGTGGATATGGAATCTGATGAAAAGTACAGGAAGTGAAAGAATATGCATTTTGGAAGATTTTTTCAGGAGAGACGAGATAATTTATTTTATTTTGATGAGAGGGATATGATGAAGAAACTAATTTCTGTGATTTTAATTTTTTTATTATGCGGATTAATGGGGTGTGGAGATACAGAAGTTAAAGTGAATCAAAATGAATCATCGGTGCCGACTAAGCAGGATGAATTGCCTAAAATAACGAAGGAAGTGGACATGGAGACAAATACGAGTGAAGATGAGTCAACAACTACTCCTATGCCTACAAGCACTCCGGTTCCAACAAGTACACCGGCACCAACTCCAATAATAATAACAGAGTATACACAAAATCTGATATATTCAATAGATGAAGATGGTACATCATATGTGGTTGATGGTTCGCATGATAAGAATTTGACTGAACTTTTTATTCCTAAGATGTACAATGGAAAGCCCGTGCGGAAAATAGGTTCAGGAGCTTTTGAAGGAATGCCTTTTTTGACGACTGTTGTACTGCCGGATTCTGTGGTAGAGATAAATCCTAGAGCATTTGCATATTGTGAGAATTTAACAACAGTTGTATTATCTAAAAATCTTTCTAAAATTTGGCGAGATGCATTTTTGAAATGTTCTAAGCTAAAGAGAATTGATTTGCCGGAGTCGTTGAGGGAAATTGACGAGTGCGCTTTTGAACAAACCGGCTTGGAATCAGTAAATCTGCCGGAGGGATTGCTAAGCATCGGATATAAAGCATTTAGTGAGACGAGGATAAAGGAAGTACACATACCGGCTTCCCTTGAGAAAATAAGTCCGCAAGCTTTTGACCCTGGACTGGGGGGGATATGTAGATTAAACAAAATAACGGTATCAAAGGATAATAAAAAATATTATGGCGAGGGGAATTGTTTAATAACAAAATCCGGTACTATTATCATGGGGGCACAAGGAAGTGAGATTCCGGACGGAGTGACATCTGTGGCAGGGAATGCATTTCGCGGATGTATTCTGGAAAAAGTATATATGCCGGATTCTGTAGTTGAGATTGGTGATTATGCATTTGCAGATGCAATGATTAGTGAAATTCGTTTATCTGAGAATCTAACGTCTATTGGCAGTAGTGCATTTTGGAGTGTAGATGGACTTAGTTCCATTGTTATTCCACCAAAAGTTGAGGAGATAGGTAGTGGCTGTTTTGAGAGCTGCTGGGATTTAAGAGAGGTGCAGTTTGAGGGAACGACGGAAGTATCTTTTTATGTATTTGCATATTGTAATGGTTTGGAAAAAGCTGTTTTTACGAAAGAAGAGAATATAATAGATGAAGATGCTTTTAAAGGATGTAGTAATGTAAAGTTTTATGTTGAATCGGAATCGTCTGCTGAAAAGTATGCAAAAGAAAAAGGGATACCATATGAGTTAAGAAAGTAGAGTAGGGGGATTCGGAACGATTGATTTTTGAGAGGATTTTCAAAAGTAGGTGTCAAATATACCGAAGTGATATATTTGACACCTTAACTTTTGGACAAAGCAAAAGGCTTAGATTTCCTTCGTAGCTTTCTTCAGCCACTTTGCCTCTTCCCCATTCATATAAGGAAGAAGGGTTTCATAGACCTTCTTATGATACTTATTTAAGACTTCCCTTTCTTTTGCGGTCAGCTCCTCCGGGAGCACCGCGTCCAAATCAATCGGTGTTACGGTCAGCGTGTCGAAGTACATGAACTGGCCGTATTCGTTTTTTTCGCCCTTACGGCAGACTAATTCGTTTTCAATGCGGATACCGTGGCTTCCTTCGATGTAGACGCCCGGTTCGTTTGTCGTAACCATTCCTTCTTCCAACACACAGCTGTCGTTTCGCTCCGGCACAATGCGCCAGCGGAAGCCGTTCGGCGCTTCGTGGACATTTAAGAGATACCCGACTCCGTGACCGGTGCCGCACCGGTAATCCAGACCCGTCTGCCAGAGCGGACTGCGGGCGAGGATATCAAGGTTTACGCCGCGGCAGCCGTATAAAAACTTAGCCGCAGAAAGCGAGAGCATACCCCGCAGTACGGCGGTATAGTGCCGTTTCCATTCGAGAGGGAGTTCTCCCAGGACGTAGGTTCTGGTAACGTCCGTAGTGCCTTCGTAATACTGACCGCCGGAATCAACCAGCAAAAAGCCCTCCGGTTTTAACTCGGCAGAATGGTTTGCGTCCGCGCAATAGTGCATCATGGCAGCATTCGCATTGTAAGCGGAAATGGTGTCAAAGCTCGGTTCCAGAAAGCCCTCCTGTTCTTTACGGAGCGAGAGAAGATACTCAGCGGCGGAGGCTTCGGTAATGGACTGCTTTCCTACATTTTGTTTTAGCCAGTACATAAACTTTGTCACGGCAACGCCGTCCTTCCTATGGGCAGCGGTCAAATTCCTGAGTTCCGTGTCGTTCTTGATTGCCTTGGCAGGCAGAACCGGTCCCGTAGAATCAAGCAGGGTGCATTCCTTCGGCAATGCTTGTACGAGCGCACAGTTGACCCGTTTCGTATCCAGTAAGATATTACAGGTACGAAGCTTCCTAGCGTCCTCATAAACGGTATCGTAAGGGCGCACGGTAATGCCCTCCGTTTCCAGTAAGGCTGTCAGGGCGGTATCCGAAGCCGCAGGGTTCAGGTATAAAAACGCTTTGGTATCGGTAATCAGGGCGTAGGAAAGCACGACAGGGTTGTGTAAAATATCGCTGCCGCGCAGATTAAACAGCCAGGCAATATCGTCCAGAGAGGTTAAAAGGTAGACGTCGGCGCAAAAGGTCTGCCTTTGAAAAAGAGATTGTCTGCTGCCGTTTTTATAAACTGCCTCGGGAACGACTTTTTTCATTGCGTCGCGGACTTCCGCCAGCTTCTGTACGGTGCTCTTTCCGCTGTAACATTCTTTTAGACGGTAGGCAGGCCGTGCGGAGAGCGGCGGGCGGTCGGTCCAGAGTTCCTCTATCAGGTCGACATCGTGGCGAACGGTAACCTTCTTCTCGTCCAGACCTTCTTTTAAGCGACAGAGGAACGAATAGGAAAGAAAGCGTCCGTCAAATCCCAGAACACCTCCGTCCGCCAACAGGTCGCACAGCTTTTCTTCCGGAGTCGGGACGCCTTCCATGCCGCAACGGTACAGGGTAATGCCGCTTCCCAAAAGCTCCTGTTCCGCCTGGATAAAATAGCGTCCGTCCGTAAAAAGCCCCGCTTCGGTCTGCGTGACAAACAGCGTACCGGCAGAACCGGTAAAACCGGATAGGTAGGCGCGGATTTTAAAGTAATCTCCGATATATTCCGAACCGTGATAATCCGCGGTCGGTACATAATATACGTCAATGCCCTCCCGTTTCATAAGAGAGCGCAGCATTTGAATTCGATTCGCAAACAGATTCATAGGAACTCCTTTCTTCTGACGTTTTTATCATAGCACAAACCGGGGAAAAAGGGAACCTGAATATTTTCCGAAAGTACGGGGCATCGTGCGGCTTACTCCAACTCAGACGAGCCGGTATAAAGCTGATAGTAAGCACCTTTTTGGGCAATCAGCGTATCGTGGTTCCCGCGCTCGATAATTCGCCCGTGGTCGAGTACCATAATCATGTCGGAGTTTTGAACGGTAGAAAGGCGGTGAGCGATAATAAATACCGTTCGGCCTTTCATTAATTTATCCATTCCGTCCTGAACAAGTGCTTCGGTTCGGGTATCAATCGAAGACGTTGCTTCGTCCAAAATCATAACCGGCGGATCGGATACGGCGGCACGGGCAATGGAGATCAGCTGTCTTTGTCCCTGGGACAGTCCGCTGCCATCGCCCTTTAAAACCGTGTGATAGCCTTGCGGCAGCATACGGATAAAGCTGTCGGCATTGGCGAGCTTTGCGGCGGCGATACATTCTTCTTCCGTAGCATTGGGATTGCCGTAACGAAGATTTTCCATGACTGTACCAGTAAACAGATTGACATCCTGTAAAACCATGCCGAGAGAACGACGGAGGTCTGCTTTCTTTATCTTGTTGATGTTGATGCCGTCATAACGGATTTTGCCGTCTGCAATATCGTAGAAACGGTTAATCAGGTTGGTAATGGTGGTTTTGCCTGCACCGGTAGCGCCGACAAAGGCTACCTTTTGCCCGGGTTTTGCATGGAGCGAAATATCGTGCAGAATTTGTTTTCCCGGAACATATGCAAAGTCTACACCGTCAAGTACAACGCTGCCTTCCAGTTTGGTGTAGGTAAGCGTGCCGTTATTGTGCGGGTGTTTCCAGGCCCAGATACCGGTATGCTCCGCAGTTTCGGTGATAACGCCGTTTTCTTCTTTGGCGTTTACGAGGGTTACATATCCGTCGTCGGTTTCCGGTTCTTCCTCCATAAAGGCAAAAATACGGGAAGCGCCGGCAAGTGCGGTTACAATGGAATTAAACTGATTGGATATTTGGGACACGGGATTCGTAAAGTTACGGGAAAGTGTCAGGAAGGAGGCGATCATACCGAGGGTAAGCGTGCCTGTTCCTGTCAGTCCGAGATTCGTCGTACCTGCAATCGCCATGAAGGAACCGAGTATTGCTATAATAACATACTGCACATAACCGAGTGCGTTCATCATCGGCATCATGGAGTTTGCGTAACCGTTCGCGCTGGCAGCGCTTATTGCCCAGGCTTTATTCTTTTCGCACAGTTCTTTTTTTGCTGTTTCCTCGTGGCAGAATACTTTGATTACCTTTTGCCCGTTTACCATTTCCTCTACATAGCCGTTGACATCGGCGAGCGTTTTCTGCTGCATCATAAAGTAAACGCCGATTTTGCCGGTAACGGCTTTTACAATCTGCAATATCAGGAACATCACGAAGACGGCAACTAATGTCAGCCATACGCTGATATACAGCATACAGATCAACACGGTAACAATGGTAAATACTGAGGAAACAAGCTGCGCCATGGATTGGGCAATCATCTGACGAAGCGTGTCGGTATCGTTGGTGTAAAGACTCATAATATCGCCGTGACTCCGGGTATCAAAGGCGCGGATGGGAAGCCCCTGCATTTTCACGAACATATCATCACGGATTTTTTTGAGGGTTCCCTGAGCGATTGTAACCATTACGCGGTTATAGAATAAGGTGGAAAGTACACCAATCAAATAGATGGCGCCGATGGTGACAAGTGCCTTTAGCAAATCTGTAAATACGGGGGCGGAGGTACCGAGCAGCGGTACGATGTAATCATCAATCAAGACCTGTAAAAACAGAGAAGAGGCGGCGCTTGCAATGGAGCTCAGCAAGATGCAGACAACAACAAAGAGAAGCTTCCCTTTGTATTCTCTCATATAGGAAAGCAGTCTGCCGAGTGTTTTCAAATCAAACTTATTCATGTTCGTTCTCTCCCTTCTGTTGAGATTCATAAACTTCACGGTAAATGGCGCAGGTTTTAAGTAACTGTTCGTGGTTGCCGACGGCAGCAATCTTACCGTCATCCAAAACAACAATCTGGTCCGCATGCCGAACAGAGTTTACCCGCTGCGCAATAATGATTTTTGTGGTATCGGGAATATATTCCGCAAAGGATTTCCGAATGGCCGCGTCGGTTCTGGTGTCCACGGCACTTGTGGAGTCGTCCAGAATCAGTACCTTAGGTTTCCGTAAGAGCGCGCGGGCGATGCAAAGACGCTGCTTTTGTCCGCCCGACACATTTGTGCCGCCCTGCTCAATATGGGTGTCATATTTGTCCGGGAAGGTTTGGATAAATTCATCGGCGCAGGCAAGCCTGCAGGCGTATTCCAGTTCTTCATCGGTGGCAGTTTCATTCCCCCAGCGCAGATTTTCTTTGATGGTGCCGGAAAACAGTTCGTTTTTCTGTAATACCATTGCAACGGAATTTCTAAGTGCGGTAAGGTCATACTGCCGTACATCGACACCACCGACGGTAACGCTGCCGCCGGTCACGTCGTAAAGGCGGGGAATAAGCTGTACAAGGCTTGATTTTGAAGAGCCGGTGCCGCCGATAATGCCTACCGTTTCGCCGGAAGTAATATGGAGATTGATGTTGTCCAAAACTTTTTTGTCAGCCTTGGAGGTATATACAAAATCGACCTGTTCGAATCGGATATCACCGTTTGAAACGGACATTACAGGGGCTTCGGGGGTTGCAATGTCTGTTTTTTCATTGAGTACCTCCGCAATACGGCGGGCCGAAGCTAAGGAAATGGTAAGCATGGCAAATATCATTGACAGCATCATAAGGCTCATCAGTAGTTGTGTCGCATAAGAAAATAAAGCGGTTAAATCTCCCGTTGTAAGACCGAGAGCAGGGTTGTTGTTGCTTGCAACAATAGCCTTTGCTCCAATCCAGGAAATCAGCAGCATACAGGCATACATAAAGAACTGCATGATGGGGGAGTTAAAAGCAAGCAGGCGTTCCCCTTTTGCAAAATCACGGTAAATGCTCTCGGAAATCCTTTGAAACTTTTCAATTTCGTAATCCTCCCGGTGAAAGGATTTTACGACGCGGATGCCACGGACATTTTCCTGTACGATGTTATTCAAACGGTCATAGGTGCGGAAAACTCTGCCGAAAATCGGGTTTACGCTTTTCACAATCAGAATAAGCAGTACGGCCATAACCGGTATGACTGCAAGGAAAATCCAGGCAATGGTACTGTTGATGCAAAACGAAACAATCATAGAAAAAAGAAGCATTACAGGACCTCTGATTGCCATACGAATCAGCATTTGATAAGCGTTTTGGATGTTGGTCACATCGGTGGTAAGCCTTGTTACGATAGACGCGGTAGAAAACTTATCGATGTTGGAAAAAGCAAAGGTCTGTATATTGTCGTACATATCCTGGCGCAGATTCGCCGAAAACCCGGCGGAAGCGCGGGCGGCGATATGGGCGGCAAGCATGCCGGTCACAAGCTGGAAAAAGGCAAAAATCAAAAGTATTCCTCCGTATTTCCACACAGCACCCATATTTCCCGCATCGATACCGTAGTCAATCACGTTTGCCATACACAGCGGAATCAAAATTTCAAATGCTGCCTCCAGTATCGACAGCAAAATTGTAAGCAGAGAGCCTTTTTTGTGTTCTCGCAGACTCCCCATCAGCGTTTTTATCATAATAATTCTCCTTTCAGTGTAGCATGCTACACTTTATATTTAAGTAAAAGCCGGTACAGTCCGGCTTACTTATTCAAGATTTTGATAGATAACCGTAAGCATTCTTTTGAGCTGTGCAATATCCTCGTCGGAAAGCGTAGCAAGCATTTTTTGCTCATTGGCAAAAATATTCCGCTCCAGGTCAATTCCTATCGCTTTGGCCTGTTCGGTCAGTTTGACGATTTTGTTTCGTTTGTCCGTTTCATCAAGCCGGCTGATAACATGACCGTTTTGCTCCATCCGGGAAACAATACCTACCACCGTAGGATGAGATACTTCCAAAAAAAGTTCGATTTCTTTCTGGGTAGCTTTGCCGCCCTTGCTGTTTAAAAAGGCAAGCACCCGGCTTTGTGCAAAAGTAAGATTATAGCGCTTTAAATCCGCATCTGCTCGTGCCTTCAGCTTATCGTTGATGTTTTTTATAAAATAACCGATATCCTTTTTCACCATGCCGATGTACCTCCTGTCAAGTGTAGCATACTACATATTATAATAAAAAGACACTGCCTTGTCAAGCGGAGTCAAATTTTTTTCGGAGATTTCAAAAACCATGCCGACTGACACGGAATAGACACAGCAATGTGCGATACTAAGAAAAGAATCGACAAAGGAGGACGGGCTGTGAAGTTATTAAAGAAAAAAAGAGTCTGGCTGTTACTTTTATTTCCGCTTTCGATACTGATTCTGGAACTGGCAAAGCGGAATGTATTTTTTGCGGAGGAAGTCTTTGCAAAGAGAATTTATAAGGTGCTCTCTGTTGCAATCTCAGCGGTCACGGGAATCTTTCCGTTTTCGCTTGCCGAGTGGCTTGTGATACTGTGTCCGTTTCTTTTTCTGGCTTTGCTCGTTCGTTTTATTGTACATATTGTAACAAAGAAAGAGGAGCGGTTTTTTCGATGTATGCTTGCGCTGCTGAATATCGCGTGCGTGGCTTCGATAGCGGTGTTTTTGTATGTAATCGGCTGCGGTGTGAACTACCATAGGCGTTCCGTTGCGGATTATGCGGGGCTTACGGTGCGGGATTCCGGCAAAGAGGAACTGTATGCGCTTTGTACGGAACTGGCGGAAAAAGCGTCGGCGCTTCGGAAAGAGCTTTCCGTCTATGAGGATGAAGAGGGAGTGTTGCGTCTTCCGGTATCAAACCGTGAGCTTGGGAAACTGACAAGGGAGTCCTACGGGCAGCTTTCAAAGCAGCTTCCGATTGTAAAAGGCTTCTGTCCGATACCGAAAGGTATCTGCTTTTCGAAGGTGTTTTCCGCCATGGAGATTACCGGCATTTTTACTTGTTGGACGATGGAAGCCAATGTGAACGTGGACATACCGGACTACTCCCGCGCCTCTACAATGGCGCATGAGCTTGGTCACCTGCATGGGTTTATGAAGGAGGAGGAGGCAAATTTTCTTGCTTACCTTGCCTGTACGGCGTCGGATTCTCCGCTCTTACGGTACAGCGGAACAATGTTGGCGCTGGTGTATTCGGGAAACGCGCTGGCGGCACAGGACATGGAGCTGTATGGAAAGCTCTGGGAAAGCTACCACGAGGGCATGGTACGGGATTTTCGCGACAACAGTTCCTATTGGGCGCAGTATGAGGACACCGTAATCAGTGAAACAGCAAATAAAGTAAACGATACCTACTTAAAGGCAAACGAACAGGAAGACGGCGTCAAAAGCTACGGCAGAGTGGTGGATTTGCTCCTTGCCGAATACCGGAAAGAGCACGGACTGAAGTAGTCTGCCGCAATATGCAAAACAGGCCCGGAGGGATTCTGTGGGCTGGGGACTGCTTGGGGCAATCGGTTGTAAAGTTCCGAGGGGGCAAAAAGCGGCTTCCGATTACGGAACGTTGCATGGGAGAAAGAGTCCCTTCTCTGGTTTCGGATATAAGCCTTTCTAATTGCTCCGGTAAAGTTGCGAAATACTCCCGCAACCGACCTCTACGCGCCCTCCGTGGCGCGTACCGGTCTTGCCCGGACGTCCTGTTCGGGCCTTGCTGGCACCAAACGGAGCAATAAGAAAGTCTAATATCCTGCACAACGTTCAGGGACTCTTTCTCCCATGCAACGTTCCTTTGGTCGCAGAACATGTTTTGCCCCTCGGAACTTTACAAGCGATTGCCCTGGGGATTGATTCCTTTGCCTTGCGGGAAACCGGGGAGTGTGGTATGATAATACCCAAAGGCGGTGACGGCACAACGTATGGAAGAATACAAACTGAACGATAAGGATATCCGCAAAGTCATCCATGACAGCTTTTCCGGCGGCAGGGAGGAAACGCGGATTTTAGAGGAGTTCCCTATGGGGGACAGCCGTGCGGACCTGCTTTTGGTGACCCGGACAAAGCTCATCGGGCTTGAAATCAAGAGCGACAGGGATTCCTTTGAACGTCTGGAAAGGCAGATAAAGGATTACGAACGCTTTTTTGATACCAACTACCTTGTGACCGGCACCTATCATGTGGAGGAAGCATTAAAGACCGTGCCGAAGCATTGGGGGATTTATGAGGTGTATGAGTCCGCCGACGGTGCTTATGTGATGGAATGCGTCCGCGGAGCAGGTGTGGCATTAAAGGACAATACCGAAGAAAAGCTGTATCTGCTTTGGCGAAACGAACTGATGCGGATTGTGCGGGATTACCGGCTGGCAAAAGGAAACCTGCAACGGAAAGACAAAATGATCAGTAAGATTGTAAGGGGATTATCGCAGCCGGTGATACAAACGGAAATCTGTAACGCACTGCTTACAAGAGAATATAAGTAGAACATTTATGAGCTACTACGGCATGCGCGGCGGCTCGGGTGTGGCGGAATTTTACGAAAAGAAGATAAATTTTAAGCCGGTTTCTGTCCTGATAACCTTTTGTTTTTGCTTTTGTCCGAAGGACCGCGTTTTTAGCGAAGTCGAAATCACCTCTTAGGGATGCTTAGGCTTGAGGACGCTACCGAGAGGCTTAGCATCCGTTAGAGGAAGTTTGACGGAGCGTTGCGCTTGCAAAAATAAAAGGTTATCAGGACAGAAACAGGCTATACAAAGCCAGCCCTTTTGTAAAAATGGGGAGCCGCGCAAAAGGAAATGAGACCCCTACATCTGCTTTTTTACAATGTCATATTCATTATCGAAGCGGTAATAAGGGCAGGCTCTTACGGTGCCCTGCGCAAGCCGGGAAAAGTCGTCTTCGTCCATACCGCCCGCCATACAGACATATTCTTCGTAGTCGTCGTCGTAGCGGTAGTTGCTGCAGGTGTCGCAGCTGTATTGTATACTCATGCCAATGCCTCCCTGGAATGTAAGTGCGAAAGCAAAGCTTCCCAAACCGCATTTTGTGAACCTCTTTGCTTTTACGGATATTGTATCATATTTTCGGGAGTTTGGTATTACTTTTTTGTAGTATTATTTTTCACGAATGAGAGGAAACTAAAATGGCAAATGTCGTATCTCGTTTTTTCGGACATCTTCATACCATCAACAAGCATAAGCGTACGGTGATGAAGCATTGTTTCAAACTGGGCTTGTATCAACGAGGCCTGCTGCATGACTTATCCAAGTATTCTCCGAGTGAGTTTTTTGTCGGAGTGAAATATTTCCGGGGCGATATCAGTCCGAATAATGTACAGCGGCAGACCGAGGGAGTGGCAACGGCGTGGCTGCACCACAAGGGCCGGAACAAGCATCATTACGAGTATTGGATTGATTACAAAAAGGACGCGGAGTGTGAGCTCGCAGGGATGAAGATGCCGCTTCCGTATGTTTTGGAAATGTTCTGCGACCGTGTGGCGGCAAGTAAGGTATACAACAAAGAAAAGTATACGCAAAGGGATCCGCTCGCTTATTATAAGCTCGGCGAGGGAAAGCAGCTGATGCATCCGGAAACGGCGGCGCTTTTGGAAAAGCTGCTTGTGATGCTTGCCGAGGAAGGGGAGGAAAGAACATTTTCCTATATCCGGACGGAATTGCTTGGGAAGCGAAGATAATTATGGTGAGGGAACCAGTAAAGCAGCAAAATTATTTCCGAAGGAACGATTGCATTTTAAAATAAAATATAGTATAGTAGAGTCGCGTTAAAAAACAAAACAGCGGAACGAATCGGAAGGAAGGAAAAATAATGCAGGAAGAATGGAGAGGTTTTAAAGCAGGCGTCTGGGAACGGGAGATTAATACAAGGGACTTCATTCAGAAAAATTTTATCTCTTACGAGGGCGACGAGTCTTTCCTGGCAGGTCCGACAAAGGCAACCAAGGAGCTTTGGGAGCAGGTAATGGAACTGTCAAAGAAGGAGCGTGAGGCGGGCGGCGTGCTGGATATGGATACCAGCGTGATTTCCACCATTACTTCTCACGGTCCGGGCTATTTAGATAAAACAAAGGAAAAGATTGTAGGGTTTCAGACGGACAAGCCGTTTAAGCGTTCCTTACAGCCGTACGGCGGAATCCGTATGGCGGCAAAGGCGTGCAGCGACAACGGCTATACGATTGACCCGCAGGTAGAGGAGTTTTTTACAATACACCGGAAAACGCATAATGCAGGTGTGTTCGACGCTTATACGCCGGAGATGCGTGCATGCCGTTCCAGTCATATTATCACGGGACTTCCGGACGCTTACGGCAGAGGGCGTATTATCGGCGATTACAGACGCGTTGCCCTGTACGGCGTAGACCGTCTGATTGAGGATAAGGAAGACCAGAAAAATTCTACCAGAACGATTATGTATTCGGACGTAATCCGCGACCGGGAGGAGCTTTCGGAGCAGATTCGCGCCTTGAAGGATTTAAAGAAGCTCGGCGAGATATACGGCTTTGATATCGGCAGACCGGCGGGCAACGTACAGGAGGCAATCCAGTGGCTTTATTTCGGTTATCTTGCGGCAGTCAAGGAACAGAACGGCGCGGCAATGTCCTTGGGAAGAACCTCTACGTTCCTTGACATTTACGCACAGCGGGATTTGGACGAAGGGCGTTTTACCGAGGAGGAGATACAGGAGTTTGTAGATCATTTTATTATGAAGCTGCGTCTGGTGAAGTTTGCCAGAACGCCGGAGTACAATGCGCTGTTTTCCGGCGACCCGACCTGGGTAACGGAGTCTATCGGCGGTATCGGAATTGACGGAAGACCGCTTGTAACCAAGATGTCGTTCCGGTATCTGCACACGTTGGAGAACCTGGGCGCGGCGCCGGAGCCGAATATGACGGTGCTTTGGTCCACAAGACTGCCGGTGGCGTTTAAGCGGTACTGTGCGGCGGTTTCGATTGCATCGTCTTCCATTCAGTACGAAAACGATGACCTGATGCGGGTAACGCACGGAGATGATTATGCGATTGCATGCTGCGTATCTTCGATGCGTGTCGGAAAGGAAATGCAGTTCTTCGGTGCGAGAGCAAACCTTGCAAAGTGCCTTTTGTACGCGATTAACGGCGGGGTGGATGAAATTACGAAGAAGCAGGTGGCGCCGGAGTATCGTCCGATTACTTCGGAGTATCTGGATTACGACGAGGTAATGCACAAGTATAAGGAAATGATGAAGTGGCTTGCCCGTGTTTATGTGAATACCTTAAATATCATTCACTATATGCACGACAAGTATTGCTATGAAAAGATACAGATGGCGCTCCACGATAAGAAGGTAACGCGGTGGTTTGCTACCGGGATTGCGGGGCTTTCCGTAGTTGCGGATTCGCTGTCTGCCATTAAGTATGCGAAGGTAAAGGTAATCCGCGACGCGGACGGGATTGCGGTGGATTACGAGGTAGAGGGTGATTTCCCGAAGTACGGTAACGACGACGACCGTGTGGATGAAATCGCAAGAGATGTGGTTCATACCTTTATGCAGTATATTAAGGGAAATCATACCTACCGCGGCGGTATTCCGACGACCTCCATTCTTACGATTACGTCCAACGTCGTATACGGAAAGAATACCGGAGCGACGCCGGACGGCCGTAAGGCGGGGCAGCCGTTTGCACCGGGAGCGAATCCGATGCACGGCAGGGACAGCCACGGTGCGGTTGCGTCGTTAGCGTCCGTATCCAAACTTCCGTTCCGCGACGCGCAGGACGGAATTTCCAACACCTTTACGGTGATTCCGGGAGCACTCGGTAAGGAGAGCGTAGTACTTTCCGGCGATATGATGCTTGAGTTAGAGGAAGGCTGTTGTAACCCGGCACTGCAGAATGCGGAACCGGATTACGGCACGGCAGAATAGAAAGGGGACAGACCTATGAAAGCAGATGCAAATCAGATTGATAACCTGGTAGCTTTATTGGACGGCTATGTGGAGCAGGGCGGGCACCATTTGAATGTGAATGTGTTAAACCGCGAGATGCTTCTGGACGCGCAGAAGCATCCGGAGAAGTATCCGCAGCTTACGGTAAGGGTTTCCGGTTATGCGGTAAACTTCAATAAACTGACGAAGGAACAGCAGGACGAGGTGATTTCCCGTACCTTCCATGAGGTGATTTAATGCAGGGCTGGATTCATTCTGTGGAAAGCTTCGGAACCGTGGACGGTCCGGGGGTACGGATGGTAATTTTCTTTCAGGGCTGTCCGATGCGGTGCGCCTATTGCCATAATCCGGACACCTGGATGGCAAAGCAGGGAACTCTGACAACGCCGGAAGAGCTGATTGAACGCTTCCTCCGGAACAGGAACTATTATAAAAACGGCGGCATTACGGTTTCCGGCGGGGAGCCGCTGTGGCAGCTGGATTTTTTACTCGACTTGTTCCGAAAGGCGAAAAAAGAAGGGATTTCTACCTGCCTTGATACTTCGGGCGTTATGTTCCCGTATCGGAAAGGAACCTCCGGCTGGGTGCCGGCACAGAACGGAATCCATGAAGAAATCAGAGGCTGCGGAACGGGGACTCTGATACAGGAATACGAGGAACTGTTGTCCGTCACGGACCTGGTGCTGCTTGATATTAAGCATATGGATACGGAGAAGCACCGGGCGCTGACCGGACATTCCAATGAGGCGGTATTTGCCTTTTTGGAATTTTTAGCGGAGCGGAAGGTTCCGGTTTGGATCCGGCGCGTTGCAGTTCCGGGCTATACGGATGACGAGGAGGAGCTTCTGCGGCTGGGAGAGTATATCGGCGGCTTCCCGAATCTGCAGGCGGTGGAGGTATTGCCCTACCACGCGATGGGAGTTTCGAAATACGAGGCGCTGGGGATGGACTACCGGCTTCGCGGAGTACTGGAAATGGAACCGGAAACAGCGAAAAAAATCAGGCAGCAGATTTTAAAGGGAGTGAAAAACCGTCGTAACCGTGACGTGGGAGGCTGCACTGTAAACGGATGATTTATGAAAGACTTGTATGGATTATTAGTAATACTAATAGTTCATACAAGTTTTTTTCATACAGGAATCAAAGAAAGTTCGTTGCCGAATGGAAAAAGAAATGGTATGATAAAAGTATCTTTGATCATACAGTGCCGAAAAAGGCGAGGAAAGGGGCAATATTATGGAAATGAAATCCATTCAGAAAGAGTTAAGCAGTAATTCTTATCCGGGCAGAGGCATCATTATCGGAAAATCCCCGAACGGAAAGTATGCGGTAACCGCTTATTTTATTATGGGCAGAAGTGAGAACAGCAGAAACCGCGTTTTTGTAACGGATGGGGAAGGCATTCGTACCGAGGCGTTTGACCCGAGCAAATTAAGCGATCCGAGCCTGATTATTTACGCACCGGTGCGCGTCCTCGGCAACAAGACCATTGTGACCAACGGCGACCAGACCGATACGATTTACGAGCTGATGGACAAGCAGCAGACCTTCGAACAGGCGCTTCGCACGAGAGAGTTCGAGCCGGACGGACCGAACTACACCCCGCGTATTTCCGGTATCCTTCATAGAGAAAACGGCGAGTTTAATTATGCCATGTCGATTTTAAAGAGCAACAACGGCGACCCGAGCGGCTGCAACCGCTACACCTTTGCGTACACGAATCCGAAGGCAGGCGAGGGTCATTTTATCCATACCTATATGGGCGACGGTACTCCGCTTCCGAGTTTTGAGGGCGAGCCGAAGTTAGTGAATACTGCGGATGATATTGACGCATACACCAATCTTCTTTGGGAAAACTTAAACGAGGAGAATAAGGTTTCCCTGTTTGTACGCTACATTGACATTGCAACCGGTAAGTATGAAACGAGAATCGTAAACAAAAATAAGTAGTGTGAACCGAACGATTCCATGCGTGGTCAACTATATTGTAATCAAGAGAGGAACTAAGCTATGAACGAAATCGAATTAAAGTACGGATGTAATCCGAATCAGAAGCCTTCCAGAATCTATATGGAGAACGGAAGCGAACTGCCTGTTACCGTGCTGAACGGCAGACCGGGCTATATTAACTTCCTGGATGCGTTTAACGGCTGGCAGTTAGTCAGCGAATTGAAGAAGGCAACCGGGCTCCCGGCAGCCACTTCTTTTAAGCATGTTTCTCCGGCGGGAGCGGCAGTAGGGCTTCCGCTTACAGAGGTAGAGAAAAAGATTTACTGGGTAGAGGATATGGGCGAGCTTACTCCGCTTGCAAGCGCTTACGCAAGAGCGAGAGGCGCAGACCGGATGTCGTCCTTCGGCGATTTTATCGCGCTTTCCGATGTGTGCGACGAATGTACTGCCCGTATCATCAAGCGTGAGGTATCGGACGGTGTGATTGCACCGGGCTACACACCGGAGGCGCTTGCTTTATTAAAGGAAAAGAAGAAGGGCGGCTACAATGTCATTGAAATCGACCCGGCGTATGTTCCGAAGGCACTGGAGCGCAAGGAAGTGTTCGGCATTACCTTTGAGCAGGGTAGAAATGAGTTAAAGGTAGACGACGAGCTGCTTTCCAATTTTGTAACGAAGAACAAGGATTTGCCGGAAGCTGCACGTATCGACCTGATTATCTCCCTGATTACGTTAAAGTACACTCAGTCCAACTCCGTATGCTATGTAAAGGGCGGACAGGCCATTGGTATCGGTGCGGGACAGCAGTCCAGAATCCACTGTACCAGACTGGCGGGCAGCAAGGCGGACAACTGGTATCTGCGCCAGAATCCGAAGGTACTTGCCCTTCCGTTCTTAGATAAGATCGGCCGTGCGGACCGGGACAATGCGATTGATGTATACATCGGCGAGGATTATATGGATGTGCTTGCCGACGGTGAATGGGAGAGAATCTTTAAAACGAAGCCGGAGGTGTTTACGAGAGAAGAGAAGCGCGCATGGCTTGACACCCTGACCGACGTGGCTCTCGGTTCCGACGCGTTCTTCCCGTTCTCCGATAATATCGAGCGCGCCTACCGCAGCGGTGTAAAGTATATTGCAGAGCCGGGCGGCTCCGTACGGGATGACCTTGTAATTGAGGCGGCGGATAAGCATGGCATGGTAATGTGCTTCACCGGAATTCGTCTGTTCCATCACTAAAATTATCATTGTATCGCGTGCTGTACTTTTTTTGATATCCGGTAAAAAAATAAATAAAGGATTGACGAAAAATGCGAACTGTGATAAGTTAGAAGAGGGATAGAATTTACTTGTAAAAGGAGGATATTATGCAGCGTTACGGAATCGGAGAACAGGAAATGAAGTTTGCCAGATTACTTTGGGACCGAGAAGGTATCGGCTCCGGTGAGGTGGTTAAGCTTTGTGAGAAGGAACTCGGTTGGAAAAAATCTACTACGTATACCATGCTTCGCAGATTGTGCGAGCACGGTTTGTTCCAGAATGTAAACAGTATTGTGACATCTCTTATGAGTGAAGAGGAGTACAAGGCGAAAGTCGGAGAGGATATGATTAATGATAAATTTAACGGTTCTCTTCCGATGTTTGTAGCAGCGTTTACAAAACGTCGTGAATTGTCCGAGCAGGATAAGAAGGAGTTGTTAGAGATAATCGAGGGCTATAAAACGAACAAATAAGTTGGGAAGAAATCTGTCGCATTACGGTAAAAAACGGATGCGGCAGATTTTTTCTTTCTAGAAAATACCGTGTTGAAGTACGTTCCTATAAAGCAAAAAACGCTCCGCAAGCGGACTCTTTGTTTCTAAGTGAGAAATTTGTACTATGAATGCTATTGCGAAGAAAATATGCTATGGGAGATTGACGAGAAGTTTGAATTGTGTTAAATTATAGAGAGTCTAAAAAAAATAATCTACAAAAGGAGGAAAAGGCAGCGTTAAGGAAGTGCAGAAGTTGAAATGAACCTTGCCGGATTACTTTGGCACAGAGAGGAAATAGGGTCCGGAGAAGTAGTCAGGCTGTGTGAGAAGGAGTTGGTGGAAAAAGACGACGGCTTGGATGATGCTTTGGAGAGTCTGCTGACATAGAGTTTTTTCGGAACGGAAACAGTGTTGTAACATCGGGCATCAGTGAAGAACAGTATAAGAAAGAGGTGGTGAAAAATTCAAAAGAGATAAAAGCAGAGGTACAGTATGACAGATGATGTATTTATATGGATCGTGAACCGTGGAATTGAATTGGGGGTTATTACGATACTGCTATTGCCGCTGCGTGCGATATTGAAAAGAAAAGCACCGGCGATAGTTTCTTATTTGCTTTGGAGTGTAATTCCGATAAGTATAATATACAATTTGCTAACACTTATTGTTCCTAAGTTATCTTATTATGTTGATGGGTTAGAATCCGGAACACCATCAGTGACGTTTAGCAGGATAGGACTGGGGATCTGTAAGTCGGTACTGGTGGCCGGAATGATAGGGATACTCCTATATGAGCTATACTCCTACATAAGTTTACAAAGATGTTTGGTTGGATGTATCCGTTTACGAGGTAATATTTATCTGGCGGCACGCATTAATGAGCCCTTTACAATGGGAGTGCTCTCTCCTAAGATTTACCTGCCGAGTTCCGTGGAAGAGGAACGTTATGAGTATGTGATCGCACATGAGGAGGTACATATCGCGCGAAAGGATGTCTTGACGCGGTGCGTAGGAAGCGCGTTACGGACGGTTTTTTGGTTTCAACCGCTTATGTGGGTGGCGTATTATCTGTTTATCAACGATATGGAGGATGCCTGTGATGAGGCGGCGTTGCGAAAGCGTTCGACGGAGTATCGGATTCAATATGCGGAAGCTTTGGTAGAAGTTTCTTATCAGGCCGGAAAAGCAGGAAGTGTGGCAATCGGTTACGGGAGCGGAGAAATAAAGAAACGCATAAAGCATGTGCTGGAGTATAAGAAACCGAAGCTTTATATTCGGATTGCTGCGGTTGCGGTATGCATTGCTTTTCTATTTTTTGCAATCCCTGTATCGTGGCAGGGCTCGCGGTTTTTTCAAGTTAATTGTGAAAAGGATGAAACAGCGGGGCGTCTGAACCTAACGGTAAAGGACTTCGGAACGACGGTAAGAATATTGCCGACGGAAGAATAAAAAATGAAAGATGAAACGATGTGTTAAGTTACGAAAGGAGAATGTTTATGAAAAAATTAGGTGCTTTATTGCTGGTTGTATTGGTATCTTTGGGAGGTATTATGAATTGCCCGGCTGTGCAGGCCGCAGCGGCGGAAGAGACAGAGTGGGCGATAACGGTAAGAGAGTTGTCCGAAGAGGAGGCTGCGGCCTTCACCGGTGGCATGCAAACGGTTCAGATTAGTGATGAAATAAATGAACCGGTGTTTGAAACAAATGCGTCCTATACGGCACAGGAATATTCCCATACGTTTGGATTTTATAACGGAGATTTGTTGGTTGCAACGGCAACCGAGGTATGTACGGTATGGCATTATACGGACGGTAAAGTACATTTGTATCGGCGAACAATTACCGGAAGCAGTGTAGTATCCGGATATACCATAGGCTGGACTTACGGAAGCATTGTAAATACAGACGGCAGCCGCAGCTATACATCGGGCGACCGGGCTACGGTTTCTAAATTGTCGAATAGTGCAACCTACGCATTAGATTTTTATATTACTCCGAGTGATTATGGCTTTTCCTGCTATGCAGTGTAGGAGAGGCATATGGTATTCGGCTTATAGAAGCGGATAGAGCCGGACTTTATATATCCGGCGAACAGATGCATGGAAGAAGCGGTTCCGGCCTTGTGTTGCAGGACCGGAACCGGAAAAACGAAAGGTGTAGGGAAAGAAAATCAGAGCTTTGAAATACGCGCCGGACCGTCAGGTTGGCGTATTTTTTTTAACCATTTACCGCTTCGCAGCCGGAAGAAACACCAGACACATTTTATAATCTGGTCGATTTTTAAAAGGGTGTAAATCCAAAAGGACGGCCAGTGGAAGACCAGTCCGGCAAGATACCCTAGCGGAATGGAGGCAATCCATAAAAACAGGATATCGCCTGCCATTAAAAATCTGGTATCGCCGCCGGCGCGTAAAACTCCCTTGGTCAGGATGGAATTCATGGATTGGAAGATGTTGATGAACAGGATAGCATTCATCAAATCCTTTGCAATCAGTTTTGCCTCCGGAGAAACCTTGTAGTAGGCAATGACCGGATCCCGGAGGAGAAAAATGACGAGGGCGGCAAAACATCCGATGACGAAGCCCATAAAAAGAAAGGCATAACCCTGTTTTTGCGCTTTCTCATAGTCGCCTTCGCCCATGGTGTGTCCGGTGATAATGCCGCTGGCATTGCAAATACCCTGAGTCAGTACCGAGCTTAACTGCTGCACCACCATCGTGACGGAGTTGGCGGCAACGAAGGCTTTGCCGATGCGTCCCATCACCATGGACACAGCATTGTTGCCTAATGCTAAAAGAGCGTCGCTGATTAACACCGGAATGCTGATGCGTATGTATTCGTTTAATAAATCCCTGCACTTCATCGTAAAATCCCGCAAGCGGTAGCGGATGCGGTTATCCAGAAAGAAAAAGTATCCGCAGATAAAGAAAAGCTCAAAAATGCGGGCAATCAAGGTGCCGAGTGCAGCACCCGCAATCTCCATACGCGGCGCGCCCAGTTTGCCGAAGATAAATACCCAGTTAAAAAAGACATTTACAAAAAATGCGGAAATCGAGCAGTACAGCGGAATCCGTACCTGACCGACGGTGCGAAGCACAATGGTACAGGTTAAGGAAAGCCCCATGCAGAGATAGGTCGGAATCATCCAGTTTAAGTAGGTGACGCCGTGGCGGATAATGGGAGCCTCGTTGGAATAGATTCGCATAATCAGGTCCGGAAAAAATATGGTCGCTACGGTAAATACTGTTGCAAAAATAAGAACGAAGCGGAGCATAATGGTAATTGCTTTTTTTAAAGAAGGCTTATCCTGCATGCCCCAGAATCTTGAAGTCAGTACGGAGGCTCCCATACCGATACCCATGCAGCAAATCATAAAGAGATTAATAAACTGCCCCGCAAGGGATGAGGCGGAGAGTTGGTCGTCGCCCATAGAGCTTAACATGATCGTGTCCATAAGGTTGATACCGACCGTGATTAGTGATTGGAGGGAAACCGGTATGGCAATTCTCGCCATGCGAACGTAAAGTTCTTTTGTTCCGAAATATTCTTTGTAGTTTTGGAGTTTCTTCATTTCCTATGTCGCTTTCTGATTTATAAATTAGTACGCTTATTAGTATTCTAACATATAAAAACTAAACTGTCTATCCTAAAAGGTACTATTCTGTAAAAAATAAATTGTCAAGCAGACGGAATTATGACTCCGGCAATGTTTGAGAGCATGAAGGAGCAGACCTTAAAGATTACGAAGATTGTTGCGGAGGATTTAAAGTCTATCGGACTTAATCTTTGGGATATCAAGTTCGAGTTCGGCTACAATAATAACGGGGTTATTCTGATTGATGAGATTGCTTTCGGTAACATGCGTGTTTACAAAGACGGTAAGATTGTGGAGCCGGTGGAGTTAACCAAGTTGATTTTAAACAGATAAACAATGAAAACAAAAAAAGCGTGTCAGTCCGGGAGTTCCCTTTGCGGAACTTTCGTATCTGACACGCTTTTTGGTTTTAGAGGAAATACCGTGTTGCGGTAGCGTATGGGAGCGTATTCCTATTTCACCCTCTGTTTTGTACCGGTTTCCGCTGCGGCCGGCTCATACTGAATGTCGTACAAGTCATGGTAAGATTCCAGCTCCGCGGTATTTGCGGGCGGATGGTACATCATGCCGGTGAGCTCCGTAGCAGAGCTTACATTCATGGTGTCAAGGTCCGGAAAATCATCTTCCATCGGAGTGGAGGCCCGGAAGACCTCCTGATTTTTCGGTTTGGGTTCTTTTAGTTTCTGCCGCGCACTTTTCAATTTTTGCGGGGCGCTGTGTGTTTGCGTGCTGTCTTCTGACAAAAAGTACACCACCTTTCCGAACGGTTGTATCGTCAGTGCATCATTTCAGTGATTTTGGGATGCAGAATTAGTGTGCCCGAAGGAAAGAAACAGCATTCTTAAAACAGCATATAATTTTTATTCTACGACACGAATTTCTTTAATCACCGGCTGGTTTTTTGCGAGAACGGTTCCGTTTGCATCCTCCACCGGGGTATTCTCACAGATGGCATCTACCACTTCGATGCCGCTTGTGACGCAGCCGAAGGCAGCATACTGCCCGTCCAGATGAGGGGAGTCCTCATGGACAATAAAGAACTGGGAACTGGCGCTGTCGTAAGCCTTGGCGCGTGCCATGGAAATAACGCCGCGGGTGTGGGAAAGCCGGTTTTCAATCCCGTTTAAGGCAAATTCACCCTGAATGTTTCTGTCGGAGCCGCCCATGCCGGTCCCCTCCGGGTCACCGCCCTGAATCATAAAACCGTCGATAATGCGGTGAAAGGTCAGACCGTTATAAAAGCCGTCCTTTACAAGAGTAATAAAATTTGTAACGGTAACCGGCGCAATATCGGCATCCAAGGTCAGAGCAATCGTACCGTAATTTTCGATTTCAATCTCTACATTGTGTTCGCCGGAAAGAAGCCCTTTTGCGGTATTGGTAAGCAGGGTGTCATCGGTCTGCGACGGCTCTTTTTTGTCCCCGGACTTATCGGAGCTGCCGCAAGCGGCAAGAGAGAGCAGCAGAGCAGTAAACAACAATAAGGAAAATAATTTCTTTTTCATCATGTCCTCCTGTTAATAGCATGTCTTCGTAAACAATATAAAATATATTCTAGCAGAAAAATGTGTGTAATGTGTGATAAAGAAAAAATCCGTTAAAAAATTGCGAAGCGGAGACCATTCGAACTTCGGAGCACGAGACGGGGCGCTGGTCTCCAGTGGAGACCGTTTAGCGCCGACCGAGCCGGCAGGCGAGACTTCGAACCCTTCGGAGCACGGCTGTGCTCCGAAAAAAAGAAGGACAGTATCATCAATACTGTCCTTCATTTTTCCAGAGCACGAGACGGGATTCGAACCCGCGACCCTCGCCTTGGCAAGGCGATACTCCACCACTGAGCCACTCGTGCAAAGTAACTCTGCTTTCTTCAAGCAAGGAACAGTATACCTTATAAAAAGTATTTTGTCAACTGTTTTTTTGAAAAAAATCAGCAAGGTTTTTTTGAAAAAAATCAGCAAGGAGAGTAAAACGGTTTACTCTATCTTATTAAAAATTATTAAAAAGGACGAAGACAGACCGAAATCCGTTTCGTCCTTTCGAATACCGCTTTGTAGTTCTCAAACAATGTTATTCATCAAATCCGGCATATTCCTTTAACAATAATGCTCCATAGTATGCATACTTCGGCTTAAACTTTCTGTTTAACATAAGCGGACTGTATTCCTTTCTCCAGGAAAGTTCATCCGTAAAGCCCCAGAATGTTAAAGAGTCCATCTTCACCTTACCCTCCTGCATTCTCTGTAAAAGACCGCTGATTAGATGATAGAAGAATTGTCCCTGTACTTTTGTATTTTCTTCTGTTGCATACTTCGCATTCTGCCAGGAGCCGAGGCACACATCAAGTTCTGTCAGATTTACCTTAAGCCCGAGAGAACCAATCTTTTCTACCGTAGCAAAGTAATCGTCCAAATTATCTTCGGTATACAGATGCGCCTGGAAACCGATACCGTCAATCAGATAATTACCGTCTGCATCTACCAGTGTCTGCACAAAATTGTATAACGTATCCGTCTTATACTGCTCGTTGTAATCGTTATAATACAAATCAATGTAATCCGGCGCATATTTGTCCGCAAAATAGAATGCCTGCCATAAATAATCCTCTCCAATCGTAGCAAGCCAATTGCTGTAACGCTTGGAACCATCCTCCATCCAGGCCTCATTTACTACGTCATAGGCATAGAAAAGCTCCGAATATCCCTTAGACTCCAGCAGTTCGAACACCTGATGAATGTAGCTTTCCATGCGGGAGAGCATGGTATCTCTGTCAACCAATGTGCCGGACACATCAAAGTTATCATAGAAAATCCATTGCGGCGTCTGGCTGTGCCAGATTAAGGTATGACCGCGCACTGCCATATTGTTTTCGCTGCACCACAAAAGCAGCTTCTCCGTGGCAGGCGAAAACTTTACTACCAGATCTCCCGCAGCTTTACTTGCCGCCTGATCCAGAATGTAGTCCGGCTTCAATTCGTTTTCAAATGTAATGCTGTTAAAATTCTTCTTGATAAAATCAAGGCATTCCGCATTCGTGAGCATATACTCGGGCATGCAGGTTCCTGCCTTCATCTGGTACTCCCCAAACACGCCCTGATAAGTTTCCGTAACTACCGGCACAGGGGTCGGCGTCGGCTTTGGAGTTGCCGTCGGTTTTGGGGTAGCCGTCGGCTCAGGGGCGGCGGTCGGTTCTGTCGTCGGCTGTGCGGCCACGGTTGCCGTCGGAGTTGCCTCTGGCTGATTTGTTTTCTCGGTTTTGCAGGCTGTCATACAAAATGCCAGCATTGCAATTCCTGCGATTAACTTCCATTTTCTCATAAAACGATGTTCTCCTTTACTTCCCTTTAAGATGGTGTCTGCATTCTGTCCGGCTTTTCAAACCTGGATGAATATCATATCTAATTATACTACAAATTAGACGAAAAATAAATCTCTTTTTTATGCAAAAAAAATCTGTCCTTCCGATTTTCCGGCAGTCCGGAAGAAAATCAGAAAGACAGACAGAGGGAGCGGTTTGCGTTATGCTGCCCGTCGGCGTGACAGGCGGGTGGTGGCGAGGCGGTTGCGTAAAGTGACTTTGCCGCGCTTTTTGCGCCGAATCAGGAAAATGCGGAACCAGATGCAGATGCGGCGCAGTCGGGGACGGATGGAAAGCGTCAGTACAAACAAAAGGAGAAGGCTTCCGAGAATGAAATAACCGGCGCCGTTTAACTGTGAAAACAGTTCAAACGTGTTAAAGGAACGGCACAGGAAGACTTCTCCGGCGTTTTGAGCGCTGTCGTTTTGATTGCCATGCAGAAGATAGCTGCGGTAAATATCATAGAAAGTGCAGCTCCCGTTCTGACCTCTTAAAAGCTGCTCGGAATAGTCCGAAACCGGCATGCCGGCGGCATTCTTCGGTTGAATGTCTAACAGATGGAACGTCCGCTTGGAAAGATAATGGAACATGGTAAATACAGATTCGTTTCCGATGACATAGTACAGCGTATCGTCAGACAGGGAGGAAAGCGTCCCGTCTTCTTTTAAAAGCGCAATATCCGTAGCGCGGTTATAAACAATACGGTTCGGGTTGTAGGAAAAAGAGAGCCCTCCGATGTAGGGAACGCCCGCAAGAAAGGCGTCGGAAAGAGAAGCGTAATACTCCGGCAGATAGGAAAGCTCTTTCCCGGACAGATAAAAACCGTAAAGCGAAGAATCAAGCAGGGAGGAAAGCGCGGCGTCCTCCTCTAACGCGGGGATTAGGAGCAGGGTAATATCTGCGTTTAATTCGGTGCGGTTGGAGGAATTCGCCGCAAAGCGCAGCGCATGTGTCAGTTCGCTGCCGAGAACGGAAGCGGTCGTAGGAGCTTCCTTCGTTTCTTTGCTTGGGAAAAAGAAACCGATCAGCAATGTCAGACAGAAAAGAGTGCAGACAATTCCAAAGAGCGAAATGCGGATTTCGCCCTCGTAGACGGCGACCAAAAAGCGGTAGACGCGCTGCTTCAGTCTGCGGCGTAACCGTTTGAAAGGGTGCTTCGCGGTGTGCTTTGTTTTCGTAATCATAAGTGTTTCTCCCCTTTGTAGAAGTTGATAAAACGTTTTACGGAGTCGCTTTGCGCCGCATTTTTGTTGTAGGCAAAGCCGACGGTACGTTTGGCAATCGGATGAATCGGAGGCAGTTCCGTTAATGTGCCGTCCTGTAATTCCTTTTCCACAAACTCGCGGATGACGCAGCCGATGCCAAGACCGATTTTGGCGAACTCAATCAGCAGGTCCATGTTGCTGACTTCCAATATCTGACCGGTGCGGATGTTGTGCTTTGCAAAGTAATCTTCGATGTAAAGTCTTGTAATGTTCTTTTCATCCAGCAGCATCAGGTTGGAATGCTGGAATAATTCCCGCGGCGTTCGGAGAATGTCAGGCTCTCTTGTCTGTAAGTTCTTCAGATAGGCGGGGCTGGCAACAAAGGTATCCTGAATGTGCCTCAGCGGGAAAAAGTCAATCGCTTTTGTCTGGGAGGGCTTTCCAATCAGCCCGATGTCTAACTTCCCTTCCTCCAGCTGTGCCAGCGTTTCAAAGGTAGAGCGGCATTCGATTGTAACCTTGATGTGCGGGTAGGCCTGAATGAAGCTTTGCAGATACGGAAGCAGCAGGTATTTGCAGAGCGTGGTGCTTACTCCGATTTTTATGTGCCCGATGCCGAGAGAATGAATCTTTCGGATACTTTCTTCTCCCTGACGCAGGGACTCAAAGGCGGAGCAGGTGTACTCGTAAAGCAGGGCACCCTCCTCCGTCAGTTTAACGCCTCTGGAATTGCGGATAAAAAGCTTGACGGAAAGACTCTGCTCCAGCTTACTGACCGCTTTACTGATGGCAGGCTGGCTGATAAACAGCTCCTTCGCCGCCTTGGAAATATTTCCTGCTTCTGCAACTGCGTTAAAAATACGGTAGGAGGATAAGGCAGATTCAACTTCCATGGTTCCTCCTTATATAAGGATATCACCGGCGTTTGCGAAAGGCGGACGGAGGCGACAGCCTTAAAATTTACTTTTATATAACCAAAAGTTATAATAGGTATTCATAATATGTATTTTAATTATATCAAAGGCTGTGGTATAATACAAGAGAAAAATGAAAAAAACGGGAAGAAATTTTCCGGAAAAGTGCCTGCACCGTCAAGGAAAGGCAGAGTTTCAAAACTCGAAGGGGCAAACGAAAGACCCGCAAGAAAAACGAATCAGAAAAGGAGAGCTATAACTATGGATTATAGGATTGCAGTGATTCCGGGCGACGGTATCGGACCGGAAATCGTAACAGAGGCAAAGAAGGTATTGGACGCGGTCGGCAGAAAGTATGGCCACAGCTTTTCCTACACGGAGGTGCTGATGGGCGGAGCGTCCATTGACGCAACCGGTGTTCCGCTTACGGAGGAGGCACTTATGACCTGTAAGAAGAGCGACGCGGTACTGCTCGGCGCGGTAGGAGGAGATACGAACACTTCTCCGTGGTATCAGCTGCCGCCGAATCTTCGTCCGGAAGCAGGACTTTTGGCAATCCGCAAGGGACTCGGCTTATTTGCCAATATCCGTCCGGCAGTGTTATTCCCGCAGCTTGCGGCAGCCTGCCCGCTGCGCCCGGACATTACCGAGGGCGGCTTTGATTTTGTTGTAATGCGTGAACTGACCGGCGGTCTGTATTTCGGCGAACGGCATACGGAAACGATAGACGGCGTCCGCAAGGCAACCGATACGCTGACCTATGACGAGAATGAAATCCGCCGCATTGCAAAGTGGGGCTTTGAAATCGCAAGAAAGCGCAATAAGAAAGTATGCAGCGTCGATAAGGCAAACGTGCTGGATTCTTCCCGCCTGTGGCGCGCCGTGGTAAAGGAAGTGGCAGCAGAGTACCCGGACGTGGAGCTTTCCGATATGCTGGTTGACAACTGTGCAATGCAGTTAGTGCGCGACCCGAAGCAGTTTGATGTGATTCTGACGGAGAATATGTTCGGCGATATTCTTTCCGATGAGGCAAGTATGGTGACGGGCTCCATCGGAATGCTCGCTTCCGCAAGCCTCGGCGAAGGAAAGTTCGGTCTTTACGAGCCGAGCCACGGTTCTGCACCGGACATTGCCGGACAGAATAAGGCAAATCCGATTGCCACGATTCTTTCCGCAGCAATGCTGTTACGTTACTCCTTTGATTTGGATAAGGAAGCAGACGCGATTGAGGCGGCGATTCATACCGTATTAAACGAGGGCTACCGTACCGGCGATATTATGTCGGAGGGCTTAACGAAAGTCGGCACAAAGGAAATGGGCGATCTGATTGTGGAGCGGCTGGCGTAAACGGCTTGCAGGGGGCCGTTTCCGAAGAATGAGGGAAGGAAAAGCAGAATAAAAGCAGGAGGAAGAAACAATGGGAATGACAATGACACAGAAAATTCTGGCGGCGCATGCGGGCTTAGAGAGCGTAACCGCGGGACAGTTAATCGAGGCTGATCTTGATATGGTGCTTGCCAACGACATCACGGGACCGGTAGCGATTCACGAGGTGGAGCGTTTAAATAAGAAGACGGTATTCGATAAAGACAAAATCGCTCTTGTACCGGACCACTTTACGCCGAACAAGGATATTAAGTCCGCGGAGCATTGCAAATGCGTAAGAGAATTTGCAAAGAAGCACGACATTACCAACTACTTTGAAATCGGAGAGATGGGAATCGAACACGCGCTGCTTCCGGAAAAGGGACTGATTGTAGCGGGAGAAACCTGTATCGGCGCGGATTCGCATACCTGTACCTACGGCGCGCTGGGCGCATTTTCCACCGGTGTCGGCAGTACGGATATGGGCGCCGGCATGATGACCGGTAAGGCGTGGTTTAAGGTGCCGTCCGCAATTAAGTTCGTTTTACGCGGCAAGCCGAAGAAGTGGGTTTCCGGTAAGGATGTTATTCTGCATATTATCGGTAAAATCGGCGTGGACGGTGCGCTGTATAAGTCTATGGAGTTTGTGGGCGACGGCATTCAAAATCTTACGATGGACGACCGCTTTACGATTGCAAACATGGCAATCGAAGCAGGCGCAAAGAACGGAATTTTCCCGGTGGATGAGCTGACGGTTGCTTACATGAAGGAGCATTCCGCAAAGCCGTATACCGTTTACGAGGCAGACGCCGACGCAGAGTATGACGAAACCTATATCATTGATCTGGATCAGCTGGAGCCGACGGTTGCGTTCCCGCATCTGCCGGAAAATACAAAGACCGTAAAGGAAGCGGGAGAGGTAAAAATCGATCAGGTGGTAATCGGTTCCTGTACCAACGGAAGAATCGACGATTTGCGTGCGGCGGCGGCGGTATTAAAGGGACGCCATGTAGCTCCGGGTATGCGCTGCATCGTATTTCCGGCGACCCAGAGCATTTATTTACAGGCAATCGAGGAAGGCCTGATTCAGACCTTTATTATGGCAGGCGCCGTAGTCAGCACGCCGACCTGCGGACCGTGTCTCGGCGGACATATGGGCATCTTAGCAGCAGGAGAGAGAGCGGTATCCACCACGAACCGTAACTTTGTCGGACGTATGGGACATGTAGAGTCCGAAGTTTATCTGGCAAGTCCGGCAGTGGCAGCGGCAAGCGCAGTGCTTGGAAAGATTGCGGAACCGGCAGACCTTGGACTGTAAGAAAGAATGGAGGATAACAAAATGAAAGCAAACGGAACAGTACACAAATACGGCGACAATGTAGATACCGACGTAATTATTCCGGCAAGATACTTAAACAGCTCCGACCCGAAGGAGCTGGCAAAGCACTGCATGGAGGATATCGATAAGGATTTTGTAAATAAGGTAAAGACCGGCGATATTATGGTGGCAAATAAGAATTTCGGCTGCGGTTCCTCCAGAGAGCACGCTCCGATTGCCATTAAGGCAGCGGGGGTAAGCTGCGTAATCGCAGAAACTTTTGCCCGCATTTTTTACCGCAACGCGATCAATATCGGGCTTCCGATTATTGAGTGCCCGCAGGCGGCAAAGGAAATTAACGCAGGGGATACCGTGGAGATTGACTTCGATTCCGGCGTCATTACCGATGTAACCACCGGCAAGTCCTATAAAGGGCAGGCATTCCCGCCGTTTATGCAGAAGATTATCGCTGCGGAAGGTTTGATGAATTATATCAATACAAAGTAAATTAAAACAAGATTAAATAAAATAAAATCGCAGGAAAGTCCTTTTACATGTTAAAATGGTAAGAGGACTTTCTTTGCTTTATAGGAAATGTTAGAAAAAATGAAATGTGACGTAACGTCAGGTATTGCTTGTGACGCTGCGTCATGTGATAAAGTGGTGTTCGAAAGGAGGAAAAGGCTATGTCAAAATACACAACAGGAGAGATTGCGAAACTCTGCGGCGTGTCTGTCCGGACAGTTCAATATTATGATTCCAGAGACCTGTTAATACCGAGTGAACTGAGTGAGGGCGGCAGAAGGCTTTATTCGGAAGAGGATTTGAAACGGATGAGGATGATTTGCTTTCTTCGTGATGCGGGACTCGGAATTAACAGTATCGGTGGGCTGCTTAAGGAAAAGGAGCCGGGGAATGTTATTTCTGTTTTGCTGGAGCAGCAGGAGCAGACCTTACGAGAGGAAATTGATGACCGGCAGACAAAGCTGGACATGATAGAGGAAATAAGGCGTGAGATAAAAAGAGTGGAGAATTTCTCGGTTGAATCTATCGGTGATGTAGCACATCGAATGAGAAATAAGAAGAAACTTCAAAGGCTTCATGCCACAATGTTGATAACCGGGCTTCCGCTTGGAATTGCCGAATGGGGGAGTGTGGCACTTTGGTGTATCACGGGAATCTGGTGGCCGTTTTTATTATGGGTGATTCTGATGATTTTGTACGGCACATGGATTTCAGTTTACTATTTCAGCAGGGTTTCTTATATCTGTCCGCAATGCCATGAGATATTCCGGTCGGTGTTTAAGGAAGCGTTTTTTGCAAGGCATACGCCGACGCTTAGAAAGCTGACATGTACCTGCTGCGGATATCACGGCTTCTGCGTGGAAACCTACGGAAGAAAGGAGAATGAAAATGATTGATAAAATAACGGAACTGTTACCTTTTCTGATTCCGCTTGTGCTTGTGGAATTTGTATTGCTCGGATATACGTTATATCATATTTTAACACATGAACACTACAAAAGAGGAAACCGTACTTTATGGATTGTGGTTACGATTATCGGGATGAATTATGTGGGACCGATTCTCTATTTCCTGCTCGGAAAGGAGGAAGCATAAGTGGAGATGCTTCAGATTACCGATTTGAAAAAACGGTTCGGGGAGAAAGAAGTACTTAAGGGAGTAGAACTGTCCGTACCGGAGAAAAGTGTATTCGGTTTTATCGGAAAGAACGGAGCGGGAAAGACCACTACCATGAAGGCTGTTCTGGGACTGTTAAAGCCGGATGCGGGAGAAATCAGGGTTGCCGGGGAGAAAGTAGTTTGCGGACAAACCGCGACGAACCGTCATATCGGGTATTTGCCGGATGTGCCGGAATATTATTCTTTTATGAACGCATCCGAGTATCTTACTTTTTGCGGGGAAATTACCGGAATGGAGAAAAAAGAGCTCATATCCCGCAGAGATGAACTTCTGGAGTTGGTGGGCCTTGACGGGGAACGGCACAGGATTAAGGGCTTTTCCAGAGGAATGAAGCAAAGACTCGGAATCGCACAGGCACTTCTAAACCGTCCGAAGCTTCTGATTTGCGATGAACCGACATCCGCACTTGACCCGGTAGGGAGAAAGGATATTCTGGATATTCTGCTGGCAGTGAAGGAGCAGACGACAGTGCTGTTTTCTACCCATATTCTTTCGGATGTGGAGCGAATCTGTACGGATATCGCATTTTTGAATGACGGTGTCGTATGCATGCAGGGGAAGCTTGCGGATATTAAGAACAAATACCGTTCCGAGGAATATCTGATAGAAACGGAGCATGAGGCGGATATCAGGAAGCTGATGAACGCATTTCCGGGATATACACAGGCAGAGGAGAACCGGCTGGTATTTCGGGAAAAGGAAGTCGGGGTATATGAGGTGATGCGGTATGTATCCGCGGAAAGGCTGCCGGTTCTCAGACTGGAACGCATGGAACCATCGTTAGAATCATTGTTTATGGAGGTGGTGAAGAGGTGAAGTCTTTGATTGCTTTTATGAAGAAAGAATGGATAGAGCAGTTCCGCTCGGGGCGCCTTCTGATTCTTATTGTATTGTTTGTCTTATTTGGCATTATGAATCCCGCAATCGCAAAGCTGACGCCCTGGTTATTCGAACTGATGGCAGATACACTGGAGGAGAGCGGAATGATAGTGACGACGGTGACTGTGGATGCTATGACCTCCTGGACACAGTTCTTCAAAAATATTCCGATGGCGCTGATTGCTTATATCCTGCTTGAAAGCAGCATTTTTACGAAGGAATATCAATCCGGGACATTGGTACTGGCACTCACAAAGGGCTTGGAACGGTATAAGGTTGTCCTCTCCAAGACAGTAGTGCTCGCACTCCTGTGGTCGGCGGGATACTTTCTCTGCTTTGCGATTACCTACGGTTATAATGCCTATTTCTGGGATAACAGTATCGCACATAATCTGTTGTTTTCGGTTAGCTGTTGGTGGCTGCTCGGTCTGTTTGCGGTCATGCTGACCGTATTATTTTCGGTAACGGCAAATGCCAACACCGGGGTACTTGCCGGAACGGGTGGAACATTTCTTGCGGCTTATCTGATGACGTTACTGCCGAAGGTAAAAGAGTTCTCACCGGCAAGATTGATGAGTACCGCGTCTTTGCTGACAGGTGCCGAGGAAGCTTCCTCCTGTTATAAAGCGGTTGCAGTTACCGTTATCTTATGCGTAGTATGCATTGCGGTTAGTATTCCGATTCATAATAAGAAACGAATTTAGCAAAAGGTGTTATGCATCATAAAAAGTATTTGGGAAATGTGATAAGAAAGAAAACAGGGGCGGCCGCATGGTTGAAAATGTGCGACTGCCCCTGTTTTTGCATTATTCGTAAATTTTTTTCAAATGCTCCAGTTTACTTCCGAGATTACCAAGCAGTGCGTCCGCCGCCGTAAGCGCTGCCATACATTCTACCACCACAACGGCGCGGGAAACGATAATCGGGTCGTGCCTTCCGGTGACTCTGGCGGTGTAGGAGCTGCCGTCCTTCTTTACGGTTTCCTGCGGTGCGTTTACGGACGGCGTCGGCTTTACGGCAACGCGGAATAATACATCGGAGCCGTCGGTCATGCCGCCGAGAACGCCGCCTGCGCGGTTGGTGCGCTTTTTGACAGTACCGTTCTCATCGGTGTAAAACGGGTCGTTCTGCTCCGTACCGGTAAGAAGCGCAGCGTCAAAGCCGGAGCCGATTTCAAAGCCCTTTACCGCACCGATGGAAAGCATGGCATGGGCAAGACGGGCATCAAACTTTTCAAATACCGGGTCGCCGAGTCCTGCCGGAAGTCCGTGAAGTACACATTCAATCGTGCCGCCGACGGAATTGAGCTCCTTCCGCATCTTGTTTAAAAATTCTTCTGACCGGACGGAAGCTTCCGCATCCGGCATATTAAGCGGACTCCGGTCACGCATGGAAACCAGTTCTTCTATGGAATAGTGTTCCGCTAAATAATCTTTTGTATCGAAGCAAATGTGAGTATGAATTGATTTTGCATAGGCACATACTTTGATTCCAAGCTCGTCAAGTAAAGCGCAGGCAACAGCTCCCGCCGCTACTCTTGCCGCGGTTTCACGCCCGGAGGAACGTCCGCCGCCCCGATAATCCCGAAAGCCGTATTTTGCATCAAAAGTAAAATCCGCGTGTCCCGGACGGTAGTAGGAAGCAATTTCCGAGTAGTCTGCGGAACGCTGGGATTCGTTTCGAATCAGAAGCGCAATCGGTGTTCCGGTCGTTTTACCCTCAAACACGCCGGAAAGAATCTCTACAAGGTCGCTTTCTTTGCGCGGGGTGGAATAGATATTCTGCCCCGGCTTCCGTCTGTCTAAATAGGTCTGGATATATTCCGCGGAAAGAGGAATCCCGGCGGGACAGCCGTCGACGATAACGCCTAACGCCGCTCCGTGGGATTCCCCAAAGGTTGTTATTTTAAAAGAATTCCCGAAAGAAGAACCGTTCATAAAATACCTCCGATGATATGCTATTGTCATTGTAGTCCAATCCCGAAAAAAATGCAAGAGCGGAAAAAAAGCGGGCAAAAATAAGGGGTAGAACCGTATTTGTGATGGGAAAATTATCAAAAATTTAATGCTATGGCGTAATATTTCTGCCATAGACTATGTTGAATGAAATCGGAAACGGCTATAATTTTAAGAGAAACAGACTAATCGGAAAGGAGCGAGCGGATGTCGAAGGAATTGAATGCAGCAATTGGCGGAAGAATCCGCGCGTATCGGGAAAGCCTCGGAAAGAACAGAGAAGTTTTTTCGGAGATGGTAGGACTTTCTCCGCAGTTTCTTGCGGAAGCAGAGAACGGAAAGAAAGGACTTTCCGCGGAAAGTATTTATAAGATATGTATGAATTGCGAAATGTCTGCGGATTATCTGGTGTTGGGAAAATTAGACAAGCAGGACTTAAAGAGTCCTTTGGACTATGTATTAAAGGAGATGCCGGGAGATTATGCGGCACAGTACGCGCAGGTGCTAAAAACGGTAAACGACATGGTGCTAGAAGCGCGGAAGGATGGTGCGGAGCGGAAGAAAAGTGAAGAAGAAAAATAATCGGGCTGTAAAAAGCGCTGTTGTTGCGTAGCTTTTTTACGTTACGGGAGTTTAATAGTGGAAATATAACTGACAGAAGTTGAAAAAAAGGAGCATGACCGGCACGTCCCCCTTTTTTTGAAAATATTCGATACAATGCTTGAAATTGTCAAAAAGTTATGATAGAATAAAGATGAGGAGTTTGCCGGTCTGCGCCTGCGCGGAACGGCGAACACGGAAGGTAAAGTTATACAGAGGAAACGTACGGATTGCACGGAGGCAGGTAAGGGTAAAATGGCAAAAACAGCGAAAGAAGAAAAAAAAGTAAAAAAAATGAAACGGGGTTTTTGGACAGGTTGTATTGTGCTGTGTGTAGCAAGCTGCATTGCTTTTTTCTACTTACGCGAGATGAGGAGAAACCTGATACAGGAGTGTGAAGAGGAACTTCTGGCGGAGGTGGAAAAGGGTGCGAGCCGTGTGTCTGACGACATAGAGGAGCGCTTTGCGGTTTTGGACACCATACAGGCTCTGGTCAGTCAGTCCTATCAAATCGGTCAGGAGGCGGCGGTGTCTTTGGAGGACTCCAGACAGCGTTATCGTATGGCCTATCTTGGATTGGTGGATAAGAATTATATTTATTATGACAGTACCGGCGTTTGCCGGCCGAATACCCCGAAGGAACAGATTGATTTGGCGTTGGCCGGTGTCCGGTCCATCCGGCGTGCCGGAGATGAGTATTCGCTGGACGGAATCGTTTTTGTAATGCCGTATTGGGAAAACGGAGAGATTGTCGGGGCGATTTGTTCGAAATACCTGATTAGCGACATTAATGAGAGAATAGGCTCCGCCACTTCGAAGGCGGCGAGGATGATTGTGGATACCGACGGGGACGTTGTGCTCCCGGCAGAGAATTTTGAGCAGCATGTGGGAAACGGTCTGACGTGGGAAGAGATTTCCCAAAACGGCGCCGATTTGATACAGAAGGCGGAGTTTGATTCGCAGATGGAGGAAGACAAGAGCGCGGTAACCTCTGCTAAAAACAAATACGGGGATCGGATTTATTTTGCCGCGGCACAGGTAGAGGCATATGAGGAGTTCTATATAGTGCATTTTACCGGCTCCGAGGTCGTAGAAGAGGAAATCCAGCATGCGATGGTCTGGGTATATCTGTTACTGGTTCTCATGCTGATATGTATGATTTGCCTTATTATAGGTGCAACGGTTACTTACAGCAAAAACCAAAAGGAGATTTATAAGGCGGCATACGAGAATCCGCTGACCGGTATTCCGTCGAAGACAAAGCATAAGATGGATGCGCAGGTGCTGATTAACAAGCAGGACAGAAAGTACGCCTATGTTACGTTTGATATTAATAATTTCAAGTACATAAACGAAGTGTTCGGCTACGAATACGGCAATCGCCTTTTGATTCATATTGCGAACGTAATCAAGGAGTTTGCGGATGAGAAGGAGCTGTATGCCCACATTTCGTCGGACAATTTCGCTCTGCTTTTAGTGGATGAGGGCAGCAGGGAGGAGTTGTCGCAGCGAATCGAAAAGCTTTTTGAAACAATTACCGACAGCAAAGAACCGGAAAGTGATTTGAATTTGTGTACATTAAAGTTTTCCTGCGGCGTGTATCGCATCGAGGGCGCAATGGATATTAATCAGGTTCGCGCCAATGCGAATATGGCACGGACGGAGAGCAAAAAGCAGGTATTGAACGAGATTGTTTATTATGATGAAAAGTTAAAGACGCGGCGCGTTGAGGAAAGGGAATTGGAATACGACGCGGAAGAGGCTCTGAAGAACGGTGAATTTCTGGTGTACTTCCAGCCGAAGTATGATGTTATGACGGAGAAGATTATCGGCGCCGAGGCGTTGGTTCGCTGGAACCACTCTGTGCGCGGCATGCTTTCCCCGGGACTGTTTATTCCGCTCTTTGAAACGAACGGCTTTATCATCGAACTGGATATGTATGTGCTGGATAAGGTCTGTGAACTGATTGCTGCATGGATTGAGGCCGGCATACCGCCGGTATGTATTTCCGTGAACCTTTCCAGAACCCACCTGTATGAGCAGAATCTGGTGGAACGCTTAGTAAGCGTGGCGAAAAAACACGGCATACCGCCGCAGTATATCGAGTTTGAATTGACGGAGTCCGTATTCTATGAAGAAACAAGCAATCTGCTTCAGGTAATGGACGCAATCAAGAAGGAAGGTTTCCGTTTGTCCATGGATGATTTCGGTTCGGGATATTCTTCCCTGAATCTGTTACGAAGACTTCCGGTGGATGTATTAAAGCTGGATAAGGAGTTTTTGGGTGATTGCGACAAGGAAGAGGATACCGGCCGCGGAAAACGGATTGTGATGCATGTCATTTCCATGGCGAAGGATTTGGAAATGTCAGTGCTTGCAGAGGGCGTGGAAACAAAGGATCAGAAGGAGTTCTTACAGGAAGCAAGGTGCGATATGATACAGGGCTATTATTACGCGAAACCGATGCCGATGGCAGAGTTTGAAACGCTTTATATGGAGGAAAAGGGCTTATAGCCTGCCGCTCATCAGCCGTCGGTGAAAATGCCAGAAAAGGCAGCGGCTGAGGATTGGGTAGAGCGCAAGGTTTACGGCAAGATAGAGCAACGGAAGCGAAATACCCCATAGGGAAAGCACCGGGTTTTGTATCAGATGCCAGAAAAACAGTAAAAGCGAGCACAATAAAAAGGAAACACGATAACTGAATACGAAAACAGGAGAATAGTGATACCGGTTACAAAGAGTGGCTAACGGCGTATCGCTATTTTCTTTTTTGGCGGGATTGCCGGAGGAACCGCTGATAAAGGAAGGGAGGATTAAACAGACAACGGCGATTCCGTAAGGTGCAAACTGCGAACGGTTCAGCAGGGAGAGCGTGCAGCCGGTAGCAAACAGGAGAATAAGCATAAATCCGTGCAGCAGGCGCAGACTAAGAAAGCGGCAAAGTGCCAACAGAACCTGCTGCTGTTTTTTACTGTTATGTGCGGATTCCGTCGGTTTCATAGTAATACCTCCATTGTGGGATAAAGTCAGTTTACCATAGGCGGCGCCGCTTGTCAAAAGCGCAGATGGAATTTTTGACGGAAACAGGTGTATTTTAGGAGAAAAAGGGGTGAAGAACGGGGGGATTTTGTCCGATATAGTATATGTCGTAAAAAATATATGCCATTCTTGAAAAAAGGCTTTGAAAAATCTCCCAAATATGTATATAATAGAAACGGAGGCTGTAAGAGCAGTCAGTGAAAGGAGAATTGGGAAGATGTTAAGCAGTGATATCGGAATCGATCTTGGAACCGCAAGTGTTCTTGTATATATAAAAGGCAAGGGTGTGGTGTTAAAGGAGCCGTCGGTGGTTGCATTTGACCGCGACCTGAATAAGATTAAGGCAATCGGCGAGGAGGCCAGGCTGATGCTCGGTCGTACTCCGGGCAATATCGTTGCGGTTCGTCCGCTGCGTGCCGGAGTGATTTCCGACTATACCGTCACGGAGAAAATGTTAAAGTATTTTCTGCAGAAAGCGGTAGGAAAGCGTCGTTTCCGCGGCAGACGCGTGAGCGTGTGTGTGCCGAGCGGTGTAACCGAGGTGGAAAAGAAGGCGGTAGAGGACGCTACTCTTCAGGCAGGCGCAAAGGAAGTGGCGATTATCGAGGAGCCGATTGCGGCAGCCATCGGCGCCGGAATCGATATTGCCAGACCATGCGGCAATATGGTGGTGGATATCGGCGGTGGCACGACGGATATCGCGGTTATTTCTCTCGGCGGTACGGTAGTAAGTACCTCGATTAAGATTGCCGGGGATGATTTTGACGAAGCTATCGTGCGTTATATGAAAAAGAAAAACAGTCTTTTAATCGGGGAAAGAACCGCAGAGGACATCAAAATAAGAATTGGTTCGGCATACCGCCGTCCGGAGTCTATTTCCATCGACGTAAAGGGAAGAAACTTAGTTTCCGGACTTCCGAAGACGATTTCCGTGACTTCGGAGGAAACCGAAGAAGCACTGCGTGAAACAACCTCCCAGATTGTAGAGGCGGTACACTCCGTATTGGAGAAGACCCCGCCGGAGCTTGCTGCGGATATCGCAGAGCGCGGCATTGTACTGACAGGCGGCGGAAGTCTGCTGTATGGTCTGGAGGAGCTGATTGAAGAAAAGACCGGTATTCCGACGATGACCGCGGAGGATCCGATGACCGCAGTTGCCATCGGTACCGGACGGTATGTGGAGTTTTTAAGCGGAAAGCGCGATTAACGACAGCAGTGAGGCTGTTCGTAACCTGCATGGAGGCGAGATAAAGCATTTACACGAAAGGAGAAAAAAGTGGTTCGAGGATTATACACAGCGTGGACAGGTATGGCAAACGAACAGAAGCGTTTGGACGTTATCTCGAATAACTTGGCGAACTCGGCGACGGTAGGCTACAAAAAGGAGGGTGTAACTTCACAGTCCTTTGACGAGCAGCTTACGATTAAAATCAAAGACAAATCGGAGCCGCACGGCGAGCGCATCATCGGCAGTATGAGCCTTGGTGTGAAAATCGGCGAGGTATATACGGATTATACGGGCGGTTCGCTTCGTGAAACAGAGAATACGTTTGATTTGGCGATTGACGGCGAAGGATTCTTTCAGGTTGCGGTAACGGACCGCGAAGGAGAAACGCATCTCCGCTACACGCGGGCGGGCGGTTTTCATATGACGAACGACGGTTATATCGTAAATTCCGAGGGAAATCATCTTCAGGGCGAGTCGGGGGATGTGCTGGTGCCGACCGATGCCGGAGAGATTTTGGTTGATATCGACGGTAGCATTTATGCGGACGGCGAATATGTGGACAGAATTCTTCTGCATGATTTTGAGGATTACAATTACCTGAAAAAGTACGGCGACGTGATGTACGAGCCGGTAGAAGGCGCCAGAGAGAAAGATGTTACCGGATTGATTCGTCAGGGCTATACGGAACAGTCCAATGTCAATGTTGTCAGCGAAATGGTAAATATGATTGCAATTACAAGAGCGTATGAAGCAAATCAGAAGGTGATTCAGTCCGTTGACCAGACGTTAGACAATGCGGCAAATTCGATCGGACGCGTATAGCGGATAAGAAAGAGGTGACGGTATGTTAAGATCTTTGTGGACCGGTGCGTCGGGAATGATCGCACAGCAGACCAATGTAGATACGATTTCAAACAACCTTGCCAATGTGAATACGGTTGGCTATAAAAAAGAAACGGTAGAGTTCCGGTCGCTGCTCTATCAGAAGCTGCAGACGGAAACGACCGATAACAACGGCGATCCGAAGCCGGTCATCGGGCAGGTAGGCTCGGGCGTGCGTACCGGTGCGATTACATCCCGCTTTGTGCAGGGGAATATGACCGCTACGGAGAATCCGTTTGATTTGGCAATCGACGGAGAGGGGTTCTTTGCGTTGCAGACTCCGAACGGAGAAACCGCATACACGCGAAACGGTTCGCTGCTGTTTGCGATTGCCTCCGACGGTCTGGCACTGACAAATTCCGAGGGATATCCGTTACTTGATGTTAACGGGAGTCCGATTGTGCTGGACGCCAAGACGGATGTGTCGAAGCTGTCCGTGGATGTAGACGGAAAAATCTTTGAAGAAGTTCAGGTGCTGATAAAGGAAACGCCTGCGGAGAACGCGGGCAATACGGAGAACGCAGAGAACACGGAAAATACGGAAAATGCAGAAAACGCAGGAGAAACAAAAACAGAGGAAAAGTATAAAACGGAATATGTGCTCCGGGCACAGCTCGGTATCGTGCAGTTTAATAATCCGTCCGGCTTGACGAAAATCTCCGGCAGCTTATATCAGGAGAGTATGGCGTCCGGGGAGCCGCGTATGGAGGTGACGGATACCGCCTTGAAGCGCAGTTCCATCCGTTCGGGTTATTTAGAGGCATCCAACGTGCAGACGGTGGATGAAATTGTCAATCTGATTGTGGCGCAGCGCGCCTATGAAATGAATTCCAAGGTCATTACGGCGTCCGACCAGATGTTACAGCAGGCGAACAACCTGCGGGCTTAAGAATCGGCATGAGTTTTGACGGTAACGGTACATAGGCGGCAGAACAGGAGGAAACGATGAGCATCGGATTAAGCAGCGAGCTTTTATATTCTCAAATGCAAAAAAGCGCAAGTGACACGAAGGCAGGAAATCTGCAAAGCAAACTTTCCGGCTTTGACAGCACCGAAGCAACCGATGAAGAGATTATGTCGGTCTGCAAGGAGTTTGAAGCGTACCTTGTGGAGCAGGTGGTAAAACAGATGAAGGATGCCCTGACGCAAAGCGATGAGGAGGAGAATGAATATCTTTCCTATTTCGGTGATATGAGATATCAGGAGTACGCAAAGCAGATTGCAGAAAACGGAGAGCTTGGTCTGGCGCAGCAGTTGTATGAATCAATTAAGCAGAATACGGTTTCTCCGGTAAAGGAGTCGCTTCAGTCTACGGAAACGGTTGCGGAAACGGGCAATACCAGTGTCCCCGAAGCGGAAAAAGCAGATTGATAGAATATGGATTTACGGGCGTTACGGCAAAAGCCGGTAACGCTCTTCAATTTTAGGAGTCTACCATGGAAAAGGAAACCTTAAAAGGGTATGTAACGCGGATTAAATACCGGAATCCGAAAAACGGTTATACAATACTGACGGTGGAAAACGACGAGGACGATACGGTGTGTGTCGGCAGTCTTTCTGCGGTCAGCGAGGGTGATTATCTGCTGCTTACCGGCTCGTATACGGTACATGCCGTATACGGAGAGCAGTTTCTGGTAGAGCATTACGAGGTACAGGAGCCGGAAAATGCGGTGGCAATGGAACGGTATCTTGCCTCGGGCGCAATTAAGGGCGTCGGTGCCAAGCTGGCGGCAAGAATCGTACGAAGATTTAAGGAGGATACGTTCCGTATTATGGAAGAGGAACCGGAGCGCCTTTCGGAGGTATCCGGTATCAGCGAAAAGTCGGCGCACGCCATTTACGAGCAGTTTGTGGAAAAGCGGGAAATGCGGCATGCCATGCTGTTTTTGCAGCAGTACGGGATTTCCAATGCGCTTGCGGTAAAAATTTACGAGAGATACAAGGGACAGTTGGAAACGGTAATCACGGAAAATCCCTACCGTCTGGCGGAGGATATTGACGGCGTGGGGTTTCGCATTGCGGATGAGATTGCCGGGCGCGTCGGACTGCGAAGCGATTCCGAGTATCGTATCCGTGCCGGGGTGTTTTACGCGCTGTTACAGGCGGGGAATGCCGGTCATGTATATCTGCCGGAGGAAGAATTATTGCAGAGCGCCTGCGAGATGCTGGAATTGGGGCGGGAAGCGGTAAAGCGGCAGCTTGAGTTTTTACAGCTGGAGAAAAAGGTAATTATAAAAGAGATAGAGGGCGACCGGCTGATTTACAGCGCGACCGCCTATTACACCGAGTTGAACACGGCGCGTATGCTTTTGGATTTGAATGTACAGTACGATTTGCCGGATTCCGTGCTGGAAACAAGGTTAAGAGCACTGGAGCGGCACGAGGAGATTGAACTGGATGCGTTACAGCAAAGGGCGGTATTTGAAACGGCGCGCAACGGCGTATTTATTCTGACCGGAGGACCGGGCACCGGAAAAACAACGACAATACGCACCATGCTTCAGTTCTTTGAGAAAGAAGGGCTGGATATTCTTTTGGCGGCACCTACCGGGCGCGCGGCGAAGCGCATGACGGAAACGACCGGCAGGGAGGCGAGAACGATTCACCGCCTGTTGGAATTAAAGGTGTCGGAGGGTGCGGGAAACCGGATGAATTTTGAGCGGAACGAGGAAAATCCGCTGGAATGCGATATGATTATTATCGACGAAATGTCGATGGTGGATATTTACTTAATGCAGGCGCTGTTAAAGGCAGTTCCGATCGGGACGCGGTTAGTGCTGGTGGGAGACGTGAATCAGCTACCGTCGGTGGGACCGGGGAATGTGCTGCGGGATATCATTTCCTCCGGTTGCTTTAAGGTGGTGACGCTGGATAAAATTTTCCGGCAGGCGCAGGAGAGCGACATTGTGACCAACGCCCATAAAATCCATGCGGGAGATGAAATCCGGCTGGATAATAAAAGCAAAGACTTTTTCTTTCTGCAGCGAGAAGACGTGGACGTGATTCAGAAGTCCATTCTTTATCTGGTAAAGGAAAAACTGCCCCGCTATCTTCATGCGAAGCCGCAGGAAATTCAGGTCCTGACGCCGATGCGGAAGGGAGAACTCGGTGTGGAGCGCCTGAATGTGCTGCTGCAGGAGCATTTAAACCCGGCAGATACGTCCAAAAAAGAAAAAGAGCATAGTAAAGGCGTGTTCCGCGAGGGCGACAAAATCATGCAGATAAAAAATAATTACCAGATGGAATGGGAGATACGGAGCCGCTACGGGATTCCGATAGAGAGCGGTGCGGGCGTGTTTAACGGGGACTGCGGAACCATCCGGGAGATTAACTTTTTTTCCGAACGGCTCAGCGTCGAGTTTGAGGAGGGGAAGATTGCGGAGTATCCCTTTTCGCAGCTTGACGAATTGGAACTGGCGTATGCGGCAACGATTCATAAGGCACAGGGAAGCGAGTATCCGGCGGTTGTGCTGCCGCTGCTTTCGGGACCTAGGCTGCTAATGAACCGCAACCTTTTATATACGGCGGTTACACGGGCAAAACAGTGCGTTATGATTGTGGGAAGTGCGTCAACCGTGAACGCAATGATTGAGAATACGGATGAGATGAAGCGGTATTCCGGGCTGACGGGACGTTTGCGGGAAATGAGAAACTAAGGGGCGGAACTCTTTTTTGCGAAGGTCTTGTATTTGATAAGAAAATATTGTAAGATAGAAATAGAATAGAAACAAAAAAGGGGGACGGGAGTCTGGGCAAAGAAACCGTAACAAAAGAGAATCCTTTTCTGGCGTGTCTGTTTCCGCCGCGGTGTCCGGTTTGCGGAGAGCTTCGGATTCCGTGGGAAAGCAGTACCTGTCCTGCGTGTGCGGGAGCGCTTCGCTTTATCCGGGAGCCGGTCTGCATGGGCTGCGGCAGGGAAATTGCGGACGACACAAAAGAGTATTGTATGAGGTGCGAGGCCAAGCCGCCGTCGGTTATACGGAATTTTGCGGTCTGGCAGTATGACGGGGCAATGAAAAGGTCTGTTGCTGCGTTTAAATATGACGGCAGAAAAGAGTATGCGGACTTTTATGTGCGGCATATGGCGCATTGCTTCGGGAGCAGCCTTTTACATTACGGTGTCACGGTGCTTGTACCGGTTCCGGTTTCCGCAAAGAGGAGGCGTTATCGCGGGTTTAATCAGGCGGAGCTGTTGTCCGAGGGGCTTGCAAAGGAGTTGGGACTTACCAGTTCACGGCTTTTGAAGCGCGTCAGGAATACGTTGCCGCAAAGCGGGCTGGACCCTGTAAAGCGGCAGGAGAATCTGTCCGGTTCCATCCTTTGGAACCGCAGAGCGGCAGACACACTTTCGGAGCTTCCGGCGGCGGTTGCGGTGGTAGACGATATTTATACGACGGGGAGTACGATGTCGGCCTGTGCCGGGGTATTGAAGGAGAACGGAATTCAAAGGGTGTACGGAGTTTGTATCTGCATCGGAGGAGAATAAAGAGAGAATGATTATAGAAAGAGGAGGTAAGGAAAATGGATGTGAGAAATTGTAAGGGTTGCAGCCGCTTGTTTAACTATATCGGAGGACAGCCGCTTTGTCCGGAGTGTATAAAAGCGCTGGACGTTAAGTTTGACGAGGTGCGCGAATATGTGTATGACCACCCGCGTGCGGGGATGCAGCAGGTTGCCGAGGAAACCGGCGTGACGGTAGCGCAGATTAAGCGTTGGATTCGTGAGGAACGGCTGGCGTTTAGTGATGATGCACAGGTTGGTTTGGAGTGCGAGGGCTGCGGTAAGATGATTCGTACCGGACGTTTTTGCGATATGTGTAAGACAAAGTATATTAACGGTTTTTCGGCGTATACAAGACCGAAGGAAGAACCGGAAAAAAAGACTTCCAAGAGTCAGACTCCGAAGATGCGCTTTTTGGAGTAGCAAAGGAAAGGGCGGTCGCACTACGATTTAGCGAATCGGTGGTGCGGCCGCCCCGGCTTTAATGAGTGGTTTCGTTCAGACGGATGCCGTTTTCCTCTATGGAAAGTAAGCCTTCCTTGTAAAGGTGACCAATGGCGCGCTTGAACGAGTTTTTGCTTAATGCAAACTTTGCCTTGATTGCCTCCGGGTTAGACTTGTCGTGGTACGGAAGAAAGCCGCCCGCTTCTTTTAGCAGGGCAAGAATCCGTTCGGCGTCGGAATCAAGCTGGAGATACGCTTTTTCGCGGACGCTTAACTCCAGCCTGCCGTCCGGCTGTACCTTTGTGACCCGGGCGGTGATAACCGTGCCGGGACGGAGCGGTGTAATCACCTCGCGGCGCGGAATCAGAGCGGAGTAGAGCGAATCTACCGCAACGTAAGTTCCGAACTCATCAATGTGTTCATAGACGATGCCGGTGACGCGGTCGTCCTTTTTGTACGGTGCATTGCCGGAAAGGTATTCATAAACGTGCATAGTGGCGCAAAGCCGTCCGCTTTTGTCGATATAGAGCGCAACAAGCACCTGTTCACCCTGCTTTACCTTGACGGTCTGCTCTTTAAACGGGAGAAACAAATCCTTTGCCAGTCCCCAGTCGAGAAATGCTCCGATTTGAGAGGTTTCCTTTACAGTCAGTACGGCGGTCTCGCCAAGCGTAAGCGGCGGTACGGCGGTGGTTGCAATGGCACGGTCTTCCGAGTCGCGGTAAACGAACACCCGCAGGGAATCCCCGTGTTTGACGCCGTCCGGCACCTGATTGCGCGGAAGTAACACCCGTGCTTCCGGAATCGCAGCCGTATCGTCGGAAAATACGGGAGCCGCGGCAACCGGACTCTCTAAGTAAATACCGTTTTCTGTTGACCTGCAGACGGTAAGCGTCTGCATTTGTCCAAGCATAATCATAAAAGTTGATATCCCTTCTGTTAGTTTAAAACGTAAAGTTATTTCTTAAATTCCGCGACGGCAAAAGGCGTACCGTTCTCGGCAGCCAGAACAACAATACACAGGCCGTCTTCCTCAAAGATACGCGGATAGATGGTATCGCCAAGCTGCGCCGGTTTCCTGTACTCAACGCGCAGCTTATCGTAATCCTGCGAAGGAAGCAGCGCGGAAGCCATCGCAACGTATTGCCCGTTGTTGACGTGGTGGTTGGAATCCAGATGGGAAACCGTAACCGGAATCGGAGCGCAGGGCGTACCTCCGGCGGGCAGTTCGATTTTGCGCGGTGCGTACTCCATCGGGTAGGCAGGCTCCGTTTTGTAGTAAAGCTCGTATTCCGGCAAAAGGCGCGCCGGTCGGCCGGTGTCGGTGTCCGCATGTACCCAGACGGAGTTGGCGACGGCAACCGTAGTTTTATTCTTGTCCTGCAGTAAAAAATTACGATAGCCGAACATTGCCTTAAAGTCATAAGGCCAGGTACTGACCGTTAAGGTTTCTCCGAGCTGCGGGAAACGGAAAATCTGAATCTGCCATGCACTTAAAAGCCAGACGCAGTGGTGATCTTTTAAAAATTGAACGCCGATACCGAGGTCTTCCGAGTGAAAGGTGCTGCAATCCTGAAAATAGTTGATGATGGAAGAATAGGATAACCGCAGGGACGAATCAACCTCGCTGTACCGGACTCTTGTGTCAAAAGAATACATAAGCACTCCTTGGATTTCAGGCATTTTTCCATAATTTTCGGGAAAAAAGCCCGAGGATTTTCTACTTTATTCCATACGCACACAAGTATATCATAAATGACAAAAAAAAGCTAGAAATATAGGCCAAAAAAATGTATACTAGAAGACAAGAGTAACGATGCGGAGGAATGAGTATGAAACGGAAGTATGCGGTGGACGCGAATCGTTTGTTTCTGATTAGTATAGCGGCATCACAGCTGTTGTTACCTTTGGTTGCGGCCCTCGGTGTGAGTGATGTGATGATGCTGCAGTTTTTGATAGAGATTTTTATGGTGCTTCCCTGTGTGATTTATCTTTGTATGCAGAGGTGTTCCGCAAAGGACAGTGTCGGCTTAAATTCTTTGCGCTGGCAGCATTGGCTTCTGTTGCTGCCGCTTGCGGTCTGCGTCGATAAAATTGCGGAGTTCATCAATATCCTGTCGCAGCTGTTTGCGCCGAATGTAATCGGCAATCATATGGCGGAATTGATTTTGGAGTATCCCCTGCCGTTAGCTTTTTTTGTCATTGCCGTTACCCCGGCTGTGTGCGAGGAGTTAATCTACCGAGGGGTGATATATCAGGGTTACCGCAGAAGCAGTGTGCGTGTCGCTGTTTTATTATCGGCGTTTTTGTTCGGTATCATGCACATGAATCTGAATCAGTTCTGTTACGCAATGGTATTGGGTATTTTGTTCAGCCTTGTCAATGAGGCGGTCGGGTCCCTGGTGCCGTCCATGTTACTGCATTTGTATATCAACGGACGTTCGGTTGTGCTTTTGTATGCGGCGGTGAATTATCTGACAGGATTGCGCGAACAATATGTAACGGCGGAAGCAGCCGGAAATACGGCTCTTGCGGCCGATTTGCTGAAGCAGGCGCAGGGCGTGCCGATTGATTCCGCAGAGTGGCTGACCGCATACTTCAACATGGGGGAAACGGATGTGACAGGAGGTATTCTTACGACGCTTCCGTGGTTTTTACTCAGCGTACTCGGTGTGGTGCTTATTGTGCGTTACTTTGTCAGAAGTACGGGACGTGCGGAGCATTTCAGGACGATTTTTACAGGGAGAAAGCCTGGGAACGGAGGAGAAAGAGAAACGAATTCCGTGATAAGCCCCGCATTAGTAGTCGGAAGTCTGTTTTGTATTGCAATCATGCTGTTAGAGCAGTTTGTGGGAGGCGTGTGAGAGAAAAAGGAAAAGCCCATGCAAGCGCATGAGCTTTTACACACGAAGGTCAATGTTCTGACCGAGATGTGGGGTGACGGACTGTTCCATCATCTTTATCATACTTTCGCCGGTGCCTTCCATTGTGTCGAGTGTCTTTTTGAATACGGCGACACTGACCATATCGGCAGCATTTAAAGCGGAAGTCTGCATAGAAAGTGCGGCAATATCCATAACGGTATCCTCCTTTTTTCTGTACCGGAAACACCGGGTTGCAGACAGAACCATCAGTTTCTGAACTTAGTATAACATATTTTTTGGAAAAAAGCAAGAAAAGGCGTTAGAATAACGCAGAAAGAGGTTTTTATGTTAGATACGATTATTATCGGCGCCGGTCCGGCGGGCATGGCGGCAGGGATTTATGCGGCAAGAGCGGAGCTTTCTCATCTTGTGTTGGAGAGCGGTCTTATGAGCGGCGGACAGATTATCAATACGTCGGAGGTAGACAATTACCCGGGCTTAAAAGGAATCGGCGGGTTTGAATTGGCAACGCGCTTTCGTGAGCATTGCGACGGGTGCGGTGTTTGTTTCCGGGACGGAAGAGTTACGGAGGTAAAAAAGCAGGACGATGGTTTTTCGGTGCTTTTGGAAAACGGAGAGTGCATTGCGGCAAAAACCGTATTGTTTGCTACCGGTGCCGACCATCGGAAGCTTGGAATCCCGGGCGAGGAAGAACTTACCGGAAGCGGCGTTTCTTATTGCGCAACCTGTGACGGAGCGTTTTTCAGGGGAAAAGAGGTTGCGGTCATCGGCGGCGGGGATGTGGCGGTGGAGGACGCACTGTTTTTGGCGCGCATCTGCAAAAAGGTTTATCTGGTACACCGCAGGGAGGAGTTTCGTGCGGCAAAAACGCTTGTGAACCGTCTGCGTGCCTGTGAGAATGTGGAGTTTGTATTAAATGCCGTACCGGTGCGGATTGCGGGAAGCGGACAGGTAGAGGGGCTTGTGGTGAAGGAAGCGGGAGAAGAGCGGGAGCTTTCCGTGGCAGGTGTGTTTGTTGCCGTGGGAATGCTGCCGAATACGGAGCTTTTGAAAGGTCTTGCCTCGTTGGATGAGACAGGGTATGTCATTGCCGGCGAGGATTGTAAAACAGATACCGAGGGCGTTTTTGCAGCGGGAGATTTGAGAACAAAACCGCTCAGACAGGTCATCACCGCAGCAGCGGACGGTGCGGTTGCCATCAGGGAAATTGAGGCTTTTTTGAACAGTAAGTAGGCTTTTTGGTGCGGAGAGCGGCTGACCGACCGAGGCGAAACGGGGAAGTTCGACAAAAAGTGCGGCAAACAAAAAGACAGGAAGAAATTGGAAGTTCCGGCGTGTTGACAAAGGCGCCGGAACTTTGTTATAATTGCGTTACAAGTTTGTAACAAATTTGTAACAATTTGAAAAGGAGGAGTTGTATGAGCGGTCGAAAATACAACAAAGTGCTTTTTTGTCTTGGTGCCGCAGCGCTTACGGGCGTCCTGCAAAGCGGTGACGCAAAGGCGGCGGAGGCAATAAAGAATCCTGTGGTTACAGAGAATGCGGCGGCATGGCAGAATGCCCTGTTGGATATAAAAAGCGTATGGAGAACCATCGGTGCAAGGAGTCAGTACATAGAAGGACTGGAGGATATCGGCGAACGCGTACTGTTACAGATGCAGGAGACCGGAGAGGCGGAACTTGTATTGTTCGGACGGGCAAGGAGCTTTGTCGGGACGCGGGTCTATGCCAATGTCACAAATTATGTGAATGTACGGCAGGAGGCGACAACCTCTTCAAACGTAGTCGGAAAGCTTTATGCGGGATGTGTGGCAACCGTAATCGAGGAAAAAGGGGACTGGGTTTATGTGAATTCCGGCAATGTAACGGGATATGTCGTGAACAAGTATCTGTTGTTCGGAAACGAGGCGGAAGCGGCAATCGTAAAAAAGTATACGCCGAAAGTCAAAGTGACGGCGAATGTATTGAATATCCGTTCCGGCGCAGGAACCGGTTACGATATTATCGGAACCTTTACAAACGGTGCTGAGGCGGAATTGTTAGAAAAAGGGAAGGAGTGGATGAAAATCCGTTTTTCTTCCGGCGGTACGGAAAAGGTAGGCTATGTATATGCAAAGTATGTGACGGTAACCGGTGAGCCGGCATACGGAGAAACCCTTGCCGAAGAAACGGCAAGAATCGCCGCGGAGAAAAAGGCGGCCGCCGAAGCTGCGGCAAAAGCGGAGGCAGAGAAAAAGGCAGCCGCCGAAAGGGCAAAGACGGAAAAGGCGAAGCAGGTGGCGGAATATGCAAAGACTGCAGTCGGAACGGCATATGTCTGGGGCGGCACCAATTTAAACACCGGAGTGGATTGCTCGGGATTATGCTACGCGGCATATAAGAAGTTCGGGTATACCCTGCCGCGGGTTTCGAGAGATATGGCGACAAGCAAGTCCCTGTTATCGGTAACGCCGAATACTGCCAATCTGAAGGCGGGCGACCTGGTGTTCTACGCTTCCGGCGGCGTTGTGGACCATGTGGCAATGTATATCGGAAACGGGAAAGTGGTACATGCGTCCGATTACAAGACGGGGGTAATCATTTCAAATTACAATTATCGGACGCCGTACAGCGCAAAGCGGGTGATTTACTAAAGCGGCTGCCTGTTCTGAAAGCGGGTCAGGCGCGATTGCTTTTTGCCTTTCTGTATTCGGAGGGAGAGAGCCCTACCTGTCTGCGAAACAGTCTGCTGAAGTAAAGAGGGTTATCGTAGCCGACGGTTTGTGCAATTTCGGTAATGTTGTAGTCGGTGTTTTCCAGCAGGCTTTGTGCGTTTATCATGCGGAGCGACAGGATATACTGCATGGGCGTAGCTTTGACAATTTCTTTGAAATTGCGGATAAACCAGCAGGTGCTTAGGTGTCTGGATTTTGCATAGTCTTCGATGCGAATCGGAGCGTTATAGTTTTCATTAAAATAGTGGGTAGCGCGTTCAATTTCATTTTGAATGTCGCTGCCCGTTTTTCTGTCTTCCTTGATGGAACGGTTCAGCATGAGGAAAATGTGGCACAGCAACAGGGAAAGCAGTTCCTCGTAATTCGGGCGGCAGAGCTGAAGTTCCTGAATAATCTGGCGGTACAGCCATTGATAATCGGGCAGGGTGCCGGTGTAAAAAATGTTTTCCGTAGCGGAAATTCCATAATGTGCAAGTAGAGTGTCCACATCGGAGCCCGTAAAATGAACCCAGTACACTTCGGTTTTGTCCGTGGCGTAATAGAGATACTTTTGCGGTTCGTCGGGATGATAAAGAATCATCGTTCCTTCCGTAAGAAGCCGTTCTGTTCCGTTAAAATAGAAATGTGCTGTTCCGGAGGCGATGTATAAAAGCTGATAGTCCTTCCGCCCTTTCGGACGTTCGGTCATAAAAGAGGGTCTGCTGTAAATGCGGTAGTAGCCGCAGCTTGTTACAATCAGCGGTTTGCTTAAATCCATAATATCCGAGAAGGAATTGTGCAGGTAGGCGGCATTGGTATACATAACGGATTCTCCTTTTGCGTTTGATATTGTATCGTGCATATACTTCCCTAAGGGAATGCTGCGAAAAGGCTTCGCATAATTTAATTATGTGCCGGAAAAACTTTTTTTGCAAGAGGTATTGTATCATTTTGTGCATGTTTTGTTCTATTGCGTCTATGTTTTTTTGCGGTGCGCTATGTTAGAATAAAAACAGAATCGGAAGAACTGTGAGGTAAGAGGAGGTATTTTATGAAGGCTACGCTTGACTGGCTGAAAAACCCGGAGGTATTTGCCGTGAACCGGGAGAGAGCGCATTCGGACCATGTTTTTTACGATAAGAGCGGTTCGTTACGTCAATCGCTCAACGGTACATGGAAGTTTTCCTATGCGGAGAATCCGCAGCACAGGATTGCGGAGTTTTACCGGTGTGATTACCCGGTGGAGAAGTTCGATGAAATACAGGTCCCGGGGCATATACAGCTTCAGGGATACGGACGCTGTCAGTATGTGAATGTCATGTATCCGTGGGAAGGCAGAGAAAGTCTTACGCCGCCTATGATTCCGGAAAAGGAAAATCCGGTGGGAAGCTATGTTACATTTTTTGATGTTGCCCCGGCGCTTCTCGGGAAGGAAACCTATTTGTCCTTTCAGGGAGCGGAGGCGGCTCTTTATGTGTGGCTTAACGGTGAATTTGTAGGGTACAGCGAGGATTCCTTTACTCCCTCCGAGTTTAATATTACGCCTTTCCTGAAAGCGAAGGACAACCGGCTGGCGGTTGAGGTTTATAAAGCATGTACCGGAAGCTGGCTGGAGGATCAGGACTTTTGGAGGTTTTCCGGCATTTTCCGCGATGTGTATCTTTATGCGGTCCCGAGGCTGCATGTGCGCGATATCAAGCTGATTGCCGACTATGACTATGAAAAAGGGAACGGCAATTTTTCTGCGGAGCTTTCGCTTACGGGAAAGACAGGAGAGGGCTGTACGGTGAGTGCGTATCTTAAGGATGCGGAGGGAAGGGTAGTGTTCCGAAGCACGTGCCGGAGCGAAGGGGAAACCGTTATCGTCGGCGGGACGGTGGAAGATGTCGCACCGTGGAGCGCGGAGGAGCCGGTATTATACACATTTTTTGCGGAGCTTACGGATAAGACGGGGGAGCTTGTTGAAACCGCCCGTACCGCAGTAGGGTTTCGAACCTTTGAGCGAAAGAACGGACTCATGTGCCTGAACGGAAAGCGGATTATATTTAAGGGAGTCGACCGGCATGAGTTTAGCGCACAACGGGGGCGGGCGATTACGGAGGAGGATATGCTTTACGATATCCGGCTGATGAAGCAAAATAACATAAATGCGGTTCGCACCTCCCATTATCCGAATTGTACCCGGTGGTACGAGCTGTGCGACGAATACGGGATTTATCTCATTGACGAAACAAATCTGGAAACCCACGGAACCTGGATGACGGACAGCGGACCGGTGAACAATGTCCCGGCTTCTTTGCCGGAATGGAAAGAAGCGGTACTGGACCGTGCAAAATCGATGTATGAGCGTGATAAAAATCATCCCAGCGTACTCATCTGGTCCTGCGGAAACGAATCTTACTGCGGTGAAGATATTGCGGCAATGGCAAAGTACTTTCATACGGTAGACAAATGCAGGCTTGTACATTATGAAGGAGTAACGTGGAACCGGCAGTATGACTGCATTACCGATATGGAGAGCAGAATGTATGCAAAGCCTGCCGAACTTGAGGAGTATCTGGGAAACAATCCGAAGAAGCCGTATATCAGCTGCGAGTACATGCATGCCATGGGAAATTCTCTGGGCGGAATGAAGCTTTATACGGATTTGGAAGAAAAGTACGAGGCATATCAGGGCGGATTTATTTGGGATTTCATTGACCAGGCACTGTACAGAACATTGGAAAACGGTGAAAGAGTCCTTGCCTACGGAGGGGACTTCGAGGACCGGCCGGCAGACTGGGGCTTTTGTACCGACGGTATTGTATATGCCGACCGAAAGCCTTCGCCGAAGATGCAGGAAGTAAAGGCACTGTATTCGAATTTGAAGCTGGAATGGAAGAACGGTACGCTTACCGTGAAAAACCGCAATCTGTTCCTTACGACAAGCGGCTATTGCTTTCTTGTAACCTTGGAAAAAGAAGGGGAGATTCTGGGACAGGAGGAGTATGCTCTTTTGATTCCGGCGGGGGAAGAAGCGTCCGTTAAGGGGAAGCTTCCGGTGCCGGAGGAACCCGGGGAATATGTGTATACCGCTTCGGCGGTACTTGCCCATGATACGCTCTGGGCAGAGAAAGGCTATGAAATTGCCTTTGCACAGGAGATTGTAACGGTTTCGGAAACTGCCGGCCGGAGTCTTACGGAGGGGATAGAAAAGCCCGAGATTTTGTGTGGGGATTTTTGTATCGGTATTTGCGGGCAGGATTTTTCCGTTATGTTTGACAAAGGACAGGGTGGTATTACGTCCCTGTGCTATAAAGGAGAAGAATATATTACAAGAGTGCCGCAGGTGAGTTTTTGGAGAGCGCCTACGGACAATGACAGAGGAGCAGGCTACCCGTTAGCCGCGGCACAATGGGAGCTTGCGGGGAAATATGCGAGATATCAGAGGAATAAGGTGAGTTGCGAAGAAAAGGAAGATTCCCTGGAGGTTACCTTTCCGTATCTTGCGCCCACAACGCCGGGCTTTGAATATCGGGTCATTTATAACGTATATTTTGACGGCTGCGTTAAAGTAAGAGTTGAGTATCCCGGTGTAGATGCACAGAGCGATTTCCCGGTGTTTGCCATGGATTTTAAGCTGAAACGGAGGTATGACAGCTTCAGCTACTATGGCATGGGACCGGAGGAGAACTATATCGACCGAAACTGCGGTGCAAGACTCGGCGTATTTTCTTCTACCGCAAAGGAAAATCTGTCCGGGTATCTGAATCCGCAGGAGTGTGGTAACCGGACCGGAGTGCGTTATGTAAAGGTGACGGACGGCAGCGGAAAGGGCTTACGTTTCTCCTGCGATACGGAGCCGTTCGAGATGAGTGTGCTTCCGTACAGTGCAACGGAGCTGGAACATGCCATGCACTTGGAGGAGCTTTCGGAGCCTTGTTATACCTGGGTCCGCATTGCCGCGAAGCAGATGGGTGTGGGCGGTGATGATTCCTGGGGGGCACCGGTACATACAGAGTACAAAATCAATCCGAAGGAACCGATGACGCTGGCGTTTGTGCTGAGTCCCCTTTGAGAAAAGAAAGGATATGTGGAAGAGTATGAAAATAGACGAGGTTATAAAAAGGTTAGAGCAGGATGATTTTTTACCGGTATTTCGGGAATTCTACGGTTCCCGGAACGAAGAGCTTGTAAAACAGAAGGAGCGCTATCAAAAAGCGGTACGAAAGTTTGCGGCGCTTTATCCGGGAAGGGAGGATATTTCGCTTTTCTCCGCACCGGGCAGGACGGAAATCGGCGGAAATCATACGGACCACCAGCACGGCTGTGTATTGGCAGCGGCAGTGCAGGTAGATGTCATTGCTGTGGCTGCTTTTCATGAAGAGCGTGTGTGCCGGATTTATTCGGAAGGATACGGGGCGTTTTCGGTAGACCTTTCCGATTTATCGGTACAGAAAGACGAGGGCGGTTCCGCCGCCATTGTGCGAGGGGTGGCGGCAAAGTTTGCAAAGCTCGGGGTGATTGTCGGCGGATTTGATTTATACAGTACCTCCGATGTGCTTGCGGGCAGCGGGATTTCTTCCTCGGCGGCGTTTGAAACCCTGATCGGAACCATCATTGACACCCGTTACAACAACGGTAAAGCGGGTGCGGTGGAAATCGCAAAAATCGGCCAATATGCGGAAAACGTATATTTCGGAAAGAAATGCGGTCTGATGGACCAAATGGCAAGCGCTGTGGGCGGTCTTGTGTTTCTTGATTTTGAAGATACAGAAAGTCCGAAGGTGGATAGATTTTCCTTTGATTTCGAGCAGGCAGGATATTGTATCTGTGTCACCGATACCGGAGGAAACCATGTGAATCTCACGCCGGACTATGTGGCGGTACGGGCGGAAATGGAAGAGATTGCGGCGCAGTTCGGGAAGGACTATTTAAGACAGGTGGATGAGGAAGCCTTTTACACGGAACTTCCGAAGCTGCGAAAGACCTGTTCCGACCGGGCGGTACTGCGTGCCGCACATTTCTTCGGAGATAACAGGCGGGCGCGGGAAGAGGCAGAGGCGTTACGTGCGAACGATATCGGGCGCTTTCTTTTCCTTGTACAGGAATCCGGGGATTCTTCGGCAAATCTTTTACAGAATCTTTACTCGACCTCCGTACCGAAGGAGCAGGGGATTCCGCTCGGAATTATGGTGAGTAAACGTGTTCTTAAGGGAAAGGGCGCGGTGCGTGTGCATGGCGGAGGCTTTGCCGGGACGGTACAGGCGTTTGTGCCGGTTGCGTCGGCGGATGAGTATAAGGCGGAACTGGACAGGGTGTTTGGGGAAGGAGCCTGTCGGATTTTTCGGATAAGACCGGTAGGAGGAGCGGAAGTGACGGTGGGGTAGAAATGTGAGGATTCGGGACCGTTGCATGAATGAAATGTACAGCCACAATCTCCGCGGCGAAAGCTGTGTTAGTGGGAGTCGCCGTATACCACGGCGACTCTTTCCTTTGAAATATCACCAAATTTTCCGCTGCTTTTTTGGTTAATAGATACAAATTTTTTCTTTGATTTAACACTGTTCAAATTGTTGATTTTAAAGGTTTTTTTGGTATTTTACCGCTCTGTGCAGATTCTTTTTTCTATTGTAATCTCTTATTTTTTCTGCTACACTTTACTTACAGACAGTTCATGAGAAAACACAGAATAATTTAAAGGATAAGTCTTGTAACGGAGGCGATTTTTGGCGTGTACTCACACATGTATCATTTTCCCTCTGTTTCTGATGTTCGGTGGCTTCACACCGTGATTTCGCCAGGAAAGCGCAGAAAAAGAAAGAAAAACGTTTTTTACCTTGCATTTCTTTTCCAAACTTCCTATAATGAAGGCAAAGGAATGTGTGGACTCTTTTTCTGCAAAGAAGTTTGTATTGTAAGGAAAGGAGTATCTATGAAACAAAAGACGCACATTTCCGATGTATTGGAAGGAAACGACTGCAAGGACCGGTATGACGCCGAGGTCAAGAAAATTTTAAGTGATAAAACGGTTCTGGCATGGATTTTGAAGTACACTACCAAAGAATTTGCGGATTACCCCATTTCGCAGATTAAGGAGTGCATTGAAGGTGAGCCGGAGATAGGAACTCACCGCGTCTATCCGGGACATACGGCAAAGCAGACTCCGGAGGTCATTACAGGAAGCGACACGGTAGACAAGGTGCCGGGCGAAGGACAAATCACTTACGACATACGGTTTTACGCCATTACACCTTCCCGGGAACGCATAAAATTAATTGTAAACGTGGAGGGTCAGAAGGACTTCTATCCCGGTTACGATTTGGTGACACGGGGCGTCTTTTATTGTGCAAGACTGCTCTCCGCACAAAAAGACACCGAATTTACCGGTGATGATTATGATAGTATGAAAAAGGTGTATTCTATCTGGATATGCATGGAGGCTCCGCGCAGTATGGAGTATACTATTACATCCTATAAGCTGGGGCAGGACAATGTTTACGGTAAAGCAAAGAAACGGTTCCGGTATGACCTGATGGAAGTCGTCATGGTATGTCTCGGAAGGGAAGAAGCCGTAACCCGCGGAAACAGACTGCACGGCATGTTACATACCTTGCTGTCACAAAAGCTGCGACCGGAGGAAAAAGAAGAAATTTTGTCCGATGAGTATAATATCGAAACCTCGAAAGAGCTGGAAGGAGGCTTGAAACAAATGTGTAATTTAAGTGATTTGGTAGAGGAAAGAGGCATCCGGAAGGGAATGGAGCTTGGCAGGGAGGAAGGAAAAAATGAAACTTTACTTGCCCAAGTGCGCAAAAAAGTAATAAAAAGCAAGTCCCCGGCTCAAATTGCCGACGAACTGGAAGAATCCGTAGATGTCATTCTTCCGTTGTATCATAAAGTAAGGAAAGAAATGGGATTAGTATAGATGAAAAGGAGAACTGCGATATATGGTGAGGGGGAAGGAAAAAGGATTTTTAGGAGAGAGGTACATACTTTTAAAATGGGGAAGAAAAACATCCTCCCAAAAAGAAGTCATAGATAGTTTGGAATTACATTCAGCAAATGTAAAAAAGTGCTTGACATTCAAAAAATACCATGCTATACTATAAAAGCTGTGTAAGCAAAAGCAGAGTATCCGCTCTCACCTTCCGCGTACGATGTACCGCAAAAAGGTCTGATTCAGATTGATTCCCCTTTTACGGGGGTATTTTGGCGGATAGTCTGTGACTATCCGCTTTTCTTATATTCGTTGGATATAAGAAAACATTCTGCGGGATGCACACGATTTGATTTCATTTTAATGTCACGGAGGTACAAAACCATTAGCGATTTAATGTTGAACGAGCAGATCAGGGACAAAGAAATCCGGTTAGTTGGCGAGGACGGAGAGCAGCTTGGCATCATGTCTTCGAAGGATGCGTTAAAGATGGCAAAGGAAGCCGGTCTTGATTTAGTAAAGATAGCGCCGACCGCAAAGCCGCCGGTGTGCAAGATCGTTGATTACGGCAAATATCGTTACGAAATGGTAAGACGGGAAAAGGAAGCCAAGAAGAAGCAGAAAGTGACCGAGGTAAAGGAAATCCATTTATCTCCGAATATCGATGTAAATGATTTGACGACCAAAGCAAATCAGGCGCGAAAGTTTGTGGAAAAGGGCAACAAGGTAAAGGTTGCACTGCGTTTCCGCGGCCGCGAGATGGCACATATGGCTACCGGCAAGGAGGTATTGGATGCTTTCTTTGAGAAGCTTTCCGATGTCGCCGTGGTAGAGAAACCGGCAAAGCTGGAAGGAAGAAGCATGATTATGGTGCTTTCCGAAAAGCGATAGTACAGGCGCATGAACGCACAGCAATGTGCTTCATACAGATAATTATCAATACGGCGCGTGCCGTAAACAGTGAAGGAGGAACTTAACATGCCGAAGTTAAAGACAAATAAGGCAGCAACCAAGCGTTTTAAAATGACGGGAACCGGTAAGTTAAAGAGAATGAAGACCGGTAAGCAGCATATCTTAACGAAGAAGTCTTCCAAGACGAAGAGAAATTTAAGAAAAGCTACCATGACCGATAAGACAAACGAGAAGAATATGAAGAAAATTTTACCTTATCTCTAAGATTTGGTGTAAAGGAGGGAACAAAGAATGGCAAGAGTAAAAGGCGGTTTAAACGCAAAAAAGAAGCATAATAGAGTATTAAAGCTGGCAAAGGGTTACAGAGGTGCCAGAAGCAAGCAGTACAGAGTAGCAAAGCAGTCTGTTATGAGAGCACTTACTTCCTCTTTCGCAGGAAGAAAGGAAAGAAAAAGACAGTTCAGACAGTTATGGATTGCCCGTATCAATGCGGCTGCCAGAATGAATGGTCTTTCTTACAGCAAATTTATGTATGGCTTAAAGTTAGCCGAGGTTGAGGTAAACAGAAAGATGCTTTCCGAGATGGCAATTAACGATCCGGAAGGTTTCACCGCATTAGTTGAAGTGGCAAAGGCAAAGTTAGCATAGGTCCTTGCAAAGCAGCGGGTTAAGAGAAAAGTCAATGAATCCCTGCGGGAGCGTCATGTTCCCGCAGGGATTTTTCCTTTTGTGGCTTTGATTAAAAAACGATTAAATTCTAATAGATTAAGAATCTAAGAAATGCAGTAAAATCAATGGTTTTAGAGATTGTTTGATAGCGTTTTTTATAGTTGATAGCAACAAACTAGCAACAAATTTACGGCAGTTTTTCAACCGCTTCACGAAGCTGCTCAACCGTCTTGTGGATGTAGACTTTTTCGTCAAGGTCACCGCCCGAGTGCCCCATGAGAAGGTTGCGGATCGTTTTCGGCACACCGGCATCATCGAGCCAGGAGCCGAAAGTGTGGCGGCAGTCATGAAGTGTGTATTTGGTTGTGATACCAGACGCTTCAAGTGCCTCGTTGAACGCGGTCATAACATCGTTGTATGTCATGTGTGAGCCTCTTGCCGGTAGGAGATAGTCACCATCAGAATTACATAACTCCTTTACAAACTCCTGTATGCGTGTGTGTATCGGTATGAGCCTGTTTTTTCCTGCCTTGGTTTTCTTTCCGCCGGTCATTGTCAGTTCTTTTAAGTCAATGGCCTCTTTTTTTATCTCAGCAAGCTCTGTTGCTCTCCATCCTGTGTAAAGGTATATCAACACCACCTTGACGAACGGAACGTCTGTATGTTCCCATAATAAAGCGACATCGGCATCCTCCATGCGGATTCCATGCTCATCATCATCCGGGATATTGATTTTGACAAATTCCGAGTGGTTACGCTGCACGATATCCTCGCGCATTGCAAACACATACATCCCTTTGAACAGAGATAGAATGTGTTCCAAGGATGAATGTTTCAGAGGAGAGCTGTCAATCAGCTTTTGGAGGTCAGAGTGTCGCAGGTCAACGAACTTTCTTCCGTGTAACGAGTCACACTTCTTAAATGCAAACTTTACGCAGTTTTCCGCGGATGCGGAGAGCTTCTTCTTAGAGTTGACAAACTTATCCTCGAAGTACAGCTTATACACTTCCTCAAAGGTGATGTTTCTGTTTGTAAGGTCTATGGGGTTCTTATTGTACTCTGCAAGTGCTATCATCGCTTCGGTACGATCTTCATAATATCCGAGGATATCATAAGAGTATGTCCCTTTATCGTTTATACGTGGATTCACGCCGACCATCCACGGCCTGCGGCGGTTCCCGGACAGCTTCTTGATGCTGCCGTAGTTGTTCGGATTTCTCATGATTTGTCGTTTTCTCGGCATAAAAAAGCACTTCCTTTCTCAAAAATGCGTGACTTTATCAAAGGGAAGTGGTATAATATACTTGTATGAAAAAGTACATGGGCTTCCCTATGTATGATGAATTGCTCCGGTGTGTCCGCACTGGGGCGATTTGTTTTATAATTTTAACATCTCATATGAAGGGCGTGCAAAGCGTTCTTCTATTTCTTGCATTAGCATTTGGATGTATAATGATATTGCTTCCAACAAATATTTATCGCTATATGTTTTTGATAAATCGCTTTCTGCATCCCTCAATACATTATTCATTCTTTTCGTCCAAATGACGTTTTCTTCTTCCGGAGGTGGGCTGAAAAATATTTTCCCTAAAACTAGTTCTTCTGCGTTGCTTTTTAGTGTATCCGCTTTTTGATGAACAGATTTTATACAAACATACCAAAAATTACGTTCGTCACTCTTATACCGCAACCTCGACTCAAGGTAATCATATACTTTGTATTGAAAACGACTTTCTCCGCTGAATAGAATAGCCTCAAAAAGTAAATATATATAATCAGCTTTTTTTGAAGCGATGATTCTGCTTCCAGGACTGCAAAGGTGTTTTTCTAATACTTCATAAACCCAAGGTTTAAAAAGACGTTTATTTCCGTTTAACTTTGCTATACGCGGATTTTGTCTGATAAACAATTCTTCCTTTATAACATCTTTCCATGCTGAGCCGAAAGGGGAATTTGCTTCGTGTGAATATAAACTGCAATCAATGTCCCTTGCTATAAAATCGAGTTCTGTCATATTCTAATCCTCCTTGGTATTCTTTGCTGTGGTGGTTCGCCATTGTGGCGAACGGTTTAGTTAAACGGCAGTTCTTCGTCGTATTTCGGAACATTAAATGATTTCTTCTTCATACAGTAGTCTCCTCTTAGGTTAGTTTCATAACTGCCAAATGTGGTTCAAAGTACACCACATAATTGTCTATCGGTGCGAGTGCACCGTATTTCTGTTTATATACTTCAAGAGCATTCTGTAAGAACTCCTCCGTCACACCAAGGTGGTCGGCCAGTTCATACTGGTTCCGGCATCCGCACTCAAATCCGGAAATGATTCCCCGAAGTCCCACTAATTTGTTGTATGCCCAAAGCCTAGCAATGCGCTCTTGTTTTTTATCATTCACGGATTCCTGAGTAAGGATGTTACCGGCGGTCGTGTAGTAGTGTCCGATTTCTTCCGCAAGCACGCAAGCCTTTTCTGCGAGAGTTGGAATATCCTTTCGGATTGCGATGCGATTCCCTTTGATTCTGCCATCGTTCGCGTGCAACGGTTTTTCTTTAACAATTAAAAAATCTTGTTCTGCTTCTATCAGTAGTGTTTCGTAGTTCATAAAATCTCACCTCTATCATACTGTAACAAAAAATATGTCCAATAAAACGGATTAGAAGTTCTCATCATCCATAATATCATCATCGTGCTTCCGCATTTCCTCGGTTACTTCAATGTCGGTACGCTCATGAGCTGCGTTAAGGACTTTTTCTGAGTTTATTTCTTTAAAAAAATCAAAAATGTTGATACCATTACAGTCTGACGCTTGAAGTTGAGAAGAATCTACGGAAATCGGTTTTATCATTCCTGGAACGGAGTCCATTGAATCTAAGAAGCTTAAAAACATGATTTTTCCCTGTTCCGTCAATGAATCGTATTTATTACAGATTTTTATAAAATCCTCTTGTTCAGCTGATGTGTGATTACGAAATGACTTTATTAATGCATGTTCACCATAGGAAAGAAGCGTTGTTACTGGTATATCATCAAGCAAGGTAGTTTGTCCACTTGTACGCAGTTGCTTTGTATCCCAACCCATCAAAAAGGAAGGGTCTACATTGAGTGCTTCTGCAACTTTTGCGATTTTATCTCTTCGCATATTGGCGATTAATCCGGTTTCCCATTTCCTTACAGTGCTTTTTCCTACTCCCACTTTTTTTCCAAGTTCTTCTAGAGTCAGACCTTGTTCTTCTCTTAGTAGTTTAATTTTTTGACCAATATCCATATAGTCCACCGCCTTTCAGTATAACTACTATATCATAGATGTGTCTTTTTGGCAACACGGAAATGCAAAAAAAAAAAGAAAGTGTCTTAAAAGACAAAAATGGGGTTGACAGTAAGAAGAAAGTATGCTAAAGTAAAAGTGTCCAAAAAGACACGAAAGGAGAGTGAAGCATGGACAGGTTCAAATTAGAGTATGAGATGAGGTCGAGAGGAGTAACAGTAGAGCAGTTATGTCATGCTATAAAGATGAGTCGTTCTGCGTTTTATAGAAAATGCAGAGGAGTATCTGAGTTTACGTTAAACGAGATTCAGCAAATTGTTTCTTATCTTGGCTTGACAAGCCCAATGGGGATTTTTTTTAAAGAGGAAGTGTCCAAAAGGACACAGTAGAAGGAAGAGCAGAAAAAGCAGACCGCGTAAGGGCAGCGGAGAAAGGAGGGAAGAAGAGTGGGGGACGAAATAAGAGAACTGAATATCCTCGGAGTTACCTACAAGGTAATTGAATTAGACGTTGTAGACAAAAGGGAGTTTAAGTTCGGGGAGATTGATTTTATTGCGAATGAAATAAAAATCGATAAGAGTCTACCAAAGACACTGAAGGAACAGACCATGATGCATGAGATTTTACATGCAGTATTTCAGTTGTTGGGAATGGATAAAGAGGAAAGCGAGGTGCAGAGCCTTGCGACGGCCCTACACCAAGTTTTCACGGCACAGACTATTTTTTCTTGCTAGGCGTCTGTGCTAAGGCACTTCCGGCAGCGGTTTTGGATTTTGCGCTGGTGCGTCCGTCACGTAACACGCTGGATGCCGCGGAAGCAGCTTTCGGAGAGGTTTGCTTTTTGTTTGTAGGCATAATAGAATCCTCCTTTCGTATGAACTCGGCTTTGGTCGAAGCCTGTACATACAGTATAGGAGGGAATTTAGAAAAAGTCAACCAATATGACCACAGAAAGGAGTGATGAAATGGCTATAAAGAACATTACGGTCGATGAGGCTTGTTACTTCCTCGGGTTGTCAAGGAGTAGTTTTTGTAACTTGGTGCGCCGTGGGGACCTTGCGGACATTGCGGAGGCTATCACGGCAACCGGTGGCAAGAATAAACGGTACTACATCAAGGCAGGAGCGTTTTTGAATAAGTACGCGCTGACTTGGGATGATATTTTCGCACTCCGCGAGGAGATGCAGAAGAAAGGAGAAACAGCATGATGAATAATTTAACCTTGATTGATTGCTATTTGTACGCGGCTTGTGGCCTTAAAGCAATCATCGAAAACGGTGAAGTGACAGGGTTCACACCGGAGCCGGATGCCACGGAGGAATGAAAAACGCGCCCTTTGGACTGGCATCCGTCGGGGCGCAAACAAAAAAACACTATCTGTATTATAGCGTATTTTGTACAGATTGTAAAGGAGGATTTTTATGGGATATAACTACCGGTGCCGCGAATGTGGCGGTAACTGTGATGCCGGAGAACTCCACAACGGCGTATGTGAGGACTGTATCTCCGAGGAGAAAGCACGTCAAGAACGTGATAAGAAAAGGGCTGAACTTCTGACTTGCCAGGAAGACGGACAGATGATGATTGGAGTGATGAATCATGGACTGTTACTGGGATAATGAGAGAATTGCAGACTTTTATGAAGCACTGGAACGTCACTACGAATTGGAGGAAGCCCGGGAGGCCTATGAGGAAGAACAGGAAAGCGAGGATTACGACTAATGGAAGATGGTAAGATATTCGCTGCTATTTGCGGCGTGATGAAAGATATCGGAGCCGTTACAAAAGGTAAGAAGAACACGCAGGGAGGATACTTGTACCGCGGTGTAGATGATGTAATGAATGCTTTACAGCCGGCGCTCATTAAGAATCATTTGTTCGTTGTCCCTATGGTAACCAACGAGCAGAGAGAGGAGAGAGTTTCAAAGAACGGCGGAACTCTGCTTTATACGAGGCTTACGGTCAACTTTCGATTTTATGCGGAAGACGGAAGCTATGTGGATGCGGTTGTTATCGGCGAAGCAATGGATTCCGGAGATAAGGCAACGAATAAGGCGCTTTCGGTAGCCTATAAATACGCCTGTTTTCAGGTATTCTGTATTCCGACAGATGAAACGCCGGATTCGGATACAGAAACTCCGCAGCCGGAACCGGTTTACGTGGACTCTACGAAGATTAAGGTTCTGCGGGACAAGATGGTTCAGAAGGGCGTAAAGGAAATCTCCATATTGGAGCGATACCATTGCGATACTATTGAGAAGTTGACGGTTATTGATTTTATGAAAGCAATGGCAGGATTAGAGAAAACTCCGGATGCGGCAGTGCAGCCGGATGTAGATTTTGGAATATAGGAGGATTGAGACATGGATTTTGTTGTAAATGAATTTCAGTTGCCTGTTGTGAAGGTAAACTATGAGCAGTTGGAAGCGGAGTTACAGAAGCGGCTCACTGATTATAAAGGGCTTGTTGTGACGGATGACACGCTTGCTGCCTGCAAGGACGCACAGAAGGAGCTTGCCGGTTTGCGTATTAAGATTGATACCTTCCGCAAGGAAAAGAAACAGGAGCTGTCGAAACCTATAACAGAGTTCGAAGCACAGTGTAAAAAACTGATTGCGGATATTGAAGAGGTAGAGATGCCTCTGAAAGACGGTATCAAGGTGTTCGATGATGCTAAGAGAGAGGCAAAGCGCGCGGACGCGAACATTATGATTGCCGATGTAGCTGAAGCAATCGGACTCAATGAGAAGTATGCAGCGCAGCTGACGGTGCTTGATAAGTACCTGAACCTTACCGCAAGTAAAAAGAGCGTAAAGGAAGATTTGGAAACCAGAGCGTTTGCGCTAAAGGTGGAGCAGGACAGGGAGCAGGAGCGGATAACCATTATCATGAATGTCATTAATACCGAAAACGGCCGGCTGCGTACCAAGCTCTCTATGTCGGAATTTCAGTATTACATCGATAACGGCATGGATACCAGCAGAATCATTGATAAGGTGCGTGAGCATGCAGAGCGTATTTTCGCGGCGGAGAATCGTAAGCCGGATGAAATTACGGATGAAGAGATACTGAACGAGTTACATGGAGAAGATAAGGTGAAGGAAAGCGTACCTGAAGAAGTGAAATCAGTTCAGGAACCGGAGAAAATCTATACATTGACAGTTCAGTTGACCGGAACGCTGGAACAGATACGTAAAGTCAGTGCAAAAATCAAAGAGGTAGGCCTTGCCTATAATGTGACAGAAAAAAAAGAAGTCTAGGGTATGCCTAAACGGAAGGGGTTGGCATGATGGACACAACAGGAAAACTTGTGTCGGTGGTGCGGGATATCGTCAGCGGGAAACTTACGGTATCCTTCTCCATCGATACGGAGCCGGTGGATGAGCTTAATTCCCTTGCACAGATGGAGAGCTTGGATATCAAGGCAGCGAAGCACAGGAAGCGGCGGTCTCTAGACGCAAACGGGATGTTGTGGGCGTGCCTATCCGAGATGGCGGCGGTCCTTCGTACAGACAAGTGGGATGTATACCTCTTGATGCTGAAACGATATGGAAAGTTTACATACATCTGCGTGAAGGCGAATGTGGTGGATGCAGTCAAAGCACAATGGAGAGAGTGCGAGGTTATCGGCGAGGTAGATATAAACGGTCAGACGGCGGTTCAGATGCTTTGCTATTTCGGGAGCAGTACATACGATACGGCAGAGTTCAGCCGGCTACTCGATGGGGTTGTTTCCGAGATGCAAGAGATTGGCTTGACACCGCCGCCGTCCGAGGAAATGAGGAGAGCAATCGAGTTATGGGAGAAAAACTGGAAAGCATCTTAGCGGCAGATATGGGACATTGTATCGTGTGCGGGAAACCAAACCCACACAAACATCATGTACTGTATGGACCGAATCGTAAGTGGTCGGAGAAATACAAACTCACAGTCCCACTCTGCTATATGCACCATAACGGCAGTAATGCTGGAGTCCACTTCGATAAGTGCCTGGACTTGGCGCTCAAGAAGATGGCACAAAGGAAGTTTATGGAGGAATATCCGGAAGAGAATTTTGTAGAAATTTTCGGGAGGAATTATTTGTAGCAAGCAGCGGCGAGAGCTGTTTGAAATATAAAGAAAGGAGCAAAAAGGTTATGAACAAATGGAATTGCAGGAAGTTGTAGGCGGTGCATTACAGGAGAAATTCAACAAGGCATTCGAGAGGGTGATTGAAAATTTGCAAGACCCGAACACATCCTTTAAGGTGAAGCGCAAAATTATTATTCAGTTTGATTTTTTGCAGAACGAATCAAGGGATGATGTTCATGCTGAAGTTAATGTTATTGAAAAGCTTGCACCGCAAGCCCCGATGCAGACCGCATTTTCAACCGGTAAAAATTTAGTGACCGGTGAGGTGTATGCAGAGGAATACGGAAAGCAGATTAAGGGTCAGATGAACATTGATTTGAACACCGCCGGAAAGGTTGACACCGAAACCGGCGAAATCGTTGATGCTGTTGTTGATTTCAGAAAGGCCGCAAGATAAGCGGGAAAAGGTGAAGATATGTTAGAAAAAGCATTTGAATGGATTAAGGACCACGGTAAGGCGAATTTGCATGAAGTAAACGGAAGTGTGTATTCCGATCAGCCGTTGTACCGTCAGGACAAGTTTATTCCGATGGCGGATGCAATCGAAATGAGTACGCTTTCGAGTTTGGTTTATTATATCAAGTCGAAGGTTGACACAATGGCCGCGGAGATGATTGTACATGTTGTAAGTCCGACCGAGGTTAGATTTTTTTCGCAGCTTAACGAAAAAAGAGAACGCGAGGAACTTGTAAGGGTTCATGCAAAGATTCCGTACTTTGAGTTCGGTAGCTTTATCGAACATGAGAAATTCAATATTGGTGTGCAGTCTAAATTTGTGAATGATTCGGACACGGACAAGGACCTGATTTTGCAGTTCTCCGGTACCGTGGAAAACGGAACTGTTGCGAGTTATGGAGATGATGGTGTTACACAGAAAGCTACCGTAAGAACCGGAATTTCATCCAAGACCGATGCATTGGTTCCGAATCCGGTTAAGTTAAGACCGTTCCGTACATTCACGGAAGTAGAGCAGCCGGTTTCCGAGTTCATTTTCAGAATGAAACAGAACAAGTATGAAGGTATCGATTGTGCGCTCTTTGAAGCTGATGGTGGAGCGTGGGTGCGTGAAGCAATGAAGAACATTCACAAACATTTAGAGTTCGAGCTTTCCGGTATTTCTGGTATTTCGGTTATTTATTAAATTTTAGGCACTTTCGGATTTTTGCATATCACACCCGGATTGTTCCCTTGGTTACTACTAACTTATTTTACTTTCCACTGCGGCTGTCAACCGCAGTGGAAGAAAGGAGCATACTTATATGTCACGTCCGAAAACGGACGGATTGCACTATTTTTCCTTTGATACGGATTTCTTTTACGCAGATAGACGAATTAAGGCTCTCAGGGCACGATTTGGAAACGATGGGGTAGTGATGTATATCTATCTGCTGACAGAAGTTTATCGTACTGGTTACTATGCAAGGTTTGACCAAGACTGTGAAGATGGTATAATCTCCGAACTTGGTCTTACGGAAGGGTTTATAAAGCAGGTAATGACATTCTTAGTCGACCGGTCACTACTTACGAGCATACTTGTCGATTCGGACACTATCATTACTTCACCGGGAATACAACGTCGTTATCAGGAAGCGGTCAAAAGGCTAAAACGAGATGTTTATGTTGATGATAACATATGGCTTTTGGAAGAAAGGGATACCGCTACCTGTATTAAAGTTACCAAAAAACAAGATAAATGCAGGAAAAACCGAGATAAATACAGGAATAATGGTGATAAATCCGAGAATTATGATGCAAAGGAAATAAAAAGAAAAGAAATAAAAGGAAAAGAAAATATAGATGCGGATGCTGAGGTTGAGGTTCGTTTTGAGGAATTTTGGACGGCTTATCCAAAGAAAATTCGCAGGCAGGAGGCAGAAGTCGCATATTGTGATTTGGTTCTTTCGGGTGCAGTATCGCAGGATGATCTAATTGCATCGGCAAAAAACTATGCTGAAGCATGTGTGATTGAAGAAACTGATAAGGTTTATCATCCAAATAACTTTCTTGCAAAGTGCATTTTTGCTGATTATCTGCCTGGAAAGTATAAAAAATCGAAGCCTAAGAAAAAAAACCAATTTAATGATTTTCCGCAAAGGGAAATTGATGTGGATGAGCTGGAACGTAGCTTGTTACAGGGAAGAAGGTGCAGCTATGACGAAGGAGGAACGTAGCTTTTACCTGTCGCTTGGAATATGCCCTATTTGCAAAAAGTATAGACTTTTTGGAACCGAAAAAAGTTGTCCGGAATGCAGATGCAAATCTGCGGCATATAAGAGTGAGATAAGGGAAAGGGATAGGGAAAAGTATAATGCCTATATGCGTATAGAGCATAAATCGTTGTATGAACGAAGAAAAGCCGATGGGATGTGCCCTAAATGCGGCAAACATAGGCCGAGAAAAGGATATGTCATGTGCGTAAAATGCCAGAATCGTAAACGCTTACGATATAGGACTGAAAAGAGAAGCAGAGAGGAAGGAGAATGCTATTTTTGCAGGGAACCGGTTAAATGTGGTTATAAGGTATGTGAAAAGCACTATCAGATGAATGTAGAAAAGGCGCGGAGTAAAAATGCAGCAGAGGCAAGAAACGCACTTGTGCGGCAGGGAATTCTATATTGACGAGGAAGGAGTAAGAGGTTTGCTGGCCAGCGATAAAGACGTCTTTACTCCAAAGAGGAAATGACTTATTTGGAATTTTTGAAAACAAAAATAGAGATTGCAACCGAAAGCGGATTTTTGGTAAAGCAGGAACAAGTAAACAAAGCACTGAAACCACATCAGAAGGACGCGGTTATCTGGGCGCTTCGCGGCGGAAGAAGGGCACTATTTGAGTCTTTTGGACTTGGAAAGACGGTGCAGGAGTTAGAGTTCTGTCACTTGGCAGCGGAGCATGAGGACGGAAAGGCGTTGATTGTGCTGCCGCTCGGTGTAAGGCAGGAGTTTATCCGCGATGCAGTTGAAGTCCTAGGCTATGATCGACCGGAGTATTGCAGGACGATGAAAGAAGTAAAGGGCTCTAAGAGCAGGATTATACTTACCAATTATGAGAGAGTAAGGGACGGAGACATAGAACCGAGTTACTTTACAGCAACATCGTTAGACGAAGCGAGCGTGCTACGTTCTTTCGGAAGCAAGACATACCAAACATTTTTGGATAAGTTTAAGGGCGTGAAGTATAAGCTGGTTGCCACGGCAACGCCGTCGCCGAATCGGTACAAAGAGCTGATTCACTATGCGGGGTATCTGGAGGTGATGGATACCGGGCAGGCGTTGACAAGATTCTTTCAGCGAGATTCGACTAAGGCAAATAATCTCACGTTGTATTCAAACATGGAAGATGAGTTTTGGTTATGGGTGAGCAGTTGGGCGCTATTTATAACAAAACCGTCCGACCTAAGCAATGATTACTCTGACGAAGGGTACGTATTGCCGCCGTTAGAGGTACGGTGGCATGAGCTCCCGGTGACTTATGCTGAAACAGCAGACCGGGACGGACAAGTACAGCTATTCACGGAAGCCGCCGAAGGCTTGAAGGAGGCAGCGGCAGTAAAAAGAGATAGCATTGCGGCACGAGCGGAAGAGATGAAACGCATTGTAAACGCATCGCCGGGAGAGCATTTTCTTCTGTGGCATGACTTAGAGCGTGAGCGGGAAGAAATCAAGCGCGTATTGCCGGAAACAGTAGATATTTACGGGGCGCAGGATTACGAGGTCAGAGAGCAGCGTGTGATTGATTTTTCCGAGGGACGGACAAGACTGTTTGCAACAAAAAAGAGCCTGTCTGGTTCTGGGTGTAATTTTCAAAAGCACTGCCACCGTGAACTATTCCTTGGAATCGACTACGAATTTAACGACTTTATTCAGGCGATTCACCGGTGCTACCGGTTTTTACAGACAGAGCAGGTTGTCGTTGATATTATCTACATGGAGAATGAACGGCAGATAAAGGATACTCTACTGGAAAAGTGGGAGAATCATAACCACATGGTTGGAAAGATGGTTGACATCGTGAGAAAATACGGTTTGTCACGGGCAGGAAAAGAAAAAGGACTGGAAAGGAAGATGGGTGTGCAAGGTTCACGAGAAGAAAGAACCGTAAGAGGTTCACAGTATACGGCGGTATATGGAGATTGTGTGGAAGAAACGAGTGAGATGGAGAGTGAAAGCGTTGGATTGATACATACCTCAATTCCGTTCGGAAATCACTACGAGTATAGTGCAAATTATAACGATTTCGGGCACAACAAAGATACAGAGAGATTCTTTGAGCAGATGGACTATCTGACGCCGGAACTTTTGCGGGTGTTAAAGCCTGGCAGAGTAGCAGCAATCCATGTGAAGGACCGTGTATTATTTGGGAATACGACCGGTACCGGGATGCCAACAATCGAGCCTTTCCATGCGCTGTGCATTGAGCATTACATGAAGCATGGCTTCCAGTATTTTGGCATGATTACAGTGGTGACAGATGTAGTACGGGAAAACAATCAGACATACCGCCTTGGATGGACAGAGCAGTGCAAGGACGGTACAAAGATGGGGGTAGGTTGTCCTGAATACATTCTACTCTTCCGGAAGTTGCCAACGGACCGCAGTACAGCATATGCAGACGAACCGGTAACGAAGGGTAAAGAGGAGTATACAAGGGCGCAATGGCAGATAGACGCACACGGATACTGGAGGAGCAGCGGTGACCGCCTGATTAGCAAAGAAGAGTTGTCGGAAGTTTCGGTAGACAACCTTCAGGCGGCATACAGGAAGTACAGCCGTGAGAGCGTGTACAGCTACAAGGAGCACGTAAGGCTTGCAAAAGAACTGGACAAAGCAGACAAGCTCCCTGCTACATTTATGGTGGTGGCGCCGGGAAGTTGGAACCTTGACGAAGTATGGGATGATATCAATCGGATGCGTACACTCAACACGACGCAGAGTCGTAGAAGACAGCAGATGCACGTATGCCCGTTGCAGCTGGATATCGTGGAAAGAATCATAAATCGGTACAGCAATGAGGGCGATGTGGTGTATGACCCGTTTGGCGGCTTAATGACTGTACCTATGACAGCGGTAAAGATGGGAAGATACGGATACGGTTGTGAACTGAATGCAGACTATTTCCGGGATGGTGTTGGGTATCTGCAAGCAGCTGAGAGCGAAAGGGAAGCCCCTACGCTGTTTGACTTCTTTCAGGAGGTGACGCCATGATAAACGGAGAATTGATAGTAGATAACTTTGCCGGAGGCGGAGGAGCGAGTACCGGTATTGAATTAGCGACTGGACGAAGTGTCGATATTGCTATTAACCATGACCAGGAAGCTATTAAGATGCACAAAGCAAACCACCCGAATACAACGCATTACTGCGAGAGTGTGTGGGATGTAAACCCGATAGAAGCCTGCGAAGGACATCCGGTAGCGCTGGCATGGTTCTCGCCGGACTGTAAGCACTTTTCCAAGGCAAAAGGAGGAAAGCCGAAAGATAAGAATATTCGTGGACTTGCATGGGTTGCACTTCGGTGGGCGGCGCTGGTACGGCCGAGGGTTATCATGCTGGAGAATGTTGAGGAATTTAAAACATGGGGACCGCTGAATCGGAGTCACAGACCGATTAAGGATAAACAGGGCGTTACCTTCCAAAAGTTTGTGAGCCAGCTGGAAGATTTGGGTTACATAGTAGAGCACAGAGAGATGACTGCGGCAGACTACGGAACGCCAACCATGAGAAAGAGGTTCTTTTTGATTGCAAGATGTGACGGAAAACCGATTGTATGGCCGGACCCGACACACGGACCGAAGGACAGCGTACAGGTAAAGGCTGGATTGCTCAAACCGTATGTAGGAGCGTATACGCAGCTTGATTTCTCGCTGCCATGCCCATCCATTTTTGACACGGCGGAGGAAATCAAAGAAAAGTATGGAATACGAGCAGTGCGTCCGCTTGCAGAAAAAACAATGGAGCGGATTGCGAGAGGACTGAAAAAGTTTGTAATCGATAATGCGGAGCCATTCATTGTTCCGATTGGTTACGGAGAACGAAAAGGACAGGAGCCGAGAGTACACGACATAAAAAATCCATTGCCGACTATTGTTTCAAGCGGAAAGCATTATCTGTGTGAACCTTACATGGTACAGATAGGGCAGACAGGCTTTACAGCCGACAGGAGCAAAGATGTGCGCAAACCGCTTACTACGATAGTGAGCAAGAATGAGCATTGCCTTATCGGTCCAACGCTTATCCAGTATCATTCTGAAACATCTGATAAGGAAGTGAGAGGACAGAGTATAGAAGAACCGATTATGACGGTGGATGGTTCAAATCGATACGGCTTGGTTACATCATTCCTGCATAAGTATTTTGACGGCGGCTATAAAGGAGCAGGAGTCTCACTGGAGAATCCATTGCCTACGGTGACGGCATGGGACCACAACAGCGTATGCGCTGCGACACTTATCCAAATGAACAACAATTGTGACGGAAGAGATGTAAGAGAACCTATACCAACCATAACGGCAGGGGATGGACATTTTGGAGAAGTAAGAGCATTTTTGATTAAGTATTACGGCAGCGGAACAGGACAAGACATAAATGGGCCACTGGATACTGTGACAGCAAGAGACCGATTCGGTCTTGTAACAATACAGGGCGTTGATTATCAAATCGTCGATATCGGGCTTCGCATGCTGGAGCCGAAGGAACTGTATGGGTGCCAAGGATTTCCAGATGATTACATTATCGACCATGACTATATCGGCAATGAGTATCCGCGTAGAGAACAGGTGCGTAGATGTGGAAATGCGGTTTGTCCGCCTATACCGGCGGCACTGGTTCGAGCAAATCTGCCGGAGCTATGCAGATGTGAGCGTATGCCGAATATGAGGATTGACGACAGTAAAGAACAGTTGAGCTTTGCAATGTAGAGAGGAGAAGAAGCATTGAAAAACAGAGATTATATAAAAATGTTCGGAGAAGATTGCGATTTCGATTCTTCCGTTGATTGTGCGGATTGCGAATTTGAGCAAAGGTGCAGAAAAGAAATCGAAGAATCGCACGGAATCGAAATTGATGAGATAGGAGAGTGACGGAATGAGTATAGATTACGAAAAGGTATTGCGAGAGAATCTTTCCGAGGGTGCATTCCCGATAATTACGAGTAATGAAAAGGAATTTGCAGATTGGATTCGGAGGGTTAGGTGGCAATCGAAAAGATGTGATGAAATGTACTATGAACTGAAAGGGTACAAGGATGCAGAGGAACAAGGGTTGCTTCTGCGGTTGCCGTGCAAGGTGGGAGATACCGTATTCATACCGATGAAACCGCATATTCTCGAATACAATATTACAGATTTTGTGATTTCTCGATACGGTGCATGGTTGATGCACTTGGAACATGAAGAGGGAGGAAGAAAATTTCGCACGGTTGAACTTGGGGAGAGTATCGGCAAAACGTGGTTCCTCACCCGTGAAAAAGCCGAAGCCGCACTTGCGGAGAAAGGCGGTGCATGATGGATGGCATATTGTGCGTTGGTAGCAAAGGGTATTGTCCAGCAGAAGGGAAAACCATCCATCGAGTTTTACAAGGACAACAAGCCACAGTATTATTGCATGGGTTATAAGGATTTAAGGACGGAAATGCCGTACGAAGAATGTACGGAGTGCAAAAGGTGGTATTTAGGAGAGCAATGCGAAAAGGACTTTGAGGAAGAATTGGAACGGAGAAAGGAGCGACACCATGAGATTGATTGATGTAATGAGAATGTTCGAAACGGAGGAAAGGAAAAAAAGATGAAACCAATATTATTTAACACAGAGATGGTAAGAGCAATACTGGACGGAAGAAAGAAGGTGACGAGGAGATTGATTAATCCGCAGCCGACATACTCACCGATGGATGGTTTTAAGTGGAAAGGCAATGCATATGGTACGAATTTACCGCCGACAGTTGAGGGAGCGGCTTGTAACTTTATTTGCGCAGCACCGTATAAGGTCAATGACATACTGTACGTGAGGGAGACGTGGTGTAGTGCATATGACGGAGAAAAGTATTTTTATTTAGCTGACAGGGTAACCGAGAGAGAACAAAGACAGCTGCTGGATTACTATAATGTAAAATGGCGTCCGTCCATTCATATGCCAAAAGAGGCGGCCAGAATATTTTTAAAGGTTACCGCTGTAAATGTAGAACGGTTGCAGGACATTTCTGGTGGAGAGATTCTGAAAGAAGGAATAGAAAAGTCGTTGTTGTTTGATGGAGGTGTCAAAAACGCATTTGACAAATTTGCAGGACTTTGGGACTCTACCATCAGAGCCACCGACCTTGAATTGTTCGGCTGGAACGCTAACCCTTATGTATGGGTAATAGAGTTTGAGGTAATTGATAAATGAAAATGGAGGAAAGGAGTAAGGGATGAACGTCACAGATTACAGAGAGCCTTACATCATCTTGCAGAGAAAGGACTTTAAAACCGAAAGTGTTTATGAAGATATCCGAGCTTTTATGAACAAAAAAGGAGAAGATACGAAAGACCGCATCGTGATACCGATTGACGAGGAAAGGGCGTTGAGAACGGAAGAAAATGCAATGTATAAAACGATACAAGCGGTACGAAATGTAAAAAACAGCGTCAGCGTGCGGCGATAATGCAAAATTGAAGAAAGGAAGGAAAAGCAATGAAAGAAGCGTTTGATTTGATACGGAAGCTGATGTCACTTTTTGATTAACTATGAAAGGAGAGGTACCGATTATGGGAACAGATTATGAAAGTGTAGATGTAAAATGCCCTTTTTATATCACGGAAGATAGAAAGAAAATATTTTGTGAGGGGTTAGAAAAAGGAAGCAGGACTGCGTTAGAATTTAGAGGTAGTAAGTTCAAGGAGAACGTGAAGGAAAAGTATTGTAACGGAGATTATGAGAAGTGCAAGTTGTATAATCTCATAAATCAGAAATACGAGTGATGTTTTATGTGGAGAGGGAATAAGTATCATGCACAGAAGATATATGTTGACGGACAGAAGTTCGACAGCAAGTCAGAGTATCGACGTTGGCAAGAACTAAAGCTACTGGAATTAGCAGGGGAGATAAGTGGCCTGCGCAGGCAAGTCGAATACGTCCTAATACCGGAGCAGAGAGAACCGGAGGACGGAAAGAAGAAAGGGAAGCTGATAGAACGAAAGTGTTCCTATGTTGCCGACTTCGTATATGAGAGGAACGGGGAAACGATAGTAGAGGATGCAAAGGGAGTAAAGACGAAAGAGTATATTATAAAGCGTAAGCTGATGCTCGAACGTTACGGAATAAGAACAAGCGAGGTATAAAGAAATGGTAGAGATTAAAGTATTGCTTGACGATGGAGCGAAGATGCCGACTAAGGCGCATGAGAGCGATGCAGGGTACGATATTTATGCACCGGATGCATTTGGTGTAGTTCCAAAAGGTAGTTGGATGATTGACACTGGCGTACATATGCTTATCCAGAAGGGGTATGTAGGTATGATTAAGAGCAAGTCGGGACTGAATGTAAATAACGTACTGCGATGTGAGGGCGTTGTGGATGCAGGGTATACCGGTGAAATCGTGGTGAAGATGTATAACGACAGCAATATGCCGTATATCTTCGCAGAGGGGGACAAGATTACGCAGATTGTGATTCTGCCGGTCCCGGAAACGGAATTGCAGCTTGTGGATCGACTGGAAGATACGGAGCGAGGGGACAACGGTTTCGGTAGTTCGGGAAAGTAGGTGGTTATATGCTGATTAGGTCACAGGACAGAAATTATGTTGTTCCGCTAAAATCGTGTGAATGCGTTTATGTGTCTGAAAAACAAAACAGATATACCGATGAAAAGTCGTATTTAGTAAAAGCGGGATTTAACGACAAAGCCATCGTACTTGGCGAATACGGAACAGAGGAAAGAGCAAAAGAGGTATTGGAAGAGATTGTGGTCTATTATTCACTTCAAAAAGTGATTGAGATTGATAAGGTTTACTCTCCATTAGGGGACGCTATCAAGAAAAGGTATGAAGGAATGGTGTACGGTTGTTACGATATGCCGGAAGAATAAAAATTATAAGGAGTGCTTCGGCACTCTTTTTTTATTTCCGGGTTAGAAAATAAATCACTTGATTTTTTATGATTGGGGTAGGCGAGAAAAGAGAGGTGTGCAATGAAATCAAAAAAGAGAGTAGTGATTCCAGACAAGGTATGGGAACAGATAAGGCAAGAGTACATCTCGACTGATACCAGTTACCGCCAACTGGAAAAGAAGTACGGAGTGTCGTATTCGAAGATACAAGGCATGGCACAGCGCGGAAATTGGTTAGACGAGAGAGTAACGTTCAAATCAACTCGTGCAAATAAATCACTTGATTTGATTTGCGATGAACAAGCGAAGGATATTGCCAAAGCGGTATTTATCGGAAACAAACTCCTGGACAAGCTGGAGAAAGCAGTAGACGAGTTAGATGTAATCCTTGTCAAGAGAACGAAGAGGACGGAGATTACAGAGGGCAAGGGATTAGGACTTGCAGATGTCACATATACCGAGGAGTCCTACGAGGTACAGGACATCACTATGGTGGATTACGAGAAACTGAAACAGCTTACCGTTGCGTTGAAGAATCTGAAAGAGATTGGCATATTCCGCGCTGATTTGGACGAGAGAGAGCAGAGAGCGCGTATTGCGAAGCTGGAGAAGGAAGCGAAGGAAGAGGATACGGATACAAGTATCGTTATCTCCATAGAGGGAGAGTTGAACGATTATGCGGATTAGTGGGGGTGATGAACTATGCGTCGTGTGAACTTATTGCCGCCAAGTGAAAAGCAGAAACTATTCCTAAAGGACAAGCATACTCATGTTGCGTTTGGTGGGGCCAGAGGCGGCGGCAAGTCGTGGGCGATAAGGTACAAGGCAACGGTGTTATGTGGGAAGCATCCGGGGATTATCTGCATGATTGTTCGTAAAACATATCCGGAGCTGATTGCAAACCATGTGAAACCGTTAAAGAAGTTGCTTATGTGCGGTACAAAGAATGCGGTAGCGAAGTATAACACATCGGACAAAGAAATGAGATTCCCTAATGGTTCTACCATATTGTTTCGTTATTGTGACACGGAGAATGATGTGGAGCGTTACCAAGGAACAGAGGTTGACGTATTGTTCCTAGATGAAGCAACACAGCTTTCCGAGGAGCAGATAAAGAAGATTACGGCGTGTGTACGTGGTGTAAATGATTTCCCACACAGAATCTACTACACATGCAATCCCGGCGGAAAGGGGCATGGATATATAAAGCGTCTGTTCATTGACAGAAGATTTGAAATAGGCGAGGATCCGGAGGAGTACAGCTTTATTCAATCACTTGTCACGGACAATAAGGCCTTGATGGAAAATGACCCAAATTACATTAAAAAGCTGGAGGCACTTCCGCCGAAACTTCGGAAGGCGTGGTTAGAGGGTCGTTGGGATGTGTTCGAAGGCGCGTACTTCGAAGAGTTTAGAGCTACACCGGACCCACAGATGTGTCACGATGCGGGAATATCCTTAGAGGAAGCACTGGAAGACCACAAGTTCACCCATGTAATTGAACCGTTTGAGATTCCGAAGGACTGGAAGATATACCGGTCCTACGACTGGGGATACGGAAAACCGTTCTCGTGCGGATGGTGGGCGGTAGATTACGAAGGTGTTGCATACCGCATATTGGAATTGTACGGATGCACCGGTACGCCGAATGAGGGTGTTAAGTGGAGTAACAAGGAGCAGTTCGACAAAATCGCGGAGATTGAGAGAGAGCATCGGTGGCTCAAGGGAAAGAAGATACGAGGAGTTGCGGACCCTTCCATTTGGGATGGTTCACACGGTATATCGGCGGCAGAGGAAGCAGAAAAGCATCAGCTATGGTTTGAACCGGGCGTAAACGACCGAATACCTGGATGGATGCAGGTGCGAGAGCGCATGAAGTTTGACGATAACGGAAAAGCAATGATTTACTTTTTTGACACCTGCAAGGCAGCTATAAGAACCGTGCCGCTTATGATGTATGACGAACACAATGTAGAGGACTTAGACACCGACTTAGAGGACCATGCGTGTGACGATATACGATATTTCTGCATGATGCGACCGATACCGCCGCGGCACATTGAAACGAAGTTAAAACCTATGCACGACCCGTTGAACCAATTCGGCGAGAAGGGCGGTAGGTACGAGAAGTACAACGCTATTAGAATGATTACAAGGGGGTAAAGTATGGAAAGTAAATTCAGAAACCAGCAGGAACGAGCATCGCTGTTTCAGAGAGCGAGAACCGAGATTGAGATGATTGAGAAGAATAGGCTTGCGAAGCAGATTCAGAATATGCAGAAGCCGAAGATTGGAGCGGAGGAAGTGAAACACGCATCGGAGGTCTTGCGGAAATACAAAGCAGGAAAAGCGAAGCTTGAGCAGAAGATTATTGCAAACGAGGAGTTTTGGAAACTGCGGCAGTGGAAGTATATCAATGACGACAGCAAGGATTTTCAGCCGGCAACCGCATGGCTCTGGTCGTGCATACAGAGCCGTTACAGCGATGTGATGGACTCTTACCCTACATGCAACGTAAAACCGCGTCAGATGGACGACAAGGAGGAAGCGAGAAGGCTTTCCGCTATTATCCCTGTTGTCATGGAGCAGAACCGATACGAGGAGACATATTCCGATGTGGCGTGGTACACTTTGAAGCATGGTGGAAGTGTGCAGGGTGTTTTTTGGGATGGAAGGAAGCATAACGGACTCGGAGACATCAGCATTAAGAAGATTGACTTCATCAATCTGTTTTGGGAGCCTGGCGTCACGGATATTCAGAAGTCTGCGAATGTGTTCAACACTGAGCTTGTGAACAACGACATTCTGGAGCAGCGGTATCCGAAATGTTTTGGAAAGCTTGGTGGAAAGGGAGTAACACTTGCAACGTATTTGTATGACGACAATGTAGACACAACCGAAAAGAGCGTTGTAATTGATTGGTACTACCACACGGAATACAACGGGAAGCGTGTGTTGCAGTATGTGAAGTATGTAAACGACATTGTATTGTATGCGACCGAGAATGATACAGAAATACCGACAAAGAAGGAGATGGACCCGGAAACGGGAGTGCAGCTTGAGATTCCGACCGGGGAAAGCGTTGCAACGAGAGGATTGTACGACCACGGTCTGTATCCGTTTGTTACATTCCCGCTTTATCCTGTCGAGGGAAGTCTGTGCGGCTATGGTTTGACCGATATCGGGCGCGATACGCAGGTGCAGATTGACGAAATGAACAAGGCTTTAATGGACAATGCAAAGGCAGGTGCAACTCCTAGATATTTTGTCAGAAACGATGGGGCCGTAAACACGAAGCAGTTTTCCGACCTAACTGAGAGACTTGTCACTGTGGAGGGTAATGTGGATGAAACCAATATCCGACCGATTGACAACTGTTCGCTTCCTCCCATATATGCTGAGTTGTACCAAGGCAAAATCGAAGAACTGAAGTATGTAACATCCAACCAGGACAGCAATAATGGAGTGGCACCGTCCGGTGTAACCGCAGCATCCGCAATCGCGGCATTACAGGAAACCGCTGGAAAGAATGCACGAAGCAGCAACAAGGCATTCTACCGTGCATACCGCGATGTTGTATACCTGGTGGTAGAGCTTATTCGACAGTTCTACGACATACCTCGCACGTTTCGTATCGCACCGGATGCAATGGGTAATGAGCAGTACATTCAGTACAGCAACGCTGGCATTAAGGCTCAGAAGATGGAAACGGAGGGTGTAAATACAGGAATTAGACTACCTGAGTTTGATATTGAGGTGACGAGCGAGAAAGCAAATCCGTACAAGAAAATGGAGATGAACGAGCTTGCGCTGAACTTCTACAACCAAGGATTTTTCAACCCGCAGATGGCAGACCAGGCGCTTGCTTGCTTGCAGATGATGGACTTCAACCATAAGGACGAGATTGTACAGAGGATTCAGCAGAACGGAACATTGCAACAGCAGGTGCTTATGTGGCAACAACTCGCTTTGCAGTATGCACAGGCAAACAGTCCTATTGATGGCATGAAGGTAGGAAATGCGATTTTGGCACAGGCTGGGCAACCTCTTCCGCATGGCGGGGAAGCAAACCTCGGCGCAGGCGCGGCTGAGCATCCGTATGTTGAGCGATCGAGGGAACAGGCGCGGGCATCCACGCAGGCGGAATAAAGGGGGACACTATGATAAATATTACTTTCAATCCGGATAAACTGGAATTGACGATTACTGGACACGCAGGAGCAGCAGAAAATGGTAAAGATATCGTATGTAGCGCAGTTTCCATTCTTGCATACACGCTTGCGAGAGCGATTGATGAAAGCAAGGATACATTGGAAGATGTACCTGTAATTGAGATTGACGAAGGGAATGTAAAGATTTCATGCACACCGAAGAAAGTGTTTCTTGAAACGATTCAGCGTACCTACTGGACCGTATTGTGTGGATTTGAAATGCTTGCGAGCAGTTATAGCGAATATATTTACTTCATCATTGACGATACGAAAGAAAAACATCATGGGAATAATTGAATTAAATGGAACTGTAACATAGAAGAACACACTTACTAACGCCTACAAGTTTTCATATTTATACTTCTTCAGAAAAGGGTACTCAATTTTTGAGTGCTCTTTTTTTAAAATTATTTGTTTCAAGGTTAGAAAAGCAAATATGTGTTTTGATACGATGGCGATATAAGGGTTCGTGCCCCAAAATAGCACAGACGAAAGGAGCATTTTATATGCGAAATAAATTATTGCTTAACCTGCAGTTGTTCGCAGATGGCGGCGATGGTGGATCCGCAGGAGAAGGAACGGTAGGAGGCGAAAGCACCGGAGTAGATATACCGTCCGCTGTCCCGGCACGGGCAAGAGAGAGGTATCAGAAAGCTGTTACGAAGAACACGCCTACTGAACCGACCGTTCAGACCACTACTGAACAGAATCCGAGCGAGGGCGAGAAGAAGTCTTATGCCGACCTTATCAAGTCGGACGAGTACAAGGACGAACACAACGCCTACATGAAAAAGACCATTGAGGACCGTATGAAGAAGTACAAGGGAATTGAAACGCAAAATTCCACCATGTTAGGGCTACTTGAGACTGTGGCTTCCAAGTACGGAGTAGACAGCGCATCCGAGTCTTTCCTTGCAGACCTTGCAAAGAAGATTGAAGAGGATGATTCCTACTATGAGAATTATGCGATGGAGCATGATATCTCCCCGGAAGAGGCACGCAAGATGGTTACTTTGGAACGCAAGGTGAAAGCGGCGGAGGCAAGAGAACAGGAGATGCAGAATCAGGAGGCAAAGCGGCAGCAAATGCAGGTTTTGCTGTCAAACGCAGAGCGCACGAAGCAGAGATTTCCTGAATTTAACCTTAACGCCGAGATGCAGAACGAGAAGTTCCGCAGATTATGCGCAGTCAACAACGGAGACACCACGGCAGCTTATATGGCTTGCCATTGGGAGCAGTTAGTGCCTGGAATGGTGCAGACTGCTTCTCAGCAGATAGCCGCACAGACAGCGCAGGCAGTTGCCGCGAACAAAGCAAGACCGACCGAAAATGGCGTGAGCGGACAGGCGGCGGCTGTACAGACACAGCAGGATTTCCGCAATATGTCATTGGAACAGCTCCGGGCATATGCGGCAGAGCAAAGACGAAAGAAGCAGGGAAGATAAGAATATCTCCCTGTGCAGAAGGGAGAAAAAACATGAGAAAGAACCATTTATTGAGAACGAAGCTGAACCTTCAGTTATTCGCAGAGTTCACACAGGGTACAACGGCAGGTACTCCGGAGGTTAATCCGGTAAACGTAACCACGCAGGATTCGCTGTCTCCGACTATGAAGACCTTCTACGATACCACGCTCCTTGAGAACGCGCGTGAGCAGATGGTTTTCACACAGTTCGGTATGAAGCAGCCGATGAAGGGAAAGAAAGTTGAGTGGAGAAAGTTTAATACTTTCGCAAAGGCACTTACACCGCTTACTGAGGGTGTTATCCCGGAAGGTAAGAACTTCGGCATGACCTCTATCGAGGCAGACATTACCCAGCACGGTGATTACACCGCAGTTTCCGATCGTTTGGAGTTGGAATCCTACGATGATGTAATCTACGGCGCAACCGAGGAGATGGGTGCAGCAGAGGGCGAAACATACGACACTCTTACGAGAAATATAATTGTAGGTGGGAACTCCGTAGCATATTGCGGAGGAAGAACCGACCGAGCAAGCATTACTGCTGCTGATGTTCTCACACCGGAGATGGTTGCAAGGGCAGCTACTTGGCTCAAGAAGAACAAGGCACCGAAGATTGACGGCTGCTATGTTGCTATCATTCATCCGTCCGTTGCATTCGACCTCAGAAACTCCGATGAGTGGAAGGAATACCACAAGTACAACGACACAAAGCCGATTTTCAAGGGAGAGATTGGAGAGCTGCACGGTGTACGTTTCGTTGAGTCAAACGAGGCGAAGGTATGGGGCAAGGATTCCGCAGGCGGTGCATCCGCAGTATATGCGACATTGTTCATTGGTAAGGATGCTTTTGGCGTTCTTGATCCGCAGGGCGAGGGCATGGAGATGATTGTTAAGCCGAAGGGTACCATCGGAGGACCGTTGGAGCAGTTCTCTACTATCGGTTACAAGTTCTGCCACGGAGCAAAGATTTTGTACCAGGAGCGTATGCTTCGCGTGGAATCTGGTTCTTCCTATGGCGACATTGACGAAGAGAACTAGCATTAAAAGCGGGAGGGGCTTCGCCTGCCTATTCCGTAAAGAAAGGATGATAAGGAATGGCAACTAAAAAGGATGTAACAGCAGCAGATACCGCTAACGAAGAGGTAGTAACAGCAGCAGATACCGAAAAGAAGGTTATGGTAAAACTTCCGAGGCTGAGCGGCCACAACGCCAACCAGGATGAGTTCTTCTCCGTAAATTTTAAGAACTACATCATCAAGCGTGGCGAATACGTGGAAATCCCGATTGAGGTATATGAGGTTATCAAGAACAGCGAAAAGGCAGAGGATGCCGCTTTCAAGTTTGTTGAGGATCACAAGCTCAGACAGCCTGGAGCAGAATAATGTTGCGAATCAAGTGGGAAGCTGCATAAGCTTCCCACTTTTGCTTAGAAAGGGGTATAGAATGACAGTAGAGGAGTGCATCAACCGCGTGGATGCAGTAAAGCCGAATCATTACGGCTTGGATGAAAAAGTGCGTTGGTTATCCTATATTGACGCAACCATTAAGCGGGAAATTATTGATACACACGAGACGCCAGTACATGAGGTTACTGTGGAAGAAAATGTCGAGGAAAGAACGGATACCACAGAGAAGAGAGTTGTGTTCACAGGATATACTATGGATGATATGTCTGCGGTGCTTTTGGTTCCGTTCCCGCATGATGAGCTTTATATAGCCTATCTGAAAGCAAAGATTGACGAAGAGAACGGAGAAACCGCGCGTTACAACAATAGCGTGTCTTCTTTCAACAGCCTTTTGAGTGATTTTGCAAAGGCATACAACAGAGAACATATGCCTATTTCCACGCCGTTTCGGATTTATAAGGGGGTGCGGTATTAAATGTATATGCCGTATTATAATGATGTTTCAAGAAGCCGTGAAATGACTGCGGTATTTGGCGGATACAATCACAATCTGTCCTGCGCGGATGGAGAGTTTTACGATATGAAGAACATGACATCATCATATTACCCGATTTTATCCCCGCGGAAAAAGAGGGGAGTGTGCATGGGTTTATCCGTTCCGCAGGGGCTTATTGAAAAAGAGGGTCTTGTGTGGGTGGATAGCGGAAAACTGTATATTGACGGAGAAGAGCAGGAGTTGGATGCCAACATATCCGCAGAAGGTGAAAAGACAATCGCAAAAATGGGCGCGTATATTGTTATTATGCCGGATAAGGTCTGGTATAATACCTCGGATAAAACTTCAGGAAGTATCGAATCGCGCTTTGAGAATACAGATGGTGATGTGACATTTTCTCTTTGTGATGCAAGCGGTCGAGCGATTGAGTGGCACGATGAAGCATATTACAAGGGGAATGCGCCGGAAACAGGGGACTACCTTATGTCTACAATCAATGGAACTTCCGCCTTGAAACAGTGGTCTTCTGCGACCTCTGTGTGGGTGAATGTGACTACTACATATGTGCAGATTACGTCAACTGGTATCGGAAAGAATTTCAAAAAGGGTGACGGTGTAAAGATTACTGTGAATCTTACGGATATTGAGTGGGCGGATGCAGGAAATATTTTTTTGAATGATGATGGAGAAGGGAAACGCTCAACGAATACATACATCACTGACCTTACGGATGATTGCATTACGATTGTAGGAATACTTGGAGCAAATAAGACCTTAACCATGCCGATTATAGTGGCGCGTGAAATGCCTGATATTGAGTTTATTACGGAGTGCAACAACCGCCTGTGGGGATGTTCCTCTGACGGACATGAGATTTATTGTTGCAAGCTCGGTGATGTAACGAACTGGAATGCTTTTGCAGGAGTGTCAACGGATTCATGGGCAGCTACCATAGGAACCGATGGAAAGTTTACAGGTGCGATTACATATCTAGGAAATCCAATCTTCTTCAAAGAGGAGTCTATGATTAAGGTTGTTGTAAGCAGTACCGGCGCACATAGAACATTGGAAAATTACTGCCGTGGAGTTCAGAATGGAAGCCATAAGAGCCTTTGCATCGTAAATGAAGTTCTTTATTACAAGAGTGCGGATGCGGTTTGTGCTTACGGCGGAAGCCAACCTCAAAAAGTATCAAACTATCTTGGCGAGGTTAGATATTCCTGTGCCGTAGCAGGTACAATAGGTGATGAATATTACATTTCTATGAAAGACAACGCAGGATTGTATTCTATGTTTGTGTATGATACACGAAAAGGTCTATGGTGCAGGGAAGATAACACGGAAGCGTTATATTTCTGCCGTCATGGAGAAGACCTGTATTATGTTGACGGAGCAGATAAAAAACTGAAATCTGTATTTGGGGCATTGCCTTATGATGTGGAGGAAAAGGAAGCGGAGAAGCGCATACAGTGGTTTGTGGAATCAGGAAACCTAGGATACGCTTCACCGGACAATAAGTATGTTTCCAGGATTAACATCCGTTTGTCTATGGAGTTAGGAACAAATGTTGACTTTTACATGCAGTACGATTCTTCCGGTACATGGGAGCATATATTCAATATGAACGGAAAAGGGACACGTGCTTTTACAGTACCTATAATGCCGCGTAGGTGCGACCATTTCAAGTATCGTTTGACTGGTGTAGGTGACTGCAAGATATATTCCGTAACGAAGACCATTGAAGAAGGGAGCGATATTTAATGACGAATATTTTACCGCATCCGAATATTCTTGCGGCAGATGATAAAAACAAGATCTGGCAGATGGAAACCTATTTGTATCAGTTGTACGAGAGTTTGGAACTGGCATTGACTGATATCGGTCCTGCAAATTTCTCTGCAGCGTTCCGTGAGGAACTTTCTTCTTTTGGTTTGCAAATGAAGGATGTGCAGAGCAACGCCGAACAGAGTCAGCAGAGAGTAGAGAAGGTAAGCAACGGACAGCTTACAGTATCCGATGTGCTGAACTCGGAGGCGTACAAGGCTTCGATAGAGGAAATAAAGCCAGAAGGTGCGGATGGATATGTGAAGTTCCAGGATGGTACGATGATATGCTATGGAACTGAAGATACGTCAACAATCGTCACATTCCGCGAAAGCTATGCTGCGGTTCCTGTGCTTGTAACCAGACCAAATGTGACTGCTACGGTTACGGAGAGCGGCTTTACGGTAGATGCAGCAAGTGAGTTTTCATGGATAGCGATAGGACGATATAACAAAGAACAGGAGGGATAAGACATGGCATATACTAAGGAAGAACTTGAGGCAATGAACCGTCAGGCAAGTTCTAGCTCGTTATCAAAGTGGACTGTCGGGGCTACGAAAAATAAAACGAGTACAACATCAAATGCGGCAAGTCTTTATGGGAATATTTTGTTATACCCGGAGATGTCGAGTATCGCTAAGAACATCGTAAATAAGACTGCAGGTTCTGTAAATGTGCCGGCTTATAAACAGCCGTATGAGACGCGAAATGCGTTGGACACCGTAAAAAAGGATGTAGCTCAAACTATTACGGATAAAATCGTAACCGATGCACAGGGCTATGCCGGAAAAGAGTTATCTGATTATGTTGCACAGTTTAATGGTGTGAGCAACAATGGAAGCGACTCCTCAGTGGAGGAAGCAACCACTTCGTCGAAAGAGGTTGCTACACCTACTTACGAAAAAGAAACGATGATTACTGAAAATTACGGAGATTCCACGGAGGTTTCTGCACCGACATTCCAGGTATCGGATGCGTATTTACAGGCGATGGAGTACACAAACTCTCTGTTGTCTCAGATGAACTCTGGTCGCACCTCTTACACGGACCAAATCGAGGAGCTTTTAAAGGAATACAAAAATCGCGATGTTTTTTCCTATGACGCGGCAACGGATCCGATGTTTCAGCAGATGCTTGCAGGGTATATGAACTCCGGTAAAATAGCCATGCAGGATACCATAGGACAGGCGGCTGCACTCACTGGAGGATATGGTAACACCTACGGAACTGCGGCTGGAAATGCGGTGTACAATCAGTACCTTTCGGAAGCATACGGTAATCTACCTGAATACTACAATCTTGCTTTGGAAGCGTACAATATGCAAGGAGATCAGATGCTTAATGAACTGGCGATGTTACAGGATTCGGATAACCGTGAATATGACCGCATGATGAACGCATACACGGCTAATCTTGGTGCGGCAAATGCCTTGTATAATCAGGAATACGATCAGTATCTTAAACAGCTTTCTCAGAGTAATTATGAGAAAGAATTTGCATATCAGAAATCGCAGGATGCGCTTGCGCAGCAGAATTATGAGAATGAGTTTGCGTATCAGCAGTATCTTGATGAGCTTTCTCAGAGTAATTATGAGAAAGAATTTGCATATCAGCAGTCACAGGATGCTTTGAATCAGAATAATTACGAAAACGAGGTAGCATACCAGAAGTACCTTGATGAGCTGAATTATAATGCACAGGATGCAAGCGAAAGCAGTGTTGCTCTATCTAATACTGATATTGAGAGAATAAAAGAAGTCTATGCTAAGAATGGAGGAGGAGATGCAGGAAAAGAAGCTGTAAACAGCTATCTTGATGTAATCGGGAAAAATGATGGTGGCGAAGAATATTATAACGGTATTGATGCTATTTTGGAAAGCGTGTCTGTTCCCATTGAATATCAGAATTGGACGATTAAAAATGACACTAAGAACGGAGGATTTTTGTGGTTTGGAAAGGGAGAGGATCACAACGATACATACACAAATGGAAGTACCACTCTGACATACGATGAGCTCAAAGACATTATTGAGGCGTCGGATATGAGTTATGAAGAAAAGGAAGAGTTACTTAATAATCTTAAATCACAGTCGAAGAGGTAGGAGAACCGAATGGGAAGTTACTTAGAGCACATAAAGAAAAAGAGTACAACGACAGCTACAAGAAAGGGCGGATATGGAGAACACATTGCAAAGCAGAAAGTAGGCTTTGACACTTTCGAGGCGGACTTGGCATCTGCCTCAGACCTTGTAAACTCAATCTATGGAGGCTGGCAGTCTGCGGACACCATGAATAGCGCGAGGAAAACTGTATCCTCCATGCGCGACCGACTGAATGCGTATAAGAGTTACGCAAATACCTACAATGACGGATCCGACCTCGCACAGTTCAATTCGAGCATGGACCAGTTAATCGGTGCGTATGATTCTGCGCTGAATGATTGGGATAATATCGCAGGAACGTACAGCAACTTTGTGAATGCTGCTGCTTACGAAAAGGCAAAGAAGAATTACAATCTTTCCAAAACATATGCAGGGCTTGATTATGCGGGAGTACAGAGTGCCATTGCACAGAACCCGGATGATGCTGAGTGGCTGTCGCAGTATGGAGTGAATGTTGGGTATTCCGACCTTAACGATTATAATGAAGAGATGAGTAGTCTTAGTAAGCGTTTGGCTGCTTCTACCGGTTCCGAGAAGAAGTCATTACAGAGTTACTATGACAAACTGGAAACGGTGCGTAATCAGTATGAACTTGATAATAAGTTTGACTTATACAAGGATATTATGCAGAATGAGGATTTTGCAGAAAATTCAGTTTATGTTGGTGGTGAAAAGAACTTTTTCGAGAAACTGTTCGTGAATAATACCTCCGATTTAATTAACGCTGGTATTGATACGGATAAATCTTATTTCGAGCAGACACCGACCGAGAGAAATTATAAGGTGAATGCAACAATTCTCGGTAAAGCAGATGTGTTTTATATGACGGACGAAGAACGGTCCGTGTATAATTACCTCTATAATACGCAGGGTGAAAAGGCCGCAGAAGATTTTTACGATGATATGAAGATAACATTGTCGAAGAGAAAGACTGAATTGCAGGTAGGAAAGACAAATGAAGCTACAAACAGTCTAGGATGGTTCAGTAATGCAGCTGCGAGTGCAATATCTGTTCCGTGGGGCCTTGTGGGCGGCGTAACCTCTTTTGTTGCAGATGTGAAGTCGAAGCAGTACGGGCAGGAATTGAACCCTTATGATTCGTTCCATACGTTATCAAATGTATCGGATGCAATTCGTGATACTACGAGAGAGAACCTTGAAAATACCTTTGATGATGCAGAGATTTTTGGTACGAACATACCGGCTTTTCTGTATGATACGGCATTATCTATTGGTGAATCTGCTTTGGGGGCAGGTGCATTAGGCAAAGGTACATCCGTTGTGTTAGGTATGGGCGCAGCTTCTTCCACTGCAAAGGAGTTAAAGGATGCCGGAGCGAGTGAAGATGATATTTTAAAGGCTTCTGCGATCGCTGGCGCAGCAGAAATGTTCTTCGAGAAGTTTAGCATTGACCGTTTACTTAAAACGAAAGATGCAGATTCAATCGGAAAAGTAATTCGTAATATGTTTCAACAGGCAGGGGTAGAAGCAAGCGAGGAAATGTTCACGGAAATAACAAACCAAATTTCTGACTTTGCGGTTCGCGGCGGTACTTCCGAATATGAGTCCATGATAGAAAACTTTGTAGAAATGGGTTATACGGAAGATGAAGCAAAGGAGAAAGCCGTAATTGAAATTGCAAAACAAATCGGTCTTTCTGGTATTGGCGGTGCGCTCTCCGGTGGTATTATGGGCGGTGTCTCGACCAATTACGAGTATTCCGGTTATAGAGGAATCGGTAAGGAGATTATTGAAAATAATCGCACAGATACGCTTTCGCGGTATGCGGAGATATCAGATAACCAGAATATTCAGAAGTATTTGCAGTTATTGAATGAAGGTGATGCCACAAATGCACAAATTGGAAGTTTGTATACGAAGGTAGCGAAGGAGGTTGTAGGAAAGACCAATTCTTCCGTTGATACATCGAAGCGCGGAACCATTACCTCTTTTCTTGTGAGTAGAGGAATGGATTCTGCAACAGCGCAGACAACGGCATCCGCTGTTTATAAGCAGTTATTCCCGCAGAGAAGCACCGAGAAGTTGACAATGGAGGAACGTGCATCATTAAAGAGCGAGGACGCAAAGGCAGCTATAAAGGAAATTAAAGGGAACGCTGATTGGTTTTGGCATAGCGGCGTTTCAAAGAAAGCGCAGAGTAATATTAAAATGCGGGAAGGATTAGAAAAAGTATTTATTCCGAAGCCTGCAAAATCTGAGTCGCAGGTAAAGATTGAGGAGAGAGTGGCGCAAATGGATATCGGTCCCGATACTGTGGATGCAACTACGAAGAAGAAGATTAAGATTGAGGGAATCCGTACAGATGCTGATGGGAATATCGTGTTAAAAACGAGCGATGGAGAGAAGAGTCTTAATAGTGTTATTCTGACAGACAGTTACGCGGAAATCGTGGCTATTGCGGAAGGTATGGAAGAAGATGAGGCAGACCTTTTCGTTTCTATGTATACTCCTGGAATTGACAGCGAGAGCTACAAAGCATCCTTTGATTTGGCGTACTCTTATGGTATGAATGCGTATGGAACAGATTCCGTATTGAAGAACCGTGGCGTTTTATCTCCTACGCAGGCGGCGGAGGCATACAAGCTCGGTATGATGAACAGAACTTCGACACAGCAGTCAAAGATTGATGAGATTACGAAGAAGCATTTTGCAGATACTAAGGATATTGTCGCAGGTAAATTCGATGATTCCAAAGTAGATTATAAAAAGCTAAACGGCAGACAGAAAGCAGCGATATCGTTCTCTAAGATGCTTTCCGAGAAAACCGGTGTAAACTTAGTGTTCTTTGAATCTAAATCCGATGAAAACGGGCACAGAAAAGCAGAGAATGGACGTTATGAGCGAGATAGTAATACTATCTATGTTGATGTGTATGCAGGCTTAAACGAGGGCGTAGTAGAGGATTCAATCGTCCCTACTCTTTCCCACGAACTCACGCACTGGATGAAGGAGAAGGCACCGGAAGCGTATGCAAATCTGTCCGGTATCGTGATGGACACGCTGTCCCAGCATCACAAGGCGGCTCCGGAAGTGTTGGTTGCGGCGGAGAAGAAGCGTCACAAGGACAAGGGCCGCGATGTATCAGACGAATACGCACAGGACGAGCTTATCGCCAGAGCGTGCGAGGATATGCTTTCCGGGAATAAGACTGCAGCCGAGATTATCGAGAAGATGGACGAGGAGACCGCGAAGACATTTTCTGAGAAATTCAAGGAAGTGGTTGCGAAGATCCGTGCATGGTTGAAGGATTTACTCAAAGTCTATAAATCCAACAGCGAGGAGGCGAAGATTCTCCGCCAGTACGATAGCAAACTTGCCGAGTTGCAGAAAGCATGGGACGAGGCGTTTGCGAAGGCTGTGAAGTCAAACCAGGTATTACAGAACAGCGGGGCCGAGGATACCGTCGTTGCAGAGAGCAGAAGAAAGTATTCTGACAGAAACCTGTTCTTGACTTCTGATGATATTACGGGTTACTTAAAGGCTGGAAGCAGAAGAAACATAAAGAGAATTAAGCGGTATGAAGCTGGAGAGAAAATCATCATCAGCAACGAAGAAGAGTTAAGAGATTTTGTCTCTAAGTCTATTTCCGGAGAAATCACCGGTAAAACCGTTGCATACGGTATTGTCTCTAAGAAGCTGGCTTACGCTGTTTATAAAGAGTCTTCCGGAACGGTGGATGTAAGAGGGTATTATTTGGAATTGGTTGCAGACGATATCAACCATTCCTTCAAAGAACACCAGAAGGCAAAGAAGGTCGATAATTTACCTCTGTCCGAAGAGGACTTTGTAACGGCGATTTTAAGGGTAAATTCCTCTAAGCTCGTAAATGTAGAGTACCACGCGGACAACAGCAGAGCAATTAAGCTGTGCCTGGAGGGCGCGGATGGAAATACTATGCTTATCGAGGTTGTTTCCGTTTCCGCCGGCAGCATAAAGCTGAAAACCGTATGGAAGGAAACAAAAAGAAACAGCGCGAATACCGCCGGGAATAGAAATTCCAATCCTAACTCTAAGTTAGGCTCAGCGCGTGACGCTTCTGTTTCTAAAGATAGTATACCACAAAACGCGGGGAATATCAAGAAAAATGTGCAGTTCTCAGACCGTGATTCCGATGGCAACGGCTTGACGAAAGAGCAAGCCGAATACTTTAAGAATAGCAAGGTGCGTGACGAGAACGGCAATCTGAAAGTTATGTATCACGGCACTACCAACGTTTCATTTACCGAGTTTAATGCGGAATATTCGGACGATGGAATCAGCCTTTTCTTCACAGACAGCAAGACGGTTGCGAAAGGTTACAGTGGAACGATGGACGAGTATATTCCGGGCAAGAAGTACACCGTGAAAGAACTGACGGACATTATTCACGATTCCTATTATTATGTAAGCGAGGAAGATGGAAAGTATCATATCATCCATAACAAGTACGGTGATTTGATTAAGGAGCACCAAACCGATACCTTAGAGGAAATGCAGGACTATGTTCTTGAAGAGTATGGAAGAACCGGCGCAGGCAATTACAAGGTGTACTTGAATCTTGAAAATCCGTATGTTGTAGATGCGAATGGACGTTATTGGGACGATATTCCTCTTTCTAAAACGAAGGGCGTTGACAGATACAATTACATTTATGTGACCGGAAGCGATGGCACATACAATGTAGAGTGGGAAGATATGCTGAATCAGTACGGAGAAGCAGAGAGCGCAGAAATGAGTCTTGACGATATCCGTAATAAGTTCGGAGAATACGTTGCAGAAGGTGTGGCAGGTGGAAGAAAGGATTTTGAATCTGTTACCGTTGACAGTAAGACGAAAGAACTTATTCCGCGCAATACAAGACAGTATGCTTATCATGCAAAGATGAACGGGTACGATGGTGTTATCATTAAGGACGTTGTAGATACCGCAGTATATGCCGAAGGAAGCGAGAAGTACGAATCATCCACAGTTTCTATTGCGTTCTCCTCGGAGCAGGTAAAGTCGGTCGCGAACGAGAATCCTACAAAGAATGCAGACATTCGGTATTCCGACCGCAAGAACGAAAGCATCTACGACGCAGTAGGAGAGTTAAAGCGCATCCAGCGTGAGAATGACAAACTGAAAGCGGATATTGAAAGACTCCGGCATAAGAATCGCCTTGAGCGTACCGTGACTGGTGGACGAGTATTGAAGAAATCGCATATTGAAGCTGTTGCGGCTCATATCCTCAACAAAGCGAACAGTAAGTATAGCAAGGAAAGCCTTGTTGCGGAGTTGAAAGATATCTACACCTACTTGCAGAGAGAGGATGTCGAGTGGGATGTAATGATGGCAAAGGCTACGGATATCGCACAGAGAATTGTTGCTGATGCGAGAACGCGAAAAGTAACTAACGATTACGCAAAGGATATCCTAACCGAGCTTCGCAAGGCAAGAGTTACATTCAATGACGCGCAGAAGTCTGAAGCAGAGTATGCTTTCGGTAAGGGATGGAACCGAAACTATTTTGGGCGCGTGACGATAGCGAACGATGGGACGCCGCTTGATGTTGCATGGCAGGAATGGGCGAATATGTACCCGGATGTGTTCGAGGCATATATCGCAGATGTGGATATGCCGACGGCATTACTGGATGTATACGACTCCGTAAGAGCGACATCCGAGCTTGTGGAGGCATACGACAATTCCGAGTCGGCGCGTGCGATTGCATTCGAGATTTACAATCAGTTTTGGAATGTATCGCCGGTACGCACCCTTGCAGATAAGCACGAACGGGAGGTTAGGCGGCTGAAGTATGAGCACCGTATGGAGATGAAGGAGCTGCGCGAAAAGAAGGATGCGGAAGTGTTCGAGACACGTTTTCATTATTCGAAGCTGATTCATAAGGTACGCGAGGCACGGGACGAGAAGATTGCGCAGATCAAAAAAGAAAGCCATGAGTACACGAAGCAGTACCGTGAGAAGATAGAACGCCGCAATCAGATTTCGCAGATTACAAAGAAGTCCTTAAAACTAAACACATGGTTGAAGAAGAACTCCAAGGATGAACACGTTTCCGAGATTTTAAAGAAACCGGTTTCTGCGGTACTGAAATCCCTCAATTTCTCTTCAGAACGGTTGCTTGGTATGCGCGGCGGGGAAAAAGTCGGAGAACCGACAAACAAGGATATTTCTCTAAGTAAGGCTTTTGAAGGCCTTTACGATATGGTATCAAGCGTAAATGATGCGCAGATTGGCGAAGGTGAGATTGACGGTTTGTATGGATATCTCGACATGCCGGCTGATTTTGTAAAATTCGTAAGAGATACAAGCAGAGAAATCAACGATTTGCTTCGTGAGGTTGGGGACAACGAATATATCCTTAATCAGATGTCGTTGGAACAGTTGGAGAAAATCAATTCGATTCTTACAACGCTTTCTCATGCCGTAACGCAGACGAACAAGGCACTTGCGGCGGCGCATGGAAAGAGCATTGCATCTTTGGCACAGGACACTATGATATCCGCGGAAAGATTGGGTAAGCATAGTAAGTTAGTCGGAAAGGTTACGGACTTCTTCAATTTTGACAATGCGCTCCCTGTGTATGCGTTTAAGCAGTTCGGCGAAGGTGGAAAGAGAATCTTTGAATCTATGCAGGATGGGTGGGATAAGTTCGCGTTCAATGTAAAGGAAATAATGGATTACTCCAACAGTGTGTACGATGCAAAGGAAGTGCAGGAGTGGAGTAAAGAGGTCCATGAGTTTGATTTGCTTGTAGGTAGAAGCATGGAAAAGGTAAAAATGACAACGGCGCAGATTATGTCGTTATACGCTTTGCAGAAGCGAGAACAGGCAAGAGGTCACTTAATCGCCGGTGGTATTCGTATCGCTGATTTTGAGGAAGGGAAAGGGAAGGTATCACAACCGGACGGTGCGACATTACGAGAGAGTGATATCAACCGTATTGTTTCCACATTGACTGCAAGGCAGGTAGAGGTTGCGGACCGCTTGCAGGAGTTTATGAATACCGTTTGTACTGATTGGGGAAATGAAATCTCCATGAAGAGATTCGGATATAAGGGATTCGGTGAAGATAACTATTTCCCTATTAAGTCAGATCAGAACAATATTCCAAAGGATGATGCAAAGGAGAAAGAAAACTCACTGTTCCGACTTCTGAATATGTCCTTCACGAAAGGTACGATTAAGAATGCAAACAACCGAGTTGTGATTGACAATATCTTTGATGTATTTTCGGACCACACTTCCGATATGGCGAAGTACAACGCACTTGCACTTCCGGTACTGGATGCGTTCAAGTGGTACAATTACAAGGAGAAAAGCAAAGTCAATCCGATGGATAGGGACGATAAGAGATTCACTACTTACGGTGTAAAGCAGTCGTTGGAAAAAGCCTACGGAGAAGGCGCAAAGAGTTATATAGTTCAGTTCTTACGTGACATTAACGGAGCGGAAAGCGGTGGTATAACCAACGGAGAACGCTTTGCGAAGAAAATGATGTCGAATTATAAGGTTGCTGCCGTTGGTGCAAACCTGCGTGTTGCACTTTTGCAGCCTACATCGTATGTGAGAGCATCGGTTGTCATTGATCCGAAGTATCTTGCGAAAGCATTTTCGAATAAGCCGCAGATTGAAAAGGCGAAGAACACTTGCGGTATTGCGTTGTGGAAGTCTTTAGGATTCTACGACACGAATATTTCAAAGGGTGTTGCAGAGCAGATTAAGCATGAGGACACGTTAATTGATAAGGTAAAAGAGTATTCTATGAAGTTGGCAGAATGGGGAGATTCTATCACATGGGGTTATCTATATAACGCTTGCGAAGCAGAGGTTTCCGATATGCAACCGGGACTTACCGGAGAAGCGAAGAACGAAGCAGTTTCAAAGCGTTTGCGTGATGTTATCTATAATACGCAGGTGGTTGACAGTACCATGACAAGAACGCAGATGATGCGTAACACTTCCACTCTTAACCAAATGATTACGGCGTTTATGTCAGAGCCGATGGTGTCTTACAACCTTTTGCATGACTGTTATATGCAGTACAACGCAGATAAGAGAGTGTACGGAAGTAAGTCCGTTGCTTTGAAAAAGAACGGTAAGAAGATAGCAAGAGCAACTATGACCTATGTAATAACTTCTCTTTGTGCTGCTGCGGTTGGAGCAATTCCGGACACTTTGAGAGATGATGATAAAGACGAGGACTTCGGAGAATTGTATTTCGCGAATGTGACAGATAATATGTTGTCGGATGTTCTTGGAATGATTCCGTTGCTGAAAGATGTGTTCTCGGTAATACAGGGGTACGGCACAACACGAATGGACGAGCAGTTCATTTCGAGCGCGTGGAGAGCATGGCAGAATGTAACGAAAGCGATTGAGAAAGGGGAACTGAATTACAAGACGGTATATTCGGCGGTAAAGGCAATGTCGCAGATAAGTGGACTTCCGTTCAGTAATTTAATGCGTGACGCATTCGCTATTTGGAATAACACTGTCGGTGAAGTTTACGAGAGCTTGAAAGTAAAATAATATTTTTCCGAGAGCGGGTTAGAAAATAGCCCGCTCTTTCTGCTATTGTGATTCAAAGAAACGAAAAAACGGAAGAAAGGGGAGAACGATGGATAAGGTTTGCCATAGAATCACGCTCGACACACAGAAGGGCGGCGTGCAGAAGGTTTTACATGGATTCTTTTCAGGGGATATTCTATCACGAAGGATTGCGATAACTCTTGTTGCAGGAAGTGTGTCATGCAAACTTGGAGAAGGAATCACGGCGATTATGTATGTTACAAAGGAAAACGGTGTGACAAACTACAATGCTTGTACTGTGACTGACAATATCGTGTACTACGATGTGCTGCAGGAAGATATTGATGTTGCTGGAATAACAGAAATGCAGTTGAAGATTATCGCAGGGGAAATGGTGCTTTATTCTCCTTCCTTTTCCGTAGAAGTGCAGGAATCTAAGGTAAGTGATACGAAGGCAACTACAACGCCTGTATATACGGCATTGGAAGCGGCGCTGGAGAAGGCACAGAAGGTATATGATTCAAGGCTTATTTCGATTAAAATCGATGATGATTTGACATTTACTGCTACTTATGCCGACGGTACGGAATATACTTCGGATTGTATTTCAAATGCGCTTTTGGCTATGCAGTCGCAGGTAGAAGCAGGGTTACAGTTGATGGATGATAAAAAAGAAGAACTGGATGATGCAGAAGAAGACAGAGAAGCCGCATTTGATGCAGCTGAACTTGAAATAAAGTCATTGGTTTTTAATATCAAGGAAAAATTAAATAGTGGAGAGTTTAACGGCCCGGTTGGCCCGCAAGGTCCGCAGGGCGAGCGGGGAGAGCAGGGCGAGAGAGGTTTGCAGGGGGCGCAGGGGCCGACCGGAGCGACAGGCCCGCAAGGTCCGCAGGGGGAGCGCGGAGAACAGGGAATACAAGGCCCGCAGGGAGAGCGCGGAGAACGTGGAGATAGCGGCGTGACAGTACCGATTAGCGGAATGTTTACGTTGGCTGGAGATGAGGATGGAAACCTATACGCATATTATACGGACGGTGATACTGCACCGGAATTTGAAGTTGATAAAAATGGAAACATCTACTATGTTACGCCGGATGCGTAGGAAAGGAGAGGAATAATGGCGAAAGTTCTGATTGGAAATTTTAAGGGACCACAGGGAGAAACAGGAGAAACTGGACCGCAGGGGCCGCAGGGAGAACAGGGAGTGCAGGGACCACAGGGAGAAACAGGAGCAACTGGACCGACAGGACCGCAAGGCCCAACAGGGGCGACAGGACAGAGAGGAGGCAGGTGGAACGAGGGTACGGCTATCACTGGGACATCTACCACAGCTACGGTATTTTCCGGGAGCGGAATCGCAGATGCGTTGATAGGAGATTACTACTTGAATACAGAAACGGGCAACGTATACCGATGCGATGCGGGAGGAGGAGCTGAAGTAGCAACATGGGTCCATGTTGGGAATTTAAAAGGTCCGCAGGGAGACCCTGCAAGTGAAGAAACGCTGAAAAAGAAGCTTGACACGACTGGCGACGGAAGCGACACAACAGTAAAATTCGCGGAATCATCCACACTTGAGAATATTGCAACCGGGGAAAAGCAGTCTAAGCTTATGAGTAAGATTGCAAAGGCGATTGCGGATTTCATAACACATAGAACAACCGAAGGAACCGACTCTGTGTTAGGTCACCTGAAAATTGGAAATTCAGCAGGTACAGCATGTGCGGGAAACGACAGCAGATTATCAGACGCGAGGACGCCGAAGTCACATTACCAGGCGGCGAGTACTATTACGGCGGGGATGCTTGCGGGACGGGTACAGGCAAACGCAACTGCGGCGGAGACGCTTGGGAATGCGCAGGTCCGCGATATTACCATAAGCGAAACTGACTTAGAAGCCGGAGTTTCAACACTTGCAACTGGCTCGCTGTACTTTGTAATCAAGAAAGTATAGGAGGTGTGTTATGGCGGGTTATGGAGGTTTAACATCAAAGGCGTATCAAATTAGTAAGGGGTTTGCAGGAGATGAAAACGATAAGGCACAAAGCGTTGTCAAAATATTTGTAGGAGATGAAAACGATAAGGCGCAGCTAATATGGAGCGGATTCACACCGAAGTATCTTGCACTTACCAGGAGTTCGGTTACCGGATATTCCGAGGATGGTATCGCGTGGGACGAAGGGAGTATTCCTGCTACAAGTTCAGATAGTTGCACATTTGGACTTGGAAAATACTTTTTTTCGTCAGGAACGAAGGTATACTACTCCGAGGACGGTATCGCGTGGACGCTTTCGCATACTTTTGATAGGACAATTTGCCTGCTTCGGTACTGCAATGACGGGTATGTATATGCTTTTGGATATGTGTCTTCTAGCAGCGATTGGATATGGCGTACAAAAGACGGCGTAACATGGGAAGGAATCACATTGAACCTTTCTACATACATTTCAGATTCCAGCGCATATAAACCTCTTGATTTCCAGTATTGTGTTGTCGGAGGGACTGCTGCATATTATTTTCTATTTGAACGTATCACAGGTGTGTTCAAAGTGGAGTCTATGACGGGAGGAACTTTTACACGTATATACAAGAGCTGGAATCCAAGTAAGGGAGCGCTGTATATCTGCGGCGGCGTACTTTACGTTTTGGAACAGGAGAACTCCGGAACTCCGACAGTGGTATACAATACAAACGATTCCGGGGGCTTAACGCAGATCATTTCCATTGCGGCAAGTTTGAGTTATGCAGTTGGCACAAGCAATGGGCTGTTGCTCGTGACAAGTGGAAAAGCTACTTATCTTGTGAGTAACAAAACATACGTGCAGAAAACAACTTTCCCTAATCCAATCGTATCCACATATACCATATTCGCGTGCGCTTGGGACGGTGGAAGCAGAGTTGTTATTATGGGAAGAAGTAATATTGACGTATATACTATGCGTTGTACCTATACGGATGATTTTGGAGAAACATGGACTACGGTTGACATAACAATGAGCGGGTCAATGTCTATGGCTTGCGGATGTTACGGTATAGACGGCGGAGGATATTATTCAGAATAGAAAGGAACAAACAAGATGAATATTTTGGTTAAAGGGAAAAACATTGTTGCGGTAGCGGAAAAAATATCCTATGGCGTATATGACGAGCCGTTTAAAAAGTGGCGGCTTGCCGATTCCGAGGACAAGCTGATGCATTATGTAATAGACGATGGATTTTCGCTTGTCGAAGGAGCAACGCTTCCGGCAGACTATGAAGAAGGAAAGTATTTTTATGAAAACGGAAGTTTCGTGAAGAATACAGAGTATATTCCGTATGAAGCACCGGAGGATCGTATTGCAAGGTTAGAAGCTGATAATGCGGTGCTCGCTGATACTGTATCATTATTGGAAAGCTGCATCTTGGAAATGTCGGAGATTGTCTATGCGTAGACTTATCTTTAGATTACTTTTCGGAAAGGAGGGAGATACGATGGTAGCACTTCTGTGGGCAAATCAGATTTTGGCCGGAAAGAAGGATTATGCAGATGTACCGGCGCGCCTTAAAGCGGACGTCAGAGAAATTCTGATTGATGCAGGCAAGGGAGACCTTGTAACGGAGTAAGAAAAGAACGCACAAAAGATAATCCACGAAAGAAAGGGATTATCTTTTGTGCAGTTTGCAGAAGGGAGAAAGACCATGAAAGTATTGATGGATTATATTGCAGAATCATGGCCTGGATGGATATGTGCTGCCGCAGCGCCGGTGATTGGATACCTGTACGCCCAAGTGAGGGCGAGTCGCGCGGGTATCCGAGCCTTGCTACGGGCGGAGATAATCCGTGTATACAACAAATACCACGATGATAAGGAGTATTGTCCTATCTATGTAAAACAGTCAATCGAGGACATCTATAAGCAGTATCACGCGCTAAAAGGCAACGGAGTAGGTACGAAGTTGTACGAGGAGATCATGGCGCTTCCGACGGAGCCGCCGGAGAAGGGAGAGAAACATGAGAGAGAAAATTGCAAGGCTGATTGACGTAAAGAGCATTGTTACGATAGTGATGACAATCGTATTCGCCGCGCTTGCGCTGACAGGGCGCATTACGGGGCAGGACTTTTTGACAGTATTCACAGTAATTGTTTCGTTCTACTTTGGGACGCAGGCACAGAAATCGAAGGAACAGACAGAGAAAAAGGATGGTGATAGCAATGAGTAAGGTTAGTGCATCCGGGGTTATTCGTTATGGGAAGATGATGCGGGCAGCAGGCTCGGTGTACCTTTGGGGAGCAGATGTGGAAATCATCACAGAGGACCTGATTGAGTCGCTCAAATCGAGATTCGGAACGGAGAACTATAAAAACATATCGCTTGAAGATGTAGAGGGAAAAATAGGGGCAGATTGTAGCGGGTTCCTGCATCCTTTATCCGGAAAGGACAACACAGCCGAAGGATACTACTCCGAGTGTATCGAAAAGGGCAATGTCGAAAAGATGCCGGAGAAAGTCGTGTGCTTGATTTTCCGGCAGGAAAGCGGTAAGATAGTCCATGTGGCAATCTATACAGGTGACGGAATGCTGTTCGAGATGTGGAACGGATGCGAATACAGAAAGTTTGTTGCGAGCGAGTGGAGCTTTTATGGCATTCCGGATTGGATTGAGCAGATGGACAAGCCGCTTGCGGCTGGTGACACGGTGCAGATAGCCAAAGAGCTGACCGGACATAACACAGCGGCAGATGCGGTTGCCGGAAAAGACGTGCGAAATCGTGTTGTGCCTGGAAAGTACATAGTGTATAAGGTATACGGAAAAGCAGTGAATGTTACCAAAACGAAGGGAAGTCCGGGAAGCTGGGTGGTAATTCAGTAAAAATTGATTGTTATTTGTTGCTATTTAGGTACATAAATAGCAACAAACTAGCAACACGGAAAATGAGAAAACCCTTGATTTTCAAGGGTTTTCGTTGCTTTTTAAGTGCGCAAAGATTAAAAAACGATTAGAAAAAACTAATTTGATTCTAACTTGAACTGAGGCGTGGGATAGGTTACAATGAAACCGAAGTCAGAAATTGCAGAAAGGGGCTTTTAAGACATGAGAGAAAAGATAGCGAATATTTTGTGGGGGCTGGTGCTGATTGCGGTAGGTATTGTAGTGGGCGGTAAGGTCATGGGCTTTTGGGAATTTTCCGTGTTTTTTCCGGGCTGGTGGACACTGCTCATTATTTTTCCGTGCTTTATCGGTATGATAAAAAACGGTCCGGGGCCGGTAAATACGATTATAATGTTATGCGGGATTCTGCTGTTACTGGAGAGAAACAACGTGATAGCGGGAAATGTGATTGCAAAGCTGCTGATACCGGCAATTTTCTTTATCATTGGGCTGTTTGTCCTGTTCGGAAGCCTGTTTGCGGGCACGCGGCATCATTATAACGGAAAACAGGCATACACGGCAACCTTTGCGGGAAATGCCGTTGCGCCGTCGGAGAGCACGGCGTTTGAAGGTTGCGCCGCAGAAGCGGTGTTCGGCGGACTGGATTTGGATTTGAGAAATGCGGTGATAGAAGACGGGGCGGTGATTGAGGCTGTCAGCATTTTCGGCGGAGTTGACATTAAGGTTCCGGCAGATGTGAATGTAAAGGTAAAGCGCACGGCACTTTTCGGCGGCGCAAAAAGCCATGTGGAGAATCATGCCGGACGGCCGGTACTCTATGTAAATGCACTATGTATGTTTGGAGGTGTTGATATCAAATGAAGGGAATACAAAAGGTAATCAAATATTGTGCAATGGCATTTGCAATTTTTCTTTCCGTTACCATTTTTGCGTCCATAGCGGCGGCTCTGCTTGCGGTTGTGGCAGGAACGGCAGAGATATCAATCGGCGGAATCACTTACGGCGAGAAGGAACGGGTGGAGCTTTTTGAAAGCTATACAAAGGAGGAGATAGAGGAACTGGGGATTGAACGTATTCTGATTGACTGTCCGGCGGAGATTGTAATAAAGCAGGGAGCTGAGCTTTCCGTGCATGCGGAAAATGTAACCGAGGAGTATGAACTTCGTTGTAAGGACGGCAAACTCAGTCTGAAAAGCTCGGAAAGCGAAGTTTTCCGTTGGGTTTTTCATATTTTTGACGGAGGCGTCAGGGAGGAAAAGGTGACGCTAACCGTGCCGGAGGGCTATGTTCCGAAGCAGGTGGAGGTGAACAGCGGCAGCGGTTCGGCAACCGTTACGGACCTGACGGTGAGCGAGCTTAGAATTAACAGCGGTTCCGGAGCTGTTTCCCTGCAAGGCATACATGCAGAACAATGTAGCATTGACAGCGGCTCCGGCAGGGTATACGGAAAGGAGCTGTATGCACAGTCCACAGGAATCGACAGCGGCTCCGGAAGAATCTTTATAGAGAGCGCAGAACTTGGAAAGCTGCGCTTGAACAGCGGCTCGGGAGCAGTGGAACTGACCGGTGTTACCGCGGAGAATGCAGAGGTTGAGAGCGGTTCGGGTAGCATTACCCTGACAGGAAAACTGACCGGGGTCTGTGATTTTGACAGCGGAAGCGGCAAGGTTACGCTGCACCTGGACGGCAGGGAGGCGGATTACCGGATTGTGGCAGACTGTGGTTCGGGAGCATTTCGGGTCAACGGAAGAAAGCTTCAGGACGGCAGCTACGGAAGCAATGTATGCGGAGAACTGCGGTTCGACAGCGGCTCCGGAGCGGTAACGGTAGAGTTTAGCGAGAATTAAGTATAAGAAAGGTGCTGTCGCATCAATGAAATGCGCGGTGGCTCGGGCGTGGCGTACTCTTGCGATTGACGGGACACTGTTGTTAAAAAGTTGCAGAGATTCATCTGCTTTTGAATTTGTCCGAAGGACCGCGTTTTTAGCTGAGTCAAAATCACCTCTTAGAACAGCTTAGGCGCGAGGCCGCACCTGAGCGGCTTAGCTGCTTTTAGAGGAAGTTTGACGAAGCGTTGCGCTTTGAAAAAACAGATGAATTTCTGCAACTTTTTATGAGCATATTCCCTAATCGCAAGAGTGGGGCCGCGCATTTCATTGATGCGACAGCCCCTTTTTCTTGGGATGCGGGCACTTTATTCCGGATAGTGCAGCCGTTCTTCGGTAATCCCGTCTAAGACTTCCCGCAGGAAGCGGTCGCCGTAGTAGTTTGCCATCGGCAGATTCATATCGAGGTAATTGCCGCAGGCGATGGCGGAAGCCCCCGGAACCTCGCCTTTGTAATCGCGGATAAAGGTAAATAATTCCCGCAGCAGCGGCAGAATGTCGGCGGATTCGAAATCTCCCGCAAGCAGGAGATAGAAACCGGTCCGGCAGCCCATCGGTCCGAAGTAGACAACCCGGGAACCGAATTCCGGGTGATTCCGCAGAAAGGTGGCTCCAAGGTGTTCTATGGTATGCACCTCTGCGGTATTCATTACCGGTTCCGTATTCGGACGGGTAATACGGATGTCAAACGTGGTGATAACCGTATCTTTGACGGTATCTTTTCTGGAAACATAGACTCCCGGTAATAAGGTCAGGTGATTAATTGTAAAGCTGGCAATCGGTTTCATTCGTAAAGCTCCTTTCGGTTCGTAAACGTGTTAATAGAAAATAATAGGAATAACAGTCGGCGACGGAGGCAAGGTCGGCGTAGGGGAAAGCTCTTCCTCTTCCGTTGCTTCCTCCTCCGGCGCCTGTACCGGTGGGTTGGTCGGAACCGGAGTCGGCGTGCCGGTTAGAGTCGGCTCTGTCGGTATCGGTGTTTCCGTGCCGCCCGGCGTCGGGGTAAGGTTTGGATTGGTCGGGTCAGGCGTCGGCGTTACGTCATTGTGAACCGTACAAAGGGCGTCTTCTCCGGTCGGGAGGAGATTCGGCGTATCGGAGGTCACATATTCGATTACATTTCCTTCCCAATCCAATAATTCAATTTCATTTTTCAGCAGCAATACTTTCTCTGTAACAAGCTCCGCAGGGCAGCCTGCGCCGGCAAGCTTCCCGGTTTCCGAGCAGATGGATGCCTTGATGTGAACATCGCATTTTTCAAGCGGCACCGTTCCTTTGGCAAAATACTCCGTGCGGACGGTGGAACCGCCTTCCGCGGCGTCGCAGACGCCGTCAACGGCAAGCTTGCCGGATTTGGTACAAATCTTTGCGGTGACGATCGAATCCGGAACGGTAAATTCCTTGTACGGAAGCGCCAAAGCGGCATGAACACGCTCCATAATGGTACGCCAGATATCCTGCTGGTAGCTCTGGTCAATCTGCGAAAAATTGTTATCGAAGCCGGACCAGATAGAAGCGGTGTAGTACGGGGTATAGCCGCAGAACCAGAGGTCGTTATTGTTGGAAGCGGTACCGGTCTTTCCGGCAACCGGCATCTTATAATCTTTAAAACGGAGGCGACTGCCCGTGCCTACGCCGGCACCGCCGGAAACGGTATCCACCATTGCACTCGTCAAAAGATAAGCGGTGGAGGTTTTAATTACCTGCGAGGACTCCGGCTCATTGGATAACAGTACGCGTCCGTCATGGTCCAATACCTTGGTATACAGATACGGTTTATTGTATACGCCGCCGTTTGCAATGGTTGCGTAAGCAGCGGTAAGCTCTAAGTTCGTAACGCCGTCCGTCAGGCCGCCGAGGGCGAGGGAAAGGTTGATGTCGGAGTAAGTTTTTCCCGTGGTTTCATCGTAGCGGGACTCGACCAATGTGCTGAACCCGAGCTTCTTTAAGTAATTAAAGGAAATCTGCGGAGAAACCATCTCTAACGTCCGTACCGCGATAACGTTCATAGAGTAGGAAATGCCGCGCCGTATCGTGTTCAGACCGTAAAACGGTCCGTTAAAGAACTCCTTGTTTCCTTTTGCCCACCAGTTGATAACCTCCTTCTGGGTGTTCGGGTAGTAGTAAGGCCGGTCGTCAATCGGGGTGGCAAGGGTCATGCCTGCGCTGTCGATTGCCGGAAGAAAGGCCGCAAGCACCTTAAAGGTAGAACCGACGGCACGGGTCGCTGTCGTTGCACGGTTTAAGGTACGGCTGCCGGTCTTTTCGCCTCTGCCGCCGACGAGAGCAAGTACCTCGCCGGTATTGTGGTTCATCAGACAGAAAGAAGACTGCGGCTGCGCGGTAAAGGTGCGCCGTTCACCAAGAACAGTGTCACCGGTAATGCCGTTTTCTTCATCGCCTTCCTCTACATGCGCGGCATAAAACTCATCCAGATATGCGGTCATGGATTCGTCGCTGGCACAAAGAAGCTGATACACGCCTTGGTTTAGTTGTACAATCACGGAACGGTCATTTTTAAAACGATCGAAATAGGAAATCAAATCGGACAGCTGATAGTGGATGGTAGTGCCGTCCGCTTTCTGCACGGAGAGAGCATAGCTTAATTCGTAAAGAGAACCCTCGCCTGCACCCGTACCGAACGCGGGAAACATGGACTCATCCGTATAAACATCGTCGCAGATATCCTGTATCGTGCGGTCCTGCGTTGTGTAAATGCTCAGACCGCTGGTATAAACCATAGAGGTTGCCTGCGCCTGCGTGTAGCCCTTTCGTTCTACCAAATCGTTAATGACCGCGTCGATTACAGCGTCGGTAAAGTAACTGTAATAGGAAGTTTCGTTCTTTTCCTCGGCAACCAGCTGGATACGGCTGTACGGGTCATCTGCCATAGCTTCGTCGTATTCCTCCTGCGTACAGAAGCCGTTTTCCAGCATCAGCACTAAACAATCGTTACGGCGCCGTGCATTATCCTCCGGGTAATTAATCGGATTCTGGTAGGTCGGGGACCAGGGAATTGCCGCCAATACGGCAACTTCCGATATGGTCAAATCCTTTGCGTCTTTGTTAAAGTAAATCTGTGCCGCGGTCTGAATGCCGTAGGCGGTATTGCCGTAGTTTACGGTATTGATGTAGTATTCGAGAATCGTGTCTTTGGATAATTTATTTTCCAATTCCACGGCGAGGAACTGCTCCTGTATCTTTCGGGACAGCTTTACAAACGGGTTGTCTTCGTTGCCGCCGCCGAATACCTGGTTTTTCAAAAGCTGCTGCGTAATTGTGCTGGCACCGTAATCCAGACTTCCGGTTGTCAGGTTGGAAACCAGCGCACGCATAATACCGCGCATATCAATACCGTTGTGCTCATAAAAACGCTCGTCCTCCATAGCAACAAAAGCATATTTAATGTGTTCCGGAAGCTCGTCGATGGAAACGTAGTCGCGGTTTGCCTCGACACCGGCAAGGGTTTCCGCGTGGGAACCGTCCCGATAGTAGGTGTTGGAAGCGTAGCCGGTCGGTACGACATTAATCAGGTCAATGCTCGGCACGGTGGCGGAAAGGCCGTTGACAATACCCGCAACGGCGGCCACACCGATGACTGCCACAAAGATGATGCCAATGAGGAAAAGACGGAATATGTTGACGTTCAGTTTCGTGGAAAGCCGTTTGCCGCTTGATTTTAGATTGTGAATCTTCTGGTTTGTTTCGTCTTTGCTGAAATTCATTGTAAGTCCTTTCTATGAAAACCTGTGAAAAGCATTTATAAAAGCATATCCGTAATCAAAAAACTTATACGGAGAGGAAAACAAGTTCTCCGTCGGCTTCGCAGAACCAGACGGCATCCCGCTCGGTAATGACCGCTTTGCCGGAGGTTGCCTCGGTTACTTTTTTCTCGAAGGCCTGACGGTTTTCATTTGTAGTCAGTACGGTAACGGTTACGGTGTCCGTATAAGACACCTCCTGCGTAAATAGCTCCATTTGGGCGATAATATACTGCAATTTGCCGATGCTGTTATAATCGGTAACAACCGTAACGGGAATTCCGTACCGCTTGGTGACAATCGTACTTGCCGCAAGTCCCGCTTTTGCGGCCGCCTGATAAGCGCGCACCAGACCGCCGGTGCCGAGAAGCGTTCCGCCGAAATACCGGGTAACAACAATACATACGTTGTGAATATCTTCTGTCAGTAAAACGTCTAACATAGGCCTGCCCGCGGTTTTTTGCGGTTCGCCGTCGTCGCTGCAACGCGCGGTTTCGTGCCGCGTACCGAGGGTATAGGCAGAGCAGTTATGGGACGCGTCCCAATACTGTTTTTTCTTCTGTTCAATAAAGGCAAGAGCGTCTTCTTCGGTTGCAATCGGAATCACAGTAGCAATAAAACGGGATTTCTTTTCTACGATTTCTCCCGTGCCGCCGCGGTAAACGATTTGATAAGAGTCCGGCATGGCGCATCCCCTTTCTGTGGCAGAATAATCAGACAAACCCAGTGTTTTGCCCACAGAACAGTATAACAAAAAGCACGGGATACTGCAAGAAAATCGGGAGATTTAATAAAATTGTAATGAATGGAACTCCTGGCGGAAGCCTTTCGCAAAATTCGAGGAACCTCTTTACAAAAAGAAGTTCTGCGGATATACTATAAAGAGTGTGGGGAAGGGGGAATGCCAAACGGAAAGAGAAAGGATACTTTGCGATGCTTGAGTTAAGGAATGTTTCTTACCGCGTGGAGCAGGACAGCGCGGAAAAAGAAATTTTAAAAAATATCAGTCTGACAATCGAAGAACGCTTTGTGGCGATTACTGGACCGAACGGCGGAGGAAAATCGACGTTGGCAAAGGTACTGGCGGGAATTATCCGGCCGACGGAGGGTCGGATAATTTTGGACGGCGAGGATATCACGGAGCTTTCCGTTACCGAGCGGGCAAGACGTGGAATCAGCTTTGCGTTTCAGCAGCCGGTGCGCTTTAAGGGAATTACCGTAAAGGATTTGATTGCGTTGGCGGCAGGAAGGAAGCTCAGTACCGGAGAGGTCTGTGATTACCTTTCCGAAGTGGGGCTTTGCGCGAGGGATTATGTGAACCGTGAGGTGAATGCAAGTCTGTCCGGCGGTGAATTAAAGCGGATTGAGATTGCGACGGTCATGGCAAGGGGGACGAAGCTTTCCATTTTTGACGAGCCGGAAGCGGGAATCGATTTGTGGAGCTTCCAGAACCTGATTCGTGTCTTTGAAGAAATGCATGATAAAATACAGGGTTCCATTCTGATTATTTCCCATCAGGAGCGGATTTTAAATATTGCGGACAGGATTGTTGTAATTGCGGGCGGAGAATTGAGCCGTATCGGAACCAAGGAAGAAATTCTTCCGGAGCTTTTAAATACGGCGGGGGCATGCCCGAAGCAGAAATAAGGGAAAGGAAAGAGTGCGGACGATGGATGAAATACAAAAAACGTTATTAGAACAGGTCGCAGGGCTCCATGAGGTGCCTGCGGGCGCTTATAATCTGCGGATTAACGGAGAACTGGGCGGCAGAAACACGACCGCCAATATTGATATTGTGCCGAAAACCGACGTGTCCGGCATTGACATTATCATTAAGCCGGGAACAAAAAACGAGAGCGTCCATATTCCGGTGCTGTTAAGCCAGTCCGGGTTAAAGGAATGTGTTTACAATGATTTCTACATCGGCGAGGACTGTGACGTGACGATTGTCGCCGGCTGCGGGATTCACAACGGCGGCGACGCGGATTCGGAACATTCCGGCATTCATCGCTTCTTTTTAAAAAAGAATGCGAAGATAAAGTATGTGGAAAAGCATTACGGCAGCGGCGAAGGCACCGGAGAGCGCATTATGAATCCGACAACGGAAGCGACGCTTGACGAGGGTGCTTACATGGAAATGGATACGGTGCAGATTAAGGGCGTGGATTCTACAAGACGCGTAACGAAGGCGGTACTGGGCGAAGGTGCTTCCATTGTAATCCGAGAGAAGCTTATGACCCACGGAAAGCAGACCGCACAGACCGAGTTTACGGTGGACTTAAACGGCGCGGGCTCCTCCGCTAATGTGATTTCCCGTTCCGTGGCAAAGGATGCTTCCCATCAGGTGTTTTTATCAAAAATCAACGGAAACAACGCCTGTGCGGGTCATACCGAATGCGACGCGATTATTATGGATTCCGCGAGCGTAAGCGCAATCCCGGAAATTACGGCAAACCATCTGGAAGCAAGTCTGATTCACGAGGCGGCCATCGGGAAAATTGCGGGAGAGCAGATTATTAAACTGATGACGTTGGGACTGACGGAGGAAGAAGCCGAGGCGCAGATCGTAAACGGATTTTTAAAATAGGTAAAATCGGGATTACGGCGCAGACTTGACAAATCCGCTGCATGCGGGTAAAATAAACAAAGACCGTTATTCTTCGAATAACAGTCTTTGTCCGATATAAAAGGGGAGGATAAGTTTTTTGCTTTCTTTTGTAAACTTTCTTTTCCGAGGGGGAATCAGAAAAGAAGCGTTCCGGCTTTTGCCGGATTGTACAGGATTCCGCTTTTTACATCGGAATGATGTACCTGAGAATAGTATGACCGGTATTTCATGGTTTATACAAAAGAATTTATTTTTTCGAAAGGAACGAGATTATGAGCTTATTACAGGAATGGCGCGAAAGCGCATACTCACTTGACATCAATTCAAAAGAGGGAAAGGCATTCTGGAATAATTACTTTGTAATTGAAAAAGGAATTTACGAGCAGCTTCTTTCTAATCCGGATATGGTAGAAAGCGGTACGTTGGCAGAGCTTGCGGCAAAGTATGACACTACGATTCAGATAATGACCGGTTTTCTGGACGGGATCAACGAAAGCCTTGTTACCCCGAATCCGATTGAGGAGATGACGGAGGATACGCAGGTCAGTCTGGATTTTGATAACGAAAAGCTTTACTATAACATGGTAGGCGCCGGCGCCGACTGGCTGTATAACCTTCCTCAGTGGGACAGCATTCTGACGGAGAAGCGCAGAAAAGAGCTTTATCTTGAGCAGAAGAAGTCCGGTACGGTTCGTAAGGAGAAGAAAATCGGCCGTAACGATCCGTGTCCTTGCGGCTCCGGTAAGAAGTACAAAAAGTGCTGCGGCGTCAATGCGTAATTCGTGAAAGAAGGGCCGGTTGTTTCGGCTTCTTCCAAACAACATAAGAGGAAAAGGCATCTGCTTTTTGGTTGTTGCAACCGGGCAGATGTTTTTTTATAGGATTCGGGTGGCAAAACGCATTCTGATACGAAAGGAACTTTGCACAGGAGAAAGAGTCCTTGAACGTTGTGCAGGAGATTAGACTTTCTTATTGCTCCGCCTGGTATCAGCAATGCCCGGACAGGACGTCCGGGCAAGACCGACACGCGCCACGGAGGGCGCGTAGAGGACGGTTGCGTTACTATTTAACAATTTTGCCGGAGCAATTAGAAAGACTTATATCCGAAACCAGAGAGAGGACTCTTTCTCCTGCGCAAAGTTCCGTAATCGGAAGCCCCCTTGTGACACCCGAAACTTTATAGGAAATATAAGCACTGCCCTGGATGCGTACAGCACCTCTATTTATAGAAAATTTCGTCGGAATTCTAAAAAAGATTGACAAAATTGCAGGATTGCAATAAGATAGAAAGTGTGGGCGTGGGTTATTCCGAAAAGGAAAGGGGCGCCTTGCTTGAATCGGTATCGGCATTTGTTTGATTCCTGTCAGGAATATATGATAATCTGCGATAAGAACGGGTATGTCACGGAAGCGAACCGGGCGGCAATTCAGGGAACCGGGCATCCGGAGGGATTGGCCGGAACGGATATCTGTAAGCTTCTGCCGCTTTTATTTGAGCGTAATAACGAAGGACGGATTGTGTTTGACGGAAAAGACGGCGAAGACGCGGAAACTGTTTTCTACCGCAGAAATGAAACCTGTTTTCCGGTTATGTGCCGGAGGATTGTCTGGGAGGAAGAAACGGAGCAGGGCTTTGCCTGCTGCGCGCGGGATATTACCAAGCTCTCGGAAGCCTTGAACGCACGCAGAAAGGCAATGGAGGAGTTAGAAGAGGCGGCAAAGGTAAAGAGCGAATTTGTTGCGAATGTGACGCATGAACTGCGTACCCCGATTAACGGCATTAAGGGGCTTGCGGAGAATCTTCTGGATACGCCGCTTACGCCTGCCCAGGTGGAAACCGTGAATATTATTACGCGGTGCAGCAACAATATGACGAAAATTATAAATGATTTGCTGGATTTTTCCAAGATAGAGTCGGGAAAGCTGGTATTGGAAAAGCGGGAGTTTGATTTGCACCGTTTCATTAAGGAAACCCTTGCATTTCATTCCCTTCGTATCGGAGAACGCGGTCTGAAGCTGACTGCCCATGTTGCGCAGGATGTTCCGGTACGGGTAATCGGGGACGAGTTGCGTCTGGGACAGGTGCTGAACAATCTGTTTTCCAATGCGATTAAGTTTACAACGGTGGGACATATTGATTTTGAAGCGGCGGTGACACAGTGCGATGCGGAGGAAACCGAGCTTTTGTTTGTGGTGTCCGATACGGGAATCGGTATTTCCCCGGAGGAAAGAGACAGACTGTTTCAAAGGTTTTCCCAAGTGGACGGCTCGATTACCAGAAGGTTTGGGGGCACGGGTCTGGGGCTTGCGATTTGTAAGGAACTGGTGGAACTGATGAACGGTTCCATTCAGATAAACAGTGAAAAAGGGAAAGGAAGCACGTTTTCCTTCTCGGTACGGTTAAAGACGGCGGAAGACGGGAACCCGCCGCAGGAACGGATGAAGTGTCTGGAGTTTACGGAAAATTCCCTGCCGTCCGCCAAAGCGCCGGAAGATAATAAAAAAGAAATCGCGGACGCAATGGAAAAGCTGGAGCTTTGTGTGGAACTCGGGACCTGGGAGAAGGCGGAAACCTTTGCGGGAATGATTCGGCAGCGGATGCCGGAAGAAAACGAGAAACTGGCAAAGAAGGCATTCCGTCTGGAACTGGCGGTACGCCGGGAGGACGCAGAAAAAACCACGGTGCTTCTGAATGAGCTGCGGAATTTAGTGGAGGGGCAAATCGGATGAACATGGGAGAGGTTTTGGATCAGGAAGCAAACATATTAATTGTGGACGACGTCAGGGCAAATCTGGTGGCGCTGACGGAGATGGTACGTAAGGCGGGGTTCCTTGCCAGGCCTGTTACGAGCGTAAAACAGGCCATGCAGGCAATCGACGCGATGCTGCCGCATTTAATTTTGCTGGATATCACGATGCCGGAAATGGATGGGTTTGAGTATTGTGCCATGTTAAAAAAGGATGTGAGGACAAGGGCGATTCCGGTTATTTTTGTCACGGCGCTTGCGTCAACACAGGATAAAATCCGCGGCTTTCATCTCGGTGCGGTGGACTTTATTGTGAAGCCCTTCGAACAGGAAGAGGTGACGATGCGGATTAACACCCACCTGAAAAATTACCGGATGCAGCAGGAACTGGAGAGTTACAACAAGCGCCTGTATAAGCTGATTCAGGACCAGATGAACCGGATTACCGAGCAGCATAAAACGATTGTATATGCGCTTGCGAAGCTGTCCGAGGCACGGGACGACGGTGCGGGGCAGCATTTGAAAAACATCGGTAAGAACTGTAGAATGCTTGCCATGAGTTTGCAGCTTTCCCCGAAGTTTGAAAAGCAGATTGACAATGAGTTTATCGATACGATTGAAATGGCGTCAACCCTGCATGACATCGGGAAGATTGCAATCAGTGACCGGATTTTGTTAAAGCCGGGGAAATTAACGCCGGAGGAACGCGCCATTATTGAAACGCATGCGGAAATCGGCGCAAAAACATTGCAGGAGATTGCGGATTTAAACAGCGAGAACAAGATGATGGCGATGGCGGTCGACATTGCCTATTATCACCATGAAAGGTGGGACGGAACCGGTTATCCGAAGGGCCTGTCCGGCACGGAGATACCGCTTGCGGCAAGAATCATGGCAATTGTGGACGTATATGATTCTCTGGTGGGCGAGCGCTGTTATAAGCCGGCTTATTCCCATGAGGAAAGCATGCGGATTATCCGGGAAGAAAGCGGAAAAATGTTTGACCCCGATATTGTTGAAATCATAGAAAAAGTACAAAGGCAGCTGAAACGATAGCTTGCCGGAAGGAGCAGGTATGGCAAATTATGATTCAATGACAGAACTGTTCTTGGAGGAGTGCGGTAATCTTTTGCAGGATTATGCGGCGGTGGAGGAAGCGGCGCGGCAGTACGGCAGCTATACGCCGGAAGCGCTCAACGAACTGTTTCGTATTACGCATACGTTAAAAGGCGATGCCACCATGATGCTGTATGAAGGACTCGCCGCTCCCGTAAGGGCATTTGAACAGCTTCTTTCGTATTACCGAAGCCGGAAAACAGAGATTCCCTGTGATTCTTTAACGGAACAGCTTCGGCACTTGTTTGTCTATGTCGAATCGGAATTAAAAATCTTAGAAAACGGCGGAATGCCGGAGGGGGACGGGAAGGCGGTCGAACAGGAAATTCTTGCTTATCTGGCGCAGGTAAGTACCGGGGAAGAACAGGAAAAAGAGAAAAACTCCGGGGAAGGAAAGCAGCGCTTTTATATCGCGCCGGATGCTGCCGGAGAGAAACCGGAGAAAACCGAGTGGAGAGGCGAGGCGGTACAGACCGGCCCCGGGGTTCCGGTAAGAAGACGTTCCATTGCGATTTCCGAGGAGGAACTGGCGGAGCTTCAGAATATTGTACGCCGCGGGAATGAGGCGGAGGCGAAGCTTGTAACAAACTACCGGCATTCCCTTGAGCAGATTCCGCCGGAAATGAAGGAACTGCGGGATGTCTTAGAAGAACTGCGGACATGGCTGGAAACGGCGAGCATGGAACAACTGGGGCACCTTACGGTAAAGCTGCGGCGGGTCATCGAGGAGATGAGCGATTCCCTGGGAAAAGAAATCGAACTGACCATTGTCGGCGGAGATACTTTGGTGGAGCGGAACCGCCTCGGTAAGATTTCCGGAGCCCTGCTTCATCTTCTGCGGAACTGTGCAGACCACGGAATCGAACTGCCAAAGGAACGTGTTGCGGCGGGAAAAACGCCGACGGGACATATTTTAGTACAATATCGTATGACAGATGACGGTTCCGGTGTTATAATAGAAGTGGAGGATGACGGTGCGGGGTTTCGGACAGAGGTAATATCGAAGAAGGCTGCGGCGCTCGGGCTGCTGGAAGAAGGAGAAGCCATAAGCAGACAGCAGCTGAATGAGGTGATATTTGCACCGGGATTTTCCACCGGAGAACCGGGAGGGGATTACTCGGGCCGAGGGGTAGGGCTGGACGCGGCAAGAAAATGCTTTGAGGAGCTTGGCGGCAGCCTGACTGCGGAAAGTAAAGAAGGGGGCGGAGTACGTTTTACGGCAAAGTTTCATTATGCGGTTAAAAATATGACCGGAGAGGAGTGTGCGGCACGTGAGAGTTTTGATAGCAGAAGATGATTACGCAAGCAGAAAAAGTATCTCCCGTTTTCTGCAGAAATACGGTGAAGTTGATATTACCGTTGACGGTATGGAAGCGGTGAAGGCATTCCGTTATGCGCTGGAAGACGAAGAATATTATGATTTGGTATGTCTGGATATTATGATGCCGCAGTTAGACGGGATACAGGCCTTGCGGCTGATTCGTGAGATGGAAAAGGAAATCGGGCTTCCGGAGGAACGTTGCGCGAAAGTGATTATGACAACTGCGATTAACGACGCGGAGCAGGTACATGCGGCCTTTGATTACGGCTGCGAAGGCTATGCCGCAAAGCCGATTGATTTGGAGGCATTTCGGAAGGTATTGGAAAAGATGGGGCTGATTTCATGAGAAGAAAACGAAGCTATATAAGCCGCAGACAAAGGAGCGCCGGGCCGGATTTCGGCAGGATGTACAGGGAAAAGAGAAACAGCCGCCTGCCTGGGTTCCTTTTGGTACTCGTCCTCTCCGTTGCGGTCGGAGTAGGAAGCTATGCGATTGCGGATTATAACTTAGATAAAAAAGAAGAGAAACAAGGCACTGCGGAGGTGACGCCCGAGGCGACGGCAGCTCCCGGGATTACTGTGACGCCAGGAGTTACCGCAGCACCGGTCTTGCCGGAGACGGAATGGTATCCGGACGGTTTTATGTCGGATTTTGTTGATACACGTGTATGGACGGATGCAAAGGGTGTTTATGTAAATACGTCTTTTCTCGGAAGAGGAAATTATCCGACGTTGGACGAAATAGTGGAATTGCTTGATACAACGGAATTAAATGCAATGGTAATCGATATCAAGGACGATACCGGAAATATTCTCTTTGATTCCGAACAGCCGCTTGTAAACGAAATCGGCGCAGAGGTTGCCTATATCGGCAATTTGCCGGAATTTGTGGCAAAGTTAAAGGAGCATAATATTTATTGTATTGCCCGTATCGTTGCCTTTAAGGATCAGGTCGTAACCAAAAAACGGCCGGAAATGGCGGTAAAGAATCAGAACGGTACGGTCTTTGTGGATGCCGACGGGGAGCGGTGGCTTAATCCGTACAGCAAAGATGCGTGGGAATATCTGGTAGGAATTGCAAAGGAGGCGGCGGAGGCCGGCTTTGACGAAATTAATTTTGACTATCTGCGTACCTCCAGTTCTTCCGCGCTCGCATCGGCGGATTTCGGAACGATTCCTGAGGGGATGACCCGTATGGACGCGATTACGGAATTCGTGAAGTATGCGTGCCAGGAGTTAAAGCCGATGGGCGTTTTTGTCAGCGGAGATGTATTCGCAACCATTATCAACAGTACCGGCGACGGAGAGCGTATCGGTCAGAGCTATGTGGGCTTAAGCAGGTATTTGGATTATATTTGTCCGATGGCGTATCCGTCCCACTATAATTTCGGATACGGCGGGCTGTCTTACCCGGATAAGAAGCCGTTTCAGCTGATGCTGATGGAGATGAATGCCTCCGTAAAGAAGCTTTCCGTCATTCCGGAAGGTGAACACCGTGCCAAGGTTCGCCCGTGGCTGCAGGATTTTACGGCAAGCTATCTCGGAGCAGGGCGTTATTTGGAATACGGTCCGCAGGAAATCAGAGCCCAGATATCGGCGGTCTACTCTGCCGGATATAACGAGTGGCTCTTGTGGAATGCCGGAATGTTTTATACAAAGGACGGTCTTTTGCGCGATAAAGATTATTAGGGAAACGAGAATCTATATAGAAAAAATGGAACCGGTCTTTTTCAAATCTCGTCTAATTGGTAGAAGGAAGAAATTCCGGAAGGGATTTCCTTCGAAGGTTTCAAATGCGAAAGAAAAGCGCATGGAAAGGAGATTGTATGAAAAAGAAAATTTGGATGGCTGTGGGGATGCTTGGGGTGCTGCTTCTCGGAGGCTGCGGAAGCAAAAATGCAGCGATGGAATCGGTGAAAACGGAAGCAAACGGATATTACGATACTTATAGCACGCAATCCGGTGCGGTGGCCGACTTTGCCATCGGGGAGGTTGAAAAAGAGTCAGCATGGAGTTTAGGTTCGGGAAGCATGGAAACGCCCTCTGTACCAGGCGGAGAAACGACGTTATATGATTCGGCGGAGGAAAAGCTGATTCGTACCGTATCGATGCGGCTTCAGACCAAGGAATTTGAAACGCTGCTTTCTTATCTGGAGGGAAAGGTAGCACAGGTCGGAGGATATGTGGAGTATTCCCGGATTTACGGGGATAACGCGGAGTACAGCGGATATCGCTCGGCAGAAATCACACTGCGCATACCGCAGAACAGGCTGGATGAGTTTGTTTCCGGTGTAGGCGAGAATGCGACGGTTGTTTACAAAACGGAAAATGCCGAGAATGTGACCTTACAGTACGCGGATACCGAAAGCCGTCTGAAAGCGTTGCAGATAGAGCAGGAGCGTTTTCTGGCGCTTTTGGAAAAGGCAGAGAACATAGAAACCATTCTTACTTTGGAGGAACACCTGACCGAGCTTCGCTACGAAATCGAGTCCTATGCGACAAGACTTAGAGTGTACGATAATCAGGTGAGCTATTCTACCGTAAGTTTAAGTATTTCGGAAGTAAAGCGGACAACGCCGGTAGAGCAGGACCCGTCCCTGTTTTCCAGAATGAAGGAGGGCTTTATCGATACCTGTTATAACGTACAGGACGGCGCGTCGAATTTTCTGGTATGGCTTGTGACGAACTTCCTGTATCTGCTCATCTGGGGAGTTCTCATTGCCGTAGCGGTGCTTATCATTAAAAAATATATAAAGAAGGCAGTTGCGAAAAAGGCATCTGCCCAAAAAGCGGATTTACAACAGACAGTTGAGGAACAAAATGACAGAATGGATACTGAAAAATAAAAAAGCCGACATTTCCACGCTGGAGCGGGAGTTAGGCCTCGGGAAAATTGTATGCAGGGTGCTGGCAAACCGCGGGTTTACGGAAGCAGACCGGGCGCGGGTGTACTTACAGCCCCGGGAAGCGGCGCTGCATGACGCGTCTTTATTAAAAAACGCGGACAAAGCGTGCGAACTGCTTCTTAGTGCAATCAGGAAAAAGAAACGCATCCGCATTATCGGCGACTATGACGTGGACGGCATTATGGCAACCTATTTGTTATATGAAGCGCTCCGCGCCCTGGAGGCGTTGGTGGACTACCGGATACCGGACCGCATTGCGGACGGCTACGGAATGAATATGCGAATGGTAGAAGAAGCAGAGCAGGATGAGATTGCTCTGCTTCTCACCTGTGACAACGGAATTGCGGCGGCAGAACCGATTGCCCGCGCAAGGGAGCTTGGCATGGAGGTCGTTGTAACGGACCACCATGATATTCCGTGCCGCAAAGAGGGCGGAGTGCTCTGCTATGATTTGCCGCCTGCGAATGTCGTTGTCAACCCGAAACAGCCGGGCGAAACCTATCCGCAGAGCGGCGTTTGCGGCGCAATGGTGGCTTATAAGGTAGTCTGCCTGTTGTTTGCGGCTGCCGGAGAACTGTTTCGTGGAGGAAGCGGAAAGGAAGAGCTGCTGTCCGAACTGCTGGTGCCGGTGGCATTTGCCACGGTCTGCGATGTGATGGAACTGACCGGCGAGAACCGTGCGGCAGTGGCGCAGGGCCTTTCCCGTGCCAATACCTGTAAGAATTGCGGCATTCGTGCATTGCTTGCCGCATACGGGCTTGCGGAGCGTGAAATCAGCGCATATCATGCCGGATTTTTAATCGGCCCCTGCTTTAATGCTGCGGGAAGACTGGATACGGCGTTACTGGGACTGGAACTGCTTTTGTGCAAAGACCGGGCGGAGGCGGAGGAAAGAGCGGCGAAGCTGAAGGAACTGAATGATACCCGGAAGCAGATGACTTTGGAGGCAACGAAAACAGCAATCGGGCTTGCGGAAGAAAAGCTGGCAGAGAAGCCGGCGCAGGTACTTGTACTGTATCTTCCGGAGTGTCACGAGAGCCTTGCGGGAATTGTGGCAGGACGTGTCAGGGAGCGGTTTTATCTGCCGACGATTGTGCTGACGAAGGGAGAGAGCTGCGTCAAGGGCTCGGGGCGTTCCATTGAAGGATATTCGATGTTTGAAAAGCTTTCGGAGCAGAGGGAACTGTTTCTTGCTTTCGGAGGACACCCGATGGCAGCGGGGATGTCGCTGGAAGAAAACAAGGTTGCACTGTTGGAACAGCGGCTGAACGAAGCAGCGCAGCTTAGCGAGGAGGCGCTGACGCAGAAGCTCTATCTGGACGCGGTGCTTCCGTTTTCGGAGATTTCGGAGGAGCTTTTGTGCGAGCTGTCCAAGCTGGAACCCTTCGGCAACGGGAATCCGAAGCCTTTGTTTGCCGCAAGCGGTGTGCGTGTCAGTGAGATGCGGCGTATCGGAAAGGAAGGAACTTCCCTGCGGCTGCGCCTTACGGATACGGCGGGGACGACGCTGACCGGGCTTTATTTTAATGACGCGGATGCCTTTGAAACATATCTTATACAGGAATTCGGAGAGGAAACCGTGCAGGGTCTGTACCGGGGAATGAAGTCGGTCACCCTTACCCTTGCCTTTTCTCCGTCCGTGGACGAGTACCGTGGGGAAAAGTATCCGCAGATTATAATCCAGGCCTATAAAAGGACAAAGCAGTAAGAGGTTTCGACGGGGAAAACAGCGGGGAAAAAGTAGTAAAAAAATGCGAAAAAGTGCTTGACAAGTAAAATGACAGCAGATATAATATAGCTTGCGCGTGTTAAACGCGGCTATTTTTGTGTTTCAAAATGCAGATTTTGAGTCTGCAGGCAGCCACAAAGTTTCCCTAAAATTATAGGAGGTGAAAAATTAATGCCTACATTTAACCAGTTAGTAAGAAAAGGCAGAAAGGTATTGGAGAAGAAGTCCACGGCTCCGGCTTTACAGAAGGGCTTTAACTCCTTGCAGAAGAAGAGTACGGATACTTCTTCCCCGCAGAAGCGTGGTGTTTGTACCGCAGTAAGAACAACGACCCCGAAGAAGCCGAACTCTGCATTAAGAAAGATTGCCAGAGTACGTCTTTCCAACGGTATCGAAGTAACCAGCTATATCCCGGGCGAGGGACACAACCTTCAGGAGCATAGCGTAGTGTTAATCCGCGGCGGCCGTGTAAAGGACCTTCCGGGTACCAGATATCATATCGTAAGAGGTACGTTGGATACCGCAGGTGTTGCAAAAAGACGCCAGGCGCGTTCCAAGTACGGTGCGAAAAGACCGAAGGACGCAAAATAAATCAAACTCAGTAACAAATAGTTTTCCATTACAAATTGTGTTTGCGAAACAGCAAACGGTGCGAGGGTTAATTTTTCGTCAGAGATTGCAGGTGGCTGCGCAGCCTTGAAGAATAGATTAAACTGAGCACGAACACAGTAATGTGAGTACCGTTGAATTAATGACCGCATGGCGGTCGCTATTAAGGAGGGAAGAAACGTGCCACGTAAAGGACATATTGCAAAGAGAGATGTATTGGCAGATCCGTTGTACAACAATAAGGTTGTGACAAAGCTTGTCAACAATATTATGTTGGACGGTAAAAAGGGTACGGCACAGAAAATCGTTTACGGTGCATTTGAAATCGTAGCGGAGAAGACCGGTAAGGATGCCATTGAAGTATTCGAAGAGGCAATGAACAACATCATGCCTGTACTCGAAGTAAAGGCAAGACGTATCGGCGGTGCTACCTACCAGGTTCCGGTTGAAGTAAGACCGGAGAGAAGACAGGCACTTGCGCTTCGCTGGCTTACGATGTTTTCTCGTAAGAGAGGCGAAAAGACGATGCAGGACAAACTTGCAGGCGAGATTATGGATGCCGCTAACAATACCGGTTCCGCAGTAAAGAGAAAAGAAGATATGCACAAGATGGCAGATGCAAACAAGGCATTTGCTCACTATCGCTGGTAGTATTTGCTTTCATAGAGCAAATACGCTTCGCGGGGGCCTGACACGAGCGGAAACGGAGTTGTTTGCCTGCGGTAAACGCACGCGGCGCTCAAAGTGTGCAAGCCCGCTTTGTATCGCATATTAGGAACCAGAATTGAGAATAGGAGGAAAAAATCTTGGCTGGAAGAGAATATCCATTAGAGAGAACTAGAAATATCGGTATTATGGCGCATATTGATGCCGGTAAGACGACTCTTACCGAGCGTATTCTGTACTATACCGGTGTAAATCACAAGATTGGTGATACCCATGAGGGTACTGCAACCATGGACTGGATGGAGCAGGAGCAGGAGAGAGGTATTACGATTACTTCTGCGGCTACTACCTGTCACTGGACGCAGGAGTATATGCACAAGAAGATACCGGGTGCGTTAGAGCATCGTATCAACATCATTGATACCCCTGGTCACGTAGACTTTACCGTAGAGGTTGAGCGTTCCCTTCGTGTACTGGACAGTGCAGTCGGTGTATTCTGCGCAAAGGGCGGCGTTGAGCCGCAGTCCGAGACCGTATGGCGTCAGGCGGACAAGTATAACGTACCGAGAATGGCATTTGTCAACAAGATGGACATTTCCGGTGCAAACTTCTACAACGTAGTAGAGATGATTAAGACGAGATTGGGCAAGAACCCGGTTCCGTTGCAGCTCCCGATCGGTAAGGAGGATACCTTTAAGGGTATCATCGACCTGTTTGAAATGCAGGCATATTACTATCTGGACGATAAGGGCGATCAGATTGAGATCAAGGCAGTTCCGGACGATATGAAGGAAGAGGCCGAAACTTACAGAGCAGAGATGATTGAAAAAATCTGCGAAACCAGCGACGAACTTCTTGAGATGTATTTAGAGGGCGAAGAGCCGTCTACCGAGCAGTTAAAGAAGGCCCTCAGAGCAGCTACCATCAATAACGAAATTATTCCGGTCTGCTGCGGTTCCGCATATAAGAACAAGGGCGTTCAGAAGCTGTTGGATGCAATCATCGAGTATCTTCCGGCTCCGACGGACGTTCCGGACATCAAGGGTGTTGACGAAGACGGCAACGAAGTTACCAGAAAGTCTTCCGATGACGAGCCGTTTGCCGCACTGGCATTCAAGATTATGGCTGACCCGTTTGTAGGTAAGTTAGCATTCTTCCGTGTGTACTCCGGTACGATGAACGCAGGCTCTTATGTACTGAACGCAACGAAGAATAAGAAGGAGCGTGTAGGCCGTATCTTACAGATGCACGCCAACAAGAGAGAAGATCTTGAGAAGGTTTATTCCGGTGATATCGCAGCAGCAGTAGGCTTTAAGTTTACGACGACCGGCGATACCATTTGTGATGAAAAGGCTCCGGTTATCTTAGAGTCTATGGATTTCCCGGAACCGGTTATCGATATCGCAATCGAGCCGAAGACGAAGGCAGGTCAGGATAAGATGGGCGAAGCGCTTGCTAAGCTTGCAGAAGAAGATCCGACCTTCCGTGTATCCACCAACGAGGAAACCGGACAGACGATTATCGCAGGTATGGGTGAGCTTCACCTTGAGATTATCGTTGACCGTCTGCTTCGTGAGTTCCACGTTGAAGCTAACGTAGGTGCTCCGCAGGTTGCTTATAAGGAAGGTATTACGAAGGAAGTTAATATCGATTCCAAGTATGCAAAGCAGTCCGGTGGTCGTGGTCAGTACGGACACTGTAAAGTTATCTTCACACCGATGGATGTCAACGGTGAGAAGACCTTTGAGTTCGAGAACACGGTTGTCGGCGGTGCGATTCCGAAGGAATATATCCCGGCAGTACAGGCTGGTATTGAGGACGCTATGAAGTGCGGTATCCTCGGCGGATTCCCGGTACTCGGTGTTCATGCAAACTGCTACGACGGTTCCTACCACGAAGTAGACTCTAACGAAATGGCATTTAAGATTGCCGGTTCCATGGCGTTCAAGGAAGCAATGCAGAAGGCTGCTCCGGTACTTTTAGAGCCGATTATGAGAGTTGAAGTAACCGTTCCGGAAGATTATATGGGTGATGTTATCGGTGATATCAGCTCCCGCCGTGGTCGTATCGAAGGCTCTGAGGATGTAAACGGTACGAAGTTAATTCGTGCGTTTGTTCCGCTGGCAGAGATGTTCGGCTACTCCACCACCCTTCGTTCCAAGACGCAGGGCCGTGGCGCTTATTCCATGTTCTTCTCCACCTACGAGCAGGTACCGAAGAGCGTACAGGATAAGGTTCTGGCAGCAAAGAACGGCAAGTAATTCATTTTTTTGATAACTTTATGAAATTGTGCTTGAAAATATTTCAGATTTGAAATATAATAGGGCAT
>CAZSQM010000001.1:172228-269986 GCA_964609025.1 uncultured Lachnospiraceae bacterium | reverse complement strand
CTTTTTCAAAGTCTTAAAAAGGAACGGAGAAAGAGGGATTTGAACCCTCGCGCCGGTTGCCCGACCTACACCCTTAGCAGGGGCGCCTCTTCAGCCTCTTGAGTATTTCTCCACTTCTGAAGTGCCTTCCAAGGTATTCAGTTTTACGCATCCTTTCGTCAGCGCATTGTTCATTATAGCAAGATTTTTATAGAATGTCAACGATTATTTGAAATTTTATTTTAAATCCTTTCTCTTTGCTATTCCGAATCAGCAATATAAACTGTTTCCTTCGCAGTCGATTACCACAATCACCGGAAACTCTTCTACTTCTAATTTATAAATTGCTTCCGCGCCCAAATCTTCATAAGCAATGATTTCCGCTTTTTTAATACACTTGGAAAGCAATGCGCCCGCACCCCCGACTGCCGCAAAATATACCGCGGAATTTTTCTTCATGGACGCAATCACCGCTTCCGAACGCCTCCCCTTTCCTATCATTCCGGTCTGTCCCAAATCAAGAAGCTGCGGCGCATACTTGTCCATCCGGCTTGCCGTTGTCGGTCCCGCCGAACCAATCACCTGGCCCGGACGCGCCGGCGTCGGTCCCAAATAATAAATAATTTCATTCTCTAACGGAAGCGGCAGCTCCTCTCCTCGTGCCAGACTCTCCGTCAGACGCTTATGTGCCGCGTCCCTTGCGGAATAAATCGTACCGCTTAAATAAACATAATCTCCCGCATGCAGGGTTTTTGCAAGCTCCTTCGTAAGCGGCGTCCGTATTTTCTTTTCCATAGTAATACTTCCTTTCGTAACTGCAATTACTTTTTCACATTGCTAGGACTTTTTTCCTAAACTTATCCACCGAATTTAAAGTTATCCACAGGTTATGCACGGGTTTTCCCCTAAATCACCCTCGTCACATGCCGGTTTACATGGCAGCAGATATTGATTGCCACCGGAAGTCCCGCAATATGCGTCGGATACGTTTCGATATTCACTCCGAGGGCCGTTGTCTTTCCGCCTAAGCCTCCCGGTCCGATATTCATCTCATTGATTTTTGTAAGAAGCTCCTCCTCCATCGCACGGATATGCGGCAGTTCCGAGCGAACCTCCAGATTTCTCGTCAGTGCTTTCTTTGCAAGGAGCGCACACTTTTCAAAGCTTCCGCCGATGCCGACGCCGACTACCATCGGCGGACAGGCATTCGGTCCCGCAAGCCTTACCGTTTCCAACACGGCTTCTTTTACTCCCTCCTCACCGTCTGCCGGCTTTAACATACAAACACGGCTCATATTCTCGCTGCCGAAGCCTTTCGGTGCTACCGTAAGCTTTACCTGCTCTCCCGGAACAATTCTTGTATGAATAATCGCAGGCGTATTGTCCTTTGTATTTACGCGAAGCAGCGGGTCCCCCACGACAGACTTTCTGAGATACCCCTCCCGATACCCCCGTCTGACGCCCTCGTTTACGGCATCCTCGATATAATCGCCTTCAAAATGCACGTCCTGCCCGATTTCCAGAAAAATAACCGCCATACCGGTATCCTGACAAATCGGAATACTCTCTGCCTTTGCTATTTCCATATTTTCTTCTAACTGGGAAAGAATCTTTTTCCCCAATTCGGAAGTTTCCGCTTTTGCAGCTGCACAAATCCGGTCCTTTACATCTCCCGAAAGCACAAGATTTGCCTCGATACACATCTCCTTTATGGCGTCCCTCACTTTGTCCGTATGCACTGTTCTCATTGTTTTTTCCTTTCTTAAAAAAGAATGTGCCTCGGCACATTCTCGCGCCGAGCGCGGTCATTTCCTATAAAGTAAAATAACCGCCGCAAGGAATGGACTTTTCTGCTTTCCCTGCGGCGGCTTTTCCTACTTACTCCTCAGGAGCCTCCGGCTCATCTCCCGATTCATCTTCCGGTTCCTCGGACTCAACTACCGCCTCGTCCTCTTCCCGCATATCCTTTTCCAACTGCTCTAAGAAAATCTCCTGTGTTCCGGCTCCTTCTGCTTCCTTAACCTTCGTAAAGCTTGCAACCCGGATATCGTTTTCGGTATCCATGTTAATGAGCTTCACACCGGAGGTAATACGTCCGAGTACATTGATATCGTTTACCGCAATTCGGATAATAATGCCCTCATTTGTGATAATCATAATCTCCTGATGATCCTCTACCGCCTTGGCGCCGACAAGATTTCCCGTCTTTTCCATAATCTTATAGCACTTTACACCCTTGCCGCCGCGGTGCTGCACGTTGAATTCGCTCATTTCCGTTCTCTTGCCGTAGCCGTTTTCGGAAACCGTCAGAAGATATTCGCCCTGCGTATTCATCTGCATGGCAACAACCTCGTCGCCGTCGTCCAGAGTAATACCGATTACGCCCATGGAAACACGTCCCGTAGAACGCACATCTTTTTCGTTAAAGCGGATACACATACCGTACTTTGTTACCAGAAGAATATCCTTTTCTCCGTTTGTTGCCTTTACTTCAATCAATTCGTCATCCTCGCGAAGACTGATTGCCTGAAGACCTGTTTTACGGATATTCAGATACTCTTTTACCTTTGTTTTCTTTACAATACCGGACTTGGTTGTCATAAACAGGTATCTTTCATCATCAAACTCTTTTAACGTAATGACAGCCGTTATCTTTTCCTCCGGCAACAGCTGCAACAGATTGATGATTGCCGTACCTCTTGCCGTTCTGCCGGATTCCGGTATTTCGTAGCCCTTAATGCGGTAAACGCGGCCTTTGTTTGTAAAGAACATAATGTAATGGTGCGTTTTTGTCATAAAGAGCTCTTCGATATAGTCATCATCTATCGTCTGCATTCCCTTAATGCCCTTGCCGCCGCGGTGCTGACTCTTGAAATTATCAACCGTCATACGCTTGATATAACCGAGCTTCGTCATGGCAATGACGGTCAGCTCATTCGGAATCAGGTCTTCATCCGTAAAATCTTCCTCATCGTAACCGATGGAGGTTCTGCGGTCGTCGCCGTATTTATCGGCAATCTCGCCGATTTCCTTACGGATGACCCCAAGCAAAAGCTTTTCATCCGCAAGAATTGCCTTAAACTCTGCAATCTTTTGCATCAGTTCCGCATGCTCCTGCTCAATCTTTTCCCGTTCCAAACCGGTCAGCGCACGCAGACGCATATCAATAATTGCCTGCGCCTGCACATCATCCAGTGCAAAGCGTTCGATTAAACGTCCTTTTGCCTCTTGTCCCGTTTTGGAATTACGGACAATCTTAATTACCTCGTCAATATTATCCAAAGCAATCAGCAAGCCCTTTAAAATGTGGGCACGCTCTTCCGCCTTGTTTAAATCGTAACGGGTACGGCGGGTAACTACCTCTTCCTGATGCTTTAAGTATACCTGTAATGCTTCCGGCAGGGAAAGCACCTTCGGTTCGCCGTCTACCAGCGCCAGCATAATTACACCGAACGTATCCTGTAACTGCGTATGTTTGTAAAGCTGATTTAAAATAACATTTGCATTGGCGTCACGGCGCAGCTCGATACAGATACGCATACCTTCGCGGTCGGACTCGTCCCGCACCATTGTAATACCGTCAATTTTTTTATCTCTGACAAGCTCCGCAATCTTTTCGATTAATCTTGCCTTATTCACCATATACGGAAGTTCGGTTACGATAATACTGTTTTTTCCGTTCGGAAGGGTTTCGATATTCGTTACCGCACGCACCTTAATCTTGCCGCGTCCGGTACGGTATGCTTCCTGAATGCCTCTGGTGCCGAGAATCATCGCACCGGTCGGAAAATCCGGTCCCTTTACGATTTCAAGCAGCTCCTCAACGGAGGTATCCTTATCCTCCACCTTATTATCGATAATGCGGATGACTGCCTGTATGGTTTCCCGTAAGTTGTGAGGCGGAATATTGGTTGCCATACCTACCGCAATACCGGTGGTTCCGTTGACTAAAAGATTCGGGAAACGCGACGGTAAAATTGCCGGCTCCTTTTCCGTTTCATCAAAGTTCGGGTCAAAATCAACCGTATCTTTATTGATATCCGAAAGCAGCTCCATGGAAATTTTACTCAGTCTTGCCTCGGTATATCGCATTGCCGCAGCGCCGTCGCCGTCCACGGAGCCGAAGTTTCCGTGACCGTCTACCAGCGGATAACGGGTAGACCATTCCTGCGCCATATTTACAAGTGCGCCGTAAATGGAGCTGTCGCCGTGCGGGTGATATTTACCCATTGTATCGCCGACAATACGCGCACACTTTCTGTGCGGCTTGTCGGGACCGTTGTTTAACTCAATCATCGCGTACAAAATTCTTCTTTGTACCGGCTTTAAGCCGTCCCTTGCATCCGGAAGAGCACGGGAAGCAATAACCGACATTGCATAGTTTACATACGATGTTTCCATCGTTTTTTGAAGGTCAACCTCCTGTATCTTATCAAAGATATGTTCGTCCATTTCTACCTCCTGTGAATACGGCTAACAGCTTCTGCCGTTTCCTTAACAGTATTTATCCAAATCCTTTACAAACTTTGCATTCTTCTCAATAAACTCGCGGCGCGGCTCTACGTTATCGCCCATTAACACATTAAAGGTAAGGTCTAACTCCGACATGGTATCGTCGTTCATGCAAACCTTCTTTAAAATACGCTTTTCCGGGTCCATGGTAGTTTCCCAGAGCTGCTCCGGGTCCATCTCTCCAAGTCCCTTGTAACGCTGTATTTTATTGTTCTGGTCACGGCCGATTTCCAACAGGATACTGTTTAACTCCTCGTCGCTGTACGCATACCAGACGCTCTTATTTTTCTCAACCTTGTAAAGAGGAGGCGTTGCAAGGTAAACATAACCCTGCTTAATCAGTTCCGGCATAAAGCGGTACAGGAAGGTAAGCAGAAGCGTGTCAATATGTGCTCCGTCTACATCGGCATCGGTCATAATGATAATCTTGTGATACCGAAGTTTACTGATATCAAAATCCTCCGAAATACCGGTTCCGAATGCCGTAATCATTGCCTTAATTTCCTGACTGCTTAAAATACGGTCCAGTCTTGCCTTTTCCACATTCAAAATCTTACCGCGTAACGGCAGGATTGCCTGTGTCGCACGGGAACGCGCCGTCTTTGCGGAGCCGCCTGCGGAATCTCCCTCTACCAGATAGATTTCACAGTTCTTCGGGTCCCTGTCGGAGCAGTCGGCTAATTTTCCCGGAAGACTCATACCGTCTAAGGCATTCTTTCTTCTTGTCAAATCTCTTGCTTTTCTTGCGGCGTCCCTTGCACGCTGTGCAAGCACCGCCTTTTCACAGATAATTTTTGCCACGGACGGGTTCTGCTCTAAGAAATAAGTAAGCTGCTCGCTTACCACGGAATCCACCGCGCCTCTTGCCTCACTGTTTCCGAGCTTCTGCTTTGTCTGTCCTTCAAACTGCGGTTCGCCGAGCTTTACACTGATAATGGCGGTTAAACCTTCTCTGATATCCTCGCCGGTCAGATTCTGTTCGCTTTCCTTTAAATATTTCTGCGCTCTCGCATAATCGTTAAAGGTCTTTGTCAGCGCATTCTTAAAACCTGCCAGATGCGTACCGCCCTCCGGTGTTGTAATGTTATTTACAAAGCTGTAACAGCCTTCATTGTAACCGTCGTTATGCTGCATTGCCACTTCCACATAAACGTCGTTTACCGTACCCTCGCAGTAAATGACGCTCGGATAAAGCGGAGTTTTGCTTTTGTTTAAATAATCCACATATTCACGGATACCGCCCTCGTAATGGAACTCTCTTACCTTCTCGGTTTCCTCTCTCTTATCCCTGAGAATAATTTTAATTCCCTTGGTAAGAAACGCCATCTCTCTTAAACGGCTCTTCAAAGTATCGAACTCAAACACGGTTTCCTCGAAAATAGTATCATCCGGAAGAAATGTAACCGTCGTACCGGTTCTGTCGGAATCTCCGATTATTTCAAGCGGAGTCACCGGCTTTCCCTTTTCGTAACATTGGCGGTATTTGTGACCGTTTTGTTCTACCGTTACTTCCATGTGCTTTGAAAGAGCATTTACAACAGACGCGCCTACGCCGTGCAATCCGCCGGACACTTTATAAGCTCCGCCGCCGAACTTGCCGCCTGCGTGCAGAATCGTATAAACAACCTCTACCGTAGAGATTCCTTTCTTTTTATTCATCTCTACCGGAACGCCGCGGCCGTTATCGATAACGGTAATGGAATTGTCCGGATTAATGGAAACATCAATTACCGTACAAAACCCGGCCAGTGCTTCGTCTACCGCATTGTCCACAATTTCGTATACAAGATGATGAAGACCGCGTATTGACGTACTTCCGATATACATTCCCGGTCTTTTGCGAACTGCTTCCAGTCCCTCTAAAATCTGTATCTGGTCTGCTCCATATTCTTTGCTCATGGTAAGCCTCCTCGTTTCTCTTTTTCTTTCTTTACTGCTCCTGTATTCTACCGTTTATTACATGAAAAATCTTATGATAGTCTTTTCTGTCACCGATAAATTCTTCCAGACCGGTGCAGGTGATGATAGTTTGTAAATCCGTAATACTCTCCAACAGATACATCTGCCGGTTTCTGTCTAACTCCGACAAGACATCGTCTAACAAAAGTATCGGACTTTCCTTAATCTTTTTCCTTACAAGCTCGATTTCCGCAAGCTTTAAGGATAATGCAGCCGTTCTTTGCTGCCCCTGGGAACCGTACAGCTTTAAATTTTCCTCTCCCACATAGAAACTGATATCGTCCCGGTGCGGTCCGCAGCCTGTGGATTTTAATATCAAATCCCGCTCCAGATTCATTTTTAATTTCAGCTCAAACTCTCTCTCCGAAACATTCGGCTCGTACTTTATCCTAAGCTTTTCTTTTCCGCCCGAGAGTCTTGCGTTAATCTCCGGAAGCAGTTCGTTTAACTCTTCCACAAACTTTTTTCTCGCCCGGATTACTCCCGCTCCGTGCTCGGCAAGCTGTGCGTCCCATACTCCAATGGTATCCGCTAATTCTTTTTTAAAACCGATTTGTTTTAAAAGATTATTTCTTTGGTTAAGCGCTCTGTTATAATTTCCGAGATAATACAAATATGTTTTATCCAGCTGGCAAAGTTCCAAATCAAGAAACCTGCGCCGCTCTCCCGGACCGTTTTTTATCATACTCAAATCTTCCGGAGAAAAGAAAACAATATGTAACAGTCCGAATAAATCCGAGGAGCGCTTTATCGGTACTCCGTCAATCGCAACCCCTTTTGCCTTATTTTTCTTTAAGTGCATATCAATCCGGTGAGGTATTTCTGCCTTTTCCACCATCATCCTGATATGCGCTTCCTCTCTGGAAATACGTATCATTTCTCTGTCTTTGCTTCCCTTATGCGACTTTGTCGTTCCGCAAAGATAAATCGCTTCCAGAACATTTGTCTTTCCCTGTGCGTTATCTCCGTATAAAATATTGACCTTTTCATCAAATTGCACAGACAATGTTTCGTAATTTCGAAACTCGCTTAATTCCAACTGTTTTACCTTCAAGACGGCACCAACTATCCTACAATTTTAATTTCATTGCCTTCAAAGAAAACGATATCGCCGTCTACCAGCTTCTTTCCGCGCTGTGTGCAGACTTCGCCGTTTACCTTGACATAACCTTCCTGTATCACTTCTTTTGCCTCCGCACCGGACTCTACAAGGTTTGCGGCTTTTAATGCCTGCCCCAGCTTAATAAACTCATCTCTTAACTTAATTTCTTCCATACATACTCCGTTCTTTATCTTGCAGCGGCATTGAAGTTTACCGGCAGAATCAAATAAATGTAAGACTCCTCTCTGTCCTTGATAAAGCAAGGCGCTTTCGGATTTGTCATATATATGGTAACCTCCTCTTCATCAATGACGCGAAGCGCATCAATCAAAAACTTCGGATTAAAACCGATTAAAATATCGCTGCCCTCTTTTACAATATCGATGCTTTCATCCATGGAACCCATATTAGAGGTCATTTCCAGTTCCATTTCACCTTCCTTTACACCGATGATAATCGGCTTCTTTTCCGATTCCTTCACAAGCAGGGTTGCACGGTCGATACTGTCCAAAAACTCTTTTTTATTTACCGTAATCTTTGTATCGTAATCGCCGGAAAGCATCTGGTCAATCTTGTAATACTCTCCTTCAATCAGTCTGGAAAGCACCATAGTATCATCAAACTCGAAAATAATGTGCTTATCGGTAAAATAAATTCTTACCTCATCGGAAATTTCACCGGATAAAATCTTGCTGATTTCGATTAAAGTCTTGCCCGGAACAATTACCTTTATATTCTTAAAGCTCTCTTTTAAGTCAATCCGGCGCACCGAAATACGATGACCGTCCAAAGAAACGACTCTTAACCTGTTATCGGCTACCTCGAATAATTCACCGGTCATAATTTTGTTGTTTTCACTGTCCGAAATAGAAAACACCGTCTGACGAATTAAGTCCTTTAATGTAAACTGGGACAAAACAAGCGCTTCTCTCTTTTCAATTACCGGAAGAGAAGGAAACTCGTCGCTTACCTTTGCCGGAATCGAAAACTTCGACTTTCCGCAGGTAATCGTAACTGTGTACTTTACATCGGTTTCAATACAGATTTCGCTGTCCGGAAGCTTACGGATAATGTCCGATAAAATCTTTGCATTGATTGCAACGCTTCCTGTTTCTATAATGGAACCCTTTACAATTGTTTCGATACCGAGTTCCATATCGTTTGTCGTAAACTTTATGAAGCTGTCGGTTACATCAATCGCAATACACTCTAAAATAGGCATAGTGGACTTTGCAGGTACAGCTCTAAGCGCAATATTAACGCTGCTTAGTAAATCGGATTTCTGACAAGTGATTTTCATAAAGTGAATATCTCCTTTCGGTGTGCTTTTTTATCTGTATATCATATATAATATTTTAGACTAAGTAATAGGTAAGGTTTATATTGTGAATAAGTTTGCAACCCCTTATAATAAGCGGACTTTAGGTTCATAAAGAAGGTGAATTCACATCGGTATAAGGTGTTGTCCGTTTGTGGATAATTTCACACGTTAAAGTGTAAAATAACTTATAGAAATAAATTATCCACAGTCATTCACAATAAATCACAAGTTATTCACATAGAAACTATGGACAACCTGTATGAGTTTCTTCCTATATAAATACATCCGATGTGTTACGGATTTATCTTTTTGAGCAATACATCGATTGTATTCTGAAGCTGAGGGTTCAACTTTAAGTCTTCCTCTATCTTGTTTCTGCCGTGGATGACGGTAGAATGATCCCTCTTATTTAACTGCTTCCCGATATCGGTGGTAGATAAATCGGTCAGCTTCGTCGCAAGATACATTACAATCTGTCTGGCACTTGCAATCTCGCTGTTTCTCTTTTTCGAGTAAATGTCGGAAGAAGAGATGCCGAGATGCTCCGAAACGATATCTACGATATAACCGACGGTAATGGTCTTGTGGTTATCCGCAGAAATATAATCTTTCAGTGCTTCCTGTGCCAGTTCCATGGTAATCGGTTGTTTCTTTAACCTGGAGAGAGCAACCAGCTTGTTTAAGGCTCCTTCCAACTCACGGATGTTTGATTTGATATTTTCCGCAAAGTAAGCAAGAATATCGTTGCTGATGCCGAAATTGTCCGTATCGTTTTTCTTGCTTAAGATGGCCATACGGGTTTCGTAATCCGGACTGCCGATGTCTACAATCAGACCCATTTCAAAGCGGGAACGAAGACGTTCCTCTAAGGTCGCGATATCCTTCGGAGGCTTATCACTGGAAATTACGATATGCTTCTTGGAATCATAAAGTGTGTTGAAGGTATGGAAAAACTCCTCCTGCGTACTTTCCTTTCCGATAATAAACTGAATATCGTCAATCAGCAGCATATCTACATTACGGTACTTTTCACGGAAATCGGAAGTTTTGTTGTTACGGATGGATTCAATCAGTTCGTTTGTGAACTTTTCACTTGTAACATAACGAATCAAAGCGTCCTCGTTCCGGTCTAAAATATCGTGTGCGATGGACTGCATCAGATGAGTCTTTCCGAGTCCCGCTCCGCCGTAAAGAAACAGAGGGTTATAAGCCTCTCCCGGTGCGGCGGCAACCGCAACCGACGCAGCATGCGCCATATGATTGCTTTTTCCGACTACGAAAGTATCAAAGGTATATTTCGGATTTAAAGTATCGTAACTTTCATTTCTTTTTTTGCTTTTCCCGGAAGCTTCGGAAGTGTCTTCCTCGGAAACTGCGTCCGATAAAACAAGTTCGATTTCGTATGCTTCGTTTAAAATGGTTTCTACGGAAGTTTCCAGATACCGCAGGTATCTTTTCTTAATGAAATCGATTCCCATCATACCCAGTTCTTTGTTCGTGAAATTGATTACCAGTTTATTTCCTTTTAAGGCATAAGGGTACATCGGAAGAAGCCATGTTTTATAAAGTGCGTCCGGAATGACGAACTCTGTTTTCATGTACTCCAAAATTTCCGTCCATTTGTTTTTTATTGTTTTGATATCCATTTTGTATTACCCCTTCTGTAAATTGCCTCTAATGAGAAAATAACGCTATTTGAAGCCTATAAATCCACTATCTTATATTATACCAAAAATAACAGAAATAGAAAAGTGTTTTTTGAAAATAAAATTTAGAAAAAATTTAATTTTCACTTGACGAAAGACAAGTTTCCTACTATAATAGAAATGCTATTTAGTTAAAATGCTGTAATGTGCGTTTTAGCATGAAGCAAACAGAAAGTGAGGTGTTAGTTTATGAAGATGACGTTTCAGCCGAAGAAAAGGCAGAGATCTAAGGTACACGGTTTCCGTTCCAGAATGAGTACCGCAAACGGAAGAAAAGTGTTAGCCGCAAGAAGAGCAAAGGGTAGACATAAATTATCTGCATAGGTCGCATAAAATGTGACCTTTTCTCTTACCCTTTCTTTTTAGGAGAGAACACAGTGGCAGAATCAATCAAAAAGAATGAAGATTTTAAGAAGGTTTACCAATCGGGTAAATCGTATGCCAACAAGTATTTGGTAATGTACGCAAAAAAGAATGATTTAGAAACCGGCAGACTTGGTATTTCGGTAAGTAAAAAAGTAGGTAATAGTGTTGTCAGACACAGAATAACAAGGCTACTAAGAGAAAGTTACCGATTGAATGAGAGTAAGTTCCATAGTGGTTGGGACATTGTTGTAGTTGCCAGACAGGGAGCAAAAGGCAGGAATTATTTTGAAATTAACAGTGCTATGCTGCATTTAGCAAGGTTGCATAGAATACTTTGTGAGGTATCGGATTGAAAAAAGGATTAATCGCAATGATTCGTTTCTATCAAAAATATATATCGCCCTATAAGGGAGGTTCCTGTTGCAGGTTTATACCTACCTGTTCTCAGTATGCCCTGGAAGCATTGGAAAAGTACGGTGCTTTTAAGGGTTCTCTGCTTGCAATTCGAAGAATACTTCGTTGTCACCCGTTTCATGCGGGTGGCTACGACCCGGTTCCCTAGCTGTAATTAAGGAGGATTATTAATTTGTTGGATTTTGTTTTTTTAACAAAAGAAGACGGTCTTATTTTAGGACCTATTTCCAGACTTTTGGGCTGGATATTAAACGGTATTTATGAGTTTCTTGCTTTGTTTACCGAGGACGTGAACGGAATCGGAATTGCAAATATCGCACTTTGTATTATTTTATTTACGATTATCGTAAAAATGCTGATGCTTCCGCTTACCATTAAGCAGCAGAAGTCTACAAAGCTTTCGACGCAGATGAGTCCGGAGCTTACGGCAATCAATGAAAAGTATAAAGGAAAAACAGACGAGGCTTCCCGCAGAAAGATGCAGATGGAAACCCAGGCGGTTTACGATAAGTACGGAACAAACCCGATGACAGGTTGTCTTATGCTTTTGATTACTCTGCCGATTATGTTTGCTTTGTACCGCGTAATTTATGCGATTCCTGCTTATATTAACGATGTTTATGATATGTATGAGCTTGCCGCACAGGCAATTAAAGAAGTACCGGATTATGCCGCAACACTTGCACAGTTTGTAAAGGATGCAGGACTTTCGGCAGTTTCCGTTGAAAAGTTTACCGGATATGAAGTAGGCGTTCTTACGGATAAGAACGTAATTGATGTACTTTCCAAATGTAACGAGGATTCGTGGCAGTCGCTGGCAGCTGCATTTCCGAGCATTTCCGACACGCTGCTCGGTTATTCCGAACCGATTATCCATGTACACAAGTTTGTCGGTGGTTTGAATATTTTAAACAATCCGGTACAAAAGGGAAATTATTTCAGTATCGGTATTTTAATTCCGATTCTGGCGATGGCAACCCAGTTTCTTCAGTCCAAACTGGCAATGGCAAAGACAAATAATAATGCGAAAGACGATCCGACTGCTTCCAGCATGAAGGTGATGAATACGTTTTTCCCGATTATGTCCGGTGTAATTTGTCTTATGATTCCGATCGGTGTAGGTATTTACTGGATTATCAACTCTGTGGTACAGATTATCCAGCAGATTTTTATTAATCGTTACATGGACAAAATCGAAGTAGAAGATTTAATTGCAAAAAGTCAGGCAAAGCGTGCAAAGAAGCTGAAAAAGATGGGAATCGATACCGGAAGCAAAATGGCAGAGGTAGCAAAGACTTCCACTAAGTCGATTGAAGCAACGCCGAAGTCGACTGCCGATTACGCAAATATCGCCGGGAAGAAGTACAATACCTCGGCAACTAATACAGATACGGAAGAAAGCAAAGAAAATACAGAGAGTAATGATACTCCTGTTTCCGGCGGCAGTATTTCAGGTTATGCAAATATTTTGAAAAATCGTTCCGGAAAGTAATAAATGATTTTATTAGGAGGTATTCATATGAATGAGTGGATTGAAGTTACCGCAAAAACGGTAGATGATGCAATTATAGAGGCAGGAATTAAGCTTGGAGTTTCTATGGAAAACATGGAATACGAAGTAATCGAAAAAGAATCAAGCGGTTTTCTTGGTTTGAATAAAAAGCCGGCAAAGATTCGTGCAAGACAAAAAGAGGAAGAAAAAGATCCTGCGCAGGATTTCCTTTGCAAAGTATTTGCGGCAATGGGTGTAAAAGCAGAGGCAGAGATTAATTTTAACGAAGCGGAAAAGACGATGAATATCAATATTATCGGTGATGATATGGGGATGTTAATCGGCAAGCGCGGTCAGACTCTGGATTCTTTGCAGTATCTTGTGAGTCTGGTGGTAAACAGAGATAGCGATACCTATATTAAGGTAAAGCTGGATACGGAAAATTACCGTGAGAGAAGAAAAGAAACTCTTGAAAATCTTGCAAAAAATATTGCAAATAAGGTAAGAAGAACCAGACATTCCGTTGCATTGGAGCCGATGAATCCTTATGAGAGAAGAATTATTCACTCCGTATTGCAGAACAACAAGTATGTAGAAACCCACAGCGAGGGGGATGAGCCTTATCGTAAGGTCATTGTTTCCTTAAAGAAGGGTGTCAGAGATTTCAGCAATGAAAGATATTACGGAAAAAACAGCTACGGCAACAGCCGCGGCGGTTACAACAAGGGCGGTTATAAGAATAATTACCGTAAGTATGACCGTAAGGAGTCTTATTCGGAAGCGGAAACCTCTTCCGAAAATGTGGAAGCAGCAGCACCGGAACAGGCAGAATAAATCGGTTCAACAAAGACAAAGGGTGTCGAAAAGACACCCTTTTTATGACTTTATCAGATGGGTGTTAATCTATCTTTGACATTCGGACAAACAGTTCAGAAAGGCGGAGTAAGGTGGATACGATTGCTGCAATTTCAACCGGATTAAGTAATTCCGGTATTAGTATTATCCGGGTAAGCGGACCGGAAACATTTGAAGTAATGGACCGGATTTTCTCTGCAAAAAAATCCGGAAAAAAACTCTCGGAGCAAAAAACGCATACCATTCATTACGGGTTTATCAAGGACGGCGAAGAAACGGTCGATGAGGTTTTAGTTTCCGTTATGCGGGCACCCCATACCTATACCGCGGAAGACGTTGCGGAAATTAATTGCCACGGCGGAAGTCTTGTAACAAAGAAAGTATTGCGGACCGTATTAAAGCAGGGAGTTCGTCTTGCAGAGGCAGGCGAGTTTACAAAACGTGCCTTTTTAAACGGCAGAATCGATTTGTCAAAAGCGGAAGCGGTAATGGAGGTCATCCGGGCAAAGAGTGATTTGGCGTTAAAAAATTCCCTGGCACAGTTACAGGGGAATGTATTAAAGGAAATTTCCGAACTAAGAGAAAAAATGATACATCATACCGCATTTATCGAGGCAGCTTTAGATGATCCGGAACATATTTCTTTAGAAGGTTTTACAAATGAGCTAAAAAAAAGTATAATAGAAATCAGAGAGCGTTTGGCACAGTTAATTTCTTCCGCAGAGAACGGAAGAATGCTGAGGGAAGGAATCCGTACCGTTATTTTAGGAAGACCGAATGTAGGAAAGTCCTCTCTTTTGAATTTATTTGCCGGAGAGGAACGTGCTATTGTAACCGATATTGCGGGAACTACCCGTGATACGATAGAGGAAACCGTGACGGTGCGCGGTATTGCACTTTCCCTCATTGATACCGCAGGCATCCGTTCCACAGAGGATGTGGTAGAAAAAATCGGTGTAGAAAAGGCAAAAAAAGCGGCTGAGGACGCAGATTTGATTTTGTATCTTGCCGATGCTACGGAGCAGGTGAAGGAGGAGGAAAAAGAAATTCTTTCCCTGATTGCTCATAAAAAATCAATTATTTTACTAAATAAGATTGATTTGTGCGAAGCACCGGATACCTCTGCGCTGGAGCAGCTGACGGGACAGAAGGTACTTTGTATTTCCGCAAAAAACAAAAGCGGTCTGGAAGAACTTTACGATACTATTGAGCAGATGTTTTTTAAAAAAGAGCTTTCCTATAACGAGGAGCTTTACATTACCGGCGAACGTCAGAAGCAGGCGCTCCAAAGGGCCTACGAAGCAATGGGGCAGGTACTGCAAAGTATAGAAGCGGGGCTTCCGGAGGATTTTTATTCCATTGATTTAATGCAGGGCTATGAAAGTCTTGGTGAAATTACAGGCGAGTCGGTTGACGAAGACTTGGTAAATACGATATTCCGCGAATTTTGTATGGGTAAGTAAAAAGGTCAGGGGGAAACATATGGAAACGATTTATGAAGACTATGATATTGCGGTAGTCGGTGCGGGACATGCAGGCTGCGAGGCAGCGCTTGCCTGTGCCAGACTGTCTTTTCGCACGATTTTATTTACGGTCAGTACGGACAGTATTGCGCTTATGCCGTGCAATCCGAACATCGGCGGTACTTCCAAGGGACATCTTGTAAGGGAAATAGATGCTCTCGGCGGTGAAATGGGAAAGAACATCGACAAAACTTATATTCAGTCAAAAATGCTGAATCGTTCCAAAGGTCCTGCGGTACATTCCCTCCGCGCACAGGCGGATAAGCAGAACTATTCAAACGAGATGCGAAGGGTGTTAGAAAATACCGAAAATCTGACGATTAAGCAGGCGGAGGTATCGGAAATTATTACCGAAAACGATTGTATCACCGGAGTAAAGACCGTATCGGGTGCGGTTTATCCGTGCCGCGCGGCAGTTCTTTGTACTGGCGTTTATTTAAAGGCGCGCTGCATTTACGGTGAAGTCAGTCAATATACGGGACCTAACGGGCTGCCTGCGGCAAACCATTTAACGGAAAGTCTGGTGGCGCACGGAATCGAGATGTATCGTTTTAAGACCGGTACGCCGGCGCGTATTGATAAGCGTTCTATTGATTTTTCCGTAATGGAGGAACAGTTCGGCGATGAAAAAGTGGTGCCGTTTTCCTTTACCACGGACCCGAAAACTCTTACAAAACCGCAAGTTTCCTGCTGGCTTGCCTATACAAACGAAGAAACGCATGATATTATAAAGAAGAACATTGACCGTTCTCCGTTGTATTCCGGTGTGATTCACGGAACGGGTCCCCGCTATTGTCCGTCTATTGAAGATAAGGTAATGAAGTTTGCGGATAAGGACAGACATCAGATTTTTATTGAACCGGAGGGTAATTATACGAATGAGATGTATATTGCCGGAATGTCCAGTTCTTTGCCGGAGGATGTCCAGGTTGCCATGTACCGTTCCATTAAGGGAATGGAGCATGCAAAAATTGTAAAAAATGCCTATGCCATAGAATATGACTGCATTAATCCGATGCAGTTGAAGGCAAGTCTGGAGTTTAAAAAGATAAGCGGACTGTTCAGCGGCGGACAGTTTAACGGAAGCTCCGGCTATGAGGAAGCCGCAGCGCAGGGTTTAATCGCCGGTATCAATGCGGCGAGAAAATTACAGGGAAAAGAGCCGTTGGTGTTAGACCGTTCGGAAGCCTACATCGGAGTTTTGATTGATGATCTGGTTACGAAGGAAACCCACGAACCGTACCGGATGATGACTTCCCGCGCGGAGTATCGTTTGATTCTCAGGCAGGATAATGCAGACCTCCGTTTAACAAAATACGGATATGAAATCGGTCTGATTGACGAAGAACGCTATCGGAAGCTGGAACAGAAAAGAGAAAATATCGAAAAAGAAATTGCACGCGTAAAGGCGGTAACAATCGGTGCGACGGCAAAAGTGCAGGAACTGTTAACTTCCTTGGAAAGTACGCCGTTAAAGTCGGGCACTACCTTAGCGGAGCTGATTACAAGACCGGAGCTTTCCTACGATGCGCTGGCACCGATAGACGGGGATCGTCCGAAGCTCCCGGAGGAAGTGACCGAGCAGGTAGAAATCGAGCTGAAATACGAAGGTTATATTAAGCGCCAGATGAGTCAGGTAGCACAGTTTAAAAAGATGGAGCATAAAAAAATACCGGCAGATATTGATTATGATGCAATCCCTTCCATCCGGATTGAAGCAAGGCAGAAGTTAAAGCAGGTACGTCCGGAAAATGTGGGACAGGCCTCGAGAATTTCCGGTGTTTCTCCGGCAGATATCTCGGTATTGTTGGTGTATCTCGGACGATAGATAATGCGGCGCTCCGTAAAAACTGTTCATGGTAAGGAGGAACTATGCGGGATAATACAATACTCTTGTCAGGTGCGGAAAAGCTGGGCATTGTACTAAGTAAAAGGCAGCAGGAGCAGTTTGAGGCTTATTACGATTACCTGATTGCACAGAATGAAGTGATGAATCTGACCGCAATTACGGAATATGAAGAAGTCCTTTGCAAGCATTTTTTGGACAGCCTGTTTTTGATTCACAGTGTAAAGGATATTAACGGAAAAAGAATACTGGATCTCGGTACGGGAGCGGGCTTTCCCGGAATACCGCTTAAAATTGCGTTCCCGGACGCAGAGTTTGTACTGATGGATTCTTTAAATAAGAGAGTTTCTTTTTTAAACCGCGTCATTGAACTGTTGGATTTAAAAAAAGTAACCGCCGTACATGCCAGAGCGGAGGAAGCCGCGCGAAAGGCGGAGTACCGGGAACAGTTTGACTACTGTGTATCCAGAGCGGTAGCGAGGCTTTCTACTTTGTCGGAGTTTTGTATTCCGTTTGTAAAGCCGGGCGGTTTGTTTATTTCCTACAAAGCGGGAGACTGTGGGGAAGAATGCAGAGAAGCAAAAAATGCGGTGACGACGCTTGGCGGAAGATTTATAAAAGCAGAGCAGGCATATCTGCCGGATACGGAAATCGCAAGAACCTTTGTCTTAATCAAAAAGGAGAAAAAAACGCCCGAGAAGTATCCGCGGGGACAGGGAAAGCCGTTAAAACAACCGTTGTAGAAGAAAGGAAAAGAAAATGATTTGCGGAAGATATTATTTGGGACTGGATCATGTAGAAGAAATCAGATCGATTCGTATGGAAGTTTTTGCAAAGGAACAGGGCTTCCAAGAAGATATTATCTTCGATGAAACGGATGAAACTGCGGTACAGGCAGTTGTATATAAAGATATTAACAGAACAATACCGGTTGCTGTCGGCAGACTTTATAAAACCGGTGAGGGGGAGGATTTTAAAATCGGACGGATTGCCGTAAAGAAAGAAGAGCGGGGACAGGGCTACGGAGATTTTATAGTGCGGATGCTTGTGGATAAAGGATTGATGATGGGCGCAGAACGCGTGATTGTAGGTTCCCAGCCCCATGCAATTAAATTTTATGAGAAGATAGGCTTTCGTCCTACCGGTGAAACCTATGTGGAAGCAAACGTGGAGCATACGGTCATGGAAATCCGGCAGAACAGTATTTGCAAAGCTTGTCAGAATCACACTTCGTAAGTTTATTGTAAGCAGACAGTGTGCCGTAACGAATTGCGGCAGAGAGTTTCGAGAGCAAGACTTTTATTTCATCCGAAAATAGGAGGTGTCCATGAGGAACGAAGAAAAGTTTACAGTCGAAGAAGCGGCTCGGTTTTTAGATTTGTTAGAGTCCGAGAATGAAGAAGAACTTACAAAAATGATGGAAGCAATTCAAAACGTGGAGCAGAAATCGCGGGAAGTAGAGTATACCTTACAGGAGTTAGAAAAAAAGCAGGATGTAAATATCAATTTTTTTTCTCCGGTGGGTGTATATGAAGAAGAAGAGGAAAGAAAAAGCCTGCTCCGGGAAGCGGAAGAATTGAAGGATGAGCTCCCAAAACTGAAGGAAAAGCTCGAACGGTATCAATACCATAAAGAACAGTTGCAAGCTTTGAAAAATATGATCTGCGAAATACCGGAACCACCGGTTTCTTCTCCGGTAAGGATGGAAGAAACCGGCGTCAGAAGTCTGCATATTTTAGAAACGCAGGAGTATGACCGCAATCGGATTGCAAGAGATTTACATGATTCTTCGGTACAGAGCTTAACAAGTCTGGTACACAAAACCGAATTCTGCATGAGATTGATGGATATTGACACGGTACGGGTGAAGTTAGAGCTTCAGACAATGATTGAAACAATAAAAACGATTATAAACGGAATGAGGGAAATTATTTATGATCTCCGTCCGATGTCTTTGAATAATCTTGGGTTAGCGGTTACGATTGATTCCTATTGTTTGCAACTGCAAAAAAATTATGATATAAAAGTAAACTTCCGGATAGATTCGGAAGAACCGCCGGATTTGCTTCCGATATGGAAGGTGACTTTGTACCGGATTATTCAGGAAGCATGCAGCAATGTAATAAAACATGCAAAAGCCTCCGAAATTGATATTTTGCTTTCCTATGAAAAAGAAAGGGCACTTTTAAAAATAAAAGATAATGGTATTGGGTTTGATACAGAAGTTCAGCCGGAAGTAAAAAAAGAAAACGAGCTTCATGGATTTGGACTTTCTATGATGCGGGAACGTGCAGGATTGCTTGGCGGAACAGTATCCATTGAATCAGCAATCGGAAACGGAACAACAATTATGGTAGAGGTTCCGTTAAAAACAGAGAAGGAGGAGATGAATGGGTAAAATCAATGTGTTACTTGTGGACGACCATTCGATGGTTCGTGAGGGGATAAAACAGCTATTGGAGTTAGACGGGGATATTAAGGTAATCGGAGAAGCCGGGGACGGGAAAAAATGTCTGGAATTGATTAAAAGTTTAAAGCCGGATGTGGTTTTACTGGATATTGATATGCCGATAATGAATGGTTTGCAGGTATTGGAAAAACTCCGTGAGATGGGCAGTAAACAAAAGGTATTGATTCTGACGATTCATAATGAGGTGGAATATCTGTTCCGTGCAGAAGAAATAGGTGTTGCGGGATATGTTCTGAAGGATTCGGAATCTTCTATTTTAAAAACTGCGATTTACACGATTTATAACGGAGAAAATTATATTGATGCTTCTTTGACACCGTTGTTAAAAGAAAGAAACTATATGAAGGAATTACAGCAGGAAGCACGCAATAAAGAAAAAGTATTATCGGCAAGAGAAATAGAAGTGTTATGCTTTTTGGCGGAGGGACTTTATAACAAGGAAATCGCAGCCCACCTAAAGCTCAGTGAAAAAACCGTAAAAAACCATGTATCAAATATATTCAAAAAAATCGGAGTTGCAGACCGGACGCAGGCAGCAATCTATGCAATAAAGCATAACTTTGTGGAACTGAAATAAAATGTTTCACGTGGAACATTTCCAAAAAATGAGTTGTTTCACGTGAAACATTTATATAGCTATTTCTCTAAAAATATGGTATAATGTTCGCAAAGGCAAAACGAGCATCGAACCCCTACTCTCGAAAAATGCTTGCATTTTGCAGAGAGTAGGGGTTTGATGCGAGAGCGCCAGCGAGTTTTAAAAAGCGGAGCTTTTTAAAACATTGCCTTTGCGAAGAAAGGTTCGGAGCAAGAACCACACTCTCGAAAAATGCTTGCATTTTGCAGAGAGTAGGGGTTCGATGCGAGAGCGCCAGCGAGTTTTAAAAAGTGGAGCTTTTTAAAACATTGCCTTTGCGAAGAAAGGTTCGGAGCAAGAACCACACTCACGAAAAATGCTTGCATTTTGCAGAGAGTAGGGGTTCGATGCGAGAGCAAAACACTCCTTTGCGAAGAAAGGTTCGGAGCAAAGGGTGGAGCAAAGGATGAGCAGGTGCAAAAATAAGATTCAGAAAGGTAGACAGTACAGTATGGGACGAGCAATCGCTGTTGCAAATCAAAAAGGCGGTGTAGGTAAAACAACTACGGCAATCAATCTTGCCGCTTGTCTTGCCGAAAAAGGAAAAAAGGTGTTGGCGGTCGATATTGACCCACAGGGAAATATGACAAGCGGGCTTGGAATCAATAAAAAGAAATGTAAAAAGACCGTATACGATTTGATTATCGGAGAATGTGAGTTGGACGAGTGCATTACGAAGAGCGTAATGGACGGCGTGAAAGTACTGCCTTCCAATGTGGACCTTGCGGCTGCCGAAATCGAGCTGATTGGTTTGGAAAAGAAAGAATACATTTTAAAAGGTCATATCGACAAGGTAAAGGAAGAATATGATTATATCATAATAGATTGCCCGCCGTCTTTGAATACTTTGACGGTCAATGCGATGACAACAGCAGATACGGTGCTTGTTCCGATACAGTGTGAGTATTATGCTTTGGAGGGTTTGTCCCAGTTAGTACATACGATTGAACTTGTAAAGAAAAGACTGAATCCGGAGCTTGAAATGGAGGGAGTTGTGTTTACAATGTTTGATTCGCGTACGAATCTTTCCCTTCAGGTAGTGGAGAACGTAAGAAAAAATTTGAAAGAGAACATTTATAAATCCATTATTCCGCGTAATGTAAAACTTGCAGAGGCACCGAGTCATGGTTTGCCGATTATTTTGTATGATTCTAAATGTAACGGTGCGGAAGGATACCGCGCACTTGCCGAGGAAGTAATTGAACGCGATATGCGGGTATGGTATCAATATTAAGGAGGAACTACGAATATGGCAGGAAAGAAAAAACCGGCATTGGGAAACGGTCTGGAAGGAATGTTTGGAATAGAGGAAACAGTTGCAGAGGAAAAGAAAGAAGATGTTTCACGTGAAACATTGCTTCGCCTTTCAGAGATTGAACCAAACAGAGCGCAGCCACGCAGAAATTTTGATGAGGACGCCCTTCAGGAATTAGCGGATTCCATTAAGCAGTACGGCATTATTCAACCGATTGTGGTTCAGAAAAAGGGAAAACGGTATGAGATTATTGCCGGCGAGAGAAGATGGAGAGCCGCGAGAAAAGCCGGTTTATTGGAAGTACCGGTTATTATAAAGGAGTTTGCGCCGGAGGATATTTTTGCGATTGCATTGATTGAAAATATTCAGAGGGAAGACTTGAATCCGATTGAAGAGGCTCAGGCATACAGCCGGTTGATTCAGGAATATCATTTAAAACAGGATGAATTAGCGGAGAAGGTGGCAAAGAATCGTGTTACGATAACGAATTCCATGCGTCTGCTGAAGCTGGACGAAAGAGTACAGCAAATGTTAATTGATAATATGCTGACCGGCGGACATGCGCGTGCCCTTCTTGCAATTACGGACAAAGAGCAGCAGCATGTTTTGGCAATGCGTGTTTTTGATGAAAAATTAAGCGTACGCGAAACCGAAAATCTGGTGAAACGTACTTTGGCAAAAGCAGAAACGCCGGAAGAACCGAAGGAAGAAAAAGCACAGGATGATACTTTGATTTATCGGGATATTGAAAACCGCATGAAGGATATCCTTGGAACAAAGGTAGAAATTAAGAAGAAGGCAAAGAATAAAGGAAAAATTGAGATTGAATATTATTCTTTAGAGGAACTGGAACGGATTATTGATATGATGAACCGTTTAAAGTAAGGAGATAAAGAAAGATGAAGGAAAGTGTAGTTGTAATGGGACATAAGATAGAAGAAGCTGCCGCACTGCGGTTTTCAATGATTATCGGGATTTCTGCAATAATCATGGTATTTGTACTGGCAGTTCTTTTGATTATCTCAATGGTTAAAATAAATAAATTAAACAGGAAGTATGCAGCATTTATGAAAGGCGCAAGCGGAAAGGATTTGGAGAGTTCGGTTCTTTCAAGGTTCAAGGATATTGACAAGATGAAAACCGATATTGAGTATATGTCCGGAAAGCTGAATATTGCATGTGAAACATTGCTGACGTCCTATCAGAAGATGAGTATTATCAAATACGACGCATTTAAGGAAATGGGAGGAAAGTTAAGCTTTTCACTTGCAATGCTGGATGATAAAAACAGCGGTTACATTTTAACGTCGGTTCATACAAGAGAAGGCTGTTATACTTATATTAAGGAAATTATTAAGGGAGAATCCTTTGTAGTGCTTTCGGAGGAAGAGCGGAAAGCATTGGAGGAAGCGAAGAATAAGCGGAATTATATGGCTTAGTTTGCAGAATGCCGGAGGGTAAGCAATAGGCAAACCCGGCAGGCACGAATCCGGAAGGAGGTATTACGTTGAGAAGGATATCGATAGAGGCAATAAAAGACGGTGATGTTCTTGCGAGAGATGTGTTTAGTTCGTCCGGCGTAGTGCTGATGTCCGGAGGGACAAAGCTAAAACGGGAGTATATTTCGCGGTTATCCGAACTTCATATTGAGAGTATATTTATCTATGAAGAAACGGAAAAAGAGGGTTCGGAGGAAAAGATTACGGAAGAAGAAATCAGAAGACAGTGCGGGGAAACCGTAAGGAGTACGATTCAAAAGTATACCTATGCGGACAGGGATGAGCTAAAGGAAATTGTTAAGGTCGCGGATGAGATTATGTCGGATATTCTCAGCCAGCCGGATATCATGTATAATGTTTCCTGTGTCCGGGAAAAAAGCGATGAGCTATATTTGCATTCGGTCAATGTGGCGGCGATTTCCACATTGATTGCCCTGCGTGCAAAACTTCCGAAAAGTAAGGCAAAGGAGATTGCAATCGGAGGCTTGCTGCATGATATCGGTTACACTACGGTGACGGTTGATACTTCCGGTTTGATTTTAGAGGAATGTGAAGAAAAGGTTCGCAAGGAAGTGATGCGCCATGTTATTTATGGGTATACTGATGTTGAAAAAAAGGACTGGCTTTCAAAGACAGTGAAGGATATTGTTCTTCAGCATCACGAGAGGCTGGATGGGAGCGGCTACCCTTTTCATATGAAAGGAGAGCATTTAAGGCAGGAGGTCAGAATTGTGTCGCTGTGCGACCAGTTTGATAATATGGTGTACGGCAAGCTTATGCCGCGCTATAAGGTGCGGGAGGCAATGGACTATATTATGAGCCAGGCGGGAGTTAAGTTTGATTTTGCTCTGGTGCAGCTTTTTATGGAGTCGGTTGCCGCATATCCGGTCGGCACCACAGTGATTACAAACGAAGGAGATTTTGCGGTTGTAGTAAGGCAGAATTATAAGTTTCCGACAAGACCGGTGATTCGTTTGTTGAAAAATGCGGAGGGAACGCCGTATGATAGTGCAGAGGAGCGGGATTTAACGAAAAATCTTACGTTGTTTATTGTTGATTCGGTGGAATACTAAGTGGAACAAAAGTTGTTTATAAAAAAAGGTTTAACAAATATCGAATAATATCGTTTTTGTCCGGAAAGGTGTAAGAATGCATAGTTTCTTGAAAGCAGTTGGATTTAGTGATATAAGAAGCCGTAAAGAAGTGGAGCAGCTGATTAATCTTGTGATAGAACAGGGTGCGGAGAGGTATATGGCAAGTCTTGGGGGAAAGACCACGCTTGCGGAAATCCTGCTGGAGGTCGCAGAGGATATCGGTGTTGCGCTGCGGGGAGAGTATGATGAACGCGGAAATTTTCATGTAGAGCATTATTTCCCGTATTTGCACGGTCAGAACGTAAGTTCAAAAGAAACCGTATTTATCAGTAAGCGCGTGGATACGGACGCTTTTACCGGAATGTGCGACGATTACCGTCTGGGAGTTTCCCTGATTTTTTATTTGCAGAATGTGACGGATTATATTTCGCAAAGTTACCCGGAGGAAAGAAAGGAGCGGGAAATTACGCTTGCCGCTTTGGCGACGGAGGGGAAGATTCTGCTTCCGACGATGTCTATGCAGACCGCGCCGGTAAAGGAGGCAGTGGACACTTCCGGCAGAGTAAAGCTTTTAGAGGCGGCGCGAAAGGGAGATAAGGACGCAATGGAGGCGCTTACAATCGATGATATCGATTTATATGCCCAGATTAATCAGCGCTTAAAGACAGAAGACATTTATTCGATTGTCGAAACGACATTTATTCCTTACGGTTCCGAGTCGGATAATTATACGATTCTTGCCGTAATTGAGTCGGTCTGGGAGAGAAAAAACCGTATCACCGGGGAGGAACTTTACTACATGAATCTGCGCTGTAATCAGTTGTGTTTTCCGGTCTGCATCAATAAAAAGGATTTATACGGAGAACCGAAAGAGGGAAGACGTTTCCGCGGCAACATATGGATGCAGGGAAGAGTAAATTTTGACCGATAAAGAGTTGACGAAAGGTCGAAATCATAGTAAAATAGAAAGGCACAAGTGTTGGTGTAGCACAGTGGATAGTGCAGCCGCCTCCTAAGCGGAAGATCGGGCGTTCGAGTCGCCTCACCAACGTTATGAAAGGGGCTGTCGCATCAATGAAATGCGCGGCCCCACTCTTGTAATTAGGGAATATGCTAATAAAAAGTTGCAGAGATTCATCTGCTTTTTCAAAGCGCAACGCTTCGTCAAACTTCTTCTAAAAACATTTTTTGGTAAAGAAAGGCTTTCACCGGAAACATTAAGTAACCGGCGAAAGCCTTTTGCTTTGACTTATGAAACAGTCGGACTTACTTTAACTCATCAACGAGCTTCTGAAGAGCTGCAAGAGCCTCATCCGGAAGCTTATCATAGCCGTCCTTCTTTGTTGCGAAATCTTCAACAGCCTTCACACGGGTCTGCATAGCAGCCTTGAGCTCAGCCTTGTAGGAAGCATCATTAAAATCCGGAACGAACTTGTCAGAGGTTCTGCCGGACCAATCGTTCATGATCTCGATGTCTTCGAACGGACCCCACTTCTCGAAGGAAGCCTTACCCTCTACGATCGTTTCAAGGATACCAAGGGTATCAGCCGGCTTAACCTTCTGACCCATGAAATCACCGGTGTTTACGATGTAGCAGGCAACGTTCTTCTCTTCTACGAGCTTCTTGAACTTCTCGTAGTCATTAACGAGCGGGTAGGTACGGAACGGGTTTGCGTACGGTACGATACGGATTGCATTTAAGTCAGTACCTGCAGCAACACGTTCTGCGGTAGAGGTCTTGGTAGCAAGCGTTGCACCCATAACGGAAGCAAGAGCAGCACCCTTTAACTTAACTACCGGCGGGATGGTCGGATCCTTCATAATCCAGAAAATAGCATTAACCGGAGCGTCAATCTTATCTACACGGTTCGGAGACCAGAGCTTGGACTTGATGGCACGGCCGTTACCGTTACGAATATCTTCAGTTACGAGCTGAATCTTGCCCTCTTCGTCAATCGTAGCAGAACAGTTCTGAGCGGATAACAGATACTTGTTGTCCGGGCAGCCGGTCGGGTAGTCAGCGGTCTTATCGAAGTAGGTCGGCTCAAGTGCGATGGAAGCACAGGTATCGGAGTTGATGATGAATGCGTCATCGTGAAGAACCTTGATACCGCCGAACTGATCGTACTTTCCGGAGTGCTTTGCATGGGTAAGCGTCGACTTACCGGATCCGGACAGACCGTATACGGAAGCAACAAATTTCTTGCCTCCCTCTAAGGAGTATTCCTTCTGTCCGCCGTGGCAGGAAGCGTAACCGTTACGGTTAGCGATTGCCCATGCCATGGTGAGGGTTCCCTTCTTGTGCTCACCGAAGTATCTCATACCAAGGATTGCAGCACAGTTCTCGTTTGTGTCGAAGTAGCAGAGCGTAAGCGGGTCGCTTAAGCAGCTGTAATCAACATCCGGACGGTTACCCGGTACCCACTGCGGGTCGGAGAAGATGTAAATATCAGCTTCCTTACCGTCACCAACCGGCTTGGAGTTCTTGTACATCTTTACATACTCATCGGACATATACTGGAAGTTAATCATCCAGTTGTATAAAATGTTCTCTTCGCCTTCCGGAATTAAAAGGTGAGCCTTTACCATAAACTCCGGATCAAGACCTACGAAGCACTCTGCATGGTACATGGTCTTCCAGCGGGTCTCGTAAACAGCGTCCATAACAACCTTGTCAAGCTTAACATCATCTACGCCAGGCTCGCCCTTAATACGACGTGCGGCAGCGTAACGACCGGTAACGGCACCGTCGTTGAATAACAGCACCTTCGCATCCTTTTCAAGACCGAATTCCTCGCCTCTGTAAACCGGCATATCGGTTACAATGGTTCCCGGAGAGTTCTTTGCAAGCTCATAAGCTTCCTTTAAGGTGTTTACCTTAACTACATTGTTGCCGTAGAAAGCGGCCTCGATGATGGAACGGGTTCTGGAAAAGCCAACCTTTCCGGCACCGATTTCTTCGTGCTTGTAATAAGCCTTTGTTGACATGTGAAAATCCTCCTGTCTTTAAATATATAGTAATTTTATAACTACCAAACGTACACCACGATAATTATATCGTGGGCTATTGTAAATGTCAAGGGTCGGAATTTTGTTTTTATAAGGTTTTTATAAATAGGTAGAAATACAGCAAACAGTGGGGTTCGGACCCGATTTAACGGGGCGTTGGGTAAAAGTATACAAAATGAAATTGAAAACTTGTATAATATTAACAAAAATGGAGCTTTGCAGAGGATGAGCTATTGACAAAATTGCTAAAAAAGCATAAAATAAAACCATATAACGGTAGGTCTTTTGTACCTATGCGCCCTTGCATCGGATTTGTACATATCGGAGACCGCCGTAAAGTGTCTGACAGTGCCGGAAAGCGCTGTCACAGGAAAGGAGAAGCAATGAGAAGCAGTAAAAGAGTAGTAAGAAACATCCTTGTCGGAGCCGTGGTGGCTGCGATGGGAGTTACGACCCTGTTTGCGAATGCAGGAAGCTCTTATGCAGCCGGGGAGGCAAAGCTGAATAAGACAAGTCGTAACATTTTAACAAGGCAATCCTATGACTTTGATGTAACGGGTGCGCCTTCGGATGCTGTCATCACCTGGAAGAGCAGTGATGACACAGTAGCGGCTGTGGATGAGAATGGTGTAGTTACCGGTATTAAGAAGGGAACCGCAACCATTACCTGTGAGGTTACCTCGGCAGGGAAGACCCAGACGCTGACCGCAGAGGTACAGATTCGTAAACCGGCGGTAAAGATTGAAATTAACAACAAGGTTACAGAGTTAGAGTATGGAAATAAGGTAGACTTAAACCGTACGCTTACTCCGAAGTCTTCCAATGATGTTACCACATGGAAGTCCAGCGATGCCAGCATTGCAAAGGTAGATGCTAACGGTGTTGTTACGGCATTAAAGGACGGCACCGTAACGATTACGGCAACGACGATGAGCGGAAAGTCCGACTCGGTAGAGATTACCGTTTTCGGAGCACCGAAGCCGACTGCAACACCAAAGCCGACCGCAGCACCGGGAGTTACTACGAAACCGGAAAATCCTGCAGAGCCGACTGCAAAACCTACCGCAACACCGAAGCCGCAGAGCAGCAAGGTAGTATATGAGGAAAGTTTTGAAAAGTCCACGGGCAGCTTTGAAAAGCGCGGTTCTTCGACACTTGCCGTGAAGAAGTCGGCAGCTTCTCCGGATGGAATGCAGTACCTTATGGTTTCCGGAAGAACGTCCAACTGGCACGGAGCGGCAATTAGCGTTAACAAGCTGTTAGAGCTTGGCGGAACGTACAAACTCACCGCGCAGGTTAGACAAAATGATCTGGACAGCGAAGTAATTAAGGCTACATTGCAGAAGAACAGCAACCAGTACAGCCAGATACAGACTGTTACGGCTGCAAAGGGCGAGTGGGTTGAGCTTACCGGAGAGTTTACGGTAGACGCTGATACCACGGATTTGTTACTGTACTTCGAGGCAGAAGGCGCAACAACCGACTTTATGGTTGATGCGGTAAAGATTACGCAATTAAGCAAGGGTACACAGTTGATTAATGCACCGGTAGCTGTCGGTGAGGGCAAGTATGATTTCAAGACCTTAAAGAAGTCTGCGGGCTATGCAAACACCACTACGGTAAATGCGGATAATTCTGTTACAATTGCATTTACAGGGGACAGTCAGTACAGACAGCAGAATTTTGCTTTCCCGGATGTTGTTAAGACTTCCGAGTACAGCAAGGTGATTATCAACATGACGGCTCCGGATGTTACACTCGGTCTCAAGATTTACGAGGCAACGGGAGCTTCCAGCTATGATGCTGTTGCAACGTCATATGTCAACGGTACCGGAGCACCGGCTGATTTTACAATTGATTTTACCGGAAATTATGCCCTTACGGATTTCGGATTTATGACGACTACGACCGGCGATATTACTGTTAAGGTACACAGTATTACTTTAGTAAAATAATCAAAAATATAGTCCCCCTTTTTAGGGGGACGGAAAGGAGAATTATGAAAAAGTTAGGATTACGTGTACTTGCGGGTAGTCTGGCAGCATTGATGGTGGCATCCACCTTTGCTCCGGTAAAGGTAGCAAACGCAACGAGTGGTGTTGTAGATGTACTGAATTCGAGTGCCTTAAAGACCCTGTATATTACAGAGGGTATGGTAGATGCCGACGGCGAAATCGTTATCTCCGGCGAGACATGGGACCGTGTTGTAATATCTAAGGAGGCTGCGGCAAAGGAGATTTATCTGGATGAAGTAAAAGTCGGCGAGTTAGTTGTAGAGAGCGGTAACAGCGCTAACATCCAGCTCTGGAAGGTCGACGCTGAGCAGGTGACGGTAAAGGAGCCGGAGTTAGTAGCACTTACGGTAAGTGATTTACGTTCTCTTCTGGCCGACCCGGCAACGCAGCAGCAGGCTATGAATCTGTATGAAAAGGCACAGACGCAGAATGAGAGGATTTTAAAGAAAACGCCTACCATTGTAACAATGGAGGATGCTACGGTCGGCGAAGTAGTTGCCCGTGCAAATGCCCGTTTAGAGTTGGGCGCAGGCAGCGTCGGCAGTCTGGCACTTGAAGCGAGCGATAAGGTGGAGCGTGTCAACGTAACCGTTGAGAATTACGATGGAAATGTTTCTTACAAAGGTACGGACACATTAAATGTGATGAACTTTAAGAGCGTAAACTCTAAGATTAAGAACCTTACGGTGGAAGAGTCTACGGCAAACAACTACTTTAATGTAAAGAATAAGGATTCCGTTGCGGTAGAGGTAGAGGTAGCAGGCAATGCACAGGTTTCCTTAAACATTCCGATGGGAACGCTGAATATTGCAGAGACAGCTACAAAAGCACAGGTTGCCGTATTAAATGCAGTAGAGGAAATGAATGTTGCGGCTAACGGTGCACAGGTTGAAATTTCCCCAATCGGTAACGTAACCAGCGCAACGGTTGACGGTGATAATGTAACCATCGGCGGTGCAGGCGTACTGGCAGAGGTTAACATCAACGGCAAGGGCGCTTACGTTTCTACCGAGGGAACTGACGTAGAGGGTGAGAATACCTATGTGAAGCCGGAGTATGTAGCTCCGAAGGTAGAGATTAAGGATATTGACATGACCGGCGGCGACGGTGCAGAGGTGACAAAGAACAGCAACGGTTCCGCAACCATTAAATTTACCGGTCAGTATAAGACGGCAAGCTTTGCGGTTCCGTCCGAGGTTGATGTAAGCCGTATTGCGTCGGTAGTGCTTAATATTACCACGAATGCACAGTTCTGTGTAAAGCTGGTTGCCAAGACCGGTGCGGAAATTACGGTTGCATATCCGGGCTATGGTATCACGGAAGATACGAAAGATGATTATCTCTATTCTTACAGCCCGGCACAGTATAAGCTTGCGAAGATTGACATTATGTCTTTGAGCGGTGCGCAGGAATTAACAATCAATTCGATTGTATTCAATCTGTTGGATAAAGCACCGGAAGCAGAACCGACTCCGACTCCGATGCCGGCGCCGAGCGACGGTATTCTGTGTGCAACGGATTCCTATGTAGTACATAACTTTACGGACTACGATTTAAGAGATTATGCGGGAAGCACCGTAAAGCTTAGTGTAAAGATGTTAAAGATTGGTGAATTAGGCGGTGTAAACACCTATGTACAGACCAGCGGTTCTTATGCATGGATTAAATCTGCAGAAATCGGCGACGAATGGACTTCGTTTGAAATTTCTTATGATGTACCGGCAAGCTTTGCAAATGGAGCAAATCCGGAGTACATCGGTTTCAGAACCATAAGCGGCGTAGATTATACTCCGTATACCTTCTACTATAAGGATTTAGCATTTACCGGAACTCCGACAAGCGGCGGTGCTGGTGATCCGACACCGACGCCTACAACAGCGCCGATGGATCCGACGCCGACGCCTACAACAGCGCCTACGCCTACGCCGGTGCCGGATGCTTACTACTATGAGAGCTTCTCCACGGATTACTTTACCGGTGGAAGTGCATGGGATGTAACGAAGGGACTTGCGAACTACAAGCTTAGTGCGCTTGCCGTAGTAGAAGATGCAGCGACCGCATATGACGGTGATTGCTACATCAAGGTTAAGATGAACGATGTTTATAACGGAATTACTTATACCCTGGATAACAGTGAGGGTGCAGGCGAGGCAACCTTTACGTTTACCGCTTACTTAAAGAAGGCAGGCGAAGCAGGTGCAGAGTTTGTGCGTATGGGTGTAGGCAATACTTATACGGATGCTTCCTATTGGACCGCAACAGATAGCTGGACACAGGTTACGAAGACTGTGACAGTAGCCGCAGGCGAAAGTACAACTGTTGTATTCTCCGCACAGGATCCGCAATATTGTGATGCAGCAGACGGTCAGATGGCAGAAGTATATCTGGATTGCGTAATGATTACGAAAGAAGTAGAAGGTGGCGCAACTCCGACACCGACTCCAACTCCTTATTACAGTGAGAGCTTCTCCACAGATTATTTTACCGGTGGAAGCGCATGGGATGTAACGAAGGGACTTGCGAACTACAAGCTTAGTGCGCTTGCCGTAGTAGAAGATGCAGCGACCGCATATGACGGTGATTGCTACATCAAGGTTAAGATGAACGATGTTTATAACGGAATCACTTATACTCTGGATAACAGTGAGGGAACAGGCGAGGCAACCTTTACGTTTACCGCTTACTTAAAGAAGGCAGGCGACGCAGGTGCAGAGTTTGTGCGTATGGGTGTAGGCAATACTTATACGGATACTTCCTATTGGACCGCAACAGACAGCTGGACACAGATTACGAAGACTGTGGTAGTAGCCGCAGGCGAAAGTGCAACTGTTGTATTCTCCGCACAGGATCCGCAATATTGTGATGCAGAAGATGGTCAGATGGCAGAAGTATATCTGGATTGTGTAATGATTACAAAAGAGTAGCGGGAGGCGCAGTTCCGGAAGATCGTAACGATTGCGATTCCGGCAAATACTTCCTTGGTAATGGATGAAACTTTGACACTGAGTGCAGAGGCATTCGGTACTTACACAATTAAGGTTGTTTTAAATGACGCCAACTAGGAAGTATACTGCTTACACCGTTAGGAGTATTCTTAATAGTATCAAAATGTAATCAAGAAAGAGTTTTCTTTTAAGCACTGCCCTTCCGATAGGTTTCTATCGGGAGGGCAGTTGCTGTTTACTGTTTTTAAAAAAGGCCCATTAGCTTGTGAAAACTGCCAAAATTTCCTTGCATATTCTTTCTGTAAATGCTATACTAAACATACGACATCAGATGGTGTTGTTCTTATTTCATCGGCACGTTCTGCCGCAGGATTCCATATAATAATTTTTTTGTAATACTTGACGCCAAAGAAAAAAGCAGTTATGCTAGAAATGGGAGGATGAATGAAGAAAAAAACGTATATTGCCGAAACATTGGAGGCAAATAATTGCAGGGATAGGTACGATGCAGAGGCAAAAAAGATTTTAAGTGACAAAACAATACTTGCATGGATTATGCAGTATACGATGGAGGAATTTAAAGGGTTTTCGATTGAAGAAATTCGAAACTGCATTGAAGGGATGCCGGAAGTTTCTCTGGTTCCGGTGCGTCCGGGAGGTACACCGGAGGCAATTACCGGGCTGCCAAAGGAAGGTACTTCTGTGAAGGAAGGAGAAATCTTCTACGATATTCGTTTCCATGCTGTGACACCGGATAAGAGGCGGGTCAAGGTCATTATTAATGTAGAGGCACAAAATAACTATATCCCGGGACGGTATGATTTGGTGACTCGAGGTATTTTTTATGATGCGCGAATGCTTTCCGCACAGTATAACACGGAATTTAGACCGCCTTTTTATAATGACATCAAAAAGGTGTATTCCGTTTGGATTTGTATGAACGCTCCGAAATACGCCGCATATACAATCACAAAGTATCATATTGCAAAAAAGGAACTGTATGGACATCTTGGAAAAGATCCAAGGTATGATTTGATGGAAGTGGTGATAATTTGTTTAGGGGACGAGAAAGATGCCGTTAAAGGGAATCGTTTACATGGAATGTTGGCTACTCTATTTTCTACCGGATTAAAACCGAAAGAAAAGGAAGCTATACTGGAACGGGATTATGATATCCAAACATCTGTTGAAATGGAAGGAGGGTTTCAAATTATGTGTAATATAAGTCTTTGGATGGAAGAAGAGGTTACCAGACGTGGCATGGAACAAGGCATACAGCAAGGCATACAACAAGGCATACAGCAAGGCATGGAACAAGGCATGAAACAAGGCATGGAACAAGGCATGGAACAAGGCATGAAACAAGGCATAGAAGAGGGCTTGGCTGCAGTAGTTCATACTTTGAAAAATCTGGTAGATGATTTTGATGCCCTTTATGCCCTGGTGATTAAAAATGAAATATATAGGGAAGTAACACGCGAGGATGTTTTAAAATATTATTAAAGCAGAAATTCTGAAATTTGCAGTAACAAGAAAGGTCGTAAAGCTACGACCTTTTTTGCTCCACATTGGTATTCTTTTCACTTACTGCCCAGCCGGTATTTAAAATCCTCATATCCGAAATGTGCTAAAAGCTTGTAGGTTCCGTCATGCGTTGCAGCCCAGATATCGGGAAGAGGCATTCCGTTAAAGGTGTTGTTTTTACAGGTGGAGTAAATAGCCATATCTTCATAGAGAAGATAGTCACCGATGGAAAGCGGTGACTTAAAGCTGTAATCTCCGACCACATCGCCTGCAAGGCAGGTAGGGCCCGCAAGACGGTAGGTATAGGCGTTTTCCTTCGCCTTACCGGAAGCAAAAAGCGGCGGACGGTACGGCATCTCAATCACATCCGGGGTATGGCACGCCGGAGACATATCGTGAATGGCAATGGTTGTGTCCCCGTTTTTTACGATATCCAACACACGGGTCAGGAGATAACCGGCATTTAGTGCAACCGCTTCCCCCGGTTCCAAATAAATTTCTAAATGATAAGTATCCTGCATATGCCGGATACATCTTTTCAATCGCGCAATGTCGTAGTCCGGGCGGGTAATGTGATGTCCGCCGCCCATATTCAGCCACTTCACATTTTTAAGAATAAACCCAAACTTTTCTTCCAAAGCAGACAAGGTTTGCTCTAATGCATCGGAATTCTGCTCACATAAGGTATGGAAATGGAGCCCGTCAAGGAGAGAACTGTACTCCGGTGTCATTTCTGTCTGCCACTGAGCGAGGGTAGTCCCCAGACGGCTTCCCGGCGCACAAGGGTCGTAGATAGCATGTCCTTCCTGCGTAGAGCATTCCGGGTTAATCCTAAGTCCGATTTCTTTTCCGGCATTTTTGGCACGGACACCGAATTTTTTTAATTGTGCAGGGCTGTTAAATACGATATGGTCGGCATAAAGCAGCAGTTCGTCAAAGTCTTCCTCACGGTAAGCGGCACAGAATACATGACATTCTTTTCCGGACATTTCCTCGGCACCGAGTCTGGCCTCGAATAGTCCGCTCGCCTCGGTTCCCGCAAGGTAGGGTGCGAGAACCGGATACAGGTTGTAGTTAGAGAATGCCTTTTGGGCAAGCAGGATTTTACAGCCGGTTTCATCCTGTAATTGTTTCAATTGTTTTCCGTTTTCCATCAGCTTTTCCTCATCCAGAATATAGCACGGGGTCGGAAGCCCGGAGGAAAGCAGGCGGTGTTGAATCAAGTTTTTGTTCAAGGTAGTGTATCCTTTCTGACCGGTATAATAATAAGATGGAACGACGGCGTTGTCCGGAGTTTTCACATACGAAAGCGCAAATGAAAATGTCCGCTCCGTTTTATTCTACCGGTACCGGTGCATAGTTCTCCCGATGAGGCAGTCCATATTTATCCAATGCCGCAATGTACGGGTCCGGGTCAAATTCCTCTACCGTGTAAACGCCCGGCTTGTTCCACTTTCCCGTGAGCAGCATCAGGGCGCCGCACATGGCAGGAACGCCGGTGGTATAGGAAATTGCCTGGGATTCCACCTCTTTGTAGCATTCCTCGTGGTCGCAGATGTTGTAAATGTAGTAGGATTTCGGCTGTCCGTCCTTGACGCCGGTAAAAATGCAGCCGATATTGGTTTTCCCTTTGGTGCGCGGACCGAGGGTGGCAGGGTCCGGCAAAAGTGCCTTTAAGAACTGAATCGGAACGATTTCCTTTCCTTCATACAGAATCGGTGTGGTAGAAAGCATTCCTACGTTTTCCAGACACTTCATGTGGGTCAGATAGCTCTGCCCGAAGGTCATAAAGAAACGGATACGCTTTACCCCCGGAATGTTTTTCGCAAGGGATTCGATTTCCTCGTGGTGCAGGAGGTACATATCTTTCTGTCCCACTTCATCAAAATTATATTCTCTCTTAATGCTCATTGCCGGAATCTCAATCCAGTGACCGTTTTCCCAATAGCTGCCCGGTGCGGAAACCTCCCGGAGATTGATTTCCGGATTGAAATTGGTGGCAAAAGGATAGCCGTGGTCGCCGCCGTTGCAGTCAAGAATATCAATTGTATCAATCCGGTCAAACTCATGCTTTAAGGCATAGGCGCAGTAGGCCTGCGTTACGCCCGGGTCAAAGCCGGACCCGAGTAGTGCCGTAAGACCCGCCTTCTTAAATTTTTCCATGTAAGCCCACTGCCAGGAGTAATCAAAATAGGCGGAAAAGCCCTCCTCTTTGCAGCGCTTGTCATAAACGGCGCGCCACTCCGGGTCGTCGATGTTTTCCGGCTCGTAATTGGCGGTGTCCATGTAGTTTACGCCGCAGGCAAGGCAGGCGTCCATAATGGTAAGGTCCTGATACGGAAGGGCAATATTCATTACAAGGTCCGGTTTGTATTGCGTAATCAGAGCAATGACCTCGTCGGTTTTGTCCGCGTCTACCTGCGCGGTTGTGATTTTGGTAGCGGTTTTTCCCGCAAGCTTTGCGGCAAGCGCGTCGCATTTGGACTTTGTCCTGCTGGCAATACAGATTTCCTGAAATACCTCGCTTACCTGGCAACACTTCTGAATTGCTACGGAGGCAACGCCGCCGCAGCCGATAATCAATACTCTGCTCATGTTTTCTCCTCTTTTCTGCTGTTTTGTTTTTCTGCTTTAAAATTTAGGGATTCTCCTTTTTGGCTATGGCAAGCAGCAGCTCCCGTACCACTTTACACGCAAGCGCGGTGCTTGCGCCGCTTGCATCAAGGATAGGACACAGTTCGGTTACATCAGCGGCAATCACATTTGCCTTACAGACAGCCTTAATAGCGGATAAAAGCTCCGTAAAGCTTACGCCGCCTGCCTCCGGTGTGCCGGTGCCGGGAAAAGCCGACGGGTCAAGGCAGTCTAAGTCAATTGTAAAATAAACGGGCGCGCTGCCGATTTGCGCCAAGGCTTCTTCTAAGCCCGCAAAGCCGAACTTGTGAAGGTTTGTGTGGGCGGCGGCAAAGCGAAACTCTTCCCGTTCTCCGCTCCGGATACAGAACTGGTGGATTCTTCCGTCGCCGAGCAAATCATGACAGCGCCGTATGACGCAGGCATGGCTTAATTTTGCGCCCAGATAATCATCCCGTAAATCCGTGTGTGCGTCAAAGTGAACGACGTGGAGGTTCGGATATTTTTTCAGGGCGGCACGGAACGCGCCGAGCGTCACCAGATGTTCGCCGCCGAGCAGAACCGGAAACTTATGATCGCGTAAAATCCGTTCCGCAAGCATTTCGATATCATTCAGAGCAGATTCGGCAGAACCGAAGCAAAGCTCCAAATCTCCGTAATCAAAGATACGGTAGTCGGTCAGATCTTCGTCCTGATACGGGCTGTAAGTTTCCAGACCAAAACTTTCGTGTCGTATGGCAGAGGAACCGTAGCGCGTTCCGGGACGGTAACTTGTAGTGCTGTCAAACGGTGCGCCGAACAGCACGAGAGAGGCTTCCTCGTAGTCGGCATCGCAGCCGATGAAGGTTTCTATGTTCTTTTTCAATGCAGACCCTCCGTTTATTGTAGTTTTTCAGTGTTGGTTTTCGTTGGTTTTTGTTGGATTTCGTTGTTTCCTGTTGCTTTTCGTTGGAACCTGTATCATTAGGCTGTTTTACTCCACTGCCTCCAACATTTCCTCTAAGAAGGCCGGAAGATAAAAAGCGCCCTTATGCAGATTGGTGGTATAATATTTGGTTCTGAGCTGCAGCTTGTTCCATTCGTCGGCATTCAGATTATCAAGCGGGTGGTACTTTTTGCTGGCAAAACCGAACAGCCAGTATCCGGCGGCATAGGTCGGAATGTGTGCCTGATAAACCCGGCTGATAGGGAAGGTGGCTACAATGCGCTGATGGCTTCGCTGCATGGCCTCCGCGTCCTGTTTATAAAAGGGGCTTCCCTGCTGGTTTACCATAATGCCGTCCTCCCGCAGCGCCTTGTAGCAGTTGCCGTAAAACTCTTTGGTAAAAAGTCCTTCCGACGGGCCGTAAGGGTCGTTGGAATCCACAATAATCAGGTCGTACTCATTCTCACAGTAGCGCATGAATTTCAAGGCGTTCTCGTAGTGAATGCAGACCCGTCTGTCGTCTAACTGGCAGGTATTTCCCGGAAGGTATTGCCGGCAGGCATCCACCACCATGGAGTCCATCTCCACAAGGTCAATGTGTTTCAGACGCTCATAGCGCGTCAGTTCCTTTACAACGCCGCCGTCTCCGGCACCGATGACAAGTACCTTTTCAATCCCTTTGTGAACCGCCATCGGAACGTGGACAATCATTTCATTGTAAATAAACGCGTCTCGCTCCGTCAACATAATGTTTCCGTCCAAAGAAAGAATACGGCCGAATTCGCAGCTATCGAAAATATCAATTCGCTGATAATCGCTTTCTGTGCAGAAAAGCTGTTTTTTCACGCGGATGCTGAGTTTCACATCCGGGGTATGTTTTTCGCTGAACCATAAATCCATGAGCGTCCTCCGTATGCTGCGGTATCTGTTTCGACACCGTGTATTGTTTGCATTTTACTAATACGTTTTATTTGTCACCTCTGCAAGTACATTCAGGTGCTCAATCTTCGGGTCCTCCGGACCGGTCATGCTGCAGCCCTTTTCCTTGGCGTATCGGATATAATCAAGAATATCCTTTGTGATTTTTTCGCCGGGAGCAAGAATCGGAATGCCCGGTGGATAGCACATTACAAATTCGCTGCAAACCCGCCCCTCCGTTTCCATCAGCGGAAGACTGGTTTTCCGGGCGTAAAACGCCTCCTGCGGACTTGCAATCACCAAAGGAGCAATATATTCCTGCGTCAGCATACCGGTTTTGTCGCGTTGGTAGCGTCTGCGGATTTCCGCAAGGGCGCTTACCAGACGTTCGATTTCCTGTACCCGGTCGCCGATGGAAAGGTACGCTAAAATATTTCCGATGTCACCGAACTCAATCTGGATATCGTAATCGTCCCGCAGCAGGTCGTATACCTCGATTCCGGCAAGACCGATGTCAAGTGTATGAACGCTTAGCTTAATCGGGTCGAAATCAAAAACGGAATCGCCGTTTCTAAGCTCCGTGCCAAAGGCGTAGTAGCCGCCGATGGAATTGATTTCGGCCCGTGCGTAATCGGCAATCTGCCGCACCTGGTCAAACACCTTCTCTCCGCGCAGGGCAAGGTTGCGGCGGGAGATATCAAGGCTGCTGATTAACAGGTAGCTGCCCGAGGTGGTCTGGGTCAGGTTGATAATCTGCCTTACATAGCCCTCGTTAATGTTGGGACCGGCGAGAAGAAAGCTGGACTGGGTAAGGCTTCCGCCGCTTTTATGCATGGAAACGGACGCCATATCCGCACCGGCCGCCATAGCGGAAACCGGCAAATCTTTGCCGAAATAAAAGTGAGTTCCGTGGGCTTCGTCCGCAAGGCAGAGCATATGGTGCTCGTGCGCCAGTCGGACGATTTCTTTTAGGTCGGAGCATACGCCGTAATAGGTCGGGTTGTTTACCAGAACGGCAACCGCATTCGGGTGCTCTTTAATCGCACGTTCTACCTGTTCCCGCTTCATGCCGAGCGAAATGCCGAGGCGGTGGTCTACCTCCGGATTAACGTAAACCGGTATGGCGCCGCATAAAACAAGTGCGTTAATGACGCTCCGGTGTACATTGCGGGGCAGAATGATTTCATCTCCCCGCTTACATGCCGTTAATACCATGCTTTGTACCGCGCTGGTAGTACCGCCGACCATAAGGAAGGCGTGGGCGGCGCCAAAGGCCTGTGCGGCAAGCTCCTCCGCTTCGCGGATAACCGAAACGGGGTGGCAAAGGTTGTCTAACGGCTTCATGCTGTTGACGTCGATGGATACGCACTGCTGTCCCAAAAACTCCGTAAGTTCCGGGTTTCCGCGGCCGCGCTTGTGCCCGGGAACATCAAAGGGCACCACCCGTTTTTGACGAAAATGCTCTAACGCCTCGTAAATCGGAGCCCGGTTCTGGTCTAAAAGTTCTTTACGAAATGATTGGCTCATGGTAAGGTTCTCCTTAAGGTTTTCCGAAATTAAAAAAAGCAAGCCCGCGTAAAACGCAGCTTGCAATGTCACATCACCTAAGTAAAGCAAAAACATATAATCCATGCAAAAAAGGTTTACCTTTACCGGAAAAGCCTCCGGCAGAATAAAATTCTATCAGGTATCTGGATTCGGGATGATCAGAGTCTATATAGCAATCACTTTTACTACTCTTATTGACCGTTTCACAAGTCTGCGTCAAAACGCAATTCGGTTATGAAGTAACCAACTTATAAAATTTGAGCTTTTAACTCAATCAATAAGGCAACGACCGTTGCCAATCGGCAGTGGACCCGGCTGTCCGTATGGCCTTAACTCCTGCGAGTGGTCCCGATAATTGCTTAGAAAGGCTCTGTATACATTCCTTCCAAAGTGATATTATTGTAACATGGTAGGAAAGAAGCTGTCAATAGGGAAAATAAAAGAACATATAAAACGCAACCAAACCGTGTTGTTTCCTGTTTATTGTAGTGAAAGGAGGAAAAGCGATGGAGGATGAGGAAATCCTGACACTGTTGCAAAGCAGAAAAGAGCAGGGCATAAACGAGCTGGAACAAAAGTACGGAAGACGGCTCAGGCAGCTGGCGGAACGGATTCTTCCCGAGGAGGATGCCAAGGAGTGCCTGAACGACACCTATCTGGCAGTCTGGAACAGTATTCCGCCGAAGCGTCCGCAGTTTTTGTTTGCGTATACGGCAAAAATCTGCCGGAACCTTGCGTTAAACAAAGTGGAATGGAATCAGGCGGCGAAGCGGAATGCGGTCGTGGTGGAGCTTTCCGCGGAGTTGGAGCAATGCATCCCGGACGGTGCCGCCGCTGTCGGGCAGCAGGAGCTGGGAGAATTGCTTACAGGCTTCCTGAAAGGACTGTCGGAGGAAAAACGGCAGCTGTTTGTCAGACGTTACTGGTACGGCGAGTCAATCCGGGAGTTGTCGGATAGGTTCGGCTATCGGGAGAGCAAGGTAACAAGTATGTTATTCCGGATGCGAAAACAGTTGTGGAATGAATTAAAAAAGGAGGGCATTGTAGGATGAAACAGGCGGAACAGGGAACAAAACAGGAGATAAAGTTGACCGGGAAGGATTTGCTGACGGCAATGAATTATCTGGAGGACGAATGGATTGAAACGGAACAGGAGAAGAAGGAGGCGAAAGTGATGGCGGAGTATACTTTGAAGAAGAAACCGATGGGACGGAGCGCAATGAAATGGGCTGCGGCTGTCGCAGCTGCCGTGCTTTTGCTCGGCGGAGGGGTGGCATATGCGGCAAGTTTGGGGGTATTTCAATTTACAGCCAGCCGGAATGAAAAGCTGCCGGGATACCTGCTTCAGGTGGAAACCGAACGGGTTTTGGCAGAGGAGTTTACGGGCGGAGTCACAGAGGTGAAGAGCTTTTTGTTGGAGCAGATGGCAGAGGAGAATTACAGCCAGAAGTATCCGAGCTGGATCAAGGAGTATGCATCCGTAGAGGAGGCCAGAGCATACATCGGCTATGCAGGACTTAGGGAAACTAATGTATGGGGAACGCCGGATGAGGTACGTGTACGTGTCATCGGAACCACGGACGGAGAACTTGGAGAAGTAGCCCTGTTTAAGGATTATAAGGTTCATAAAACGCAGGAGATTTGGATGCAGGAAACGGCCTCTATTTATACCACGGAATGTCCCTTTAAGTATCATGGCGGGGGTTTTGAGACTGTAGAAGAGACAGACTGGAAGGGGAGCTACCGGAAGGAAGAGTATACGACGGGAAGCGGCAGGAACGCGGTTCTTGTTTTCGAGGAGCAGGAGGAGGGAAACCGTTATCTGGAAGGCTACCTGGTAGACGGTGCGGTATTCTATCATCTGATGATTCTTTATGAGCCGGAAGACCTTGAAGCAGCGCGGGAATTGATGGTTCAGTGGTTTGAACAGTTTTAAAAGGGTAAACAAAATGGTTTGAAAGGGGCCGAATGCGCGGCCCCTTTCTTTTTTGGCAGTTCCCCTCGAGACCTTATCCTAGAGTCATGTTTTATACAGGATGTTGAAAAAACAAAGGTAAGAATCCTTGATTCTACAAGAAGAACCGGAAAGGTTTCGGAAAGAGAAGTTTTGGTTACAGAGCTGTTTACGAAAGGATGTGAGGTTTATCGGAAGCAGTATTAAAGAAAGGGCGTCACAGGAAAGCGGAGATGTTCTTTTAAAATGCTAAATAAAATAGATTCGGCATTCGATTTTTGATTCCAAAAAAAATATTGGAATGGTTTAGTGTAGATTTATCGGATATACCGATTTTTTCTTTCTTGTAATGGCTAATGATACAAATCCTACACATCGGTGTGATTTTTTACAAAGGTTAAAACACTCAACGGTGAGAGAACCTTCTGACGGTATTTTGGCAAATTGTTTATAAATAAGCGGCAAAATTTACTGCATTCTTACTGTTGTTGCTTATAGACCGTTGTTTCAAAATCTGTCTGCTTATATAATATTAATGTGGAGGTGTATCTCTATGATTACAAAGGACTTGGGCAATAGAATTCGTGAGTTGAGGTCTAAAACGGGTCTTAGTCAAGAAAAGTTTGCGTTAAAGATAGGTATGGACAGAACATATTTTGCATCTGTCGAAGCCGGGCGTAGAAATATATCTATCTGCAATATTAAGAAAATAGCAGACGGACTTGAAGTTACGCTTAGCGAGTTATTCGAAAATATTTAAGTTTGTTCAATACAATTGGAGAAATTTCGTGGGAAAGATAATATTTATCCATTAATAAAAATCAAATCACCAACCGGAATAGATTTCTTTTTCGAATACCGCCAGATAATGAGTAAAGGCAACAGTAGTGCGGAAAATATATCGAAACCAATGTGCCTGGCTTTTTATTAAAATATTGTCGAAATATATAATATCAGGAGGTCTGCAAAATGGCATATATAGATGAACAGTTGCTTCAATTTAAGCACTTAATTGAAGAATCCATTGTTTTAGGCGGCGCCAAAGGGAAAGAATCTATGATACGATCTTCCGGGCTCATTAATCTCATACATGATGCAGTTAAGCATGAGTTTATTGAGGCTGGCGTAAGGAGATTAAATATCTATCCTCACTTTGGGGATACAAAACCAGAACTTAAAATGGCCGGCTTTTTAAAACAGAAAGACCAAGACGTGTGCATCGTACCATCGAATATCAGAAAAGTACCTACAACCATTAATTGGGGACCATTAGCTTTTGAAAACAAGAGCGATTCTTATGGTTTTGAATACTCAACTAATACACTGGTTATTAATGTCAGGAGCCAGATGAGTAGCCTCGCTAAAAATTCTGATACTCTTTTTGAAAGAACCTTTGCCGAAGCACAAAACCTTCATATGCGTTATCCCAATATTGTCTTGGGCGAGGTATACTTAATTCCGGTACATGAATATGATGATGATCTCGTAAAAAGGAATCAAGTAGGTTTTCGTGATAGGCAAACCAATGTAGAAAAATATATAAGTTTCTTTAACTCTATAAACAATCGTAAAACCGGAGGGGAAGATTATGCGTATGAAAGGTGTGCATTGCTTATTGTAGATTTCAATCGACCTCAGCCGTATCTTTTTAGAAACAGTGCTGAATTAAAATACGCTGGTTACATATCGCCGTCTTTCGCAATCGAATATGCCACATTGAACTTTCAAGATTTTGCCCAGGATATTTTGAGCGTATATGGGAGCCGCTATAATCTTGATAACCTCATGGGATAATTATTATTTAGGAACGTTCTCGCTGACATTTTTGTCACGGGAACGTTCCGATTATTTTGTAAGTTCAAAAATATCGTTCATGTTACAATTAAGATATTTGCAGACTTTGTCTATATTTTCGAGAGATACATATTCGTTTTTTCCCATTTTGGAAAGAACAGTGGTGCTTATCCTGGCGCCAGAAATCAAATCGGTGCGTTTCATTTTTTTGTCGATTAACAGTTTCCACAGTTTATCATAATTTACGGCCATGTGCTATCACCTCATTCAAGACCATATAGAGTCCACAGATATTCATCCAATACCTTTTTTGGTGCCTTACGAATAAAACTAAGATCATCTTCGGTAAACCATGGTAACGAAAAACGTTCAATATATTTCTTCTGATAACAATAATAACCGCCTTCAATGCAATAACTGGTATTACTTACGTAATACTCCATTAAGCGCGAATTAAGTATCCGCTGAAGGATATCAAGTTCATATTTATCATTTTCAAAAACTGCATAACCATTACAAAAAAGGGCATCTTCATTATCCACATATGTAAAATGAGGTTTATTGGAAAATGTCGGAAACAAAAGTTTTTTCCCATATTTATTAAGTCCCTGTGTTCTACCGTACGCATACCAACCTTGGGAAGCTCCCTTTCCTTTGTCGCGAGAATCAAGTTCATCTCGTTGTTTATTTAGACAGAGATATGTTTTCGGATATACCCTTTTAAATTCATCTTCGTTGATAAGTATATATCTGTTATTTGATTTCACATAAGGAAATATAATATATCGTTTTGCATCATCAATATTATCATAAAGTGTTAACTCCGGAATCTTATAAATAGGTTTTACAAGCCCATCTTCAATATATATTTTTTTGGTTCCTATGAGTTTATAAAATCCTTGTTCATCACAATCTACTAAATAAGCGCCATCTCTGAGCGTAGCTATACCTGTCCGTATAAACTCCTTAATCGAAACAAATTGAGATTCTATTTTATGTAGATTTTTATATGTCTTTTCGTCAACAAGTTTCCAACCGTTTTTGTCGAGTCTATCAATGGGCATCTTATTAAAACATACTGATGCCAATTGTTCCTTGATATCATCAACCTTTGGCATAATACTATACTCAAATTCGTTATTGTCTTGTTTTGACAAAAGCAGAATGCAATTATATGTTCTCACAGGTTTAAAAACCATATTATCGCCAAAATCGAGGATTCTGTTGACGTATCTATACATCCGCAAATATTTTCGAAGTTCAAGAGCAGATTTAATAGTCAGAAAATTGTTCGGCACAATATATCCGAGTACGCCTTGTTTATCAAGGAAAAGCATAGCTTGTTCAATAAAAGCGTAAAAAATATTAAAAACACCATTCTGTGTCGTTGAAAATGTTGATTTCAAGAACTCAACGGTTTCCTTATTCATATTGTGAGGATTTACATACGGAGGATTACCAATTATAAATGAAAAGGATTCAACATCAAACTCCTCAGTCCAATTGCATTTTAAACTATCTCGGCAAATAATGTTAGGCTTTAGTTCAGAATAATTACCACCATGTTTTGCGCTTAATAATTTCAATATTAATGTACATCTCCGAACATTATTTTCATCAAGATCGATACCGTATATATTCTGTTCTATAACTGAGTCAACATTAACATTATAGTTAGACAAAATGAATTCCGTTACAGCGAGTAGAAAAGTTCCGCATCCGCAGCCGGGATCAATTATCAAAGTATTTGGATTATATGAAATGTTTGTAGTAAATACGCTTTTTGCAATGTAATCTGCAATATATTGCGGTGTAAACACAATGCCGTTTTCATTTTTATTGTTTTCTTCGAAAAGTGATTCAAAAAATTCTATAATAGTTTCTAAATCTGTTGTTAAGCCGCTTTCTTTGAGGATTGCCGCAACCTCCGCAGAACTACTATTAAAATAGTCAGAGGTGTTACACCCATAGTCAGAAAGGCAAAAAAGCATTATTCCATTTTCTATTTGGTCGTTTAAGAATGAGTGTAGTTTTTCCTTTAAAACCGTATATAAGGATAAACGATTTATCTTTGTCACTTCCAACGGTTAAACCTCCATGGTATTATTGACGTCAGCAATGTCGCACAGATTACATTCAAGAGCTTCACATATTTTAACTAAAACATTGGTATTCACATTTTGGTTTGAGGAAAGCTTTGAAACTGTTGATGTGCTTAAATTGGCCAGCCTTGCCAAATCCTTTTTTTCAATTTTTTGTCTACAAGTAACTTCCACAGTTTGGAATAATCCATTACCATAGCGCACCTCCGCATCCTAAAAAGTATATCATATTTTTACGATGATTTCAATCAAAAATATTGAGAACTCATAATTTCTTTCTTGATATAAGAAATTTTTTTTAATAACGCAGAAGGTGTATCAGAGGCTTTATCCTCTGGTATAGTTTTTGTTTGCGCCTCCTCATGAAAAGTGCTAGTTAAAAATTTATTTGCTTTTGTAAATCCCTAATTTGAAACTTCAGAGGAAAATTTTTATGCCTGACTATTCTTCTTTTCCATTTTGGTACATCGCCGATTGGAGATTTCTTACCGAAACTCCTCAAGCAAGCGTTCTTTCAGCAGGGAAAACGGCGCCGGTCCGGCTTCTAAAAGGAAGGTGTGGAACGGAAGCAGCGAGGCGTCGTTTCCCTTCAGGGAATAGTAGAGGTCCCGCAGAGCCGTAAATTCCAGATAGCCTACCGAATAAGGCAGATAAATTGCCGGTTCCGCCAACTGCGTATAGTAAAGCTCTGTGGCGGCTTCCGGGGAAAGACCGTAGTTTTGCAGGAAGGAAAGGACGCTTTCCATGCTTTCGCCGCGGTAGTGGATTCGGATGTCGGAAAGGCTGTAAAGGCAAAGTCCGGCAAGCTGTTCCGCGGTCAGAAACCGGCGTAGTTCTTCGGAACAGTCGGCGTATCGGTAAGCATAAAGCTCCGCATAGGTTGCCCAGCCCTCGTCATAGCCCGTAAAGTTGAAAAGCATACGGATTGGATGAGGGGAGGACGCCGCAAAGTAGGTGTTCTGGTAGAGATGTCCCGGGTAGCCCTCATGGGCGAGGGTGGAAAATAATTCCTCTAAGGAGCATTTTGCCTGATTGATGTAAATCACATTCTCCGTGTAGCCGTCCAACGGCGGAACCAGATAAAGCGCAGGACTGATAAAGTCCTCCAGGGAAGGGTGCACCGTCTGTACACGGCAGGAGGCTGCGGCAGGGGACGGAAAATCGGTGAGAATCAGCTCCTGCAGGCAGGAAAGGAGCGCAGCGGAAGAAGCGCCGTCCTGCGGCGTAAGAGTGAAAAGGGTGGAAAGCCCTTTGTTCTGGTAATCCTCCAGTTCTGTACGGAAGGCCTCCGACTCATAAAGCGTAACCATAGTGAGCAGGCTGTCAAACAGAGCGGTTTGCAGCAATTCTTCCAGCTCGTCGATGCTCCGGTCGGAGCCTGTGGTGCTGCGAACCAGATATTCATAATAGGCAATGCCGTTTGGCAGGGCGCAAAGTCCGCAGGAGGGAACGGAAGGGTCGGAAAGCTCCCTGAGAGTGTCAATCAGCAGTTCATAAGCAGGAATTACTTTGGTAAACACGAGGTTCTGATTACGGACGCAGAGTTCGGCGGTCTGCGTGGCGGTTAAATCGGGCAGGGCGAGAAGGCGGTCCCGGAAGCCCGCAATTAAAAAGTTATCTTCCGGGTTTTCGATAAATGCTTTGCATTGCAGGATGATACGGGAGAGAACCTCTGCACAGGACTGCGTCCCGGCAGCGGAGCGTTCCCGCTCAAAAGCGCAGACATCGGAAAAATAATTCGGCAGGTCCGCAAGCAGCAAAAAGTAGTCCTCCACGTCCGAGGGAGAGGAAAAGCGGTATTCCGCAAGCAGAACCGGAAGCTGCGTCTGCAAGCCGGTTGTCGGGCCAAGCGGCGTGTCATACAGCTCTGTGCCCTCCGGTAAAATCGAGTTTTTCAGGGCATATTCCGCCAGGTCATAGGTAAACTGTTCGGAACGCTCTAAAGAATCACGGGAGAAGGAAGATAAAAGCTCCAGATTTTTTTGGGCGGCGGCATTTGATGTTTGCAGCTCTTCTGCGGAAAGTCCTCCTAATGTTACCGGCGGTTTTGTAATCCGCATGGTTTCCGGGTGGTTCAGGGTGTAGTGCAGGGAAAGACTGTCGGCGGTGACGTATTGCCGGAACAGCTCATCCAAAAAGCCGGTAAAGCTGCCGGAGCTTGTATCCGGGACATCGGAAACGTGTAAAACGCCGGTAGGCGTACCAGCATCCGGGGCTGTTTTGGCGGCAGAGGAGCATCCGGAAAACAGCGGAAGGATAAAAAGAAAACAAAGAAAAAAGAAGGCTTTTAAGGGAGAGAAAAAAGCGTCCGGATCAAGACGGGAAGCACGGAATTTATGCGAAAGAGAGGACATGGCGGCTCCTTGAAACAAAGGTTCCCTATAAATCTATTCCGCGGGAAGCAAGAGAATGTATAAAGATTTTCTTCGGAGAAGCCGAAATAAATAGTAGGTAAGCAGAAAACAGAACGAAAATCGGAGGAGGCGTTTGTATGAATGGGATTCAAACTTTATTCGGGGACAGAAAACCGGAGAAAGCGACTGAATTACAACGCTCCGCCACGGCTGCGGGAAAGGATGCTTCCGCAGTCTTTGCAACACAGACCGTCAGGGAAGGCGGTAAAACCGATATAACGGTAAGTGTATCAGAAGGAGCTGTCGGCAATGTGGAGGAGGAAGTTTGCTACGGCGATGTAAGTAAAAATCACCCGGAGGAGGAAGCCGGGGCGGTACAGGAAGAAGAAAAGACGCTGGAGGAAACCGCGGGGCAGCTGACCGAGGAAGATTATGACGCCCTTTGTGCAGAGGGCATCACGGTCGAGGAGCTGACGGCGACCCAGCTTGCCAGAGCCATTGAGCGGCTTAGACTGGGACGCGAATTAAAAGCGGAAACAATCGAAGCACAGAAAGCGAAGCTGGAACAGAAGCGGGAAGCGGTTGTTGAGATTGCAAAAAAGGCGCTGAAGGGGAATCCGGCAGCGGAATATATTGCGGAAAAGCTGATAGCGGTGGGGCTGCCGGTGACGGAGGCAACCGTAAATAAAGTGTATCAGGCAGTGGAGTTTGCGGGCAAGGTGTCCGAAATGTCTGAGTCGATGCAGTATTACATGATTAAATTTGAAAAAGAGCCGACGATAGAAAATGTTTATCTGGCGCAGTACAGTGCCGGGAACGTAAAGTCCACGCCGGTGTCGGAGGCGGTGTGGGAGCGTTTGACCGTATCGGCAAATCAGGTCTGCGTAAACGCGGGTCTGCCGATTACAGCGGAGCATTTGTCCAATGCCAGATGGCTTACGGAGCACGGGCTGCCGATTACCGGAGAAAATTTAGTCCGGATGGAAATGTTAAGCGATGTGAAGAAGCGCACGCCGGAGGAAGTGGCGGAGCTGGCAGCGGGGGCGCTGCTTGACGGGAAACCGGCGATTCAGGCAAGCCTGACCTCTCTTACGAAGACCGAAGTGGGCGAGCGCGTGGAACAGCTGCAAACCTTTACGCCGGATACCGTAGAGCGCGCTTATGTAAAGAAAGCGGCGCAGAAAGCACAGGAAATACAGCCGGGACAGGAAGCGCCGGGGGAAGAAACGCTCGGACGCGCAATGCGGCAGGCGGCAAGAGAGGATATTACCTTTCGGGATTTGGCGTTTGCCGAGGATGAATTAAGAAGCGACGCGCAGCCGAATTCCCTGGAAAAAGCGGTGATGGCAGAGGTATCCGGCTTTTCTATGGATTTTGACATCAGCGTGGTGCGGGCAAAGAGAAGACTGGAAGAAATCCGCTTAAAGATGACAACCGAATCCGCATACCGTTTGGAACGGCAGGGTATCCGTATTGATACCTCGGGTCTTGCAAAGGTGGTAGACGGTCTGCGGATTCTGGAAAATAATTATTACCGTTATTATACGGAGGACGCGGGCGTTGCCGGAAATCGTTCCGTGGAGGAGATGTTCCGGAAGACGATGCAGAATCTGGACAGCCTTTCCAAATCGCCGAGCTACACCCTTGGCGTTACCTTTGAAAACCGGAGCGAGGTGACGTTAGAAGCGCTCTCTGCGGCAGGAAACAGTCTTGGGGCAAAGCTGCAGCGCGCGGGAGAGGCCTACGACATGCTCGGAACAAAGCCGCAGTCGGCTTACGGGGATTCCATTAACAGCGCATTTGCGGGAAACGCAGATTTGTTAAAATCAATGGGAATGGAAGCCTCTCCGGAGAATATGCGCGCGGTGCGGATTCTTGCGTATAATTCAATCGAACTGAACGAAAGCAACATTGCGGCAGTCAAGGAATATGACCGGAAGGTAACCGAATTAATCGAGGGAATGCATCCGGCAGCGGCACTGCGGCTGATCCGTGAGGGGATTAATCCGCTGACGGAAACGGTGGACGCACTTTCACAAAAAGTAACGGATATCCGTATCGAGGAAGGGTTAGAGAATAACTCGGAGCGGTTTGCAAGGTATCTGTTTAAGGTAGAGAAAAACGCCGGGATTACGCCGGAGGAGCGTTCCGCCTATATCGGTATGTACCGCCTGTTTCACCAGTTGGAAAAGACGGACGGCGCGGCAATCGGGGCAGTAATGGAAAGTGGAAAGGAGTTAACGCTGGGGAATCTTCTTTCGGCAATGCGGACCGCAAAAACGGGCGGCATTGATGTGCGGGCGGATGAAACCGCAGGAAAGGTACGGGAGCTGCTTCCGAACAGTTCAAAAATTGACGCACAAATTCTTTCCGGTATTAAGATTCCGGGGAAAATTGCCGATATACCGGTTAGTGAAGGATATGAGCTTTATAAAGAAAGCGCGGCGCGCACCGAGGAGGAAACCGCACAGGCAGTACGGGAACTTCGGAATACGGCGGAAACCGCCGCACAGGCGCCTGAGTTCTTAAAGGGACTGGGCCTTGTGGTTACCGCAAATAACGTGGAGGCCGCAAAGGAATTCCTTTCGGGAAGCGGAGAACTGTACGGGAAGTTAAACGGTTTCTTAAAGCAGTACCGGAAGGACGTTTCGGAGAGCGAGGCCACGGAAGGAGAGGCAGGAGCCTTATTTGCGGCAGGCGGCGTTACCGATACGGAGAGCTTATTCGATGTCCGGGTGGCCGACGGTTTCTACCGCAATCTGAAAAAGGCGGTGCGGAACTTAGAGGACAGCATGGCGTCCGGCGAACCGACCTCCGTAGATTTAAAGGCGCTGAAGCAAATTAAGATGGGAGTCAAGCTGCGTGGGGAATGCGCAGGCAAGGAATGCTTTGATTTTCCGGTAGAAACCTCCGAGGGTCTGAAAAGCATGCGGGTAACCCTGCAAACGGAAAACGGTACGGAGGAGGGCGGCAGAGCATCGGTAAAGATTCCGCTTGTAAAGCTTGGAAACGTGCAGGCGGACTTACATATGGAAGACAATCGGATTTTCTGTTTTGTCAGCAGCGATTCCCGGGAAGGAACCGGACTGCTTGAACACAGTAAACGGGAGCTGACGGAACGATTATTGGATTTAGGGGTATCGGATGCATTGGTATATTGCGGTACCGGCGCAAGGTCGGAGGAATATACCGTGAACCGAATCCCGGGCATTGACACGGAAGGAGATGTCACCGAACCGCAGTCGGGCGAAAAGCCGGATACGGCACAGCTTTTAGCAGCTTCGAGAGCGGTATTTGTTCACATTATGGAAATCGAGAGAGCATAAAGGCGTAGCGGGAAAGCCTGCGGACGGCGCCCGGAAAGGAACAGGTGACACGATGAGAATTAATCATAACATTTCCGCCTTAAAGGCGTGCAACATTCTCGGAAAGACGAACAGCAAACTGGATACCAGCTTAGAGCGTCTTTCCTCCGGTTTTCGCATTAACCGCGCGGCAGACGACGCAGCGGGTCTTGCAATTTCCGAAAAGATGAAAACACAGATTGCGGGCTTGGAGCAGGCCTCCCGGAATGCGGCAGACGGTATTTCGGTCATTCAGACCGCCGAAGGCGCGTTGGACGAGGTAGAAGCAATGCTGCAACGTATGAGAGAGCTTTCCGTACAGGCGGCAAACGGCGTAAATACGGATGAGGACCGAAAGGCAATTCAGGATGAGATTAACCAGTTAAACGAGGAAATCAACCGTGTTTCCGATACGACCGAATTTAATACCAAAAAGCTGTTAAACGGTACGGTGGACCGTCGTTCCTATTCCGACAACGAAAAGATACAGTTGATTTCTTTGTCGGATTCGGTAGATATTACGGAGTATTCCCTTACGGTTACGACCGCACCGGAGCCGGCGAAAATCGAAACAACATTTCCGGCGACCACAAGTAAAACGGCAGCCCTTGGATTTGAGGGTAAAATCTCCATCAACGAAAAGGAAATTGAAGTAGAAACAACGGATACATTAAGCGACATTTACGAGAAGCTTAGAAATGCCGGTTCTGCGGTAGATGTGAATGTTGTGCCGGTAGCGGAGGACGCTGCGGGAGAAATGCAGCCGAGTACGTTGGCGGACGCAGAGGGCCTTTCCTTTGAGAGCGTAGATAAGGGCGACGACGCGTCCATAGAAATTTACTGTACCAACGAGGCACTGGCAAAAGCGTTAGGGATTACCTCCGGCGTAAAGGGGGCAGGCGTGGACGCGGTAGTGGAGCTGGATTACAGTACCGGGTTTGCACCGACGGCAACGGTTTCCATTGACGGAGATTATGTTACCGTTACGGATGTCAATGATTTTAAGATGAAGTTTAAGGTGGAGGGAACGGCGACCGCAACCGTTACCGTGTTAAAGGCGGGCCCGATGGATTTGCAGATTGGTGCAAACGAAGGGCAGACGATGGAGGTGCGTATCCCGAAGGTAGACACCGATACGCTCGGGACCTCGGTTGTCAACGTAAATACCCAGGAATCGGCGCAGAAGGCAATTACGATTTTTGAGAACGCGGTAAACGAGGTTTCTTCCATCCGTGCAAAGCTGGGCGCCTATCAGAACCGCCTGGAGCATTCCATTAACAGTCTGAATGTTTCTGCGGAGAATCTGACCGAAGCCCTTTCCCGTATTGAAGACGTGGATATGGCAAAGGAAATGGTAACCTATACGCAGCAGCAGGTATTGTCCCAGTCGGGCAATGCAATGCTTGCCCAGGCAAATGAAAGACCGCAGAACATTTTGTCACTGCTTCAGAGCTAAACAATAAAAACGGGACCTGACAATCGCGTTTGGAACTGCTGTGGAAGACAGAGGGATTGTCAGAGGACCGCAGCTTGTGAAACGACAGGAAAAAGTACAAGGAAAGGCGGAGGCAGACCATGAAAAAGGAATTGATACAGGAATTCAGTATGCGGGTAACGCAGGCGTCCCGCAGCGAGCTGATTGTCATTATGTATGAAATTATTTTAAGCGATATCCGTTCGGCAAAAGAAGCCTTTGCGGCAGGGGATACGGCCGTGTACGACAAGGAGCTTGCACACGCGGGACGTTTTGTAAGCGAACTGATGGGGGCCCTTGACTATCAGGTGGGACTTTCCTACCGCCTGATGAGCCTTTATATTTTCGCAAACCGGGAGCTGACGGCGGCAAGGCTTCAGAAACGGCCGGAGCTTTTAGAGAGCGTGACGGAAATCATGGAAAAGCTCCTTGCAGGCTATCGAAAGGTCAGCGAGGAAGACGTAAGCGGCCCGGTAATGAAGAATACCCAGCAGGTATACGCGGGACTGACCTACGGCCGCGGCACGCTAAATGAGATGTATGTGAACGGGAATGAAGCAAGAAGAGGATTTATGGCGTAGAAATGCGCGATTTCCGCTCTATTTCCATTTGAAAAGAGCCGGCAGCAAAAAAGTAAATGAATTGAATCGCGCATTTTCGCGTGCGACAGCCTCTTAGGTAAGGTTCTCTGCCTTATATGTTGTATATCCTTCGTAGTAGTAGCTGTAATCGATGCCCTTCATATAGACTTCACGGCTGTTTATTTCATCGGTAAGTGCATTTTTTAGCAGATATTTTATTTCAATATCTTTAATGGGACTGCGTTCCATAGCAAGCAGGTAATCCTCTTTATCAACCCTGCTCCAGTCAACTACCCTGCCGATTTCGCATTTAAGAATATGGTCGAGCCAGATACGGGTACTTCTGCCATTGCCCTCCCTGAATGGGTGGGCAATATTCATCTCAACATATTTTTCAACGATTTCATCAAAATTCGATTGTGGCATTTTATCAATGTTTTCAAGGGAAGCCTGCAAATACATAAGCGGCGCAAAGCGGAAATTTCCTTTCGCAAGGTTTACTGTGCGAATTTTTCCGGCAAAACCATAAATATCGTGAAACAGATACTTGTGTATGGCACAAAGTGTACTGAATCTGCCGGCTTCAAAATTATCAAGAATGTTGTTTTCAAATAATTCGATTGCCTTTTTCTTGCTTATGCGTTCTTCCTCACGGGCAAGCTCGGCAGAATTATCTATTCCGAGTTTGTTTTCAAGCATAGTAACACCTCGCTTTCAATTAAAAGAGTTCTGGGGGAGCATCGGTAAATTCAGTGTTTCCATAGCTCAAATATACCATAAAGTTAAGTGTTTCGCAAATTGTATTTTATGTGAAATAAAATGAAATTATGTTTTTTGAACCTTTCCGGCTGAAAAAACGTCTTTATCTATGAAATCGATTTCAATGCTTAATGTAGACGAGGAGGTGATGATATGGATGAGTTTGAAGTGCCTCCCGGACACGTAATTAAGATTTTACAAGAGCTGAAAACACACATAATCAAAGGTTTTTATTTGCAAAATATAACGACACGTTTAGTTTTTTATAAAAAACAATAATTCTGGTTTTTCTGCTTCCGATATGGTATACTATCCGCAAGGGCAAAGTAAATGTCAAGGAATCAAACCGAAAGGGGATTGTATATGGAAACAGAAAAAAACTGGGAACGGAGCGCAGGTATTCTGATGCCGATCAGCAGTCTTCCGGGACCTTACGGAATCGGTACGTTGGGTAGGGAGGCGCTTGCGTTTGTTGATTTTGCAAGAGAAATGGAGTTTTCCTACTGGCAGGTGCTTCCGGTGGGTCCGACGGGATACGGTGACAGCCCGTATCAGTCGTTTTCCGCCTTTGCGGGGAATCCGTATTTTATCGACCTTCCGACCTTGATTGAGGAGGGGCTTCTTTCGGTGGAGGATTGCAGCGAAATTTTATGGGGAGAGTCGGCGGACTGTGTCGATTACGGAGCGCTTTATGAGGGACGCCGCGAGGTGCTTCACATTGCTTACCGTAACAGCAGACATAAGGGAACGAAGGAGTTTTCCGACTTTTGTGAAAGAAACGCCTACTGGCTGAAGGATTATGCAATGTTTATGGCAATTAAGGACTCCCTCGGAGGACAGCCGTGGCAGGAGTGGGAAATGCCGCTTCGTCTGCACGAGGAAAAGGCTTTGTCGGAGGTGGAGCGTTCTCTTTCCGAGGAAATCGGTTACTATATGTTCTGTCAGTTTAAGTTTGACGAGCAGTGGAACCGCCTGCGGGAGTATGCAAAAAAGAAAGGAATTGCCATAATCGGAGATATTCCGCTTTACACGGCAATGGATTCTGCCGATGTGTGGGCGCACTATGATTTGTTCGAGTTAGACGAGCTTCGCAGAGAGATTAACATTGCGGGAGTTCCGCCGGATTTGTTTTCCGCAACCGGACAGCGCTGGGGGAATCCTTTGTACCGCTGGGATGTCATCGAGCAGCAGGATTTTGCGTGGTGGAGAGAGCGTATGGCTATTTCGGCAGCCCGGTATGACGTGATTCGGATTGACCATTTTATCGGAATCGTGAATTATTATTCGATTCCGGCGGAGAGCGAAACCGCAATGAACGGCGAGTGGAAAAAGGGACCGGGGGAAAAGCTGACCCGCGTTATCAATGAAGCGGTGGGCGACGGAAAGATTATTGCGGAGGACTTAGGCGTAATCACACAGCCGGTGATTGATTTGATGCAGCAAAACGAGTATCCGGGGATGAAGGTGTTAGAGTTTGCCCTGGACTGTACGCCGGACAATCCGTATCTGCCGCATAACATTACCTCGGTGAACAGCATTGCCTATATCGGTACTCATGACAATGAAACACTGTACGGATGCCTTTCCGGAAAATCGGACTGGGATATGGGCAGAATCCGGGAGTATTTCGGTATCGGCAGACAGGAGCCTGTTGCGGACGCCCTGATTCGGGCAACCTATCGGAGTCCGCTGCATACGGCGATTTTTCAGATGCAGGATTTGCTGGGGCTCGGAAATGAAGCCCGCATGAATTTTCCGTCCACGCTGGGAGGAAACTGGCAGTGGCGCATGAAAAAGGAGCAGTATGCGGGAATTAATGTCCAGTATTACCAGACGCTCGCATGGATGTACCGCAGACAAAATAAGAATCCGATTCTGCCGGAGGAGGAAGAGGTAACAGAAGAGGAATAAAAGTCAGATAAGCCGGATGATGTAATGATATACTCTCAGTTAAGCAGACAGGGGAATATCATTGCATCGTCCGGCTATTTATTCAGCATGATGATGGTTCGGGGACAGGTTTTTCTATTTCCTTAATCTCTATGCCGTGTGGCGGAGGTTCTGTTGTACCACTAATGGTTCTAAGGCTCCCCCTTTTTTCGGCATTTATATTTTACAATAAACAATAATGCTTGAGTTTCCGTACTTTGCACTTCAAAAACGAATAAACCATCCTAAAACACCATTCTGCCGGATTTTTGAAATCTGTTTATTGGATACCGTATGAAAGTATGAGCCTGTGGACAAAAGTACGGAAACTCAAGATAAGAGTCTATTGACATTCGGCAACGAACGTGGTAGAATGAACATGTGTAAATCGACAAAGGCATACTTGGGGAAACTTAGGGGCGCAAAGCTTGGAGTCTACGGCACAACGTGCTAAGATAGTTCGGCTGCAAATCATAAACGATTGTTGTGATTTGCGGCCTTTTCCTATTTATGCCGCATTCACGCAAACAGGAGGAGGATACAATGAGAAAAGGAATGAAGCGCTTAGTGAGCGGATTGCTCGCTGCAGCAATGGTGTTGACCACATTTGGTGTAAACACCAAGACTGCATCGGCAGAAGAAAGGACGATGCAAAACTACGTGTATGAAGGTTACGAGGTGGAGTTTGATGTTACGGATGCATGGGACGGTGCATTCAATGCAGATGTGAAGATTGCTAATACCGGCGATTCTGAAATCTGTGACTGGGCACTTACTTTTGAGTTTGCCCATGAGATTCAGAATATCTGGAATGCCACTGTGGTGGAGCATACGAGTTAATATTGCGTGAAGGTATGTATAATCTTTATGTGACTGGTAAGGGATGCATGACCAAGAAGATAGAGAATGTTTGGATTGAGAGTAACAAAGCAGTATTATTAGACATTACGCTTTATCCGGATTCCGCTGAAGGAGAAGTTAATGAAGTTAAAGGGTATATAAAAGATGCGTTGACGGGAGAGGGGATTACCGACGCGACAATTAATGTAAAGGAAGGAGGATATTGGGGAGAAAAAATTGAGGACTTAGTGTTTGAAGATGGAGACATAACTCAGACTGTGAAGACGGACCAGGATGGTAAGTATTTATTGGAGTTGCCTTCGGGATATTATACAATTGAGATAGAAAAGGATGGATATATTACAAGTTACATGGAAATTGTGAGCGTACCATATATAGGAGTTCAGAGTACTGCAATTTCGCCTGAGCTGAAAGGTGATGAGTATCGCATAGTACTTACTTGGGGAGAAAGACCATGGGATTTGGATTCGCATTTGTATGTTACAAAACAAGGAGAAGAATTATACCATGTATGTTATTGGAACATGACACATTTTGAGGATGGAGAGATAGTTGCACAGTTGGATATTGATGATACATGGAGCGAAGGTCCGGAAACAATAACAGTAACAGTTGCGGTAGATAAAGAGTTGAAGTATCAATATTATGTTCAGGATTATACCAATGGATGGAATTTGAGTTCAACGGAATTATCTCTTTCGGGTGCTAATGTTCAAGTGTATCATGGAGAAAGATTAATAAAATCATACACTGTACCTATGAATGAAAAGGGAACAAGATGGAATGTATTTGAGATTATTGACGGAAAAATTGTAGACTCAAATATCATTAGTTAAATTAGGATATATTCAGGAGGAATAATATGAGAAGAAGTTTTTTTTTGATTGTAAGTATTATTGTTGCTTATATGTGTGGATGTAATAGCAGTGATGCAGAACCGACACCTATTCCGATGTCGCCAACACAGACTATTAGTCCAACAGATGAACCTGAATTGACTATTGAACCGCAACCAACAATGTCAGAAAAAGATATTTATTTCATGGAGAAGGAGCAAAGAGAAGAAGAGAGAAAAGCGCTCTTGGCTTCTCCAACACCGGGACCGGAGCCTTATACATTGTTAGGAACGGATAATGAAGTAAAGGTTGGGGATGTTGTGGTCTTTGGAGAGTATTGTCATCATAACAATATATATGGTGTTTACTATGACAATAATCCTTTAAAGTGGCTTGTATTGGAGCAAAGGGATGGGAAGATTTTATTAATATCGTTGCAGAGTGTTGATATTCTTTCTTTTGTCAGCAATGAGGAATATCTGGAACAAAAGGATAATGGGTTTACATGGGAAAATAGTGCGATAAGAGAATGTTTAAATCAATATTTACTGTATTCAATGTTTCAACAAGATGAATTATCGTGTATCAGTGAAACAGTGGTTCAAACAGCCGATAATCCGATATACGGAACCGATGGCGGCGAGGATACAATAGATTATTTGTTTCTACTAAGTATAGAGGAGGCACAAAAATATTTCTCTTCCGATTCAGAAAGAAGAACGCAAATTGTGCCGGATGTGGAGCTTCCGCAATATGATTTAATGCCGTATCAACATTATTTAAATACAACAGATTATTACGATTGGTGGTTACGTAGTCCGGGAAAAGAGCCGGACATGGCTGCATGTGTCGGTAGGTTTGGAGAAATAATGATGGAGGGACAATGGGTAGATACTGAAGCGGTTTCAATTCGTCCGGCTATGTGGGTGGATTTAGCCAAGGTAAAAGAAGCTGGTTTAGAGATGGATGTAGAGGAATAAGAGCATTCCTTATGGTACCAAGCGTAAATTGCTGCCCATGTAACGTGAAATTGATAGGACCGAAGTTTTGACGAGAATGGGCTTTACTGCGATATTCGAGAGAAGCGCGGGAATTAAAAAAAGCCATTCGAAAGACAGAGAAGCAGCTTGTGGAGCTTGGTTATAGTGAATTCGAGCTTTCCGGGCGTGTGGAGCAGAATCTTGTTTTTGCAAGAGCAAATATGAAAGCCAATATTTATGACCAGGCAATTCTCGAAGGGGTAACAACAACCTTTCCGCAGACGGAGACAATTCTTGAAAACGGAATCGTAAACGGTATGACATCGGCTGACATCCAGAAAATTTTAAATTTGAAATATGCATGGGAGTTTATTCTGGATAAGGATGTGTTGTCTGCGCCCGGTGATTATTATGTGCTGTGCCATATTGCCAGACTTGTAAATGAAGGATTCTTTGCGGAGGGCGGAAGAATCAGGGGAGTGCCTGTAACAATCGGCGGATGCAGTTATGTTCCTCCGCTTCCGATGGAACCTGAAGTAAAGGAGAGAATACATGATATTGTTTTCGCAGAGGGTAAACCGATTGATAAGGCAATCGGACTATGCCTTTACTGCATGAAAACACAGATTTTTACAGACGGAAATAGGCGGGCATCGGTAATATTTGCAAATCATTATCTAATATCCTGCGGGGAGGGGCTGTTAGTGATTCCCGAAGCGGAGGTTCCGGTGTTTAAACGGCTTTTAGTTGCATATTACGAAGATTGTGACAATGGAAAAATCGTGGAATTCATGAAAGAAAAATGCTGGAAGCGTTTTTAAAATCAGTATATTTTACCGTCGGAACGGTTAGACTAGATGCGTAGAACACGCAAGTCTCCGTCCGGCGGTTTTTTGTTCTGGGCATCCGCCGGTTCCAATATGTTTCCGACATCGGAACCGGTGGATGTTTACAAGAAAAATCGCCGGGATGGTTTGTAAAGGCATCCGCCGGACGAAGACGTGTAAGAATGAGAGGTAGATTTGTATGGGACAGTGGAAGAAATTTAAAAAGACAGTGGCATTGATTCTGGCGTGCGGTATGCTTCTTGGCGGTATGGCGGGGTGCGCCTGCAACAATGGCGGAAACGCGGGAAATAACAACGGTACGACGACCCAGGCACCGGAGGGCGGACAGGCTTCCGGCGGGGAAGTAAAGAAGATAACCCTTACGGTATGGTCGCCGGCGGAGGACCAGGCAGCTTATAAGGGCGTGCCTAACGGTCTGCTTGCAAAATGGTGTACCGAGTTTGACGAAGCCCATCCGGAGTGGGATATTACCTTCCGGTACGGTGTGTGCTCGGAAAGCGACGCAAGAGATGTTGTGACGAAGGATTTGGATACGGCAGCAGACGTTTATATGTATGCGAACGACCAGCTGGCGACGTTGGTGGGCGCGGGCGCTCTTGCGGAGTTTGGCGGCTCTGCGGTGGAAACGATACGGGAAACAAACAGCGATACCATATACCGGAGCGTGGTATATGAGGACGGAGTGTACGGCGTTCCGTATACCCCCAACACGTTAATTTTGTACTATAACAACAGCATGCTTACCGAGGAGGATGTGACCTCCTTAAATACGATGCTTGAGAAGGATTTGGGAAACGGTGTTGCGGCCTTCGGCTTTGAGCTGACGGATAGCTGGTATATCGAGCAGTTTTATTATGCGGCCGGGTTTTCTCTGTACGGAGAGAACGGAACCGAGCAGGAGAAGGGAACGAATATCGGAGATTTCGGTTATGTAACGGAGTTTTTGGTGGATTTGGTAAACAATCCGCGTTTCCACAAGGAGGCGGGGGATGATTCCATTGCTCGGCTTGCAAACGGAACCCTTGCATCGCTCGTTTCCGGCTCCTGGAAAGCAAGCGCGGTGAAGGAGGCGCTGGGCGAAAATTTTGCAACGGCGCAGCTTCCGACCGTAACTTATGACAACGGAGTATCCGGCGTTATGCGCCAGTTTACCGGTTCGAAGGCGGTGGGCGTCAACCCGCGCAGCAATCACATGGCGGCAGCGGTAGCGCTTGCGCTGTATCTCGGCGGTGAGAGCGTCCAAAGGGACAGATTTGTATACCGTGATATTACACCGACCAATGTTACGCTTGCGGCATCGGAGGAGGTGCTTGCAAGCCCGGTTGCAGCGGCGGAAAATGCGGTAGTTTTAAATACTTCCGTGGTGCAGCCGACGGTTCCCGAGATTACGAACTGGTTCCAGATTGTAGAAACCTTTGCGGAGGAAATCTATAACGGAAGCGTAACAAAGCAGAATGCGGAGAAGAGAACCCGGGAGCTGGAAGAGGCCCTCAATGCGGGGACCGGATTTTAGGGAGGAAAAGAGCGATGCAAAGCGTGAAAATCGGTGAAGCCGGATTTTTTCGGTCACTGGCAAGGGGCGATGGTTTTACAAAGCTTTCGCTGTTGCTGCCCGGTATCGGAAATATCCGCCGCGGGCAGATAGCAAAAGGAATTTTATTTTTGTGTATTACGGCAGCCTATTGGGGTTATTTTTTTCAAACCGGGCTTTCCGTTTTGGAAAAGCTGCCGACCCTCGGAACAAAGACGCAGGAAAAGGTCTGGGATGAAACGCAGGGCATCTATGTCTATCAGGCAGGGGATAACTCGCTGTTGATTCTGCTTTCCGGTGTTATTTTTGTCTTTCTGACAGCGGCGTTTCTTATTTTCTGGAGGGCGGCGGTCCGCTCCGCATATAAGGCGGAGGAATTAAAAAGAGCAGGGCGCAGGGTGCCGAATTTCCGGGAAGAAATCGCGGCCCATTTTGACGCAAGGCTTTACCGGACGCTGCTTAGCCTTCCGGTGCTGGGCGTCCTTACGTTTACGGTACTGCCGTTAGTCTTTATGATCAGTATGGCATTTACCAACTATGACCGCGACCATCAGGTGCCGGGAAAGCTGTTTACCTGGGTAGGGCTTGATAATTTCCGTACCGTTTTGGATTTTAGCGGAGCTTTCGGAAAAACCTTCTGGCCGATTCTGGGCTGGACCCTGACCTGGGCGGTGTTTGCGACCTTTTTAAATTATATTTTGGGCATGCTGTTAGCTATTTTGATTAACAGCAAGTCGGTGCGGGGAAAGGGCTTCTGGCGCTTTTGCTTTATTCTCTCCATTGCGGTGCCACAGTTTGTAACGCTTTTAACCATGCGAACCCTGTTACAGCCAAACGGTGCGGTAAATGTCCTGCTGCGGGAATGGGGACTGATTGCGACGGACGCCGCACTGCCGTTTTTTACGGATGCCACATGGGCGAGAGTAACGATTATTCTTGTGAATATCTGGGTCGGCGTACCGTATACGCTGTTGACAACGACCGGTATTCTGCAAAACATTCCTACGGAGCTTTACGAGGCGGCAAAGGTGGACGGTGCGAATGCAAGAGTGACGTTTTTGAAAATAACGTTGCCGTATATGCTGTTTGTGACGGCGCCGACTCTGATTACCACCTTTATTAACAACATCAATAACTTTAATGTCATTTATCTTTTATCCGGCGGTGCCCCGGCAACCTTAGAGTATTACCGGGGAACAGCGGGAAAAACGGATTTGCTTGTCACATGGCTTTATAAGCTGACGATTGATAATAAGGATTATTGCTACGGTGCGGTCATCGGTATTCTGACCTTTTTGATTTCCATTGTGATTTCCCTGGTTGCGTATCGCAGAACCGCTGCTTATAGAAACGAGGAGGGATTTCAGTGAGAAACGGTGTTGCAAAAGAACTACCGGGCGCGCATGTTACACAAACGGTACCGGCTGAGGAGGGTACACGAAGGACACGCGGCAGGCGCAAACGAAGGAAAGGGTTACGCACAGTGCTGTTGCATGTGCTGCTTGCCGTGCTTGCCCTTGTTTGGCTGTTTCCGATTTTCTGGATTGTCATGACTTCCTTACGGGGCGAAGCCGGTTCCTACTTTACCACATTTTTTCCGAAAAAGATTACCTTTGCGAATTACACGCGCCTCTTTACGGAAACGGATGTGCTTAATTTTCCCCGCTGGTTTATGAATACACTGATTGTGGCTTGTTTTACCTGCGTGATTTCCACGTTTTTTGTGTTGGCGGTGTCCTATTCCATGTCGCGGATGCGCTTTAAACTGCGAAAGCCCTTTATGAATATTGCGCTTGTGCTCGGAATGTTTCCGGCCTTTATGTCTATGATTGCGGTGTATTACATTTTAAAGGGAATTAATCTGACCGAAGGAGTCATGAAATTAGTGGCACTGGTACTGGTATACTCCGCCAGCACGGGGCTGGGATTTTATATTGCGAAGGGCTTTTTTGACACAATTCCGAAAAGCGTGGATGAAGCGGCAATGATAGACGGAGCTTCTCGGTTTAAGATTTTTTACCGGATTACCGTTCCGCTGTCGAAGCCGATTCTTGTGTATACGGTCATTACCTCGTTCCTTGCGCCGTGGCTGGATTTTATTTTTGCCAAAGTCATCGCCGGGGCCGACAGCCGGTACTATACGGTGGCAATCGGTCTTTGGAATATGTTAGAAAAGGAATATGTATATCACTATTACACCCGGTTTGCCGCGGGTTCGGTTTGCGTGGCAATCCCGATTGCGGCGCTGTTTTTATTTACGCAGCGGTATTATGCGGAAGGGCTGTCCGGGGCGGTAAAGGGATAGAGTTCCCATTCTTGCAGGTAAGGGGTTCTGACAACCGAAAAAGATATTAGCATGAGTTTATTTTTCAAAGCGCAACGCTTCGTCGAACTTCCACTAAGAACAGCTAAGCCGTTCGGGTGTGGCCTCGAGCCTAAGAATCTCTAAGGGGCCGAGTTCGACTCAGCGAAAAACACGGTCCTTCGGACAAATTCAAAAATAAACTCATGCATTGTGTTGCCTAAGCATTTTTAAAGGACATGAGAGCTAACCGAAGGAAAGAGTTGAAATGTACTGACAGATGTGTCAAGATACTCAAAAAATCAGTAGACTACATCCTTATCAAGCTCGAACAAATAATTAAGTAAAACCCTTTCGTCTATTACTTTTTTTTCTGTCTCGCCGTTTGGAATGCCTTCCCCGAATAAATGAACCTCTGTCTTTCCGTCCACTACATTATACTCTACATTGAGCGTATGTTCTTTGTCTTCACTATAGCCCAATGTTATGTCAATAACCAGACTCCCAACTTTTTCGCGCCATTCCTGATTAATTTCCTGGCTTTTCTTTTCTGCTTTGTCCGATGCTCCAAATCTACTATTTGCCCCCCAACTCAAGATAGGCTGTTCAATTCTTCCACTTGTACTTCTGGCTATACCAACACGATATAACATTGTATTATATTTGTAAATCTCTATTCCGCCGAAAACTAATATAAGCAGAAGTACCACGCCCAAACCGGCGATTACTAATTTTTTTTCTTTTTCATATCATTACCTCCTAAAGATTCTGACATCATGCACACGACAACTACATTATCCTTTCGTTTGATTATATTCCTGTGGAAGTACTTCTGTCAATAGAACTAAAATGCAGAAGAAACTCCCTGCGTGTGGGGAAAAGCAGAAAAAAGAAGAGGCGGCGCGGTTTTTTAGCGTCAGCCTCTTTCTGCCCGGTACGGTAACCATGCATAGTGCTTACCGGTATAAAATCCGTTTAATCGTGTCTTCGGAAAGATGATATTCCGCGGCAAGGCGGGAAACTGTCACGCCCTCTTGTTTCTTTGTACGGATTTCAAGATTTCTTGTTTCTAAAATTTCTTTTGCGCCCGATTTGCTTCCCCATGCTTTGCGGGTAGCTGTTTCAGGCGGTATGTAAATCAGGCCGTCCCCGGTGTAGCTTCTGATTTCGTGGAGAAGCCAGTCCGGAAGTACCTTTTTGGCGTTGATATATGACATAAGAATCACTCCGTTCGAATTTTTTAGGGTTCGATTGGGTGCAGCATATATCAGGTTAAGCGGCTGTACCGCTCCGTACACCGCCGCTTAGAGATAAGCTGCACGGAGCGAAAATCCTGAAAGCCTGTGTTGCTTTCTTACGGACATTGGCATAAAACTTCCTCCTTTTTCTTTTACACGTGCTGCACAAAATACTCTTTGGGTGAAGTATCCCTTAGAGTCTTTGACGGCAGACTTCCTTTTGCATCATTTACAGTTTATCATATTTGTGAACGATTGGCAAGGGCAGGCGCCTTTGCCCAGTTTTGATATAATTTTGCAATTACCTGTTCTATGGCTTCGTGTCCGAGTTCTACGTCATCAACCGAAGGAATCTGAGAAATGCTGCCGAAAATCTGTAGCCCCCCGGCCTGTAAAAGATACTGTGCCAGCCGGTTAAAGAAAGCGAAATAGCTTTTCCAATACTTCTTCCATTTCGCTCTTGTCCCGGTAGGGATTCAGTGCCATCAGGAAATAGAAAAAGTGAGACAATTTTTCAAAACCAGGCATAGGCCGGTAGGTTTCATAGCCTGCGGTAAAGCTTCCCCAGTCCTTTACCTGTTTGTGCAGGAAGGCTAATTCCCACTCCACCGGACCGATTACATAGGCATCCAAATCCACACAGGCGGCAATCTCCTCTCCTTTGTAAAGGAACTGGTCGGCGCTCATGTCCGCCATTATAAGAGAATAGCGGGCGCTTTGAAAGTGGTTCTTCCGGATAGAATTAAAGTATAACTGTACCTTTCGGTCGATTTCGTCTGTACCGTTCCAGCGAGTTTGAATGAATTGCTCCATGTGGGATAAGGCATTTGAAAAAAAGTCAGTCACATCGCAGGCACCCAAAATACCACAGCCTTTATGTGCAATTTGGTGATTATATCCGATAAATTGCCCCAGCAGATAGGCGTTTTCTGTGCCTTCCGGAAACGTATCCTCCTCATAGGAAGCCCCCTCCAGAAAGCCGTATATCATGGCAGTTTCATCTGCCGCAATAAGCGGTGCAACCGGGATATGCGGATTATCCTTTAGTGCTTCATACACATTCCTGAGATTCTTATTCTGCTTTTCAAAAGTAAACGAGAACACATTCTTCATCATCTGCCAAAACGGCGACAGGTTGTCCCCTAACATAAGTGGTTTTTTAAATACGTATTTTTTCCCGTCATACTCAAAAAAACGAATCTCATTGGAAGAGATGCCGCCCTGTTCAAGCGTATCAAAGTGTTCTTTTGCGTAGTTTAAAATATCTGTCATGTCACCCTCCGAAATGATGGATTATCAATTTTGTCACTTTATCCGTTCAATTGCTTTGCACAAATTACGAATGCTATCAACACCATCTGGTACATTTTTGCCAAATCTATTTAACCATAATGCCTTAATCTTTAATGCACCAGCTCCTTTGACATCACTACTTATAGAATCTCCTATATGAATTACTTCATCTGCTGATAAGCCACTGTTTTTTAATGCAAGACTAAATAATTCTGCTCTTGGCTTGTATGATTTTGCATCTTCAGAAGTATAAACACCTGCCGGAGATAAATCATGGAATGATATAGCATCCAAAATATCTGATGTATCGATATTAGACACAATGTAAATCGGAATAGGGCTTTTCTTAAAGAACTCTTTTGTGTCCTCGAAGATAGGAGGCTTTACCCAATGCGCAAACATAAGGTTGCTTAATTCGTCTGCATTTTCAGATGAATGAAACTTTTCCAAAGTATGTACTAACGATTTTCGTTCCAATTCCCTTTGTGTTTCAAACCCCTCATCATATGAGTTTGAGAGCATTGTTTGAAAATCATTCCACCAAAAAGCACCAACCTCTTTTCTATTTTCAACTTTGCCTGTGCGGCATATTATATCTGTTATTTCTTTGATTACTTCGCCATCCTCATGCACTAGAGTGCCATAGAAATCTACAAAAAATGCTTTTATCATCATAATCCTCCATTAACAGAAAAATAGGAATTGAACGAGCTTTTTGGCGAGCGATGACAATTGAACGTAAGTTCAATTGTATGGGAGTCTGCATAGAATAGAAGAATTTGAAATTTTTGAACAATGCCGGCTGGCACTGCGGGCAATTTGAAAGTATTCCTTCTCTGTGCCCCGCCCCTGTCTTCGTTACGGGGCATAATTCGCAATTTTTTCTCTCTATGCCCCGGTCTTGGCTTCTCCGCGGGGCATATTTTGCAATTTTTTCTCTCTATGCCCCGTCGCTGGCTTTTTGACGGGGCATTTTTTGCTTTTTTTCTTCTCTTTGCCCCGACTTTGGCTTTTTGACGGGGCATTTTTTGTGATTTTTCTTCTCTTTGCCCACCTCTGGCTTTATTACAGATTATTTATTTTGTTAATTCCTTCGACCAAACAACTCAACAACTTCTGATTTGTCGAACCTATTATATCATGAACTTCGTTCATGATCTCCAACTCCGCTCGGATTTTGCAAGCAAGCTTGCAAATCCTCACTACGTCTTTATTATATCATAACGTCTGTTTTTCTGCATCAGAGTTTCAAATGCGAAGCATTACGGTTCCCTTGTTAATTCCTGATACCACTCCTCGGCAAAGGAAAGGTTAGCCAGAATATCTTTCACATCGGAAACCTGAAGTATCCGGTTCAGCTTTTCGACTTCCGTCTGCGGGATATGGTCGGAAATATGCACCATGTAGTACCAGATTTTGGTGGGCGTGTACTTTCTTCTGAGTGTAAATACCAACGGTTCCACCACATACTTCTGGTAATACACAAAGGCCTCCGGAAATAATCCTCGCAAACAGTATTTTTCTACCCGGCTGATTTGACTGAACCGGTACTCACTTTCTTCTTTCCAGTAGTCACACTCTCCGGCACACTCCGCAGGGTCATAGTCCCGGTATTGAATGATCTTTTTTTTATCAAACAGCACCTTGCAGGCATCGATTTTATCCCCTTTTACGAAGGTGGTATTTGCCTTGCCGTAAAAGTACGCATTGAAATCCACCATCAGATACTTGTCCGTGCCTGTAACATGGAATACCAACTGCCGTTCGGAATCGTTTGGGTAATTCACATGCATAAAATCCGTGGGGAAGGCTTCCTGTACCTTCCGAAAGACGGTATCAACGGCGTTCTCATCCACGCAGATGCACACGTCAATATCCGAATATTCATCAAGTCTTCCGGTAGCATCCGATCCTTCCAGCCATAAAGCGTGGACGTGTTCGTCCGGTTTTAGTAATTCGGTGAGGGTGTTTATTATCGTATCTCTATTCATAGTAAGCGTCGTCCCTTCTTGTGTTATCTCACGGTAAAGTATAGCACGGAAAGGGGAGCGGGGATAGTGTCATGTTTGATTTAAAGAGTTTGTGCGTGGGGGCAATCTCTTAGGATGCGGTGAAATATTTACGAAAATTTGGGGTGATTGAAGGTAGGATGTTGAATGTTTTTATTTGCTTTTGAACAAAATTAGTCAAATGAGATTTAGTAAATCATACTTGACTAAATTGTGTATATCAGAAGGAAATGCCACTCTGGTTACGTATGCGGATATTTTAGAGGAGATGAATGTACTTACTCCCACATCAGTGTCCTGCTAAACCAGGCGGTGATTAACAGCGATACAACCGCTATTCCTACGATGTAACAGATTCGCAGGAATAGCTTTTTCCGAAAAATCCGCTTTGAGAGAAATACGGAAATCACGGTCGCGCAGAGCGATATAAAAAGGAAGAAGCAGCGGGTAAAATCATTGGCGTTAAATGCCGGCTCATACAAGTTTCCGTTCGCATCGATTTGCGGACATCCGCAGCCTAACCAATCCACAAGGAAGGTACTGTTCACGTAGCAATACGGGAAAAACACTACAAAAAACAGAAGTATCGGTGAGACGAGCAGTGTAATTGTTTTTAGGGATAATTTCTCTTTCATAGGTGTCTCCTTGTGTGAGTAGAGTGTATCTGCTATTGGTTGTGTATGGCGCAGCAGACGAATTTATTCCGGAATCAGAAAGCTGTAACCGTCGTCTTCAAATTCAAATCTTCCCTGTTCCAATAGGAATGCGGTGACTACAATATTCGGCTCAAACGAGGAAATGCCTCTATGCTGAATCTGTACATAGTCACCGACCTTGAGATAGCCGCTGATAATGTAGCGCTTTACCCGCATATCGTTGGCATAGACCGTAAATTCAATGCCATCCTCCGGATTTTCCATGACGATGGAATCGTCTACTTTGATATAGTTCTCGCCGATTTCGGTGACAACTCCGTACAGATACCGAATGTTTTCTTCCGGGGCATCGGTTTTGTGGGAAAGGATATAGCTCCGGATTTCTTCCACGGCATCTTCTCCGAGATAAAAGGAATAACCGTAGTTTTCAAGGTTGGTAGACAGGTATCCGTCAGCATTTAGGGAAAACGATAAGTTGTAAGCACCGAGCGCCTGTGAAGTGGCGGAAAAATCAATTCGTTTATCCTCGTACCCGTGAATACCGTCTGTCTGGGTCTTTTGATCGGAATACCCGGAAATCATTTCCCACACGACGTTACTGTCCTCCGGTGTCAGGCCGTATTGCTTCGTTTTCCATTCCTTTTTTGTGTAGTCGTAGGTCTTATAATAGAACTTCGTAAGAGGAAGGGTTTCGGTAAGATTTAAGGAAGTAATAAAATCTCCCAGTGTGGCAGGCGGGTTAAATTCGTTCTGCATAAAGACATAATAGTCGTAATTGTTCTCGTCCCCGGCATAGTTTACGGCGAGGAACCGGTCAGGGTCTACTCCCGCGATTTCGTATAAAGAACACTCGGTGGTATGGGAAACGTCGTTTTTCCAGTCATATCCGGAAGCTGTTATATCTGCCAGCTTTTCGCCAATCAGGGTGGCAGGGATCGTCATATCTTCCTCGAGATAACTGGTCCTTAGATGATATTCGGTATCATTATAGGTAACGGCAGGAAACTGTTTGGCAATTGTTTGACAGTCCCAGGGCCAGCGGATTGCGCTTTCTTTGCGTGAAAGGGTAAAGGCTTTATATTTACGGGTATCCCCCCAGTCGCCACCCTTTTGATCCGACACGGTGATAAGCCGGAGAACGGTAGGGAGTACCAATACCAGAGCAAGACACGCCGCCATAGTACCCACGGATATCCAAAGTGCTTTACGACTTTTCCTTTTCTGCGGTTCTTTTGCCTTTTTTACACAGTCCTCGTTTACATGCTCCAGTGCATCTAAAATATCGTCGGTATTCATACCAGACCCTCCTTTTCTAAGCGGGCGCGGAGTTTTTCGCGGGTTCGGTAAAGCATGGATTTGACCTTGCTCTCGGAAAAACGGAACTGGGTGGCAATGGATTCTACGGAATCCATGTACCAGTACCGGCAGAGAAATACCTTTTGTTCTGTTTCCGGCAGGCTTTGTACAAAGGAATCGATGACTTCGGAGAGAAGCCTTCGTTCCGTTTCGTCCTCGATGCTTGTGCCGTCGGAAACACAATCCTCCAGTTCCTCTAATACCAACGGAAGTTGTCCGCCACCGCGTTTCTTTGCGTTTTGCTTTCTCCATCTGTCAATGGAGATACGCCTTGTAATTTTTCCGAGAAAGGTGGACAAAACGGACGGGCGATGGGGCGGCATGCTGTTCCATGCATCAAGCCAGGTATCGTTGACGCTTTCTTCCGCATCCGCAGGATTATGTAGGATATTCCCGGCGATGGAATGGCAATAGGAACCGTACTTTGACGCGGTTTCCTCAATGGCACATTCCTTTCGTTCCCAATATAAATCCACAATCTGTTTATCGTCCATCTGTTGTACCTCCCTCAATTTGATAGAGCCCTTCCTCTATCTACTCGCAAAGCAGGTGGGTTTGGTTGCGTGGTTTATGGATTTATTTTACCACAAGGGAGGTTAGCCCACAACATACCGTGCAAGCTCCAGCGCAATATCAAAATGTCCCGCGTCGTGCTGTGTGCCTTTTGTCTGCCCTTCCCTGCGTCTTAAATCCCATTTCGGGGCATCCAGCAAATCGCCGCTTGTAAAGAAGGTGTAGAAGTCAAGTCCCCGGAAGTCACATACTGCCTGTAATCCGGCACATTCCATTTCTACGGAAATGCAGCCGTCGGCCTTTCGCTTTTCAAAGTTTCCTACGGTTTCACGGTAAAAGGCATCGGTGGTCCAAGTCTTTCCCTTTATGTAGGGCAGTCCGTATTCTTCCATGAATTTAGCAACGACGTCAGCATTTTTTACGGTGATATAGTCCGATGCCGGAGCGTAATGGTAAGAGGTTCCTTCGTCCCGGTACGCTTCCGTCGGTATCATCACCTTGCCGTGGGCAATCTCTTTATTGAGGCATCCGGCACCACCGAAGACGATATATTTCGTGGTATCTAACTCCGATAAGGTATCCTCCAGATTGGCAACGCAGGCAGAAGCCCCGGCATAGGTTTTAAAGAACGCAAAGGTCTTTCCTTTGTATTCGAGACTGTAAACCGGCGTTTCTCCGGTAACCGACCAGATGGAAGCGATTTTTTTACAGGTATAGTTCGCCAGAACAAACTCCTCGATTTTCCAGGAAAAGGTCTGAATGCAGGCATCTGCTTTCGGCGCATTTTCCTTGCGGTGAGGGTTTATGATGGCGTTTGTCTTGTTATCAAAGGTTTCGGTTATCATGGGTGTATTCTCCTTTCTTACAGTTTAGTTCATACCCAATCAGTGTCATCTTCTCATTTACCACGGTTTCCGTTCCGGTTTTTACAAAGCCCAGTTTTTCATAGAAATGACAGTTTCCGGCTTCCTGCTTAATAGTGCCAAGACTCCACACATCGGCGTTCGGGTAAAGTAGGAATAGCTTTTGCATGGCGAGTTGTGCAATTCCTTTGTTTTGGTGCTTTGGCAGAATGAAAATCGGTGAAATGGTTTCGATAGTTTCTTTTGCATCCGGTTCCATTGTGTGTCGTACCCGGACAGCCCCCACGGTTTCACCGTCCGCCTGTATCAGGTAGTAGTGCGAGTTTGGATGGGTAAGCTGCCAGATGACCTTGTCAATGCTTTCTTTGACCGGGCTTGTTTTATCATCATGGTATTTGTTATAAAGCGGGAGAAACGCCTCGTATTTCATTTGATGAATAAGGGCTGCATCCTGTTTGGTTGCAAGGGTTAAGGTTACGTCTGGTTTCATTATGTCCTCCTTTTAAGCATACGTAGAATCGGTTCTGTACATTCAAAATGCTTATATTTGTTTCGAAAATACAAAAAACGCACCGGACAGGTCTGTATGTCCGATGCGGTAGGCTCTTTTGATAGAGAAATCAAAGCTTACATTCTTTTCGCACAGACATATAAGACCTATCGGCTTATAGCTGCGCGTGCTGCGGGGCTACAAGCAAATACGTCTGTAATAAATAATATACGCATAAGAATGTCTGCTCTGATTCATTGGTAGGCTCCTTGAATTTTTTATAAGGATAACATAAGGGGAGAGTAGTGTCAATATTTTTTATAAAAATTTTTCCCTCAACAACGAGTGCATAGTCCCGTAATTCCCTCCACCTCGATATCGTCCCAAAGTCCGTTTTTCGGAAAGCCCGGAAGCGGCCCGGAACCCGGATATCCGCCCGCCATAACCGCCAGAGCAAGTAAGAGCGAACCGTTTCCCGGCAGATAAAGCGGCAGAGAAGCGTCGCCTTCCTGGTTGTTGTGTCCGTTGGTGACATAATGGTTTTTCGGGGTGTCCGAAAGTAAAAGCGAAAGGGCATGCTCCGCATCGCCGAGGCGCAGGGCGGTCATGGCAAGCACGGCAAAATCCCAGCCCCAGAGGGAGGTATAGTCCCAGCATTCTTCCACCTTTTTTAATGTGGCGGAAACAATGGAGGTATCCAGCCGCCCGGTGTCAAGCAGACCGTAGGCGCAGAGCATGGACGGATGGTCTTCGTTGTAACGGGTAAAGGTGTCCGGGCAGTTTTCATGCGCCGGGTAGAACCCGTTTTGGTCGGCAGAAGGCACAAGCAGCTTGTCACAGACCTCGCTCCATTTCCGGAGGGCGGCATTATGGGGAAGGACGGTTTTAACGTCCTCTGCATCCGACATGGACGGAAGCTTGGAAGCTCCCGGGGCGTCTGCGGTTTCGGGACGATTCGGCGCATACGGAGACTCCGGGAAAAGGGCTTCGATACGTTCTGCCCAGGAAAGAGCCGTTGTTAAGCCGAAATGCCAGTATTCCAGTTCGAAGGTAGGGTTCTTTACATCCTGCGGCTTGTGGCATTCCTGTGCCGGAATCAGCGGCCCCAGCAGTTCGTAACGGTCTTTTTCCGGGGAGTACACGGCAAAGTCCGCCATAAAGTCCGCCGTTTCCTTTAAGAGAGGAAAGTAGCGTAAAAGATGCTCTTTCTTTTTTGCTTCGTCCGGCTCCGCCTGATACAAAAGCTCGCACAGGAAAATTAAGTGGGGCTGCTGCCAAATTAAGAGCGGGGCAATGACCGAAGGAGAATCCCAAGCGTCTTCTGCGGTCATTTTTGGCCAGCGCGCGCCCGCAAAGCCGTTTTTGGCGGCGTTTTCCCGCGCCTGGGAAAGATGTGTCTCGTACCAGTGCAGGCTTTTTTCCAGCAAGTCACCGTGCCCCCAGAGCGGGAGCCAGGCGGCATGCCACGGGTGCATCTCAAGATGAAATTTGCCGTACCAGCTGTTGCAGGTGAGTCCGGTTTCCGGCGGCGGAAGGCTGCCTGCGGACTGGATGGAAAGCAGATATTCGGATAAAATCATCCGGCGCTCGAGTTCCTTTGCACGGGGATCCTTGCAGCGGCCAAAGTCAATTGCGCCGCCCTTTTCCCAAAAGTCCCTTTTTGCGGCCTTGCTGCGGGAAAGAACAGAGGAAAAGTCCTGTGCCTCCGGCACGGTATCCCGTGAAAAGGAAACGCTGAAGGAAAGATGGCCGGAGCCGTTTGTATGTATTTGAAAGGTATGCGGAAGTTCGCCTTTTACAATAACGCCGTCCGCAATGCAAATCGTAACGTAGAAAATATCATGATTTTGGATGCGGCGTAATTTTAAAACGGCCGGGGCGGTGTCTGCCGCCGGGACGGCGTCCAAAATCTCCGTCCGGTGCTCCGAAGGAAAGGCCATGCTGCCGGCCGCCTTTTCGGGAGAGGCAAACGGGAATGCCAAAAAAGCCGAAAGTCCTTCCCGTAAAGCCTCCGATTTGATTCGGAAAGCAACGGTATCGGTAGCGCTGTCGGCAACGGTTTCTACATGACACGGCGTGTCGTTTATGGTGTAACTGCTGTGGATAACTCCCTCGAAAAGCTCCAGCTCCTGTTGAATATTGTTTAATTCCGCGGAGGACAGGGCCTGTCCGTTTAGGCAAAGCCCGATCAGGGCAAGGTTGGCGCGGTGCGGATTCTCACGCAGCCATGTATAAACCGGTTCTTCCCCGGCAACACAGTCCACCGGATATTGTACGGTGCGGTTCCGATACGGATAAGAGGTCTGGGTCAGGTCGGATAAGGTGTAGGAGGTGCGCCCGGCAAGAGAAGCCTTTAACCCCGCGGACGATCCTGTCGTAACGGGAGTGCCGCCCTGCCGTACTCCTGCGGCGGGGGCAGTGCCGGGGGTGTTTGTATGATAACGGGGATGGTCCGCCGGAAGGGTATGCCAGCCCCAGTGTGCCATTGTGCAAAGCGGCACTGTCGGCAGATATTCCGACACAAGGGACTGCATCCCCGTAACATCGGCAGTATACACGAAATCACCGTTGCCGACAGACAACGGTGATTGAATATCAACCGCAGATAATTTCGGATTATGTCTTGTAACCAGTTCACGGCGGCAGATGGACATAGAAACCTCGCTTTCGTACCTTCCGTCTAAGGAAATCCCCGACGGAGGAGTTATACTTTTTTTTCCAGTATAGTGGATTTCTATGAAGATTGCAAGAGTGCTTCGGCTTTTTTCAGCTGCTTTAAGAGGAACTGGTAACGTTCCTGTACGGAGTTAATCCGGTAGATACTGCTGGAAACCAAATCCGGGTCAACGGCATTCTGAAAAACGGAATAAGCGGTTTCCAGTTCCATGCGCGTTGCCTGCAATTCTTTCATCAGCGGGTTTTCCGGATGTCTTTTCTTTCTAAACAGATGCGGCATAAGCAAACTCCCTTCTTTTTCATTGTAGTGTAAGTATAGACAGGAAACTGGAAAAATATACCCCGAAAAAATGTGTACACGTTGAATTTAGAATAAAAGTGACCTGGAAGCAGGATAAAACAAGGCTTTTTCGGGGAAGGGAGGTAAAATTTTGTTTGGTAATTATGATAAAAAAACGAGGTGAAATATTGGCAAAAACCACGAAAATAAAGAAATACCGGGGAAGCCATTGACTTTCCCGAAAAAAGCGAATATGATAATAACATCAAAGCTCATTCCGAGCAAAGGGTTCCGGTTACGGAATCTGAATTTCCCACACAAAATTGAATCTTCGAAAGAGGGGGTGTCATTGGAGAAATTAATTGTAATTATTGACGAGATGTCGGAGTATGCGTTGCAGCTTGCGGTTTATCTGAACGGCAGGCGGGGATTCCCTTATCGTGCCGTAGTGTTTTCCTCTGCAAAGGAGGCGAAGGGTTACGCCGAAAGCGGGGCGGTATATGCGGTCTTAGCCTCGGAACGGCTCGAAAAGGACGTGCTTTCCGCCGGAATGCCGGAGGCCGTGCGGCTGTTTTGGTTAAGCGACACAAAGGCGGTACAGAAGGCGTCCGTATTGTACCGTTACCAATCCGCAAAGGAAATCGAAAAAAGGCTTATGGAGGTAAAACAAGGGAAAAAAGATATTCCGGTCATCGGAGTGTATTCGCCCGCTGGAGGCGTTGGGATAGAGCGGCTTTCGCGTAAAATTGCGGAAGGTTTTTCGGGAGGAGGAAAGGCGTTGTATCTTCCGCTGCTGCCCTTTGGGATTTACGGAAGAGAAGCCGGGGACGGAATGTCGGAGCTGCTGTTTTATGTAAAGCAGAGGGAAGCGGAGCTGTCAGACCGTCTGTATTCCCTGTTACAAAAGGGAGAGCGTGTGGATAGCGTTGCACCGGTCCGGTGGAGTACGGAGCTGCGTGACATCACAAAAGAGGACATGGAGTGTCTGCTGCGCCGGATCGGAGCGAAAACCGGATACAGTGCGGTGATTTTGACGGTGGGCCGGTTTGATGCAGCCGGAACCGCGGCGTTAGGCTGCTGTGATATTGTCTTAACCCCGGTGTGGGACGGGGAGGAGGGACGCAGGATTCAGGAAGAGTTTTTGCGCCAGCTGAAGGAAACGGGAGAAACGGAACTGTTTTCCCGTATCGCGGAGTTTGCGGTAAAGAACGGCGAAGAAAGCGAGGGATTTTCGTATGCCGTTTCGGAAGCGGTGAGAAAAGGAGGGGAGGTACTTGCAGAACGTAAGGGAGGAAATCAGACGCCGGACGTTGGAACGGCTGAATCTGTCGGAGGAGCTGACGGACGGGCAGGTGCTTGCGGAAATTGAAGCCGTGATTTTGGCGTACGGGAGGGAACACTATCTGCCGTTAGAGGAAAAGTGCAGACTGAAACAGGAAATATTTCATGCAATCCGGGGGCTTGATATTTTGGAAGAACTGTTGCGGGACGAAGCGGTGACGGAGATTATGGTAAACGGCCACAGGAATATTTTCTATGAAAAAGAGGGAAAGCTTTTTTTGTGGGAAAAGGCGTTTTCCTCGGAAGAACGGCTGCGGGATGTGATTCAGAAAATAGCGGCGGGAGCGAACCGGGCGGTAAATGAAGCAAGTCCGATTGCAGACGCCAGACTCCCGGACGGTTCCAGAGTGAACATCGTCCTGCCTCCGGCGTCGTTAGACGGTCCGGCGGTTACGATTCGAAAGTTTTCCAAAGTACCGTATACGATGGAACGTTTGTTGCAGATGGGAGCCTTGTCGGAACAGGTGGGGGAGTATCTTGCCCGGGCGGTGCGTGAGCGGCGCAATATTTTTATCAGCGGCGGCACCGGCTCCGGAAAAACGACTTTCTTAAACGCATTATCGGCGTACATTCCGGAACAAGAACGGGTAATTACCATTGAAGACGCCGCGGAGCTGCAAATCAGAAGCATTCCGAATCTGGTACGCATGGAGGTGCGAAACGCCAATACGGAAGGGTGCAGCGCCGTTACCGTGCGGGATTTGATAAAGACGGCGCTCCGTATGCGCCCGTCCAGAATTATCGTAGGCGAGGTACGCGGCGCGGAGGCGTTGGACATGTTACAGGCGATGAATACCGGACACGAGGGCTCTCTTTCTACCGGACATGCAAATTCGGCGAAGGATATGATTTCAAGGCTGGAAACGATGGTTTTGCAGGGAAGCGATATTCCGTTGCCCGCAATTCGGAAGCAGATTGCTTCGGCGATTGATATTTTTGTACAGCTTTGCAGGCGGCGGGACGGAAGCCGCGGAGTAATGCAGGTTTGTGAGAATGAAGGGCTGCGGGAAGGAGAGATTATTTTGAAACCGGTATTTGAGTACCGGGAAGATACGGACGGGATAGGAAGCTTATGTTACTGCGGAGGTTCAAGGTTTTGGAAAGAGGGTTTGGAAGGTGGAGCAAAAAAGAACTGAGAAAAAACAGAAAAAACGGCCGGGGCTCCGGCTTGCGGCAGGACTGTTAAAAGGAACGGCGCTCGGAGGGCTTGCCGCATGGCTTTTTTACCGGAATAGTTACGGCCTGTTTCTGGTGCCGGTTTTTATAGCGGTGACGCTTTTTCGGGAGCGAAAGCAGGAACGGCAAAGGCAAAGTGAGCGGGAGCAGCAGATGTTTGCGGAGCTGCTCGGTTTTCTAAAGGAAGCGCTGCAGGTCGGGTATTCTCTGGAACAGGCGGTCGGTGAGGCGAAGAAAGGGATGCTGACCGCCTACAAGGAGGAAGAACCGTTTCTGTGTGCCGTGACGCGGATGCAGCGAAAAATGCAGCTGGGAACGCCGGTAGAAGAAGCATTCGCCGAATTGGCAAAGGAGTGTACCTGCGAGGAAATCGCTGATTTCTCCGAGGTGCTTTTTATCGCAAAACGGACCGGCGGTGCGGTACGGCAGGTGATTTTCAACACGGAGCGGATGATTCGGGAAAAGCAGGAAACGCTTCGGCACATCCGCGGAGTGCTGCATAGCAGGGAGTATGAAGTGCGGCTGATGAAGGCCATGCCTTTTGCGATGCTGTTGTACTTACAGTTATTCCTGCCGGGTTTTTTATCCCCTTTGTATCAAAATGTACCCGGCGCCTGTATCATGTCGGTGTTTCTGGCGGTTTACGGAGGACTTTGCTTTGTGACGGACCGGATTACGGCAGTTTCGGTATAGGAGAGTGTTATGGGAAGAAAAGAAAAAATCCAGCTTGTATTTATCGGAATCATCGTGTTGGGAACGGCGTTGTTTTTATGGCTCCGCAGTGTGTCTGCGGTGGGAGGACGTATCTGGATCGAAAGACCGGAAAGCGGGACAAAAAAGCAGAGTATTTCGTTTACAACGGAATCCGCAGAAGAATTGTTTGCATTTGAGATAGAAGCCAGAAAGCGGACACCGGAGGAAATCGAGGAGGCATATGCCGAAACGCTGCGGCAGCTGGAAAAGAGAATCAATCCGGAGGGGAAGGAAAAGATTGTGCTGACGGAAGCGCTGTCTTTGCCGCAGTACATAGAGGAAACGGGCGCCGGTATCCGTTGGGAAAGCTCCGATGAGGAGGTAATAACAAAGGACGGACGGCTGCGGCGGGAGGGGCTTGCGGAAGAACGCGGAGCTTTTTTGCGGGCGCGGATTACGATAGAAGACGAATGCCGGGAGTATTGGCTTTCGGTCACTGTCCTGCCCTATGAAGCCGAAAGCAGCGAGGCTTTGTTCTACCGTGCGGGTGAGGAGTTAAAGAGGCTTGAGCAGGAAACGGCAGGGGAGGATGGGTTTTATCTGCCGGAACGGATTGGAGCAGTGGCGGTCACACTGCCGGAGAACAGTGTTTTTGTACCGGGTATGGCAGCGGCGGCGGTATTGTTTTTGGCAGTTCTTATCATAGCGGCAAAACGCCGGGAAAAAGAGAAGGAAAAACAAAAGAGGGAGGAGGAGTTTTTAGTGGGCTATCCGCAGCTTATAACGAAGCTCACGCTCTATGTCGGGGCGGGTTTAAGTCTGCGCGGCGCGTGGGAACGGCTGGCGGCGGAATACCGGAAAAGGGCGGAAACCTCAGGGAAACGGGAGGCGGTTTATGAAGAAGTGCTGGTACTGGTGGGGGAGCTAAAGAACGGGAAATCGGAAGCCGGTGCTTATGAAGCGTTTGGCAGACGGATTGGATTAAAACCTTATCTACGTTGTGCCGCTCTCTTAATCAGCCAGCTGCAAAAGGGAAGCGGCGGGCTCAGGGAGGGGTTGGAAAACGAAGTAAGGCTTGCGTGGGAGCTGCATCGTCAGCAGGCGGAAAAACAAGGCGAGGAAGCGCAGACAAAGCTGTTGTTTCCGATGATGGGAATGCTTTTGCTGGTGCTTGCCGTCGTTATGTTTCCGGCATTCTGTAATATGGGATTTTAACAGGATGCGGAAAATGCGGGGGTGTCATACCGGATGCGCGACAGAGCCCAAAAAGAATCGGTAAAATTATAATAAAAATATGGAGGAAGCAAAAGAATGACAGAGGAAAATCAAAGGATGGAAGAACAAAAGGAAGTACGGCCGGAAGCGGGACAAAAGGAAAGAGAGAAAGCAGGGGCAAGCATAGAGGCAGAAACAGAGGGAAGGTCAATGTCAGAGCCGGTGCAAACTGCCGGAAAAGAGAGGAGAGGGTTCCTGCAGGATAACACGGGAGTCGGCGTAGTGGAGATTATCTTAATCCTCGTGGTATTGATTGCTTTGGTGCTGATTTTTAAAGACCAGCTGACCGGTATGGTAGAAAAGGCAATGGCGGCACTGGAAAAAAGCATGGAAGGAATTTTGTCGTGAAACAAAAGGGTTCCGTTACGGTGTTATGCTCGTTGGTGTTTTTGCTGCTGCTTAGCTTTATTCTTTCCTTTTTTGAGCTGGCGGCATATACCGCACGGACATCCTACCATGCATCCGCGGCATTACTCGCGGTCGAGAATTATTTTGCGGGGTATCTGGAGCCCTTGTACGAGGAATATCATATCTTTGGCAGAGAGGTGCCGGAGGGAGAGGATATTGTGTCCTGGACAGAGGACGCGATTGCGGCGGATGTTTTGTATATGACGCAAAAAAGGGAGGGGGAAAAGTCGCTTCTATTACGTTCCGGTGCGGAGTTTTCGGTAGATTATGCAAGGGTGCTGACGGAGAATAAGTTAGACGGCTTTTATTCGCAGGCGGTTTCGGCCATGAAATACCGGGGCATTTTGGAGATTTCGGAGATGTTAAAGCAGTTTATGGGAATAGCGGAACAGGCGGATAAGCAATTAGAGGTTGCGGCGGCAAAAACCGCAACGGACACGGCGTATTCCGCGGTGGAGGAAAAACTGCTACGGTTAATGGAACTGGTAGACGGCGTGCGGTTGTCGCGGTATGAGCAGTATTTAAGAGGAAAGTCGACGGTTTTCCAGACGGATGTATATGTGAAATATTTCTGTACGGATGCAGGCGCTGCGGCGCGGTATTTTGACCGGGCGGAAGTGTATCGGGCGTTTTTAAAAAACTCGGAAAATCCTTGTGCGGTATTAACGGATCTCATTGACCGGACGGAGAAGTTAATGTATCTGGTAAGGGAGCGGGAGGAACAGGAAGAAACCTGCAAAAAACGTCTGGAAGAAATTGCGTCAGAGGGAGCTGCAATCACACAGGCAGTCGCACAAATTAATTCCGACACGGACGCGGCCAAAACGCAGATAATGTCAATTCAGGCACAGATAGCAAAAATAACGGCAGCATCTCCGGAGGAGGAAACGCAAGACCGGCTGGAAGCTCTGCTGGCGGAAGAAGCCCGGCTCTCGGAAATGATAGAACGTATGGAGGAGGAGGCAGAGCTTTTGCGGGAGCAGCACAAGACATTGGCACAGGAACAGAAAGAAGCCGAGGATAGGTTAGATGACCTAAAGGAGCAAAGAAAGGAGCAGGAAAAGCAGGCGGGAGGGCTTTCAAGAGAGGAAGACGAGTTTCTGGAGAGGTGTGCCGCGGTAGCCGGAACGTGCGAGGAGGCATATCGGCAGACAGAGGAAATCCGTAAGGAACTGGAAACCGCTAAGAAAGTAAAAGCAAATTGTGAGAAGGTACTGGAGTCGGTGCGGTTCATTATCGGAGAAGAGGCGACAAAGGAGTATCGGAAGGAACTTGAAAAATACAAGTTTTATGAAAGCGCCGAGGGCTATGATTTTGAACAGATGAAGTCTACGCTCAGCCAAAATACCGAAATCCTTTGCAGCGCCGGAAAATGCCTTTCGGGGAAGGACGCGGCGGCATTAAAAACAGCGTTGGAAGCATTGCGGAAGGAGCGGGCGCCGTTCCGCGAGTATTCCTTTGAAGGGCTGAAGCTGAATTACGGTGAAATGTCCCTGGAAGAAGATTTATCCAAACAGGCAAAGGATATCCTTACAAATGCGGCAGGAGAGGGCTTCCTCGGTTTTTTGACGGAGAAAAAAGTTTCCGAAAAGGTACTGGATACAGCCTATCTGCCGTCAGGCTTTGGTTACGAGGCAGGAAAAGCGCCCAATGTATTCTCGGCGCTCGGAACAAATGTAACTGAAATGCTGGAAGAATTACGGCAGATGCTTCCCGGAGGGGAAACCGCAGGCGGGATGGCGGAGAATATCGCAGACGCGGTATTGTTTCATTCATATCTTATGACGCACTTTTCAAATTTTCAGGAGGAAAGCAAGAACGGCGCGTTATCTTATGAGGCGGAATATCTGATTGCCGGAAAGGCAGGAGATAAGGAAAATCTTTTTAGCATTGCAATGCGTCTTTGCGTGTTGCGGGCGGCGCTTCATTTTATTTCCCTTTATACGGACAGTGCGCGCAAATTACAGGCGGAGCAGGCAGCGCTTGCGGCATGTGGGGTAATCGGTCTTCCGGCGTTAAAAAGCGTGATTACTTTTGTCCTGCTGTTTGTGTGGGCGGTAGAGGAGGCGATGATTGATACGGCGGCCCTTTTGCTGGGGAAAAAGCTGGAACTGTACCCCGGCAGAGGAGGCGGCAGCCTGACATTTCCGGAAATCTTTCTTTTTTCGCGGGAGCTGGTTTTGAAAAATGCAAAAACAAAGAAAGAAGCAAAAGGGGTTGGTTTTGGGTATCGGGACTATATTCAGGTGTATCTGTTTCTGACTCCGAAGGACACGAAATGCTATCGCGCCTTAGACATCATTCAGGAGAATCTGCGAAAGGATTACCGGGATTCGTTTCGGGTAAACCGCTGCGTCTGGAAGGTTTCTTACAGGGTGGACAAAAGGGCATATTGGTATTCTTATGACGGATAAAAAGCGAAAGGAGGTGCATTCCGATATCTGTTCTTATTTTTTCAGGACGTCTTACTACATTCTCCCATAAGGCGGCAGGTTTCTTACCCACCTTTTCTCTTACTGCCGCCTTTATCAGTATTTGGTTCATGTTGACAAAAAAAATTAAATTAACTTGCGGAAAATTCCATAAAAATCCACTGCGTCGGAAGGATAAGAGCAGATATCGGAGTGCATCTCTGACAGCGGAGGCGGCGCTTGCATTTCCCGTGTTTTTCTTTGCGGTGCTGTATTTGATTCAGATGTTTGCGGTATTACAGGCGGAGCTGGTAATCGCAAAGGCAGGGATTGTATCCGCCAGAGATACCGCGGCGTTTTCCTATGCGGCAGAGAGGCTTGCGGACGGGGAGAATGCCGTGGCGGAAAAGCTGTTTGCCCTGTTTGATAAAAAAATAGTGCGGGATGCGGCGTTTACGGCGCTGTTTTACGGACGGTGCGATAAGGAACTGCCGGAACGGGCAGGAGTGGCGCAGGACCTTGGCGGTATGTGGGTCGATACGTCAAAGGAGGGGGAAACCGTACAGCTTTGCATCAATTACCGGGTAAGGCCGGAGAACATATTGTTTCCCGAACGGCAGAGCTATTACCGTCTGCACCTGGTGTACCGGAACTGGACGGGAGAGGGGAAAATAGAGGAGAAGGGTCAGGAGGCAGATAAAGAGGAGGAAAGTGCGAAGGTAGTATACCTTGCCGATTATGCAACGGTATACCATTCGGACAAAAACTGTACCTATATCAGCATAAAGGTAAGCGCCGTGCCGTCCGGGAAAATCAGCGAGAAACGGAATGCGTCGGGGGCGAAGTATTACGCCTGTGAGTTTTGCGAGCCGGTGCTGCGGGAAAACGAATCGGTGTATGTAACAAAATACGGGAAACGATATCATGCGCTTTCTTCCTGCTCCGCCATTGAGCGCAGTCCGCAGGAGTGTTTGCTGGAGGAAGCGAAGCAGAAATACAGGCCATGCCAAAAGTGCGGGGAGGAACAGGAGAGCGAAGGAGGAGAATAATGGAATTATGGGCAAAAGCGGTACGGGAGCTTTGCAGCATGCCGGTGTTTTTGTGGCTGGCGCTGTTGGATAAGAAACAGTTGGAGATTAAGAAAAGCGTATTGTTTATCGCGGCGGTGATACTGCTTGCGGCGGGAGGACTAGGAGATGTGCCCTTTTCTTCGCGCCTTGGCGGCGCCGCATTCGGTGTACTTATGTTGTTTTTCTGCCGGTTTTCCCAAGAGGCAATGGGGATGGCGGACGGCATTCTGATTCTGGTCTGCGGTACGGCATTCGGCCTGTATGAAACCGTAATGTTGTGCTTTTTTGCCGCGCTCTATGCGGGCTGCTTTTCGGCAATTCTGCTGTTTACGCATAAGGCAGGGAGAAAAAGCCGGATTCCGTTTCTGCCGTTTTTTTTACTGGGGTATGTTACAATGGCGCTTTTCATGCATTCGATGGGAGGATAAGGATGAAACGAAATTTGCGGGGTTCTATTACCGTGGAGGCGGCACTGCTCTATCCTTTTTTACTGCTGATTACCTTTTTACTGGTAAAGCTGACCCTTTACCAATATGAGGCGGTAGGAGAACAGGCGGCGGGCTTGTATGACGCGGTATTTACGGAGAGAGAATTGCAGACGCCGGAGATGGTAAGGGCTTCGGATACGGCATTTGACCTTTTTCATGAGTAAGGAGGAATGATGGAAAACATACTGGACGGGAATTATAAAAAAGAGGCGGACGGCAAATCCTATTTTTTGCTTAATAAAACAAAAAATACTTATGAGGAACAGATGATACGCGAGGCAATGCCCACCGGAGTTCTGCCGATGGTAAAAGCAGAAAAGGAAGAGTGCTATAAATATGATATTACGGGGAGAAAGACCCTTTCCGTGACTTTTGAGCGTGTGCCGATGAATGCGGAACAGGTGCAGAAGGTGTTACAGGGAATTTTGGCTGTTTTGGAGCGGTCGCGGGAGTATCTGCTTTCGGAGGAGCGTTTTATTTTGCAGCCGGAGTATATCTTTCTGCGTATCCCGGAGTATGAGGTGACTTTGTGCTATTATCCGGAATACGGTGTTTCTTTTTCGGAGCAGATGGGAAAGCTGTTTGAAATGCTTTTGAATCGGGTAGATTATAGGGAGGAAAAAGCGATTGCGCTGGTCTATGCCCTGTATATGCAGTTACAGGAACCGGATATGACGTTAGAGCGTATGAGGGAAAAGCTGGGAGAGCAGGCCGGAGCGAGGGCAAAGGAAACCGTTACAACAGAGTGGTGCGGCGGGAAGGATACCGCAAAGGGGAGGGCGGAGTTTCCCTGTCGGCAGACCGGAGTGCGCGAAGGGGAGGATGGGACAAAGGAATGGGAAGGAAAGGAGAGGAAAAAGGAGCCTTTTTGGGAGCGTTTTTGGGGAGCCGCCGGTTTCAAACTGTCGTTACCGATAGGGGGAAGAAAGCGGGAGCCCGGGTCGGATGGCAGGCCGTTGCCGATACCCGTAAAAGAGCCGTGCGCGACGTCCGGGAACACGGTACCGGCAGCGGAAGCGGCGCCGGTACCGGCGTATGTAATGGAAACGGCACCGGAGTGGGGAACGCAGCATACCAGAGTAATTTCGTTGAAAAAGGAGGCCGGGGTTCCGACGCTTGTTTCGGAAGAAAGCGGAGAAACAATTCTTTTAGTAAAGTTTCCGTTCTATATCGGAAGTCTTGCGGGATATGTGGATTATGTGATTGCAAGCGATACCGTCAGCCGCTTTCATGCAAAGCTCATAAAGGAGGGTGAGGAAGTTTTTCTTGTGGATTTAAACAGCACCAACGGTACAAAATGCAACGGACGGCTGTTGAATGTGCAGGAACGTGCGCGGTTATCTACGGGAGATTGCATTTCTTTTGCGGATGCGGCGTATTGCTATTTTGCGGAGGATGGGGAGGAGGCTTCCTTATTTTACCGGTAGACCTTCCGGTTACACCATACTATAATGGAGGTGTACAAAAGAGAAAGGCAGGGACCTCTCCGGTGCGACAGTTGCAGCAGAGGGGTCCCTGCTATTTATTTCGTTTATCGGAAGGAGGATGAAAATGAAACGGTACATTGGGTTTTTGCTTGCTGCGGTAATGTTGTTTTCTGCGGCCGCCTGCGGCGGCAAAGGCGGGGAAAAGAATCCGCGGCCTTCCGGGGAGGGGACTGCGGGAGCAAGCGGTCAGATTACAATCGGAAGTATTACGCAGATGAGCGGGGACTGGGAAGCGATTTGGACAAATAACGGGGCGGACGCGGACATACTAAGTCTGATTTCCGGCTACGGGATTGTAGCGCAGACAAGGGACGGGGAGTTTGTCTGGGATAAGACGGTAGTAAAAAAAGCGGTGGAGAAAGTAAATGAGGACGGAAGCAAGACTTTTACCTTTACGTTAAACGACGGGCTGTTCTGGAACGACGGAACGGCGGTGACCGCAAAGGATTATCTGTGGTTTTATGCCGCATTTGCGAATAAGGAACGTGCCGCAGCCTTTGAACTGTCGGGAAATGCGGGAAAGGATTATGTGGGACATACCGCGTACCGTGACGGAAGCGCGGCGGTATTTACGGGGCTTCGGCTGCTTGATACCAACCGTTTTTCCGTCACCGTTGCGGCGGAACGGCTTCCGTACTATTACGATAAACTGATGGTGAGTCTGTCGCCGTATCCGATGCATGTGTGGCTTCCGGCGGACGTAGAGCTTTTGGATGCAGGGGACGGCATTTATCTGAGCCGGAATGCGACGGCAGAGTATATCAAAGAAACGGTAAAAGCGGCGCGCTGGGCTTCTGAGGACCGCGTTTCCTGCGGACCCTATATATTAAAGAGTTTTGATAAGTCGGCGGCAACGGCGACGCTTTGGGTCAATCCTTATTATCAGGGAAACTATGAGGGGCAGAAGCCGGGAATCGAAAAGATTTTTTATATTAAGCTGGAGAGTGAAACGCAGCTTGATTTGTTGAAAACCGGAGAGGTGGACCTTATTTCGGGAATGGCAGAAGGGGCGGAAATCAATGCGGCGCTTGATCTTGTAGAAACGGGAGGCTTTGGCGCGGCGTCTTATGCAAGAAACGGGTACGGAAAGCTTTCGTTTGTCTGTGATTTCGGTCCGACGCAGTTTGTGGAGGTCCGGCGCGCCATTGCCTATCTTTTAAACCGGGAGGAGTTTGCGAACCAGTTCTGTCAGGGTTACGGAACGGTAGTAAACGGTCCTTACGGGCTTGCCATGACGATGTATCGGGACGCAGAGGAGGAACTGGAGGAGCGTTTGAATGCGTATTCTTACAGTCAGGAAAAAGCAATCGAGGAATTGGAGCGGGGCGGCTGGACCTGCGGCGCGGACGGAAAGCCGTATCGGTCGGGGCTGCGCTATAAGGAGGTAAGCAGAGAGCAGATTTTAGGTTATGAGGATAAGGTGCTGCGACTTTCCGACGGCAGAATTTTAATGCCGTTGATTATCGAGTGGCTTTCTTCGGAGAATAATCCGGTTTCCGAGCTTTTGGACGTGATGCTGGTGCAGGGGGAAGCGACTGCGGCGGCGGGAGTTCAAATTAACCGGACGACGGTGCAGTTTGCGGAATTACAGAACTGGGTTGCGCGGGACGCGTCCCAGGGCGTTCAGTATGAGATACCGACTTATAATATGTTTAATCTGGCAAGCGATTTTTATGCTTATTACGACCAGTCCTACCAGTGGACGCAGGAGGAGGATTTGATTGCCTACGGGTACAACGTACAGCGCCTTTTTGATTCGGAGTTAGACAGGCTTTCCATGAATATGGTATACGGAGTGGAAGCGGGAGATACCGAAGGGTATCTTGAGGTCTGGGTGGATTACGTTGCACGGTACAATGAACTGCTGCCGGAGGTGCCGCTGTACTCCAATCTCGATTATGATATTTTCAGTGATAAAATTCAGGGATATGAGGTAAACTCTCTATGGAAGGCAGTGGATGCGATTCTTTATTGTACGGTGGAAGAATAGAGGGCGTACTTGAAACGGGACGGTAAATGCGATGACAAGGTATGTGGTAAAACGATTGTGGTATATGGCAGCGGTATTTCTGATTGTTTCCGCGGCGCTTTATTTTTTGTATCATTTGATTCCGGGGGACCCGGTGAAAGCGGAATTGGAGCATTTTATTAAGGGAAACAAAAATCTTACTGCGGAGCAGATTGCGGCAGAAAAGCAGGCAATCACGGTACGCATGGGCTTAGATAAACCGCTGCCGGTGCGTTATGTAAAATGGCTTGTCGGGCTTTTTAGCGGAAACTTAGGATATTCGCAGTCGTACCGGCAGCCGGTGGCACAGGTGATAGCGGCACCGATGTGGAATACGATTCTTTTAAATGTGATGTCGGTGTTGTTGACGCTTCTCATTACGATACCCCTCGGAATTGCCTGCGCCGTAAAGAAAAACTCGCTGTTTGACCGTATTACGCAGGTGTTGACCATTGTGGGTTACAGCCTGCCGGTTTATATTATCGCACTTTTGTTTATTTATGTATTTGCGGTGGTGCTGCGGTGGTTCCCGGTGTCGGGAATGAATACGCCGGGGAAAGAGTTTGCCTCCGGAACGGCATGGCTGTTTGACCGTATGAAATATATGGCGCTGCCGCTTCTTGTTATGACCGCCGGCTCCCTCGGCGGTATGACGCGTTATGTAAGAACAGCGATGATTGACGCACTGGGGCAGGATTACATTCGTACCGCCCGCGCCAAAGGGCTTTCCGAGCGGGCGGTTATTTTTTCGCATGCGTGGCGCAATGCGCTTTTGCCGGTTATTACGTTAATTATCGGGTGGTTTCTGGGCATTTTCGGAGGCTCGCTGATGATCGAAAACATTTTTGGGATCAACGGCGTGGGGAAACTTTTGTACGACGCATTGATGCAGAAGGATTATGAACTGGTATTAGCGGCGCAGATGTTCTATGTGGTAATCAGTCTGGGGGGAAATCTTCTGATTGATTTGATTTACGGCGTGATAGACCCCCGGGTCCGTGTGGCGAAGTAATAAGGAGAGCAGGATGGAACAGAAAAGGGAAAAAGTGCAGACGCCCGTTCGGACGATTTGCCGCAGGTTTTCGGAGAACAAAGCCGCCATGACGGGAGCCGCGGTATTTCTGCTTATTTTTCTGTCGGTATTCATCGGTCCGCTCTTTTTCCCCCTTGATTTGTCTTATTCGGAATCCACCCAGGCCAATATGCCGCCGGGACGCGATTTAATGAAAGTGCCGCCGGAGCTAAAAGAAAACATTGCCGATATTGCGGTTGGGCCGGCCTTTTCCGTCGGGCTGTCAACCGAAGGAAAGGTCTTTGTCTGGGGACACGGGAAAGTAACCGGCACGGAGGATGTAAGCGAAATCCCGCAGGAGGTACAAGAGAGTTTTATTACTGCGGTTGCTGCCGGAAACGACCATGTAGTGGCACTTTCGGCCGAAAACCGCATTTTTGTCTGGGGAAATACAAGATTAGGGCAGGGAAATTTGCCGGAGGGTTTAAAAACGGCGGGCAGAATCGTACAGATTGCGGCAGGAAATCAGTGCTCCGCGGCAGTGGACGAAAACGGTACGGCATATCTCTGGGGAAACGAAAACCTATGCGACATTAAGCTGAAAGAGGAATATCAGGGAAGAATCCGAAAGATTGTGTTTACGGGGTTTGCCTACGCGGCGCTTTTGGACGATGGGACGGTTGCGTATACCGGAAGAAAGGAAACGGCGATTGCCGAGATTCCCGCAAAGGCAAAACAGGGCGGCGTGGCGGATATTGCCGCCACCGCCCAGACGGCGGCGGCGGTATTGGAAGACGGCAGCGTTGTCGTCTGGGGCAACAGTATAAAGGGAGAGGACAATGTGCCGGATACAAAGGAGGAGATTGTAAAGCTTTGCGGCGGCAGATACCATTATACGGCGCTGACGAAAGAGGGAACGGTACTTTCGTGGGGCGCGGATAATTTTGGACAGGCGAGTCCGCCGGAGGCAAAGAAGGTACGGGAAACCGCAACTTTGGCAGCGGGGCAAATGCCGGGAACGGACGGGGAAAAGGCCGTGGAGGTATTTGGCGGCGGCTACCAGAATTATGCGCTCTATGAAGACGGAAGCCTGAAAACATGGGGACTTAAAGGGTACCTTTGCGGGACCGACGAATTGGGGCGGGATATTTTTACAAGACTGTTAAGCGGCGGCCGTATGACGATGACTGTGGGCGCGGTTGCGGTGCTGATCTCGACGGCGCTCGGAATTGTAATCGGCGGTATTTCCGGGTATTTCGGCGGAAAGGTGGATTTGCTTTTACAGCGGTTTGCGGAAATCGTGGGTGCGCTTCCGTTTCTGCCGTTTGCCATGATATTGTCGTCCGTAATTGGTTCATCTATGCCGGAGAGCAGCCGGATTCTGTTGATTATGACGGTGCTTGGCGCGCTCAACTGGACCGGTCTTGCAAGACTTGTGCGGGCGCAGGTGCTTGCGGAGCGGGAAAAGGAGTTTGTTACCGCGGCACGTTCCATCGGCGTGCGGGAGGCGGGCATCGTATTCCGGCATGTGATTCCCAACGTGCTTTCCGTGATTATTGTAAGCGCTACACTGGATTTTGCTACCTGTATGCTGACGGAGTCCGCTCTTTCCTATCTGGGGTTCGGCGTTATGCCGCCCCAGCCTACCTGGGGAAACATGTTAAGCGGGGCAAACAATTCGACGGTGATTCAAAACTATTGGTGGCGCTGGGTGTTTCCGGCGGCGGTGTTTAGTATTTGCACGATTTGCATTCATCTGATCGGGGACGGGTTTAAGGACGCCGTTGACCCGAAATCGGAGGAAAGGTAGGGAGCTATGGCATTGTTGGAGGTAAGGGGGCTTCAGACTTTTTTTGCGACGAAAAAAGGGATTGTCAAAGCGGTAAACGGGGTGTCTTATACGGTGGAGAAAGGGAAGACCCTTGGCATCGTGGGGGAAAGCGGTTCGGGAAAAAGCGTGTCCGCTATGAGCATTCTCAGGCTTTTGGACGGAAACGGAAAAATTGCGGGCGGTGAAATTTTATTTGAAGGGAAAAATCTGGCAAAGCTCCCGGAAAAAGAGCTGCGCCGTATCCGGGGCAATCAGATTTCCGTGATTTTTCAGGAACCGATGACAAGCCTCAATCCGGTGCTTTCCATAAAGCGGCAGGTGGCGGAGCCCTTCCGGATTCATCAGGGAGTAAGGAAAAAGGAAGCGGAAAAGAAGGCGGTGGAAATGCTGCGGCGGGTACAGATTCCGAATCCAGAAGCTGCGGCGGGGCAGTATCCCCACCAGCTGTCCGGCGGGATGCGCCAGCGTGTGATGATTGCAATGGCGTTAGCGTGCAGACCGAAACTCCTGATTGCGGACGAACCGACGACGGCGTTGGATGTTACGATACAGGCGCAGATATTAAAGCTGATGAACGAACTGAAAAAGGAGCAGGGAACCTCGATTTTATTTATTACCCACGACCTTGGCGTAATCAGGGGAATGGCGGACGAAGTGGCGGTCATGTACTGCGGTCAGGTGGTAGAGCAGGCTCTGGTTAAGCAGATTTTCGGAAAAGAAGCGCCGTTACATCCCTACACGGAAGGCTTGCTGGCGTCGGTGCCGGGACTTTCCGGACCGAGGGAGGAAAGGCTTCCGGTGATTGCGGGTGCGGTGCCGCACCCGTTGGAGCTTCCGAAGGGTTGCCTGTTTGCGCCGCGTTGTCCTTATGCGGTGCCGCGCTGCGAACAGGAGGAACCGCCTTTTTTTACCGTGGAGCCCGAGCATCATGTCCGGTGCTACCGGTATGCATAGGAGGCAGACTATGGAGAAGGAAGTATTGCTTCGCGTAAAGGGTTTAAAGAAATATTTTCCGTTGGGAAGCGGGAAAAAACAAGCGCTGCTGCGCGCCAACGACGGAATTGATTTAGAAATTTTCCGGGGCGAAACCTTTGGGCTTGTGGGGGAATCCGGCTGCGGGAAGTCGACCTTCGGCAGAACGGTGCTGCAACTTTATCCGCCGACCGAAGGAAGTGTAAGCTATTTTAGAAACGGCAGGGAGATTGTGCTTTCCGACCTGAAAGAAAAAGAATTGCGGCCCCTCCGAAGGGAGCTGCAAATGGTTTTTCAGGACCCGTATTCTTCGTTAAACCCGCGAATGAATGTGGGGCAGCTGATTGGGGAGGGACTGGAGGGAATGACGTCTGCCGGACGCAGGAGTTATATTCTTGAAATTATGGAGCGCTGCGGTCTGCCGCCGTATTTTCTCAATCGTTACCCTCACCAGTTTTCGGGGGGACAGCGTCAGCGTATCGGCATTGCCCGCGCTCTGGCAAGAAAACCCCGCTTTGTTGCCTGTGATGAGGCGGTTTTCGCACTGGACGTTTCCATTCAGTCGCAGATACTGAATCTTTTGCAGGATTTAAAGCAACAGGAGGGGTTAACGTATCTCTTTATTTCCCATGATTTAAGCGTGGTGCGTTACCTCAGTGACCGAATCGGGGTGATGTATCTGGGCGTTCTGGCGGAGCTTGCGGAAACGGAGGAATTATTTCAAACTCCCCTGCATCCGTATACGGAAGCGCTTCTTTCGGCAATTCCAACAACAGACTTGAACGAAACGAAAAAAATGGTTATACTGGAAGGAGATATACCGAGTCCGCTCCATCCGCCTTCGGGCTGCCGGTTTCATACCCGGTGCGCTTACTGCACGCAGAGATGCAGGGAGGAGGAGCCCAGGCTTTCGGAGATTTTTCCGGGGCATTTTGCGGCCTGTCATCACCCTCTTTTGGGGAAGGCGGTTGATGCAGGAGGCGGCATATCGGGGGAGGACAGGAGAGGAAACGGATGAATACAAAACAAAATCGTAACATTCCTTTGATTACAATTATTCTGGCGGCGGTAAATATAGCGGTGTTCCTGCTTACCGATTTGGTATTTTTCCGCCGTCAGGGAACGATTACTTATTATGCCGCCCTGAATCCGGTACTGGTATTAAAGGGAAAGGAATACTGGCGGCTGTTTACGGCAATGTTCTATCATTTTGATATTGAGCATGTCATGTACAATATGCTGATGCTGTACTATATCGGCGCAATATTGGAGCCGATTTTCGGGCGGCTGCGTTTTCTGATTTTATACTTTGTTTCGGGACTTCTTGCAGACGCGGCGTCAATCATATATAATAGTCTTATTACGGGAGGGGAAGGAGTTTTCTGCGCCGGAGCGTCGGGGGCTGTGTTTGGGCTGCTCGGTGCATTTGTTATCGCGGTGCTTTGGTGCCGGAACAGGATTTCCTTTGTGAAACGGCGGGATTTGCCGGTGTTAGTATTTTTTGTATTGTTTGCGGGGCTTTTTGAAACAGGTGTGGACCATGCGGCGCATTTCGGAGGCTTTTTGGCGGGCGTACTTTTGGGGGCGGTATTTCTTTGGCGGAAAAGGGATGTTTCTCCGGCGGATCAAAAGGCGTAGGGAGACAGCCGCAGAACAAAAGGATAGGGAAAACAAAGGAGCAATTTACGGAGGTGGCAAATGAAGATAGCGGTTTATTACGGCGGACGCGGCGTCATTGAGGACGCAACGATTTATGTGGTGAATAAGCTGGTGGAAGTGTTTCAGGAATTAAATGTGCAGGTGCGCCGCTATAATTTGTATGAACAGAAAAACGAGATTGCCGCGTTGTCCGGTACGATAAAAGAGGTGGACGGCGTGGTGCTTGCCGTGCCGTTGGAATGGTACGGGATTGGCGGCTATATGCAGCAGTTTCTGGACGCCTGCTGGCTGTATGCGGACAAAAAGAAGCTGCAGGATATGTACATGCTGCCGGTGGTGGTGGCGGTGACCTGCGGGGAGCGCCAGTCGGAGCTTGCACTCCGCAGTTCCTGGGAGCTGCTTGGCGGCAAAGTGGCTGACGGGATTTGTACGTTTGTGGAAAATCAGGTAGAGTTTGAAACCAATACGGATTATGCGAAGATTATCGAGGAAAAGGCGGAGAATTTTTACCGCGCGATATCCCGGAAGGAACTGCAGCTTCCTACCGGCAACAGTCTGATTAAGCAGAGCATGGCGGCGGTGCCGATTCCGCTTACGCCGCAGGAGAGCGAGGATTTGTCAAAGTACGTTTCGGACGATAAGTATGTAAAGCGCCAGAAGGAGGATATCGAGGAGCTTTCCCAGATGTTTAAGGGGCTGCTGGAAAAGAGCAACGCCGGGATGGACCCTAAGTTAGAGTTTATCGCGAACCTTCGGACCAATTATCACGCGCCGGAGGAGAAAACGACGGTATCCTATGCGTTGCACTTTGACGACAACGGGCGCACGCTGTTGGTAGAGATTAAGGAGGGTCGGCTGTTTTGTAGCTATACCGAGGACGCGCCGCAGGCGGATGTAAACGCAAGGCTTACCCGCGGGGTCATGGAGCGGATTGTGAGCGGCAGGGTGACCTTTCAGGGCGCGTTTATGTCGGGCGACGTTACGGCAAAGGGCGATTTTAAGCTGCTGCGGCAGTTTGATATGATGTTCCGGTTCCAGACGCTGGTGTAACGGGCGGCGGGGATAGGTTTGGTTTCATAAGCGGCGAAACGGGCGGCGGGCTGTCTCGGTGAGCCGTAAGAGGATAAACGGAGGTAAAGAAAATGGAGAACTGTATTTTTTGTAAGATTGTAAACGGAGAAATTCCGTCGGCAACGGTGTATGAGGACGAGAAGTTCCGCGCGATTATGGATATTGCGCCGGCGGCAAAGGGGCATGTGATTCTGCTTCCGAAGAAGCATGCGGCAAACCTTTTGGAAGCGGACGATTCGTTGCTTTCCGCGGCGCTTCCGGTAGTAAAGAAAATTTCTAACGGAATTAAGAAAACGCTTTCCTGCGACGGAATCAATGTGCTTCAGAATAACGGCGAGGCTGCGGGACAGTCGGTGTTCCATCTGCACATCCACATGATTCCGCGGTATGACGGGGACGGCGTAACGGTTCCGTGGGAGCAGAAAAGCTATGCGGACGGCGAGGCCGCGGAGCTGGCGAAAAAGATTGCAAAAAATTTGTAGAGTTGCTTAAAGTCAGGCTTTTTTGCAAGAGGGGATTGAAAAAAGGAGCATACGGAAATAGAAAAATTTTCACTTGACGAATGATAGGAATAGGTGTATGCTAAAGATGTTCAAATAAAATTTCATATGGAAACTCTTATTAAGAGTGATGGAGAGTAAAGGCTCTGCGAAGTCACGGCAACCCCCGCGAGGGAAGGTGCCAAGTTGAGCGGTACGTTGTACCGAACAATAAGGGATTTGGTTTTAGGTATCAAGTCCGTAGTTCGCAGGAGCTACGGACTTTCTTTACGAAAGGAGAAAAAGATGAGCGATAAATTTTTATTTACTTCGGAGTCGGTAACGGAGGGACATCCGGATAAGGTCTGCGACCAGATTTCCGACGCAATTTTGGACGCAATGATTGCACAGGACCCGATGAGCCGCGTGGCCTGTGAAACAGCTTGTACCACCGGTCTTGTACTGGTAATGGGTGAGGTAACGACGAAGGCAAATGTGGATATCCAGAAAATTGTACGGGATACCGTGCGTGAAATCGGCTACGACAGAGCGAAGTACGGGTTTGACGCGGATACCTGTGCGGTGCTTGTGACGCTGGACAAGCAGTCGGCAGATATTGCGATGGGTGTGGATAAGGCGCTCGAAGCAAGAGAGAATAAGATGTCCGACGCCGACATCGAGGCAATCGGGGCCGGCGATCAGGGTATGATGTTCGGCTATGCAAGTGATGAAACGGAGGAATTGATGCCGTATCCGATTTCTTTGGCCCACAAGCTGACAAAACAGCTTTCCAAGGTGCGTAAGGAGGGAACGCTTCCGTATCTGCGCCCGGACGGAAAGTCCCAGGTAACGGTGGAATACAACGAGGCGGGAGAGCCGGTTCATCTGAATGCGGTGGTGCTTTCCACGCAGCATGCGCCGGAGGTAACGCAGGAGCAGATTCACGAGGATATTCGGAAGTATGTGTTTGAACCGGTATTGCCGAAGAAGCTGATTGATGAGAATACAAAGTATTTTATTAACCCGACGGGCCGGTTTGTGATCGGCGGACCGAACGGCGACAGCGGTCTGACGGGCCGCAAGATTATTGTAGATACTTATGGCGGTTATGCACGTCACGGCGGCGGCGCATTTTCGGGAAAGGACTGCACGAAGGTAGACCGTTCCGCCTGCTATGCGGCACGTTATGTGGCAAAAAATATTGTTGCGGCAGGGCTTGCAAAGAAGTGCGAGGTGCAGCTTTCTTACGCCATCGGCGTGGCACAGCCGACGTCGGTTATGGTAGATACCTTCGGTACGAGCGCGCTGTCGAATGAGGAGCTTGTGGATATTATCCGTAAGCACTTTGATTTGCGTCCGGCAGGGATTATTAAAATGCTGGATTTACGTCGTCCGATTTATAAGCAGACGGCAGCCTACGGTCATTTCGGCAGAACGGACCTTGATTTGCCGTGGGAGAGAACGGATAAAGCAGAGCTGTTAAAGGGATACGCAAAGTAAAAGCTGCTGTCCGGTACTGTGAACAGGAAATGCTTTGATTGGAACGGTGCTGTTGTATATGGGTATGGCGGCACCGTTTTTTGCTTTATAGGAAATACCGTGTTACTGCAGCGTACGGAAGTACATCCCTATAAAGCAAAAAACGCTTCGCCAGGATGCGCACTCGCGCGATAGGAAGATGTCGCAAGCGACCGCGCTCGGCGCGAGCGTCCGCGAGCGGACGCTTTATTCCTTTATAGGAAATAGAAATAACAGAAATAAGAGAACAGGAGGATTTACAACAGTGAAGGAAAGTCAGACAATAATGAAAACAAAAAGTGAGAAAGTGGCAATGACGGGAATGCTGCTTGCGCTTGGAATTCTGCTTCCGTTTGCCACAGCGCACGGTTTTGGGGTTCCGGGTAATGTACTTCTGCCGATGCATATTCCCGTGCTTTTCTGCGCTTTTTTATGCGGGCCGTTTTACGGAGCGCTGTGCGGGCTGTTACTCCCGATTTTAAACAGTGTACTGACCGGTATGCCGCCGATGTATCCGATGATGCCGATTATGGCGTGCGAGCTGCTGACCTACGGTGCTGTCGGCGGGCTGCTTTACGGTAAGACAAAGCTTGGAAAAATGCGTTTTGGCATTTATCCGTCCCTGCTCGGAGCGATGGTCTGCGGACGGGTTGTTTACGGTCTGGTATTTCAGGCTCTGCTGCTGATAAGCGGAGAGTTAAAAGCCCTTACCGTATGGAGTGCAATCGTTACGGGGCTTCCGGGGATTGTAGTCCAGCTTTTACTGATTCCGTCCGTTCTGCTGTTTTTGAGAGGACGGCGCGGAAACAGAAGGAGTGCGGTTTCCTCTGCCATTAATCTGATTTCCGAGGGAACGGCCGTCTGCGTTGTAATCAAAGGGAATACAATTGTGAAAACCGAACACGGACGGGGAATCGGACCGACGCTAAAGCTTTATGACAGCGGGGTGCTGGAAGGTGCGTTTGTGGTGGATAAGATTATCGGGAAGGCGGCTGCAATGATATTAACTTTAGGCGGCGTAAAGGGGTGTTACGGAGTTACGATGAGTGCGGCGGCGGTGAAATGGTTAAAGGAGCATCGGGTTCATGTGGAATACGAAAACTGCGTGGATGCAATTATGAATCGTAAAGGGGACGGTATTTGTCCGATGGAGCTGACCGTGCAGGAGATAGAGGAGCCGGAGGAAGCGCTGGAAGCGGTAAGAAATAAGCTTGCGGAATTGCAGAGGGCGGAATAAGAAGGTGCAATGTTCCGTAATCGGAAGCCGCTTTTTGCCCCTCGGAACTTTACAAGCGATTGTCCTGGCGCCGGGGAAGAACTGATTGACAACGTATCCGCGTTGTCATATACTGAAAATGTAATGCAAGATAAAGCGGTTTATGTCTGACTCCCGGGAGGTTCTATGAAAAAGAAAGAACGAAAGAAGATTAGTTTTGTATTGTTTGTTATGGCAGTATTTTTTGCCGGAGTGGTGCTGGCGGAATTTCATTCCTCCGTCTGGCTGGTAATCATTGCAGGCGTTGTTCTGACTGCGGCTTCCTGCTTTTTTATCTGGGAACGGGAAACAAAGGAACAGAACCCGTCCGAGAAAACGGCGGAGATTCTGCTTGCCGACCGCATGGCGGAATACATGCGAAGTAATGAAAAGGCGGAAAAGGGAGTTTATATTGCGGTAAAGAAGCAGCATGAGGCAATGGCAGAGGGTATGTCCGCTCTGGAAGGAAAGTTGTCGGAGGTAATAAAAGCGCAGGAGAGCGCGGTAAAGACGCTCATTCTCTACAATAAAGAAAATGCAAGACAGCTTGCGCTCAGTGAGCGGGAGGAACTGGGACATTTGCGGGAGGAGTTACAGAGAACCGTGCAGACAGGTTTTGACGGTATGGCGGAGCAGATGCAGAATAAAGAGTTTATAAGGAATGCCGCTGCACCTGTGGTGGAGGCGTTAAAGGAAACGACGCACCGGATTTATGAGGAACTGCATGAGAACGGCGAGGCGACGCTCTCGGAGTTAGAGAGTACCGTAGACGGCGTAGGAGAAATCAAAGAGCTGTTGACGGCGTTGGAGGAAAATACGAGCAGGCTGAATGAACTCATGGAAGTCATGCAAAAATTCCCGGCAGTCCCGGTTGCAGCTACGACACCGGAGCCGGAAGTGATGGCCGAGCCGGAGCCTGTTGAGGAGTCGGAAGCGGAAGTGGTAGCCGAACCGGAGGATAAGCTGGCAGCATCGGGAGTGGATTTATCGGACCCGAACAAGACGCTGTCGGCGGATGATATCGCGGCGCTGT
>CAZSQM010000001.1:0-172128 GCA_964609025.1 uncultured Lachnospiraceae bacterium | reverse complement strand
AAGACGCTGTCGGCGGATGATATCGCGGCGCTGTTTGCGGCGATGAACAATTAACGGCGTTCGTTTTTGTGCTTTGCGAGATACGCCGCGCGTTTTCTGCGGTAAGGAAGCTCTACAAAAACGAAATAGATGCCGATAAAAAAGCAAATACAACCGAAGGTAATTCCGATAACGAGAGGTCTGCGATCGTTTTGGGAAGCGGCTTCGGTTTCGCTTTGCCCTTCTACCGACGGAGCTACGGCTTCCGGCACCGGTGCAGGGGAGAAATTTAAAGAAAAGGCTTCCCCGCTGTTGTTGTAGACAATGTTTGCCGAACCGACCGTATGCGTGCCGTAAGTGTAAGAAATTTTACCGATGATATTCTTTCCCCTGGAAAAGGAAGTCAGCTGCGTCAGGGAAACGCTTTTTTCCGTATCGGAGAGCGCAGCGGTGGAAGGGAGGACAACGCATCCGGATTCGGTAGTAACAATCCGGGTACCGAGAAACTGTACGGAATCTTCCCGATGAAACAGCGGCGGGAAAGCACTGTCTGCGGAGAACTGTTCTTCCCCGATGCTGTAAGTTGTAAAGTTGTTGAAACCGTAGTCTAAAAGAGCGGCCGTATCGTCATAGAGCGCCGTATCGTCCGGCGCTTTCATAATAACGGCAATCAGCGTCATGCTGCCGCGCTTTGCACAGGTGACAAGATTTGCACCCGCAAGGTCGGTATGACCGGTTTTTCCCGCAATCACTCCATCGTAAGCATAGGTGCCGCGAATCATCAGGTGGGTGTTTAATACCCAGCGGGATTCTGCGCAGAGGTTTGTGGCAGGAATCTCATGATTTTTGGAACCGGAGATTTTAAGAAACGCAGGATTTTTTACCAGGACGCGCATAATTTTCGCAAGGTCGGCGGGACAGGTGTAATGTCCCTCTTCGTCCAGACCGTGGGGATTCATAAAGTGCGTATTGACGCAGCCCAGTTCCTCGGCACGCTCATTCATCATTTCCGCAAAGGCCGGCATTGTGCCGCCGATATGCTCCGCAATCGCATAGGCCAAATCGTTTGCGGAAGGGAGCATCAGGGCATAAAGGGACTCTTCCATGGAAAGCTCTTCGCCTTCGTCCACCCAGATACGGCTGGAGTCCGTGTCAATGTCGTAAACGGCGTTACGGGAAACCGTAACCGTTTCTCCGAGAGCGGAATTTTCCAAAGCAAGCAGTGCAGTCATCAGTTTGGTGGTGCTTGCCGGATAAAAGGCCTCTGTGGCATTTTTTTCAAACAGGACGGCACCGGTTTCTGCTTCAATCAGCACGGCGCCCTCCGAGGTAAGCTGCGGACCGGCAGGCCAGTGGTAGACGCCGGTATCCTCTGCGGCAGCAACCGCCGGAGAAAAAAGCCCGGCAAGCAGGGCAAAGCAGAGCAGCAATGGGGAAAGGACTGCCCTGAGCGTATGTTTTTTGGTTCTTTTATAATAAAAAAGCATAAGAATTCCTCCCAAAAAGAATAGCGCGGTGCATTGCGGACAATCGCACCACGCTTCTATTATAGAGCAAAAAATCTCCGCTGTCGAGAGGAAAAACAAAAGGGACGGTATGCTAGTAGGTTAAGATTTCGTAACCGTCTTCCGTAACGAGTACGGTAATTTCCCACTGCGCCGAAAGGGAACCGTCGTCGGTATAGACGGTCCAGTCGTCCTCCTCGTCGATAAAGATAGCGTCCTTTCCCATGTTTACCATCGGTTCAATCGTAAATACCATACCGGGAACAAGTAACATTTCGGTTCCGCGTCTGGAAACATAGCTGACGAACGGTTCTTCGTGGAACTCCAGTCCGATGCCGTGTCCGCCGATTTCCCTGACAACGGAGTAGCCGTTTTTCCGGATGTATTCGTGAATGGCGGCACCCATATCGCCTAACCGTTTCCACGGCGCGACCTCTTTTAAGCCTACCTGAAGACTTTTTTCGGTTACCTCCACCAGCCGGCGCGCTTCCTCACTTACGTTCCCAATCAGGAACATACGGGAGGAGTCGGAATAATAGCCGTTGTAAATGGTGGAAACGTCCACATTCACAATGTCCCCGTCCTCCAGATATGTCGTATCGTCCGGGATGCCGTGGCAGACAACGGAGTTGACGGAAACACAGCAACTACAAGGAAAACCCTCATAGCCTAAAGGCGCCGGAATGCCTCCGAGCTCCGTTGTTTTCCGGTAAACCAAATCATCAATCTCTCCGGTGGTCATCCCCATACGGATATGCTCCGCAACGTAATCCAGAACGGCAATATTGATTTTGCTGCTGGCACGGATGCCTTCAATCTGCTCTGCGTTTTTAATCAAATCCCTGGTGGGAATCGGATAAGGCTCCGCCGCAAATTTTTTAAGTTTGTCGTCAAAAGCGGAGTGACAGTGTTTGTACTTTTTTCCGCTGCCGCACCAGCAGGGTGCGTTTCGTTCTATTTTCTCCATAAGAGGCTTCCTTTTTATTTTCCCTGACCGTAGTAAGCATTTGCACCGTGTTTCCGGAGGTAATGCTTATCCAGTAACTCCTGCTGCATGGACGGAAGCGTACCGTTTGACAAAGCAAGATTATGCCAGGCCATAAAAGCTACTTCCTCTAAAACAACCGCATTGTGAACCGCATTGTGCGGGTCGGTTCCCCAGGTAAACGGACCGTGACTGTAAACCACAACACCCGGGACGTCGTCCGGTTCGATAGAAAGCTCGCGGAAGCGCTCAATAATTACCGTGCCGGTTTCCTTTTCGTAAGCGCCTTTGATTTCCTCCGGGGTCATTTTTCTGGTACACGGGATTTCGCCGTAAAAATAGTCGGCATGGGTTGTGCCGAAAGCCGGAATTCCGCGTCCCGACTGTGCAAAAGTAGTCGCCCAGCGGGAATGGGTGTGGACAACTCCGCCGATATTCGGGAATGCCTTGTAAAGCTCAATATGCGTCGGGGTGTCCGAGGAAGGATTTAAGTGTCCTTCAACACGGTTGCCGTTCAAATCAACGACGACCATATCCTCCGGGGTCATTTTGTCGTATTCCACGCCGGACGGCTTAATTACAATGAGTCCCTTCTCCCGGTCGATACCGGAAACGTTGCCCCAGGTAAAGGTAATCAGTCCGTATTTCGGAAGCAGCATATTTGCTTCATAAACGTCTTTTTTTAATTGCTCCAACATGATAGTTTCTCCTTCTTTACTTGGACTGCTGCTTTTTGATTTCTTTCAGCCGCTTCATAACATCGTTCTCGCCTCTGCCGAAGTAATCGTGCAGTGCGGAATACTCTGCGTAAAGTTTGTCGTATACGGCAGCATTCTCCGGAATAGGCGTATAAACCGTATCACGAAGTTTACCCATAACCTTGGCGGCGTCGAATACGGTGTCATAGCCGCCCGCTGCCTTTCCTGCGGCAACTGCGCCGAAAATCGCACTGCCGAGCGCCGGACCCTGGGTGGTGCCGCCGATGCGAATCGGGAGCTTTAAGATATCCGCATAAATCTGCATTGCCATCGGATTCTTCTGGGAAATACCGCCGGAAGCGTAAAACTCATTGACCGGAACCCCGTTTGCAACAAAGGTTTCGATAATCTTTCTTGTGCCGTAAGCGGTAGCCTCGATTAAAGCGCGGTAGATTTCCTCCGGCTTTGTCTGAAGCGTCATACCGAGCATCATACCGGTTAAATCTACGTCAACTAAAACGGAACGATTGCCGTTCCACCAGTCAAGGGCAAGCAGGCCGCTTTCGCCGACCTTGTACTGCTCTGCCTTTTTGGTGAGATACTGGTGGATGTTTAGCCCTTCTGCCTCTGCCGCTTTGTAGTATTCCGGCGGACAGCAGTTTTCCACAAACCATGCAAAGTGGTCGCCGACGCAGGACTGTCCTGCTTCGTAACCGAAAAAGCCCGGATAAACACCGTCCTCTACAACGCCGCACATACCCGGAACGGTATGCTCTTCCGTACCGAGCAGAATGTGACAGGTAGAGGTGCCCATAATGGCGAGAATCTTGCCCGGCTCCGTAATTTTTACCGCCGGAACCGTAACGTGTGCGTCAACATTCGCAACCGCTACCGCAGTCCCGACCTTTAAGCCGGTCAGGGCAGCGGCCTTTTCACAAATCTCGCCCGCTTTGGAACCGAGGGAGGAAATCGGGCAGTTTAATTTGTCTTCTACAACATTTTCCAAACGAGGGTCAAGTGCCTTGAAGAATTCTTTGGACGGATAGCCCTTTTGCTTATGCCACATTGCTTTATAACCTGCGGTACAAGAGTTTCTCGTCTGTACTCCGGTGAGCTGCCAGATAACCCAGTCGGCTGCTTCGATAAAGAAGTCGGCCTCGTCGTAAACTTCCGGCGCTTCGTCTAAGGTCTGCCAGATTTTCGGGAACATCCACTCGGAGGAAATCTTACCGCCGTAGCGTGCAAGCCAGTCTTCTCCGCGCTCTGCGGCAATCTCGTTCAGACGGTTCGCCTTATCCTGTGCCGCGTGGTGTTTCCAGAGCTTTATGTAAGCGTGCGGATTCTCCTTATACTGTTCCAAAAAGCAGAGCGGAGTGCCGTCCGCTTTTACCGGGAGCAGCGTGCAGGCGGTAAAATCAATACCGACACCGATGACGTCCTCTGCGGAAACACCCGACTTTTTCAAAACCTCGGGAATCGTATAAGCAAAGACATCCAGATAATCCTGCGGATGTTCCAGCGCCCAGTCGGGTGCCAGCTTCTTTCCGCAAGGAAGCGCCTCGTCCATAACGGCGTGCGGGTATTCCAGGGTTGCGTCGGCAAGTTCTTCGCCGGTTTCTACGTTTACAAGCAGGGCACGGCCGGAAAGCGTGCCGAAATCAACTCCGATAGTATATTTTGCCATAAAAGCCTCCTAAAAATGGTTTAGTTATTCTTCCGTCTTAGGTTCAGAGTCCAGACGGCGGACGGAAGAACGATAACAAACTTTTGCTTCCAGACGGATATGTTCCCGCAAGGAATTATCCCGGATGCAGCGAAGCAGAAGTTTTGCTGCTTCGCTTCCGATTTCGGTAGAAGGATAAACCGCAGACGTAAAATTGTAAGCGGTTTCCCCTGCAAGCGGCGAATTATCAAAGCTGACAAGGGAAACATCCTCCGGAACCTTCTTTCCGTTGCGCTTTAACAGTTCATAAACGGAAGCCGCAATCTGGTCGTTGTAGCAGACAAGAGCGGTTGCGGTCCCGAAACGGTCCAGCAGAACGGAGTCCATAACACCGGAAAACAAGGTCGGAACATCCTCGGTTGTGTACCAGAAAATTCTCTGATCCTCTACGGAAATTCCGGCATTTGTAAGAGCCTGCTGCATTCCTTCGAAACGTTTCAGCCCCTGCAAATCATCCGCCTTAAAAATGGCGGCAAAATTCTTGTGACCGTTTTCCAAAAGGTGTTCCGTTAAAAGCCTTGCTGCGGCTACATCATCCTGAAATACCCCGGATTGCGAAAACTCACGGTAGTAGCCGTTGAGAAATATAATCGGAACGCCGCGGGCACGGAGCTGTTCAAACAGCGGCAGGTTCGGGCTTGGGAGGGAAGACTTCGTACCCTCTACAATCAAACCGCAGACATTGTCATTTAAAATACGTTGCAGACAGACCGTTTCGTCAGCGTGCCGATTGTGGGTGATTCCGAGGGAAATGTTATAACCGTTCGAGGTCAGAACATCTTCAATCCCCTGAATAATACCCGGGAAAATGTAGTCGTCTACATAGGTGGTGATAACGGCGATGCGCTTCGGGGTAAACCCATCTTCAAACGCACTCCCCGAAACATAGGTGCCGCTGCCGCGCTGTCTTGTCAGAAGACCTCTTTTTACCAGCTCATCCGTGGCATGCCGTACGGTCTGCCGGCTGGCGTCAAACTGTTCCGCGAGGGCGTGCTCCGACGGGAGCTTGTCGCCCGGCTGGAAGCGGCCGCTGTTAATGGAATCCACAATCCATTGGGCGATACGGCGGTGCTTCATTAAATTTTTTATGGACAAAGTTGTTTGCCACCCCCTTCAAAAAATAAAAAGTTGTACAAAGTTGTACTGTAATTATAGCACGAGATGTCCAAAAAAGCAAGTTGTGTTTTGCCAAAAAACGTGATAAAATAAAGAAAAAAACAGGCAAAAGGACAAGTGGTGAAATAATTATGCGGCTTAGAAATGTAAAAGGTGCAAGGGAAGAGATTGCGGTCAGTGAATATGTAACGCAGAATCCGCAGGAATTAAAGGGGAAATGGAAGGAATACTTTGGCGCCGAAGCACCGCTTTATGTGGAAATCGGCATGGGAAAGGGAAAATTTATTACGACGTTAGCCGGAATGCATCCGGAGATTTGTTACATCGGCGTGGAGAAGTATGCCAGTGTTTTGATTCGTGCCATTGAGAAGAAAAAGGCGCGGGAGGATTTGACGAATCTGACTTTTCTGGCGGTGGATGCGGCGGACCTTCCGGACGTGTTCGCGGCGGGAGAGGTTGACCGGATTTACCTAAACTTTTCCGACCCGTGGCCGAAGGACAGGCATGCAAAGCGCAGATTGACTTCAAAGGAATTTTTGGCGCGGTATGAGCGGTTTTTGAAACCGTCGGGTGAGATTTGTTTTAAAACGGATAACCGGGCGCTGTTTGATTTTTCATTGGAGGAAGCAAAGGAAGCGGGCTGGGAACTGACAGAGGTCACCTATGATTTGCATCACAGCCCTTATGCGGAAGGTAATGTGATGACCGAATACGAGGAGAAGTTTTCCGCGCTCGGAAATCCGATTTGCCGCATGGTGGCGAGAAAACCGTGCCGCGAATAGCGGCTCCGGTATAAAAAAAGAAGAATAGGGGAAATTAAAATAAAACTTTTGCCGCCTTTACGCGGCACACAGAGAAAGGAGAAACATATGGCAGAACATTTAACGGCAGAAAACTTTCGGGAAAAGGTAACGGATGCAAAGGGGACGGTACTCGTTGACTTTTTTGCGGCCTGGTGCGGTCCGTGCCAGATGATAGCACCGGTGATTGAGCAGCTTGCGGAGGAATACAAGGGGAAGGCGGCTGTTTATAAACTGAATGTAGACGACGCGCAGACCGTTGCACAGGAATACGGAGTAATGTCCATACCGACGCTGGTTTTCTTTCAAAACGGAAAAGAAAGCGAACGTATTGTAGGCCTTGTTTCAAAGGGAGAGCTGGAGGAGGCGTTTGCCCGCAACCTGTAAGCCCGAGAATCAGGCAGGCGGCGATTCGTTTGCCGGCTTGACTGTCAAAGGGCGAATCCGGGCGGCAGAAACTTTGTACCGGAAAACATTTGCCGGCCGGCTCAAATGCGGATGATAGGAACCGAATTTCGCAAACGGCATAGAATACCGTAAGAAGGTGCGTGTGCCATGCGGCAGATAGCGGCATGGGATACGGAAAGAGGTTTGCGATGGGTCATGCGGGAAAAGATATTTTTGGGAAATTTTCAATGAACGAAAAACGGCGCAGACGGTGTCTTTGTCTGCGCCGTTCGTGGTTTGAGGTGTGTTCGATTATTTGCAGGCTGGGGAGATTCGGGAGGAAGTAAAGGGGTGGGGGTGTTTTCTAAGATTCTTATCTGGAATTTTTCTAAATTTTCTACAATTAACTGACTTTTCCGATTTTTCAAAGTCCGTTTTATCGGACTAAGGAAGTGCTATTTTTAGGGGGAGAAAAATGACAAGGTAGCTAAAAAGAGGTTTACACGGATTAACAGAAGATGTATAATTAAAAAGAAGGATGAATGAGGGAAAGGAGCTTAGGAGAATGCAGAAGGAGTTTTTGGCACATATCAGCGAAGACGGAGAAAGAAAGCAGCTTTTGACGGAGCATTTGGAAGGAACCGCACAGAGAGCGAAGAGCTTTGCGGATGAGTTTGGATACGGCGACTGGGGATATGCTGCGGGAAAATTGCACGATGTCGGAAAATATTCGGATAAGTTCCAACGGCGGATAAGAAAAAGTAACGAAAGGGTAGACCATGCCACGGCCGGGGGACAGCTTTGCCGACAGCAGGGAGGAAACTATTCGGCGCTTGCTTATGCGATTTTGGGGCATCATGCCGGGTTACCTGACACGGGAGGGAGCGCGGATACCGGAGATACGGCTACTTACTTCGGGAGAATGAAAAAACGGATAGAGGATTTTTCGGCATATCAGACAGAGATTTCGGTTCCAAAATTAGAAACACCGATGTTTGAGTGTGCGGAATATAAAGATGTTACCTATCCGTTCGGCTTTTTTATACGAATGTTGTATTCCTGTCTGGTAGATGCGGATTTTTTGGATACGGAATATTTTATGAAAGACGGTGTTGTAGAACGGGACGGCGGGGAAGGAATGGTAATGCTTTGGGAGAAGCTGTCCCGGTGGATGGAGCCTTGGCTTGGCAATGATGACGTGAATACCATTAACGGGCGGCGCACAGAGATTCTAAGGCACTGTATTCAAAACGGAACATTAAAAAAGGGTCTGTTCCGACTGACTGTGCCTACCGGCGGCGGGAAGACAATCGCTTCTTTGGCTTTTGCGCTTCGCCACGCACGGGAGCATGATTGTAAACGTATTATCTATGTGATTCCTTATACAAGTATTATTGAACAAAACGCGAAGGTGTTTCGGGACATATTAGGAGATGAGAATGTATTGGAACATCATTGCAATGTTGCTTATGAGAGTACGGAAGAGTTAAGACCGATGCAATTAGCTACTGAAAATTGGGACAAGCCGATTGTTGTAACGACGAATGTGCAGTTCTTTGAATCTCTGTACGGCAATACTTCGTCAAAGTGCAGAAAGCTACATAATATTGTAAATTCCGTGATTGTTCTGGATGAAGCGCAAATGCTTCCGAACGGATATTTGCTTCCCTGTGTTTCGGCATTGAGTGAATTGATAAATCGTTACGGTTGCAGCGTGGTTTTATGTACCGCCACGCAACCGGCACTGCAGCAATTTTTTCCCGATACCGTGTCCTGCGTGGAGTTATGTCCCCGTATGGAAGAACAGTTTTCGTTCTTTAAAAGGGCATCCATTCAAGTTGTAAAAGAGCGGCTGAGTGAGGAAGCGCTGGAGGAACAGCTGAAGGAAAAGCTGAAAGCCGGAAAGCAGGTACTTTGTATACTAAATACCAAGGCTTCCGTGCAGCGGGTGTATGATGCGGTAGCGGGAGAAGGAGTATATCATCTGTCAACGCTTATGACGCCGGTACATCGCAGAGCTGTGTTGGAGAAAATCCGCCAAAGGCTGAAGGACAAGAAACATTGTCTGGTGATTGCCACAAGCTTAGTGGAGGCCGGAGTAGATTTGGATTTTCAGTTTGTATATCGCCAGCTGGCGGGAATTGATTCCGTAATTCAGGCCGCAGGAAGATGCAACAGGGAAGGAAAGCGAAGCTTAGAGGAGAGTCAGGTTTCGGTGTTTCGGTTGGAGGATGAAACAATACCGGGACAGGAGCAGCAGACGGATGTCGCAAAACAAATCATGCGAAAGTATGAGGATATCTCTTCTCCGGAGGCAATCCATGAATATTTTGAGCGACTGTATCAATACAAAGGAGAAGGGCTTGACAAAAAGGACATTTTAGGAGGGTTCTCCCGAATGCATTTCCCTTTTGCAAAGGTAGGGAAAGAGTTTCGGCTGATTGAAGAAAACACGAAGGCAATACTGGTTCCGAGGGAAGAACGGGCAAAGGAAATTGTAAATCAGCTGCGCTATGCGGGACCGACGAAAGCCTTGTTAAGAGAGGCGGGGCAATATTGCGTAAATGTATACGAAAATTTGTGGAAGCGATTCTATGAAGCGGGTGAGTTGACGGTACTATGGGAGGATTGTGATAATGCCCTGTTTGTGTTAAGAAATCCGGAAGAGAACTATTCGGAAGAGAAGGGCTTGTTTATGAACAGCTCGCTTGGAGAGGGCATCTGGTTTTGAGTTTCAGGCGGGAACAATGCTCCCGCCTGTCACAAGAACATAAATCACAATGTTTCAACCCGCATTCTCGCAAGAGAAGACCAACTAATAATAGCATAAGTTTTGATAATTCGTAAAGGGGGTATTGACAAATAATATAACACGGTGTAATATAAGTAACATAAATTACAATGAAGAAAGGAGAAAAAATGAGCTTTGGAGTAAGAGTAAAAGTCTGGGGCGACTATGCATTGATGTCACGCCCCGAGATGAAAACGGAACGGGTAAGCTACGATGTACTCACACCTTCCGCGGCGAGAGGGATTTTAGAGAGTATCTACTGGCATCCGGGGATGCACTGGGTAATTGACCGGATTTTTGTTATGAAACCGATACAGTTTACCACGGTACGCCGAAATGAAGTAAAGAGTAAGATATCTGCGAACAATGTACTGCCTGTGTACAACGGAGCCGCAAAGGAACTGTATCTTAACACAAAGACGGATATCGTGCAGCGCGCTTCGCTATTGCTACGCGATGTGGAGTATGTGATCGAAGCGCACTTCGAGATGACCGATAAGGCAAACGCATCGGACAATCCGGGAAAATTTAAGGACATCATTATGCGCCGGCTGACAAAGGGAGAGTGCTATCACATGCCTTACTTCGGATGTCGGGAGTTCCCGGCACACTTCTGTTTGTGGGAGAAAGAAGAAATTCCGACTGCTTATGATGATGTGGAGGAAAAAGATTTGGGCTATGTTCTGTTTGACATGGATTATACGGAACCGCAGAATATACAGCCGATGTTTTTCCGGGCGGTTCTGCGTAAGGGAGTGTTGGATTTAAGGGATTGCGAGGTGGTTCAATGATATTACAGGCATTGACAAAACACTATGAGGCGCTGGCAGAGCAGGAAAAGGTGGCTAAAATCGGCTGGTGTCAGGCAAGGGTTTCCTATGCTCTGGATATTGCCTGTGACGGAACGCTGTTGGGATTCGTTTCCTTAAAAACGGAAGAAGAAAAAGGAAAAAAGACGGTGATGGTTCCTCACGTTATGACGGTTCCCGAAATGGTTTCAAGAACGGTGGGCGTGGCAGCAAATTTCCTTTGCGATAACTCAAAATATGTATTGGGAGTTGACGCGGAAGGCTGTAACAAGCGTACACAGGAATGCTTTGAGGCAATGAAAGAAAAGCAGTTGGAGCTTTTGGCGTATGCGGAGGGAAAAGCGGCGAAAGCCGTGAAAAACTTTTTCCTGCAATGGAATCCGGAAACGGCAAAGGAGAATGTTACTTTGGCGGAGAAGTGGGAGGAGGTGACCGGAGGAGGAAACCTTGTTTTTCAGGTAGAGGGAGTTTTCGCCCATGAGGACGCGGAAATCTGCCGGATATGGGAGCAGGCAGTTCAAGCACCTTCGGAAGAGGCGGAGGGAGTTTGTCTGGTTACGGGAAAGCGAACGGAGATTGCGCGGATTCACGGCGTAATCAAAGGGGTGCCGGGTGCCCAGTCAAGCGGTGCCGCATTAGTTTCATTTAATGCGCCGGCCTTTGAGTCCTACGGGAAAGAACAGAGTTATAATGCACCCGTGGGAAAGTATGCTGCGTTTGCATACACAACGGCGCTGAATTATCTTCTGTCCCCTAAAAGCGAATGCAGCTGCCGGCTGGGGGATACGATGGTGGTATTCTGGTCGGAGAGCGCAGAAGAGGAGTATACAAGGACCTTTAAGGCGTTTCTTGAGCCTCAGGAGAGTAATCAGGAGATACTGAAAAGTGTATTTGAAAATCTGCGGAAGGGAAACACAATCGATGTGGAGGGTGTTCAACTGAATCCGGAGGAACCGTTTTACATTTTAGGACTTGCACCAAACGCGGCACGTTTATCAGTGCGATTCTTTTATACAAATAGTTTTGGACGTATATTGGAGAATCTGCAAAAGCACTATGAGCGTATGGAAATTGTGAAGCCGAAATGGGAGCAGGCGGACAACCTCGGAGTATGGCGTATGCTGATGGAAACCGTCAATCAGAAGTCGAAGGAGAAGAAGCCGATAGACAATATGGGCGCGGCAGTTTTCCGGGCGATTCTGTCCGACGGAAAATATCCGGAAAGCTTATATGGCGCAACGATGATTCGAATCCGGGCGGAGCAGGGAGGCGTTACCCGGGGAAGAGCGGCAATCGTTAAGGCGCATCTGATGAAAAACTATGAAAATTCATGGATTAAGGAGGGAACATTTGTGGCATTGAATGAAGAATGTAATTCCCCGGCCTATGTGTTGGGGCGCGAGTTTGCTGTGTTGGAAAAAATTCAAAAGGAAGCGGCAGGTACGGAACTGAATACTACAATTAAGGACCGTTATTTTAACGCGGCTTGTGCAACCCCGGCTTCGATTTTTCCGATTTTGCAGAAGCTTTCCAACAGCCATCTGCGAAAACTGGAGAAGAGAAAAATTTATTATGAACGAATGCTGATTGAGTTACAGGGAAAAATTGCGGCTGAAAATCAGACCCAGACAGCCTATCCGAAGCGTTTATCGCTGGAGGAGCAGGGAATGTTTATTTTAGGTTACTATCATCAGGTACAAAAGTTTTATGAGAAAAAGGAGGAAAAGTAAATGAGCGAAGTAATTAAGAACCGGTATGAATTTGTTGTGTTATTTGATGTGGAAAACGGCAATCCGAACGGAGATCCGGATGCGGGAAATCTTCCGAGAATCGACCCGGAAAGCGGGTACGGTCTGGTAACGGATGTTTGCCTGAAGAGAAAGATTCGCAACTATGTGGAAACGGTGAAAGAAGATGCTCCGGGATATAAAATTTATATTAAAGAAAATGTGCCGCTCAACACCAGCGATAAGCTGGCATATCAGCATATCGGCGCGGATGAAGCAAAGGCAAAGGACTTAAAGAAAAACAACCCGGATGCGGATGAAAAGATTCGCGATTTTATGTGTAGCAACTTTTTTGATATCCGAACCTTCGGAGCGGTGATGACAACCTTTGTGAAAGCCTCTTTAAATTGCGGTCAGGTGCGTGGACCTGTGCAGTTAGGGTTTGCGCGTAGCATAGATCCGATTATCGCTCAGGAGGTGACGATTACGAGGGTGGCGATTACCACGGAGGAGGACGCGAACAATAAGAGTACGGAAATGGGGCGCAAGAGCATTGTTCCGTACGGTTTGTACCGTGCGGAGGGATATATTTCCGCCAATCTGGCGCGTAAGGTTACCGGGTTTACGGAAGATGACCTGGAACTTTTATGGGAGGCGATTATCAATATGTTTGAACATGACCGTTCGGCTGCGCGAGGTAAAATGGCAGTGAGGGAATTGATTGTGTTCAAGCACAGCAACGAGCTTGGAAACTGCCCGGCATATAAGCTGTTTGAGGCAGTGGAAGTAAAGCATAAGGATGACGTTATCTATCCGAGAAAGTACCAGGATTATACGGTAGAAATTCATAGAGAGCAGATTCCGGATACGGTGGAAGTAATTCGTAAGATATGATGAAGTATACAGAGGATGAATATATCCTTCTTTCCGGAATTCAGCATTATGCTTTTTGCCGGCGCCAGTGGGCCTTGATTCACATAGAGCAACAGTGGGCGGAGAACTACCGGACTGTTTCCGGAGAACTGTTTCACAAAAAGGCTCACCGGGAAGAAAGTGTGGAAAAACGAGGCGATGTTCTGATTGTTCGGGGAATGCGCATCGCCTCCGCCACACTCGGTATCACCGGTCAGTGTGATGTAGTGGAATTTCATAGCTGTGAGGAAGGAATTCACTTGCACAAATATGAAGGCTTATGGTCGGTATGTCCCATTGAGTATAAGCGCGGAAAACCAAAAGAGGGGCCGGAAGATAAACTCCAGCTTTGCGCGCAGGCAATGTGTATGGAGGAAATGTTTTTAAACAGGATACAAAAGGGCTATCTTTTTTACGGCGAAAACCGCAGACGTGAGGAAGTGCTGTTTACTGCGGAACTACGGGATAGTGTGAGAAGCATGTGTACGGAAATGCATGACTTGATGAAAAAAGGGTATACCCCTATGGTAAAGCCTTCAAAAAAGTGTCAGGCATGTTCGTTGAATGAGCTGTGCGTTCCGAGGTTGCAGAAGCTGGAAAAAGTATCTGATTACATTGGACAAAGGATTGTTGAAACAGCTCCGTCTGAACATGATAAGGAAGGGAGGTAGAAAATGAAAAAGCTATTGAACACACTCTATGTAATGTCCGAGGACGCATATTTGTCGCTTGACGGGGAGAACGTGGTTGTTAAGCGAGAACAGGAGATAGCGGGACGTTTTCCGCTGCATAACATTGAAAGTATATTGTGCTTTTCTTATGCGGGGGCCTCTCCGGCGTTTATTGGACACTGTGCCGAAAAAAATATCGGAATTACGTTTTTTAGCCCACAGGGAAAGTTTCTGGCGCGGACAGTCGGACATTCTTACGGAAATGTGCTTTTACGAAAAGAGCAATACCGAATTTCGGATGATGAGGAAAGAAGCTTTCTCTATGCGAAGAACATGATGCTGGGTAAGGTTTATAATTGCCGTTGGTGTCTGGAACGAACGGTCAGGGATCATGCGGCGCGTGTGGATGTGACGCGTTTAAAAGGTATTTCCACCGAGTTACAGGAGGGTTTGCAAAAGATAGCTTCCATGGAAAATACACCGGACAGCCTCAGGGGAGTGGAAGGAGAGCTTGCATCACGTTATTTTAACGTGTTTGATGAATTGATTATTAATCAAAAGGCAGAATTTCGTTTTGAAGGTCGAAATAGGAGGCCGCCTACCGACAAGGTAAATGCGTTATTATCTTTTGCTTATACAATCCTTGCGAATGATTGTGCAAATGCGCTGGAAGGTGTGGGATTGGATAGCTATGTGGGGTTTATGCACCGTGACAGACCGGGAAGAAGATCCTTGGCATTGGATTTGATGGAGGAACTGCGTCCGATTATGGCAGACCGGTTTATATTAACACTTATCAATATGAAAATGCTTGGCGAAAATCATTTTATAATGCAGCAAGACCGGACGGTATTGCTGAATGAAAAAGGACGAAAGGTGTTTTTTTCAGCGTGGCAAAACCGAAAGAAAGAGGTAATTACGCATCCGTATTTGAAGGAAAAGCTGGAGTGGGGACTAGTACCGTATGTGCAAGCCTTGTTGCTGGCTAGAACAATCCGCGGGGATTTGGAAGAGTATCCGCCATTTTTATGGAAGTAGGTGTAAGATGCTGGTAGTGATTACATATGATGTGTCAACACAGGACGGTGCGGGACGAATGCGCTTGCGTAAGGTGGCAAAAGCATGTGTCAATTACGGACAAAGGGTTCAAAATTCGGTCTTTGAATGCATAGTAGACTATTCACAGCTATTATTGCTGAAAGACAAATTGCTGGAACTCATTAACGAGGAAGAAGACAGCCTGCGCTTTTATTACTTGGGCAATAAGTATGAGAGTAAGGTAGAGCATTATGGAGTTCGTCGAGGGTATGAGCCGGAAGGGATGCTTTTGGTGTAATTGATGCGAAAGGTAAGTGCACATAATGTACGAGCGGTTTCGCACCGGTTTTTTGAATGGTGGGGAGTGATTTTAGGGGGGATTTGTATACATAACTTTTAACATGGTTTAAAAGATTGTATATAATATACAGTTTTTGCACTTCAATGATAGGGAAGTTTGGCAAAAATTGCGGTCCCTTCCCGCGAGGGAAGGGTGGATTGAAATTGAAGCGTCCGCTGTCGTCGATCTTCACGGCTGCCGGTCCCTTCCCGCGAGGGAAGGGTGGATTGAAATTCTTATAAATACCCTTTTGAAACGTAATAACATCGTCCCTTCCCGCGAGGGAAGGGTGGATTGAAATTCTTTATGGTGCATCCTGCCACTTTTGCGGACTATGTCCCTTCCCGCGAGGGAAGGGTGGATTGAAATGCGAACTGACATACATTAAAATCACTATCGACAACGTCCCTTCCCGCGAGGGAAGGGTGGATTGAAATTTTCTGGTGTGCGGCCAAAGAATACAAGGCCGCGTCCCTTCCCGCGAGGGAAGGGTGGATTGAAATGGGTATGTGCCGCACTCATATTCACCGCAAAAAGGTCCCTTCCCGCGAGGGAAGGGTGGATTGAAATTTTATCTGCCCTAGACCAACTTCCAATTTACCTAGTCCCTTCCCGCGAGGGAAGGGTGGATTGAAATTTGGTAACTTATGTAAATGCAACTTGTCTAACGGGTCCCTTCCCGCGAGGGAAGGGTGGATTGAAATCGGTATATCTGCATAGGGTACGACACAAAAAACAGGTCCCTTCCCGCGAGGGAAGGGTGGATTGAAATTTGTCAACCGCTGAAAGCATGAATTGTGGAAAGAAGTCCCTTCCCGCGAGGGAAGGGTGGATTGAAATGTAACTACTGCTATGATGCTTGGGAAATGGAAAACGTCCCTTCCCGCGAGGGAAGGGTGGATTGAAATCCGGTTGACCTTTGGGTCAATTTTACTCTTTGCCGTCCCTTCCCGCGAGGGAAGGGTGGATTGAAATTTTAATATTGGAGATAAAGTAAGGTATGGAAACTTGTCCCTTCCCGCGAGGGAAGGGTGGATTGAAATTAGTTTTTTCCACCCCGATATGCTGAAAACGTCGGGTCCCTTCCCGCGAGGGAAGGGTGGATTGAAATATATATCATCACTCCATATAAAAATCTAATTTTAGTCCCTTCCCGCGAGGGAAGGGTGGATTGAAATCCATTTTACCGAACACGAACATATGTTTGTTTTTGTCCCTTCCCGCGAGGGAAGGGTGGATTGAAATTGAACGGTGTATTTTTTAGTTTTTACCCAGTTTGGTCCCTTCCCGCGAGGGAAGGGTGGATTGAAATACATAATAACCGGTTGTGAGCTCTGCATTTGATAGTCCCTTCCCGCGAGGGAAGGGTGGATTGAAATAACCGACAATAGCACGGTTGGTTCTAGCAGGGTAGGTCCCTTCCCGCGAGGGAAGGGTGGATTGAAATTTTATTTTCTTTCCATCCTCGAAAAAAATTAAAAGTCCCTTCCCGCGAGGGAAGGGTGGATTGAAATTAACTAGTGGGAATCAGCTAGAAAAAAGTTATTTGTCCCTTCCCGCGAGGGAAGGGTGGATTGAAATATTATGTGTAATTAAAGCCGTCCTCATAGGTTTTTGTCCCTTCCCGCGAGGGAAGGGTGGATTGAAATTAGCCAAATCTGCTCCGAAATCCTCAAGCAAATCGTCCCTTCCCGCGAGGGAAGGGTGGATTGAAATGATTCTTAACTGGCACAAGTACAACTGGAGCAAAGTCCCTTCCCGCGAGGGAAGGGTGGATTGAAATAATTTTAATCTGCCAAATTGGCGAAAGCAACCGCGTCCCTTCCCGCGAGGGAAGGGTGGATTGAAATCTTGTATTTTGAACGTACATGGATTTTTATTATTGTCCCTTCCCGCGAGGGAAGGGTGGATTGAAATCCCTGTTTTACTAGATTCTCCTGTCCTGCGCAGCTGTCCCTTCCCGCGAGGGAAGGGTGGATTGAAATTCCGGGGTAAATGTCATAATAGAAGCAATGTTTTGTCCCTTCCCGCGAGGGAAGGGTGGATTGAAATTGCTAAGGTTTGCTATTATTTGTTCCCGTACCTGTCCCTTCCCGCGAGGGAAGGGTGGATTGAAATTCCGAGAAAACAATCGAGCTTATCAGAGGCATCTGTCCCTTCCCGCGAGGGAAGGGTGGATTGAAATACATTTGCGGGAAAGCTCGCACCGGAGAAGGCAGCGTCCCTTCCCGCGAGGGAAGGGTGGATTGAAATTGGATAATTCGATTGTCTCGATTTCTTCCCAAGGTCCCTTCCCGCGAGGGAAGGGTGGATTGAAATGTCGTAATTACGCTTACAGTTGCATTGAGCCGTAGTCCCTTCCCGCGAGGGAAGGGTGGATTGAAATGCCCAATTATATATTAACTCAGTATCTATGCCAGGTCCCTTCCCGCGAGGGAAGGGTGGATTGAAATACTATATCATAGTTATATGCATTGAATGTACTAGGTCCCTTCCCGCGAGGGAAGGGTGGATTGAAATGTATATACCTGAGCGCTCCGTTCCATACGCTTTGTCCCTTCCCGCGAGGGAAGGGTGGATTGAAATAAAATACAAGGAAAATAAATGTAAGCAAAACATAGTCCCTTCCCGCGAGGGAAGGGTGGATTGAAATTTTTGTTAAATGACACTCCAGTAACTCCGGTCAAGTCCCTTCCCGCGAGGGAAGGGTGGATTGAAATAAAGCATATTTTCTACCTCTTGGCATCGGCAGATCCGTCCCTTCCCGCGAGGGAAGGGTGGATTGAAATCGCATATCCTCAATCTTTTGCTCCTCGCAGAACAGTCCCTTCCCGCGAGGGAAGGGTGGATTGAAATTGTTGATATGCAGAGTGAATTCGATGCTTGTAAATGGTCCCTTCCCGCGAGGGAAGGGTGGATTGAAATATAGTATTTCTGTTGATTGGTGGCAAAAGCTATTGTCCCTTCCCGCGAGGGAAGGGTGGATTGAAATATTTAATGCAGAGAAAGCATGGCAAGACACGTTAGGTCCCTTCCCGCGAGGGAAGGGTGGATTGAAATAAAATATCACATATGTGTTGCAATGTTATGAAGGTCCCTTCCCGCGAGGGAAGGGTGGATTGAAATAATTTGTCTTACTCCTACTGGGGGAATAAGACAAGTCCCTTCCCGCGAGGGAAGGGTGGATTGAAATCGCAATGCGGTAAATACAAAGGAATTTTTATTATGTCCCTTCCCGCGAGGGAAGGGTGGATTGAAATTGGTAATTCTTGTGGAATATTTGACTCTAATGAAGGTCCCTTCCCGCGAGGGAAGGGTGGATTGAAATAGTTTTTACTACCCCCACACCCTCAAAACGTCGGTGTCCCTTCCCGCGAGGGAAGGGTGGATTGAAATTAAGGTAGAGACCGAAAAAAGACACGGCAGGAGGTGTCCCTTCCCGCGAGGGAAGGGTGGATTGAAATGCATAATGCAAATATAAAGTGCATAGTTAGAGAGGTCCCTTCCCGCGAGGGAAGGGTGGATTGAAATTATTACAGATTCAAAATGCCCGTACCGATTGAGAGTCCCTTCCCGCGAGGGAAGGGTGGATTGAAATCACTTCGACCTCAACATTGAATATATGTCTGTGTGTCCCTTCCCGCGAGGGAAGGGTGGATTGAAATTGGTAGATATGGATGATGGTATGGAAGTAAGATGTCCCTTCCCGCGAGGGAAGGGTGGATTGAAATCTTCAATTGGAATATCCAAACACAACTGATGCATAGTCCCTTCCCGCGAGGGAAGGGTGGATTGAAATGCTAATACATCTGTAAAATGTCCAGCATCTTTTGCCGTCCCTTCCCGCGAGGGAAGGGTGGATTGAAATGTAATCTACCGGCACAAGTGTATCGTTAATATAACGGTCCCTTCCCGCGAGGGAAGGGTGGATTGAAATCATACTGATGATACAGTATCCAGCGGCATGGCCTTGTCCCTTCCCGCGAGGGAAGGGTGGATTGAAATTATCACTCCTTAAATTTTATATATACAAAAACAGGTCCCTTCCCGCGAGGGAAGGGTGGATTGAAATTTTGTACCTCGTGTACCCTGTATATCACCGTTTACGTCCCTTCCCGCGAGGGAAGGGTGGATTGAAATAAATAAGCTTGCGGAATTGCAGAGGGCGGAATAAGTCCCTTCCCGCGAGGGAAGGGTGGATTGAAATATCGTAGAATATAGGGCCAACGTCAAAGAGGCCAGTCCCTTCCCGCGAGGGAAGGGTGGATTGAAATGCGTTCCTATTCCGTAGGACTGCACACCGCCGTGTCCCTTCCCGCGAGGGAAGGGTGGATTGAAATCACGCTTGGAAGGCTTGGCTTGACTCCTCAATCAGTCCCTTCCCGCGAGGGAAGGGTGGATTGAAATTTCCTGCTCGTCGCTCAAAATGCTTTGCTGGAGATGTCCCTTCCCGCGAGGGAAGGGTGGATTGAAATCTGTAAGTGTACCAGCATCAAAAGCCTTACATACATCGTCCCTTCCCGCGAGGGAAGGGTGGATTGAAATATTATTCTATTTTTCTGTTTGCACAACTTCTTGGTCCCTTCCCGCGAGGGAAGGGTGGATTGAAATAATAATCCAGATTATCAAAAATGGATGATGAAATGTCCCTTCCCGCGAGGGAAGGGTGGATTGAAATAAATTTATACATATAATCAACCTTCCTCTCTATAAGTCCCTTCCCGCGAGGGAAGGGTGGATTGAAATATTATCAGATGAAAGAAAGAAAAACATTATTAAAGTCCCTTCCCGCGAGGGAAGGGTGGATTGAAATTTTTTACGAATGTGGTTACTGTTATGAGGATATAGTCCCTTCCCGCGAGGGAAGGGTGGATTGAAATGCTTTCAGTGTCCGCGCGTATTTGCTGACCGTTTTGTCCCTTCCCGCGAGGGAAGGGTGGATTGAAATTATTCCGGAGCCGGTTCCAAAAATCCGTATACTCCGTCCCTTCCCGCGAGGGAAGGGTGGATTGAAATTTGAAAAAACTTTTGTTGCCGGGAAATGGAGCTAGTCCCTTCCCGCGAGGGAAGGGTGGATTGAAATAACCATTACTTTGCACCAAGCATATTTGTTTAGTGTCCCTTCCCGCGAGGGAAGGGTGGATTGAAATAAAAATGGCTGCAGTCTGCCGGCATTGATGACACGGTCCCTTCCCGCGAGGGAAGGGTGGATTGAAATGCGCAATATGATGATGATGCAAACAGCTATTAAGTCCCTTCCCGCGAGGGAAGGGTGGATTGAAATCGGGCAATATATAGTTTCCTGCACTGGATGATAGGTCCCTTCCCGCGAGGGAAGGGTGGATTGAAATAGATTGATACAACAAAAGAGGAACTTGCAAAACGGTCCCTTCCCGCGAGGGAAGGGTGGATTGAAATTCATCCAATCTCAGAAAAGCGTATGTATGCACTTGTCCCTTCCCGCGAGGGAAGGGTGGATTGAAATTGCAAGTTAACATCTCTGCAACGTAAATTGACTAGTCCCTTCCCGCGAGGGAAGGGTGGATTGAAATATGTAGTCATGTTAAGGGGGGGGTATGGAAAATGGTCCCTTCCCGCGAGGGAAGGGTGGATTGAAATGTAACTACTGCTATGATGCTTGGGAAATGGAAAAGTCCCTTCCCGCGAGGGAAGGGTGGATTGAAATTATAAGGTCATGTACAAAGTATGTTTTGCCTGCTGTCCCTTCCCGCGAGGGAAGGGTGGATTGAAATTTTCCACTCTTCAATCCGTCCAACGGACGGACTAGTCCCTTCCCGCGAGGGAAGGGTGGATTGAAATCCGGTATTTCGGTGTTTACTCTTTCATCCGTTCGTCCCTTCCCGCGAGGGAAGGGTGGATTGAAATTCATCTGCACCGCCTCCCATCTACCCGATAGAAGTCCCTTCCCGCGAGGGAAGGGTGGATTGAAATCACAATCCACGCATACCATTAAATCACCAACACGACGTCCCTTCCCGCGAGGGAAGGGTGGATTGAAATCTGGACTCACTACGGCGGGAGTATAAAAAGCGGGGTCCCTTCCCGCGAGGGAAGGGTGGATTGAAATACTAACACTATTATATCACAAAGAGGGTGTTTTGTCGTCCCTTCCCGCGAGGGAAGGGTGGATTGAAATCCGAAAGTCTGTATCAAAGTGCATATGACATCAAGTCCCTTCCCGCGAGGGAAGGGTGGATTGAAATTGAAGAACCCATCGCTTCCGATACTTGTCATATAGTCCCTTCCCGCGAGGGAAGGGTGGATTGAAATCGTTGAACATTTACGTTGGCGCGTCCATTGTAGCGTCCCTTCCCGCGAGGGAAGGGTGGATTGAAATAAAGTTATAACCTCCTCAAAAAAAGCGGGGCATGGTCCCTTCCCGCGAGGGAAGGGTGGATTGAAATTCGCTAAATCCTTTACCGAGCTTGCAATTCAAAGTCCCTTCCCGCGAGGGAAGGGTGGATTGAAATCTATGAAGGAAGAGAGAGTGGCCGTAATTATCGGCGTCCCTTCCCGCGAGGGAAGGGTGGATTGAAATTCTTGTGTTGCATTAATTGCCGAGCTCGTAAATAGTCCTTTCCCGCGAGGGAAGGGTGGATTGAAATATGGAGATAACCCCGCCCTGGGAACAGGAAGTATGTCCTTTCCCGCGAGGGAAGGGTGGATTGAAATAATTACAAAGAACATCGGCTACTTAGGCTACTAGTCCCTTCCCGCGAGGGAAGGGTGGATTGAAATTATGACCGTTTTATCCGTGGACTTTGGGTATTAGGTCCTTTCCCGCGAGGGAAGGGTGGATTGAAATCTTAGTCCGTCCGTTGGACGGAATGAAAAACGGAAGTCCCTTCCCGCGGGGGAAGACTGGATTCAAATTTGGAATAACAGAAAATAATAGTTAAGATTCGGTCCTTTTCGGAAAATCTGATTTTTCTAAAACTGTTCCCATTGGGGCAAAAAATAAAAGCCCTAGAACCTGCCCGAACGCAACCTCTAAGACCTTATAGTGCGCGACCAGGGGTTCGAACCCTGGACACCCTGATTAAGAGTCAGGTGCTCTACCAACTGAGCTAGTCGCGCGTATTTTGTTTTGCACTTTCCTAAGCGCAAAAATGATTATATACGATTCTTCGGAAAAATGCAAGTGTTTTTTTCAATTTTTTTAAAAAAATTTTTTGGAATCTTTTTGAAGGGAGAAAAGCCTTGTTTTATGCGGGTTTGACAGGAGGCGGTTTTCGACTTTATAGGATTTGTTCTTGCGTATGAAGTGGATTTGGTTGCAAAATTCAGAGAAATGTGCAAGAATGGAAGTAGACAAACACCTTGGAGGCTGTTATGGGTAAAATTTATGTGCTGATGGGCAAAAGTGCAACCGGTAAGGATACCGTATTTAAACGGCTGATTGGCATGAAGGAGCTTTCGCTGCACACGGTAGTCGGGTATACGACGCGGCCGATTCGACGCGGCGAGGTGGACGGCAGAGAGTATTTTTTTGTCGGAACGGAAAAGTGGCGGAAGTTGCAGCAGGAAAACAAGATGATAGAATCCAGAACCTACCATACGGTGGCAGGGGACTGGCACTATTTTACGGCGGATGACGGGCAGATTGATTTGAAAGGGCAGGATTATTTGTTTATTTCAACACTTTCCGGTTATGAGCAGCTTAGAGAGTATTACGGAAAAGAATATGTTCAGCCGGTTTATATCGAAGTGGAGGACGAGCAGCGTTTACAGCGTGCCATATGCCGTGAGAAGCGGCAGGCGAAGCCGAACTATGAAGAAGTTTGCAGGCGTTTCCTTGCCGACCAGCAGGATTTCAGTGAAGAGAACCTTCGCAATGCCGGGATAGAAAAGCGCTACCGCAATGCGGATTTGGAAGAATGCGTAACACGTATCGCACAGGACATTATGCAAAGAAAAGGGTAGACGGGCAGGAAAAGTCGTTGCTTTGTGTGCGGGCGAAGCCTTTCGGTTGAAATATTATTTGCGAAGAAACTCCAAACATGGTATAATATCCGCAAAAAGCAAAACGAATCCGACAGGGACGCCGTCCGAAGAAGTCGTAATAAAGACTTCATGAGGACGGAGGAAGTGTCGGATGAGAGCGCAAGCGACCGAGGGAACCGAAGCGAAGCAAGGTTTCCGAGGTTTGCTTTTTGCAACTAGAAAGATATGGTAAAATATCCGCAAAAAGCAAAACGAATCCGACAGGGACGCCGTCCGAAGAAGTCGTAATAAAGACTTCATGAGAACGGAGGAACCGGCGCAGGAAACAGGAGAAGGATTTCCGGAGGAGGTGAGCGGGAATGGACCTAAAAGTAAACCAGATTTCACAGCCGGAGCCGGTGGAGGCACCGAAGCCGGTGCAGGAGGCAGACGGTACCTTTAAGTTTATGCTTGCCGGGAAGATTGAGGAGGCAGAGCTTCAGCAGCGGTTAAGCACGCTGATGGATGATATTACCCTCCAGGGGAAGAAGATTGCGAAGCACATGGATGTGCGGGACATGAAAAAGTATCGTGAACTGGTCAAAGAGTTTATGAATGAAATCGTTTCCCGTTCCCATAAATTTTCCCGTGAAAATTTTCTGGACCGCCGGGGCAGACACCGGGTGTACGGGATGATACGGCTGGTGGATGAAACCCTGGATGAGTTGGCGGCGGAACTGATTAAGGATGAGAAGGATCATCTGATGATATTAAGTAAGATTGATGAAATCAGAGGACTGTTGTTGGATATATTCACTTAGCGGTTATTTTGCGGCCGCTGTCCCGGAGGGCAGAAAGGAGGCTTTTGTGGCGGATTTTAAAGATGTAATCGGGCATGAACAGGTGATTTTGCATCTGCAGAATGCGATTCGCCAGAAAAAAGTTTCCCATGCGTATCTTTTGTGCGGCGAGGCAGGAAGCGGAAAGCGTCTGATTGCGGAAGCATTTGCAAAAACGCTGTTGTGCGAGGAGGGCGGCATTGTTGCCTGCGGGAAGTGTAAAGCGTGCAGACAGATGGAATCGGGCAACCATCCGGATTTTAAACCGGTAATACGCGAAAAGGCAAGCCTTGGCGTACAGGAAATCAGGGAGCAGGTAACGTCGGACGCACAGATAAAGCCGTACAGCAGCAATTATAAGGTGTATCTGATCGACGAAGCGGAGAAAATGACGGAAGAAGCGCAGAACGCGCTGCTAAAAACAATCGAGGAACCGCCGGAGTATGCGGTGTTTCTGATTCTTGCCGGCAGACAGGAAATGATGCTGCCGACGGTGTTGTCGCGTTGTATTGCCCTTTCGCTGTATCCGGTGGCAACGGAAAAAATCAGACGGTTTTTGATGGAACAAAGAGGTGTACCGGATTATCTGGCAGAAAGTGCGGCGGTGTTTTCGGGGGGCCTTCCGGGGCGTGCCGTGCAGTATGCGGAATCGGAGGCGTTTGTCGAACAACGCAATGAAGTCCTGCATCTTGTAAAATATATTGATGAAATGACGATGGCGGAAGTAATGGAGGCGGTAAAGCTCTTTGCCGCGAAGAAGGATTCCGCACAGGAATATCTGGAGATGATACTTTTATGGTATCGGGACGTGCTTTTGTTTAAGGCGACGAAGGATGCAAATTTTCTCTTGTTTCGCGACGAACTGGAAACGGTTTCGGCACAGGCGGGCAAGCGGAGTTTTGAAAATCTGCAGGGAATTGTAGAAGCGATAGAGCAGGTAAAGCAGCGCTTAAAGTCAAATGTAAATTTTGAAAACGCAGTCGAGCTGCTGTTACTGTATATGAAGGAGGTATAAGAGAAACGCGATGAAGGTAGTTGGTGTAAGATTTCGAAAGGCAGGGAAGGTCTACTATTTTGACCCGCTCTCTTTTGATATAAAGCAGGGTTCTAATGTGATTGTGGAAACGGCGCGCGGTGTGGAGTTCGGTTATGTCGTGATGGGAATTCGCGATATTCCGGAAGAAAAAATAACGCTTCCGTTAAAGCCGGTGCTTCGTCCGGCAACCGAGGAAGACATTAAGGTACAGGAAAATAATGCACAGAAAGAAAAGGAAGCATTTAAGATCTGTCTGGAAAAGATTCGGAAGCACAATCTGGAAATGAAGCTGATTGATTCGGAATATACGTTTGACAACAACAAACTGCTGTTTTATTTTACCGCGGACGGGCGTGTGGATTTCCGTGAGCTGGTAAAGGATTTGGCGGCGGTGTTTAAAACCAGAATCGAACTTCGGCAGATTGGCGTGCGGGACGAAACGAAGATTTTGGGCGGCATCGGCGTGTGCGGCAGAGCGCTGTGCTGTCATACCTATTTATCCGAATTTATTCCGGTGTCCATTAAGATGGCAAAGGAGCAGAACCTTTCTTTAAATCCGACCAAGATTTCCGGGGTATGCGGCAGATTGATGTGCTGCCTCAAAAACGAGGAGGAAGCCTACGAAGAGCTGAACAGCCGTCTTCCTTCCGTCGGAGAGTATGTAACGACGGCGGACGGATTGAGGGGGGAAGTACACAGCACCAGCGTGTTAAAGCAGCTGGTGAAAGTGGTGGTTACGCTGGATAACGATGAAAAGGAAATCCGCGAATACAAGGTCGCCGATTTGAAGTTCAAGCCGCGCAGAAGGTCGGAGCATGTGCATATGGATGCGGAACTGCGTGAATTGGAGCAGTTGGAACGGAAAGAAGCGAGAAAGCAAGGGGATTAAGGAAAGGCTATGGCGCAGACAGAGGAAAAGCAGCGCTCCGAGCTGCTGAAGGCGAGATATGTACTTGCAAAACAGCAGAAAAAGGACGGGGAACGCATTGATGAGCTGCAACGAAATGAATACTTGATTTTCCAGCATCCGGGGCGGTTTTGTTTCGGAATGGATGCAGTGCTTTTGTCGGGGTTTGTTCATACAAAGCCGGGAGCGAGAGTTCTGGATCTCGGCACCGGCACCGGTATATTGCCGATTTTAACGGAGGCGAAAACGAAGGCGGGACATCTTACCGGGCTGGAAATTCAGGAGGAAAGCGCCGATATGGCGGCGCGGAGTGTGGCAGTCAACGGACTTTCCGAAAAGATAGATATTTGCGTCGGAGATATTAAGGAGGCCGGCCGGTTGTTTGGCGCGGCTTCTTTTGATGTGGTGACGTCAAATCCGCCGTATATGACGGCAGAACACGGTTTGAGGAATCCGGAGCTTCCGAAAGCCATCGCACGGCACGAAGTGCTGTGTACCCTGGAGGATGTAATACGGGAAGCCGCTTATGTGCTGAAACCGCAGGGAAATCTTTTTATGGTACACCGTCCGTTCCGGCTTGCGGAAATTATCCGGACCCTGTCGGCACACGGCCTGGAGCTGAAACGGATGCGTCTGGTTTACCCGTCTGTGGAGAAGGAGCCGAATATGGTACTGCTTGAAGCCTGTAAGGGCGGCAGACCGCGGGTGAAGGTAGAGCCTCCGCTTATTGTATTCCGCGAGCCGGGAGTCTATCACGAGGACATTACCGGAATCTATGGCTATTAGGAACAGCCGGGAGGGAAAAACTATGGCAGGAACTTTATATTTGTGTGCAACGCCGATCGGGAATCTGGAGGATATTACATTCCGGGTGTTGGAAACGCTGCGGAAGGTGGATGTGATTGCGGCGGAGGATACACGCAACAGCATAAAGCTGTTAAACCGGTTTGAGATTAAGACCCCGATGACCAGTTACCATGAGTTTAATAAATACGATAAAGGGCGGCAGTTAATCGAGCAGCTCCTTGCCGGAAAAAACATTGCGGTGATTACCGATGCCGGAATGCCGGGCATTTCCGACCCGGGAGAGGAGCTGGTAAAGATGGCATACGAAGCGGGCGTGCCGGTAACGGTACTGCCGGGAGCCTGTGCCTGCGTGACGGCACTGACGCTTTCCGGACTCCCTACAAGGCGGTTTTGTTTTGAAGCGTTTCTGCCGCCGGATAAAAAAGAGCGTGCGGAGATTTTAGAGGAGCTGAAAACCGAAACGAGGACCATTGTGCTGTACGAGGCACCCCACCGGCTGGCGAAAACGCTTGGGGAGTTGCAGACGGCGCTTGGGGAGCGGCAGATTACGGTTTGCCGGGAGCTGACAAAGAAGCATGAAAGCGTGTTTCGTACCACTCTTTCCGGGGCGGCTGCTTATTATGCGGAAAATGAGGCAAAGGGTGAGTGTGTTCTGATTTTGGAAGGGCTGGATAAGGAGGCGCTGCGGCGTTCGGAACAGGAAGCCTGCGGAGAGCTTGATTTAGAAGAACATATGCAGCGGTATCTTTCGGCGGGAAAGAGCAAAAAAGAAGCAATGAAGGCGGTTGCTGCCGACAGGGGATTGTCGAAGCGGGAGATTTACGCGATGTTGCTTGAAAAAGAATCGGAAAAATAAAGTACCCGGCAGTATCACTCCGAAACGATACTGCCGGGCATACTTTGGAAAAAAGGATTACTCTTCAATCAGACCTGCCAGCTTTGCAAGTGCTTCTATGTTCTTTTTGGATATTTTCTTTCCGCAGTATTCAATCAGCTCCTCCGTGTCACCGTTGAAAATGTCACATGGCTGATACTTGGTGAGAACGATGCGATTCCCTTCCTGCATAATCTCAACCGGGTCATCCTGATGTAAATCTAAGGATCTGCGTATCTCGATTGGCAGGGTGATTCTTCCGACTTCGTCTAAGTTGCGTACGATACCTATGTTTTTCATAACTTACCTCCGGCATGTAACAATAAATTTTTGTTAATATTCTAACAAAACCAGTTTAACATATATTCCCAAAGATGTCAAAGGGAAATTTAAAAGATTTTGCGTTTTTTACAGTTATTTTGTTTTCATCGACGGCAAACGACATTTCTACTTTCTTTAATTTGCTACTGACAAATAAAGGACGTTGTGCTAAAATGGAGAAGGAATAGCGTAAAATAAACAGGGGGCGCAGTGCGCCCGAAAGAAACACATATCGGAAGGAACAGCTATGGAAACAATCGTTGACGGATTGCATATAAAATATGAGATTACAGGGCAGGGAGAGCCGGTCGTTGTGTTGCAGGGCTGGGGCACAAAGCTGGAGATCTATCAAAGCGTGGCGGATTGCCTGTCTTCCCGTTATCGGGTGATACGCCTTGATTTGCCGGGGTTCGGTGGGAGCGAGGAGCCGAAGGAAGCATGGGCGGTAGAGGATTATGTAGAGTTTTTACTGCACTTTTTAGAGCCGTTCGGCTTGGAGCGGGTGTCCTTTATCGGACATTCTTACGGCGGAAGAATGATTATCCGCCTGGCTTCCAGAGAGAAGCTACCGTTTACCGTAACAAAGCTGGTGCTGATTGACAGTGCCGGCATTCTGCCGGAGAAAACGGCGGCGCAGAAGCGGAAAATACGGCGTTATAAGCGCTTGAAAAAGATTGCGGAATGGAAGATTGCCAAGTTTTTCTTCGGGCCGATGCTTGAGGAGTGGAAAAGCAGACAGGGTTCTGCGGACTACCGGGCGGCGTCGCCGCGAATGCGGGAGTGTCTGGTAAAAGCGGTAAACGAGGATTTGACGCCGCTGTTGCCGGCGGTACGTCAGGAAACTCTGTTAATCTGGGGCGAGAACGACACGTCAACACCGCTTTCGGACGGAAAAACAATGGAACGGCTGATGCCGAACGCCGGTCTTGTAACGCTTCCGGGCGCGGGGCATTTTTCTTTTCTTGATCAGCCGTATGTATTTGCGCGGGTTATGAAATCATTTTATGGAATAGAATAGAGGAACCTTATGGCAGAGAATATCATTATGGGTTGCGGTCTTGTCTTATATGCCGCGGCATTTCTTTTTATCATGCGCTATAATGTGCATATGTTTCAGCAAAACAGCTACAAAAACAAGGTGCAGCTTGTCTGGCTTACGCAGAACCGCGAACGGCAGAGAGTTCTTTTGACCGCATTTCTTGCCGCGGTGCTTGCGGGCGGGCTGTTCCATGCGGTAACGGCGGTGCTTGCGGCGTTGGCCGCAGCCCTTTGCTTCTGGTATTATCTTATGCTGGCAAGGCAGAAGGCAAAGAAAAAGTTGGTTTATACAAGCCGCGTAAAGCGCCTGATTGCAACGAATCTGCTGTTGGCGGTAGTCTTTGCGGTGCTTTGCATTGTCTGCAAAAGCCGGATGTTAGCTTACTTTATTGCGGGGCTGTTTGTGTTTTGCGAGCCGTATTTCGTGGTGCTTTCCAATGTCATCAACGCGCCGGTGGAACGGGCGGTACGCAATTACTATATCCGCGATGCAAAGAGGATGCTGCGGGAGCATAAGAATCTGACGGTAATCGGCGTGACGGGAAGCTACGGAAAAACCAGCGTGAAGTTTTACCTGAATGCTCTGTTGCAGACGAAATTTCAGGTGCTGGCAACGCCGGAAAGCTATAATACGCCGATGGGCGTGGTAAAGACAATCCGTTCCTCCCTGAATCCGACCCATGAGATTTTTCTATGTGAAATGGGCGCGAAAAATAGCGGGGATATTAAGGAGCTTTGCGACATTGTACACCCAAAGCACGGTATTATTACGGCAATCGGACCCCAGCACTTAGAGTCCTTTCATTCGATAGACAATATTATCAGGACGAAGTTTGAGCTTGCGGACGCCCTGCCTGCGGACGGGTTGCTGTTTTTGAACGGGGATAATGACTACATCAGAAAGGAAAACCGGGCGGGGATTTTTTATTCGACCGCGCCGCAAAAGGAGGAGCGGGAAGGAAGCGCCTTGCGGAACGCTGATGTTACGGCGGAGAAGCCGGCAGCGGGCTACCGGGCATCCGACCTTAAAGTTTCCGCCCTCGGAACTACGTTTACGGTGACGGCGCCAAACGGGGAAACGGCAGAGTTCCGGACAAAGTTAGTCGGAGCGCATAACGTAGTGAATATTGTGGGGGCGATTGCGGTAGCAAATACCCTCGGCATTTCCTTAGAGAAGCTGAAGCTGCCGGTACGGCGCCTGCAGCCGGTGGAGCACAGGTTACAGCTGATTGAACGGGGCAATGTGACAATTATTGACGACGCTTATAATTCCAATCCGATCGGTTCGAAAGCGGCGGTGGATACGCTGGCGCTGTTCGACGGACTACGGATTCTGGTAACGCCGGGCATGATAGAGCTCGGCGAAAAGGAAGAGGAGTATAATTATGAGTTCGGAAGAGCGGCAGCGGCAGCGTGCGATTATATCGCGCTTGTCGGGAAACGCCGCACGGAGCCGATTGCAAAGGGCGTACTGGACACGGGATTTCCTGCGGAACGGCTGTTTGTTGCCGACAAACTGGAGGAAGCGGTAAACTATGCTTACGCGCTGAATACAGAAAAACATAAATTTATTTTATTGGAAAATGATTTGCCGGATAATTATTAAAGGAAGGTGCGGTTTATGAAAATCAGAGTTGCGGTACTGTTTGGCGGAAAAAGCGTGGAGCATGAGGTGTCGATTATTTCGGGCATTCAGGCGATTGCCAATATGGATACGGAGAAGTATGAGATTATTCCGGTCTATATTTCCAAGGAAAACGAGATGTATATCGGAGAAAATGTAGGCAAAATCGAGGCGTACAAGCGGATGGCAGAGCTGATAAAGGAGAGTACGCGCGTTATTTTGGTCAATGAGGGCGGCAGGTGCTTTTTAACGGAATATCCGGCAAAACGGTTCGGAAAGCCGAAGAAGCAGGAAATCGACGTGGCGTTTCCGGTTGTGCACGGCACGAACGTAGAGGACGGAACGTTGCAGGGCTATTTAAAAACGGTGGGCGTTCCTTTTGTGGGCTGTGATGTCACGGCGTCGGCCGTCGGTATGGATAAATATATTTCCAAAATGATTTTAAAGGACAACGGAGTTCCGGTGTTAGACTGTCTGTATTTTTCCGCGGAGGAGTACAGGCAGGGGGAGGCAATGTTTGCAAAGATTGAAGAAAAACTGGGCTATCCTGTGATTATCAAGCCGGTGAACTTAGGCTCCAGCGTCGGTATCGGTGTGGCAAAGAACAAAGACGAACTGGTTTCGGCAACGGATACGGCGTTCCGTTATGCCAATAATATCATTGTGGAGCATGCGATTATAAAACTGCGTGAGATTAACTGCTCAGTCGTTGGCGACGCAACGGAAGCGGAGGCTTCCGAGTGTGAGGAGCCGCTGCATACCAAGGACATATTAAGCTATGAGGATAAGTATTTAAGCGGCGGCAAGGGCGGCTCGAAGGGAATGGCAAGCGTGCAGAGAAAGATTCCGGCGGACCTTAGCGCAGAACAGCGGGAGCGGGTGCGCTCTCTTGCGGTAAAGGCGTTCCGGTGTCTCGGCTGTAACGGTGTTTCCCGGATTGATTTTATGATTGACGAGGAAAACGGAGAGCTTTATTTAAACGAAATCAATACGATTCCGGGGTCTTTGGCCTTTTACCTTTGGGAGCCTTTAGGAGTCAGCTATAAGGAACTGTTAGACCGCCTGATTAAGCTTGCCTTAAAGCGGAAGCGGGAGGAAGAGAATCTGGTGTTTACCTTCTCCACGAATATTTTGGACAGCGCCTCGCTTACGGGTGCCAAGGGTGCAAAGCGCTAGAGCTTTGCATAGAACGGAGGGCTGCCGCATAAGGTAGGAGAAAGCACTTTTTTCGGAGCGGCTATGCTGAATTTTTTATGGGGCGGAATGATTCTGATTGCGGTGGTTTACGGAACCTTGACCGGGAATGTCAGGGAAGTGGGAAATGCGGCAGTGGATTCTTCCAAGGAGGCAGTGGAGCTGTGCATTACGATGCTCGGCGTCATGGCACTTTGGACGGGAGTAATGCGGATTGCCCAGGCAAGCGGTCTGACAAAGCGGTTTATCCGGCTTGCACGGCCGGTGCTGCGTTTTTTGTTCCCGGAGATACCGGAGGATTCCAAGGCAAATGAATATATTGCGTCCAATATGCTTGCCAATATTTTAGGACTCGGCTGGGCGGCAACGCCCTTCGGCTTAAAGGCAATGGAAGAGCTGCAGAAGCTGAACATTGCACAGGGCGGCAAACGGGAGGTTGCTTCCCGGGCCATGTGTACGTTTCTGATTATCAACATTTCTTCACTGCAGCTGATACCGGTGAATATCATTGCCTACCGGAGCCAGTACGGTTCGGTCAACCCGGCGGAAATCGTCGGCCCGGCAATCGTCGCAACGTTTGTCAGCACGCTGGCGGCGGTTGTGTTTATAAAGCTTACGGACAAGAAAAGGGAAAGGTAAGTGTGTGCCTGCATACGGCGGAGGTTTTACGCATAGAGTGTAATAACTTCTACGGGCAGGCACTTTTTATGAGCGTTCTTATTTATCTTTCGGATTTTTGCATTCCGCTGCTCCTGTTTTATATGATAAGCTACGGTCTGCTTACAAAAACGGATATTTACGGGGAGTTTACCGAGGGGGCGAAGGACGGGTTTAAGGTGACGTTCGGGATTCTCCCGACGTTAATCGGGCTGATGACCGGCGTAGGGATGTTAAGGGCGTCGGGCTTTCTTGACCTGCTTGCGCGGCTTCTTGCACCGGTGGCGAAAGTCCTTTTGTTCCCGGCGGAGCTGGTTCCTCTTGTGGTGGTGAAACTGTTTTCTTCTTCGGCGGCCACCGGTCTTGTACTGGATATTTTTAAGGAATACGGACCGGATTCGTATTTGGGCAGGGTAACTTCGTTGATTTGTTCCTCTACCGAAACCGTTTTTTATACGATGTCGGTTTACTTTATGGCGGCGGGCGTAAAAAAAACCCGCTACACGCTTACCGGTGCGCTTGTGGCAACGGCAACGGGTGTAGCGGTGAGTGCATTGCTTGGCGGTCTGATGTGAGAAAATTACCAGTCGCGTTTAAAGAAAATGTGCCCTTCAATCTGGTACCAGGAGGAAAAAAGAGGCCATTCGTCGTGGGCGTCTACATAGGTGTCCGCATGGAAGAAGATAAAATCACCGATATTGTTTTTGCCGGAAAGGGCTTCTTTGCAGGCGGAATAACAATCGCTCAAATCACGGTTCCGGTACTTGTCGATGTAATTGTAGCCGGCAAACTGTCCCGGCGCGGTGACGATTTCATAAACGGTATCGCCCCAGCGGCCGCTTAACAGCCGGTTCAGGATAACATTGGCAACGGCAAGTTTTCCGTCATACGGCTCCCAGTAGGCTTCGGCGGCTACCACAAGGGCAAAAACCTCCAAATCCTCCTCCGTAATTGTAATCGGGTCACGGTAAGTAACCGGAAGACTTTTTACATGCGCCTTTTCAATCTTTGCCGCGCGTTCGGCAGCGGCAATTTCCGCTAAGGTCATTGCCTCTTTTTGGTTGCAGACAAGGGTTACATAGTTTGCGTACAAATAGGCAACGGTATCCGAGGTATATTGAATTGCAATCCATTCCTTGTTGGAAAGGGAAAGCAGGGCGGGATATGCGTTTTTATAAGAGGTAGAACCGAGTATTTCATAATCCGTACCCGGGCCGGACCGGATATTTAACGAGTTGGCGGTTACCTCCGCATTGTATGCGGTAATCCGGTCTGCATAGGAAACCGCACGATCCCCGAGATAAAGGTATTCGGAGAAAATATAGCCGGTAACGTTTCCGGAAGAAATATGCGTCCACTCTCCTTCCGTACCCAAAACCTCCGCAATACCGTTCTCAAAAAGCTTTCCGAGAACAGGGGTGTCCGTGGAGGCTCCTTCGCGGATATTTACAAAATCCGTGACGTTTGCAATCGCTTTTGTAAAAACGAAAGGTTCCGGTGTCGGGGTTGGCGATGGCGTCGGACTCGGTGACGGGGTCGGACTTGGCGACGGGGTCGGACTCAGTGTCGGCGTCGGACTCGGCGTTGGAGTCGGGCTTAGTGTTGGGGTCGGACTCAGTGCCGGAGTCGGACTTGACGCCGGTGTAACATGAAATGTCGTCGCAGACGTCTGCCCGCCGGAAAGGGGAACCGTGGGAATACCGGAAGCGGTATTGTCTGTCGACGGAGTAACGGTGGCAGGTGTATCCGAAGAAAGGGGATTATCGGTCTGTGTATCCGCACTTGCCAAAAAGCTGCCGGAAAGTGTCACCAAAAAAAAGCAGACACAGCCCGAAACGGCAGAAACAATGCGGTATTTCAGATGCTTCATAAAAACCTCCTACAATGAACTGAATCTAACATAACTCTTTTCCTGGGGAAACACGATTATATCAGTGTTTCCCTAGTTAGTATACCATAGAACAATACGGTTGAAAAGGAAATTTTTGCAAGACCGCTTTTGGGAGGAAAATCGAAGCGGAGGAGTTGTGAATATAATTGCGGGAAGTGATGGACAATTTGACGAAAACAAAGGAAAACGGCTGGACTTTTTTGTTAAAATATGTTATACTACAAGAAACACCGCGGCAGAAAAAACGGCTGAGGATAGATACGGGGAAGTATTCCCGGAAAGGAGAACGGTGATGAATACGACAGACGAAACTTTAGAAAATATGCAGGAACAGGAAAACGTAACCGCTGCAGGAACAGAACCGAATGCGGAGCCGGATACAGAGCGGGGGATAGAGATACCCGAGGATTACTTTAAAGGGATAGAGGATGAGGCATTTGCAGAGGACGAAACGGCAGAGGACGTTGCCTTTGATATGTTTGAGATGGATTTTAGTGATGTAGAGGAAGAGGAGAAAAAGGAAGCCGAGAAAGCGGAAAAGAAGGCAAAGAAACGGCGCTTTACACTAACCGCGCGACTTCTTGCGATTGCATTGGCACCGATTATTTTACTTGGTCTTTTCTATATCGTGAAATCAAAATCAAGCGCAGCCAAGCTTACCCATGAACTGGTGCAGAAGGAGATGGAGGGCCTGGCGGTTTCGGCAGCGGAAACATTTACCGTTTATGCCCGGGGGGATTATTCTTACGAAAACGGTGTTTTCAGCAAAGGAACTACCGATTTGTCCCCGTTATATGAGTATCTGGATGATATAGCGGAGAAGAAAAAGCTTGATATTACGGTTTTTCTGGGCGATACCTGTGTGATGACGACGCAGAAGGACGAGAATGGCACGAGGCTGTTTGACGGAAAGCCGGATGCGAAGATTTACGAAACGGTAATGGCAGGAAATTATTACTATAATTCCGACGCCGCTTTCCGGGGAAAGGCAAGTGCGGTTTACTATTATCCGCTGATGCAGGAGAGCACGGGCGAAGTAGTGGGAATCATATTCCTGGGGCAGGAGCGTTCCGAATTTACTTCGGATATGGCCGGGATATTAGCGGCATTGATTACGGGCGGCATTATCATTGCAGCCGTATCGGCGGTGCTTGTATTCTTTGAGGTGAAGCATGTCGTAAGAGCGGTTGCACAGACGGTTGACAATCTGACGGAGGTAGCAAAGGGTAAGCTGACAGTGAAGGTTTCGGAGGCGAATATCTGCCGGAAGGATGAGGTCGGCGACAATGCCCGGGCAGTGAAACAGCTGGTAGAGCAGTTGAGAGAGATTGTCGGCAGTATAGACGCTTCCACAAAAGAGGTTTCCGATTTTTCGGAGCTGATGCACGAGTCCATGAGTAAAATCGGAGAAACGGTTGAAAGCGTAAACCTTGCGGTGGAAGAAATTGCGAAGGGTGCGACCTCGCAGGCAACGGAAACCATGCAGGCAAACACTCAGGTTGCTCAGATCGGCGACGCCATTGAGGTGGCGGTTTCCGAGGTAGACCATCTTAGCGTCAGTGCGAAGAAGATGGATGAGTACAGCATCGACGCGGACAAGACCTTGCAGGAGCTGTTGATTATCAGCAAAGAGGCGGATGACGCCATCAATGAAATTAAAAAGCAGACGAATGAAACCAATGAATCTGCACAGCATATTCAGAAGGCCACCGATATGATTGCCGATATCGCAAGCCAGACGAACCTTCTTTCCCTGAATGCTTCCATTGAGGCGGCAAGAGCGGGAGAAGCAGGCAGGGGCTTTGCGGTGGTTGCGGATGAAATCAGGCAGTTGGCCGAGCAGTCCCGCGCTTCGGCAGAGGAGATTCGTGAAATTGTTGAAACTCTTATCACCAACTCCAATACGAGTGTAAAGACAATGAACGGAGTGTCGGAGAGTATCAATACCCAGAACAACAAGCTGGATGAAACGCTGAAGGTATTCTCCGAACTGAGTTCCGAGGTTACTTCGGTAATGAAGGCAATCAAAGAGATTTCCAGACAGACGAAGACGTTAGCGGACCTGCGCGAGGGCGTGGTGAATATCGTAGAAGGTCTGGCAGCCATTGCAGAGGAAAACGCTGCAAGCGCACAGGAAACCTCCGCGTCGATGTATGAAGTAAGTACGATTCTCGAAGAATGCAGGAAACAGACGGAAGAGCTGGTTTGCCTGAAGGAGAAGCTGACAAAGAACATCGCAATGTTTTCAATGGAAGAGTAAGCGTAAAAGAAACTGCTGGGGCTGCCGCACTCACTGCGCAGCCCCATTCTTACGATCGGGAGAGCGGTGAACACCGAAATAACAATTTTAAGGCAGGAAAGGGTATGGAATTTTTAGATTATGTAAATAAAGCGGTTACCCCGTATCAGTCGGTGGAGCTTGCTGCCGCCTTCTTGCGGGAAGCGGGCTTTATCGAGCAGAAATTAGAAGAGCCGTTTTTGCCGGAACGGGGAAAGGGCTATTTTGTCCGGTTTTACGGAACAGGCATTGCGGCATATACGGTAGGCGAGGAGTTTTCACCGGAGGATGCCCTGCACATAGCAGCCGCACATACCGACTATCCTTGTCTGCGTGTGAAACCGAAAGCAGAGCTGCCCGCAGGGGCGTATCAACGCCTTGATGTGGAGGTCTACGGAGGCGCAATTTTAAATACATGGTTTGATCGGCCGCTTTCTTTGGCAGGCAGAGTTGTTCTGCGCGGTGAAAACGCTTATGCGCCGCGTTCGGAAACGGTAGATTTTAAGCGGCCCCTTTTGACGATTCCCAATTTGGCAATCCATATGAACCGCGAGGTGAACAAAGGCGTTGAGTATAAACCCCAGCGCGATTTGCTCCCGCTTCTCGGAATGTCGGGAGAGGACAAAACGGAGGAGGAGTATTTTACGGAACTGCTTGCCGGGGAGCTTCAGGCGGAGCGTAAGGATATTCTGGACTTTGACCTTTCCGTGTACTGTACGGAGCCTGCGTGTCTGCTCGGGGCGGCCGAAGAGTTTGTTTCCTCGCCGCGTCTGGATAATCAGATTTCCTGTTATGCGCTGCTGCATGCGCTTTGCGGCGCCCGGCATCAGAGGGGAATCTGCATGAGTGTGCTGTATGACCATGAGGAAATCGGCAGCCGCTCGAAACAGGGCGCGGACAGCGCACTCACGGCGATGCTTCTGGAACGTATTTACGCAGGACTCGGCGCAGGAAGGCAGGAGTTACAGCAGGCGCTGGCAAAGAGTATTCTTTTGTCGGTTGACGCTGCCCACGCGCTGCATCCGAACCGGCAGGAGGTCTGCGACCCGGTAAACCGTGCCGTATTAAACAAAGGCGTAGTTTTGAAAATAAACAGCAGCCAGCGGTATGCCTTTGACACGGAAACGGTGGCGATTGTGCAGATGCTTTGCGAGGAGGCGGGAGTGCCGTATCAGAAGTTTGCAAATCACAGTGATTTGGCAGGCGGAAGCACTCTCGGACCAATCATTTCCTCGTGGCTTCCGATGCGTACGATTGATATCGGCGTACCGGTGCTTGCCATGCATTCCGCAAGAGAACTTGCGGGAAGGAAAGATATTGAGTATCTAAAGAAACTGCTTGTGGAATTTTTCTGTTAAGTAAAGTTTTGATTGACAAATTTTTCAAAATGGATTATAATGGTAATCGGTCAATATTGGAGAAGGTATTGATTCGAAGAGGAAGCGTTGGGGAACGTGCAAGGGCAAAAAGAAAAGACTGGCTTGAAAGTGCGGTACGGAAGTGACCGGACTGATAGCCAGCTTTTTCTTTCACCGGGGGTGCCGTACCGGAGATGCGGCCCGGCTGTTTCATCGGGAAATCCGGGAAAAAAGTAAGTTCTATGCTACTTTGTGTTTGGAGGAAAAAGAGGAAGCTACGGAGGCAATATGAACCTGATTACGATAGAAAATGTTTCAAAGAGTTATACGGAGCGGATGCTGTTTGACGGAGTTTCCCTCGGAATTAACGAGGGGGACCGGATTGGAATTATCGGGATTAACGGAACCGGGAAGTCTACGTTTTTAAGGATTTTAGCGGGCCTTGAGGAGCCGGATGCCGGGACGGTCACGAAGGGAAAGGAGGTGCGCCTTGCGTACCTGCCCCAGACGCCGGTATTTTCGGAGGAAAAGACCTTATTGGAGAATGTGGTGGAAGGGCTGGAGCACCCGGAGGAATATCGCGACATTGCGGGAGAGGCGGCAGCGATGTTACGAAAGCTCGGAATTTCGGAGGTGCAGGGGAAGCCGTCGCTGCTTTCCGGCGGACAGAGAAAGCGCGCGGCACTGGTGCGGACGCTTTTAATGCCTGCGGATGTCCTGATTCTGGACGAGCCGACGAACCATCTGGATTCTGCCATGACCGAGTGGCTGGAGGAGTATTTGAAGAAAAACGGAAGAGCGCTGGTGATGATTACCCATGACCGCTACTTTCTGGACGCGGTGACAAACCGGATTGTGGAGCTGGACAAGGGAAAGCTCTATTCGTATAAGGAGAATTATACCGGTTTTCTTGTAGCAAAGGCGGAGCGGGAGGCAATGGAACTGGCAACGGAGCGGAAGGCGAAAAGTCTGTACCGGGAGGAGCTGGCATGGATGATGCGCGGCGCAAGGGCGCGTTCCACAAAGCAGAAGGCGCATATTGAGCGGTTTGAGGCGCTAAAGAACCGGGATAAAATCGTAACCGACGGGGAAGTGGAAATCAATGCGCTTTCCTCCCGCCTCGGAAAAAAGACGATTGAAGTACAGGGAATCGGCAAATCCTTTGGCGATAAGGTGCTGATTCGGGATTTCAGCCATATTTTCCTTTCGACGGATCGCATCGGAATTATCGGAGAAAACGGCTGCGGAAAGAGTACGCTTTTAAAGCTGATTACCGGAAAACTGGCGCCGGACGCCGGAACGGTAGAGTTCGGAACGACGGTCAAGGTCGGGTACTTTATGCAGGAAAATGAGCCGCTTAATCCGGATATCCGGGTAATCGATTCGGTGCGGAACGTAGCGGAATATATCGAAACGGCGGACGGTACGGTAAGCGCTTCCCAGATGTGCGAGAAGTTTTTGTTTACCGATGCCATGCAGTATACGCTGATTGGGAAGCTTTCCGGCGGCGAAAAGCGCCGTCTGGCGCTGTTGCATGTGCTGATGGAAGCGCCGAATGTCCTGATTCTGGACGAGCCTACCAACGATTTGGATATCCGGACGCTTACGATTTTGGAGGAATATTTAAAACGGTATACAGGAATCGTGATTGCGGTTTCCCATGACCGTTACTTTCTTGATAAGGTGGCAAACCGGATTTTTGCGTTTGAAGGGAACGGAAAGATTCGCCGCTATGAAGGAAACTACTCCGATTACCGTGCGGTGTGCGAGCGGGAAGGACGGCCCGTGGCAGCCTCTCTTTCCGGCGGAAAACAGCAGACAGCGGAAGCTTCGGGGCAGACAGACGCCGCGGAAAAGGCGGACAGCCGCGATACGTGGAAAAAGCGCGAGCAGAAGCTAAAGTTCTCTTACAGGGAGCAGAAAGAATACGAAACGATTGACGCGGACATTGCGGCATTGGAGGCAGAGATAGCGGCACTGGAGGCAGAGATGGCGGAGGCGGCGACCGATTACGGAAGATTACGGGAGCTTTCCGCAAAGAAAGAGGAAGCCGAGGTCCGGCTGGAGGAAAAAATGGAGCGCTGGGTGTATTTGAACGAGCTGGCGGAACAGATAGAAAAGCAGGGCTGATGTAGCTTTTGCTGTGTTCCTCCTCTGTGTGAAAGAATTTGCAATGCCGCGCCGCCGCACAGAATTTTGCGGCAGCCTCCGGTTCTGAAAGCAGGGATTACCGCATATAGTATATTACGAAGATAGGAAAAAGCGGCATTGCAGAGGGCGGGACGGCCCGGCGATGCAAAACAAAGATAGGAGGGACCCTGTGTACCGGAGAAAAATTGCATATTTGTTTGCTTACCGGAACGGTATCCGGTCACAAAGCGTCGGGATTCTGCGTCGGTACGGAGAGGAAGAAGCACCGGAGGTTATCCTGGAACTGCTGCGTCGGCCGGAACGGGAAGAGCGGTGGAGCATTTACTATTTTAATCACCGGGACAACCTTTCGGAAGCAGGTTTTGTGTGGGAGGCAGACGCCGGGCAGAGAATGAGCGAGGCGACGGTGGGGCGGTATCGTCTGTGCGCGGAGGCAGGAGCGGGAAACGGTGTGGTATTGCTGCCGGAACGTGTCGGAACCGCGAGAAAGACAAGCATCGAATGGCCGGATACGGACAGCTATCTATGTGCCCGGTACGATGGACGGGAGATGACGGAAACACAGTTGCGTGCGGCGTTTTCCCGTACCGGAGCGGGAATTTCGGAAGAGGGGGTATGCTTTGATTCCGCAAAAAGGCTGGTAGAGGAAATTACAAGGGCAGTAAGCGGAGAGACACCGGTACAAGAAGAGGAAAAGAAGCATTTCCGGGCGGAGGAAAAGCCGGAAGGAGAGGAACGACCGGAACGGAAAGAAAGGCCTGCGGGGCTGAAAAAAAGGGCGGAGCATAACCGGATTGCCTGTCTGGAGGAGCTGCTTTTGACAAAGCCCGCGTACCGGCCCTGCCGGGAAAGCTCTCTGTTGTATTCGGTACGGGTTTCGCCGGAGGAGCTTTTACTGCTTCCGAAGGAAGGAAGAAGGTTTGCGGAGAACAGCTTTCTGCTGCACGGTTATTACCGTTACCGGCATCTGCTTTTAGGGAAGCGCAGACAAAAAGAACAGGAAGACTATGTGCTGCTTGTTCCGGGAGTGTATCTGAAAAGGGATGTCCGCCTTGCCGGGCTGTTCGGTTTTTCGGAGTTTTTGCCGACAAGGTACGCCGGACCGGAAGCAGGTAAAACGCAGGGCACATTCGGCTATTGGTGCGCAAAAATATAAGAATAGCGCAGGTGGTCGGTCCAAACGCCGTTAATCTCGTGAGAACTGCGGGCAACGCCCTCATAGGAAAAGCCCAGACGCTCAATCAGGCGCAGTGAAGGGAGGTTGTCCGGCATAATGTCGGCCTCTATGCGGTGAATGCCAAGCTCCTTGTGAAGCTCCGGAAGAAGCCGCCGCAGCGCCTCCCCGGCATAGCCCTTACCGGTGTAGGCTTTTGCGAGCTTGTAGCCGACGCGGCAGCTTTTGTCCTCACCCCGGGAGAGATTGGAAAAGCTCACCGTGCCGATGATACGCTCCGGGTCTTCCTTTAAAAAGAGATAGTAACGCAGATAGACAGAGCGGAGCATTGCCTGAAATTCCGCCCGCAGCACCTGCGCCTGAAACTCCTCGGTATAAAAGGCAGGCAGACGGCGCGGCTCCCACGGAGCGAAAAAGTCTTTGTTTTCCGTCATAAAGTCGAGTAGGGCGGCAGAATATTCTTCGTTGCAGATCAGTAACTGTAAACGTTCGGTTTCATAGCTTAATTTCATAAAATCGTATCCTTTTTCATCAATCAATTCCGCGCAGAAGCACTTCCTCAAAATACGGAAGGAGGAGCGTCCGAAACTCCCGTAATTCTTCTGCGGAATACCCCGAAAGTCCGCTTCCGATTAAGGAGCCGGAGTCAACAAATGCCTGCAATGCGTAGCATCTTGAGCCGTTCAGCCACTCGCCGATGGCAAGCAGGTCTTCTTTTGTGTGGAATTCACGCACGACGGTAGTGCGAAATTCGTAAGGGAGTCCGCTGTTTCGGATGAGCGCAATGCTTTCTTCAAAAGCGGAAAAGCGAACCGAAGAAAGTCCTGCTGTTTCGGCATACCGCGCAGGGCAATTCTTAATATCCATAGCAATATAGTCCAGCAGATGTTCGCTTAACGCCGCAGAAAGGACGTCCGGGCGTGTGCCGTTGGTGTCTAACTTGATCAGATAGCCAAACTCCCGGCAGCGGCGCAGAAAGGGAAGCAAATCCTTTTGTAACGTCGGTTCTCCGCCGGTAACGCAGATGCCTTCTAACGTACCCTTCCGTTTCTCCAAAAACCGGAGGATTTCCTCGTCGTCAATCACAGGCTCCTTCTCCGGAGAAAGCACCAGGCCGGCATTATGGCAGAAGGGGCAGCGCAGATTGCAGCGTCCCGTAAAAACGGTACATGCCAGATGTTTTGGAAAATCAAGCAGCGTCAGCTTATTCAGTCCATGAAACTCCATAAAACACTCCTGTTCGGAAAATACTTTTCCCCCTTATTATAGTAGTTCCGCTAAGAACACGCAAGGGGGAAAAGGTAAGAGGAAAAAGAATGATAAAATTGTTAAGCGTTGTTGTTTTGCGCTGCGCCGCTACTGTCCTGTTCGCGCAGCTTTGCACGCTGAATCTTTCCGCTGATGGTTTTCGGAAGCTCCGGTACAAAATCAATAATACGCGGATACTTATACGGAGCAGTCTGTGTTTTTACATACTCCTTTAATTCCTGAGCAAGCTCAGGCGTTCCGGTGTAGCCTGCCATCAAAACGATGGTTGCCTTTACGACAAAGCCCCGTTCGGCGTCGGGAACGCCGGTAACGGCACATTCCGCTACCGCAGGATGCTGAATCAGTACGTCTTCAATCTCAAACGGTCCGATGCGGTAGCCGCTGGATTTGATAATGTCATCGGTACGGCCGATGTACCAGAAAAATCCGTCTGCGTCACGGGTTGCAATGTCACCGGTATGGAAAATACCGTTTTTCCATGTGCGGCGGTCCTGTTCTTCGGCATTGAGGTATCCGATGCAAAGTCCGCGTTGATTCGGCTTCGGAACAACAACAATTTCGCCGCGTTCGTCTACGCCGGTTTCGTTGCCGTCTTCATCAATCAGTCTTACGTCGTACATCGGATTCGGTTTGCCGATGGAGCCGATTTTTACCGGCGCATTCACCAGATTGCCCAGTAACAGCGTGGTTTCGGTTTGTCCAAAGCCCTCGTGAATCAAAAGTCCCGTGATTTCCTGAAAGCGCTTTGTAATATCCGGATTTAAGGACTCTCCCGCGGTGGTAGCGTAATGCACACCCGAAAAGGCGTCGGCCGGAATCCCGTTCTTTACCATAAGGCGGTAAACGGTCGGCGGGGCGCAGAAAGAGGTAACCTTATATTTCTTAATAACGGACAGCATTTGTGCTGCGTCAAAATGCTCGTAGTCATAGGCCATAATCGCACAGCCGCACAGCCATTGCCCGTAAATTTTTCCCCAGGATGCCTTTGCCCAGCCGGTGTCCGCTACCGTCAGATGCAGACCGTTGTCCTGACAGTTGTGCCAGTATTTTGCGGTCGGAATATGACCCAACGGGTAGTAGCCGTTGTGAACCACTGCCTTCGGATAGGAGGTAGTGCCGGAGGTAAAATACATTAGCATCGGGTCGGCGGCAAGCGTCGGAATCCGCTCCGTCGTTACAGGCATTTCCTTTAAACCGAGGTCTAAACGAAGAAAGCCCGGACAATCTTTGCGGACGGTGAATAAATGCCGTAAGCTCGGACAGGAGTCCTTTGCGGCAAGAATATTTTTCGTCAGTTCCGTATCGTCGGCGGAAATGATTGCAGAAATCTCCGCACTCTGGATGCGGTAAACGAGGTCCTTCTTCTTCAGCATATGGGACGCCGGTATGGCAACCGCGCCAAGACGATGCAGGGCGGGAAGAATATACCAGTATTCATAGTGGCGTTTCATAATAACAAGGACGCGGTCCCCCTTTGCTACGCCGTTTGCGGCAAGATAGCCTGCCGCCCGGATGGAAAGGGAAGAAATTTCGCCGAAGGAAAGGGTTTTCTCGTTTCCTTCGGTATCGCACCAGACAAGCGCGCGCTTTTCCGGTTCCTCTGCCGCAATACGGTCAACCACGTCGTAGGCGAAGTTGAAATTTTCCGGTGCATGGAGAGTAAAATCGGACAGCACGCCGTCGGCAGTAAGGGTGGAAGTGCTATAAAGCGTATAAAGTGGTTCCATGAGTTTCTCCGTTTTCTTCATAAATGCCGAATTTCCGGAAGCGGAAATAGCGGTCTTCCAATAATTGTTCCGTATTTTTTGCAAGCAGCTGCTTTAAGTCGGCGGTCAGACAAGCCTTAATTTCGCCGCACATCGCAGAGAAATCGTCAAAGTTTTCATTGATAACGGTTTCTGCCACACCGAAGTTTTTCATATCGTCCGCGGTAATCCGAAGACACTGTGCGGCGTCCTGTACACGGGAAGAGTCTTTCCAGAGAATGCTTGCGCAGCCCTCCGGGGAAATTACGGAATAGACGGCGTTTTCCAGCATGTAAACGCGGTCTGCGGAGCAAAGCGCAAGTGCGCCGCCGCTGCCGCCTTCGCCGATGACAATGGAAATCGTCGGAGTTTTGAGTCCGAGCATTTCCATAATATTTTCCGCAATCGCCTCGCCCTGTCCGCGTTCTTCGCCGTCGGCGCCGCAAAATGCGCCAAGGGTATCCACAAAGCAGATGACCGGACGGTGGAACTTTTCCGCCTGCTTCATCAGGCGGAGCGCCTTACGGTAGCCCTCCGGCTTCGGACAGCCGAAATTCGTTTTCATACGGGAGGTAATGTCAACTCCCTTTTCGATTGCGATATAAGTAACCGGAATGCCGTCAAGGCTGCCGATGCCGGAAACAATCGCAGCGTCGTCGCTGAACCGGCGGTCGCCGTGCAGCTCCACGCGGTCGGTAAAAATTCCTTCGATATAGGCGCTGCCGGTCGGTCTGCCGTTTGCGCGCGCCGTTTTCAACTTTTCATAAGGTGTCATGCTCATACTGCCAACGACTCCTTTCTGTGCAATTTAAGCAGGGTGGTAAGCGTAGCGGTCAGTTCCTCTCTCGGAACGATAGCGTCCGCAAAGCCGTGCTCTAAAATAAACTCCGCGCTCTGGAAATTATCCGGAAGCTTGGATTTGGTCGTCTGTTCTACGACGCGGCGTCCGGCAAAGCCGACCAGTGCGTTCGGCTCCGCAAGGATAATATCGCCCTGCATTGCGAAGGAAGCGGTAACACCGCCGGTAGTCGGGTCGGTCAGAACGGTAATATAAAGATTCCCCTCGGAGGAATGCTTTTTCACAGCCGCGCTGCACTTTGCCATCTGCATCAGAGAGATAATTCCCTCCTGCATTCTGGCGCCGCCGGAGGCGGTAAAGCCGATGACCGGAAGGTGATGCTCGGTGGCATATTCGAATGCCCGGGTGATTTTTTCGCCCACAACAGACCCCATGCTTGCCATAATAAAGCGGGAATCCATGACGAAAATCACGCAGGGAGAACCGCCGACGGAGGCAGAGCCGCAGATAACGGCCTCCTCCTCTCCGGTGCTTTCGGCTGCTTTCTGTAATTTGTCCGCATAGCCCGGAAACTCCAGAAAATCAACGCTGGAAAGTCCGGTAGCAAACTCCTTGAAGCTGTTCTTATCCGTGACCATCAAAATGCGCTCTCTGCCGTTTATACGGAAATAATGCGCGCATTCCGGGCAGATATAGTTATTTTTACGAAGCTCCTTTACGGAGAATTCCTGTTTGCAGGCGGAGCAGGTAAGGCGCTCGCCCGAAAAGGCTTTAATCCATTTATCGAAAATCATACTTCCTCCTTGTCTGCCGGGAAAACGGCAAAGGAAAATTCGGCGCTGACACAGAGCTTTCCGTCGACAAAGCCGCTGCCCTTCGCCCAGTAAAACGGACCCTTGTGCCGGGTAATCTCACATTTGGTTTCAAAGACGTCCCCCGGCTTTACCGGAGTTTTAAAGCGAACCTTTTCCAGTCCGGTAAAGAGCGTTGTCAGGTTTCCCTGTTCGGCGGAATCCGCAAGCAGTACGCAGGTGGACTGTGCAAGAATTTCGCAGAGAATCACTCCCGGTACAATCGGATTGCCCGGAAAATGCCCCTTTAAGAAGAACTCTTCGCCGGTAATCGTTTTTTTGCCGTAGGAAACGCCGTCCACAACCGTCGCCTCATCAATCAGCAGCATATGGTCGCGGTGCGGCAGTATCTTTTTAATTTCTTCCTGATTCATACTGTATGTCACACCTTTCGAAACGCAACGCAGGCATTATGTCCGCCGAAACCGAGCGAAGTGGAAATTGCGGTTGTAACCGTGTGGTTTACCGCCTTGCACGGCGTATAGTCCAAGTCGCAGGCAGGGTCCGGGCTTGTTAAGTTAATCGTCGGCGGGATAATTCCCGTTTCCAGTGCCTTAACGCAGGCAATTGCCTCGGCAGCGCCCGCAGCACCCAGCATATGTCCCGTCATGGACTTGGTGGAGCTGATTTTCACTTTCTTTGCGTCTTCGCCGAAAGCGAGCTTAAAGGCCTTTGTTTCGGTGGTATCGTTTAAAGAGGTGCCAGTACCGTGGGCGTTGATGTAAAGCTCGTCTGCGCGGTAGTCTACGCCCTCCAGCGCCTTTTCGATTGCCTTTGCGGTATAAACCGCCTCCGGGTCCGGAGCCGTAACGTGATGGGCGTCGCAGGTAGCGCCGTAGCCGCATACCTCGGCGTAAATCTTTGCGCCTCTTGCAACGGCATGCTCATATTCCTCTAAAATCAAAGCAGCGGCACCCTCGCCGATAACAAAGCCGGCGCGGCGGCTGTCAAACGGAAGGGAAGCCTCGTCCGGATTTTCCGCCTGGGAAAGTGCCATACAGTTTACAAAGCCCGCAACGCAAAGCGGCGTAATGGCAGCCTCCGAGCCTCCGCAGATTGCGGCGGTAAGGTAGCCGTCCTTAATCGCACGGTAAGCTTCGCCGATGGCGGTGGTTCCGGTAGCGCATGCGGTAGACATGGACATTGCGTTTCCGTGTGCGTTGAAGCGGATTGCAATCTGTCCGGCAGCAATATTGATAATCATCTTCGGAACAAACTGCGGCGTGACCTTCTTTGGACCGCCCTCTAACAGACCTACATGGTTTTCGCAGGTGGTCTGGATGCCGCCGACGCCGGAGCCGAAGTAAACGCCCAGCTCGATACCGTCTACGGTGCCCTCCAGTCCGCTGTCTGCCATTGCTTCCTGAGCGCAGGCAAGCGCGTACTGTACATACGGGTCTGTTTTTCTCACCGTATTTTTATCAAGGCAGGAGAGCGGGTCGAAGCCCTTAATCTCTGCCGCCAGTTTACACTTGGAGTCGGTGGTGTCAAAATAGGTAATCGGCGCAATTCCGTTTACGCCGTTAATTAAGCCGTTCCAATACTCGGGAAGCGTATTTCCGATGGGGGTAACGGCGCCTAATCCAGTTACTACTACTCTTTTCATGAATACCTCCTACATGGCGAGTCCGCCGTCGATGCGGATAACTTCGCCGGTGATATAATTTGCATTGTCGCCGGAGAGAAAAAGTACCAGTTCCGCGATTTCTTCCGGTGCGGCAAAACGCTTTAACGGAATCGCAGAAAGCAGGGCCTCATTTTCTGCAAAGGCAGTTGTCATGTCGGTGGAAACAAAGCCCGGGGCAACCGCGTTACAGCAGATGCCGCGAGGTGCAAGCTCTTTGGCAAGCGACTTCGTGAAGCCGATTAAGCCTGCCTTGGAAGCGGAATAGTTGGTCTGTCCGGCGTTTCCCATAATGCCGGAAACGGAAGAAATGTTGATAATTTTGCCGGAACGTTTCTTCATCATCACCGGATACACCTGTTTTACCGTATTGTAAGCGCCCACAAGGTTTGTGTCGATCACGTCGGTAAACTCCTCCGGTTTCATGCCGAGCAGAAGCTTGTCGCGGGTAATTCCGGCATTGTTGACAAGAATATCAACCGTACCGAACTCGGAAAGGATTTCCTTAAAGACCGCTTCGGTTTCTTTATAATCCGAAATATTGCACTTATATGCTTTTACCTTTGTACCGAAAGCAGAAAGCTCTTCCAATGCCTGCGCCGCTTTTTCTTTGTTTCCCGCATAGAGAAAAGCGACGTCTGCACCGTTTTTGCAGAATGCGGCACAGACCGCACGACCGATACCGCGGGAGCCGCCGGTCACAACGGCAACCTTATTTTTTAACATAGCGTCCTCCTCCTTATTACTTCAAAAGCTCCGCACGTACAGCTTCTAACTGTTCCATCGTTTCCACGGCAAAGGAACGGCTGCCCGGAACAATTTTGTCAATTAACTTTTGTAACACATTGCCTACGCCGGTTTCAATGAAGGTGTCCACGCCCTCGGCTGCCATTGCCAGAATGGTCTTTTCCCAGAGGACCGGATGGTTGATTTGTGCCTGTAAGGTTTCCCGCACGCTGCCGGCGTAAGGCGTAGCGGTAAGGTTTGCATAAACCGGAAGGGACGGCACGGTAAGGGAAAACTCCGCAAGCGTCTTTCCGAACTGTTCTGCGGCAGGGGTCATAAACGGAGAGTGGAAACCGCCGCCGACCTTTAACGGAAGCGCTCTGCCGCCCGCAGCCTTTACTTCTTCGGAAAATGCCGGAAGTTCTTCCGCACTGCCGGAAACAACGAGCTGTCCGGTGCAGTTATAATTGACCGGGTACACCTTCTGATAGTGGGAGCAAAGCTCCTCCACCGTTTCGTTCGGAAGCTTTACGACAGCAACCATAGAGGCAGGCGCCTTTTTTGCGGCTTCGCCCATCAGCAGACCACGGGCGCAGGCAATCTGAAAGCCCGCCAACGGAGTGTAAGCTCCGCCGAAAGCAAGCGCCGGGATTTCACCGAGAGAGAAACCGGCTGCCATATCCACAGGAATCCCTGCATTTTTTGCCGCAAGAGCGGCAGCGTAATCCGCAAGGTACAGACACGGCTGTGTGTTTTCGGTCTGGCGCAGGACGGTATCGTCGCCCTCGAACATCTGCGTAAGGGTGCCCGGACGGAAACTTTCCGCTTCGTTGAATAAAGCGGCAACCTGTGCGTCCTTTTCATAAAAGTCTTTTCCCATGCCGGGATGCTGGGCACCCTGACCGGAAAATAAAAATGCTATTTTACCCATGCGTGTACTCCTTTCAGGAGAGCTTCACACTCTGTTACAAGCTCGGTTACGATTTCGGCGGCGGTCTGTTCCTTTTTTACCAGACCGGAAATCTGTCCCGCAAGAAAGCACCCGTCCTTGGTATCGCCCTCAACGGCAGCCTTGCGGAGCGCGCCCACGCCAAGCTCTGCAATACTTTCGGCCGTTGCCTCCGGGGCGTATTCCGCCTTTAAGAAGCCCCGGCTGAACGGGTTTTTAATACAGCGGCAGGTGTTTCCGCCGAAGCGTCTGCCGGTGGTGGTGGTGGAGGTATCGTTTGCCTTTAATACCATGTCCTTGTAGTTCTGGTGAACCGAACACTCCTTGGCAACGAGAAAACGGGTGCCAAGCTGTACGCCGCAGGCGCCTAAGCAGAAAGCTGCGGCCATACCGCGTCCGTCGGCAATGCCGCCGGCAGCCAGAACCGGAATGGAAACCGCGTCGCATACCTGCGGAACTAAAGCAATCGTAGTCAGCTCGCCGATGTGACCGCCGGATTCCTGACCCTCTGCCACAACCGCAGTCGCACCGCACTGTTCCATCTTCTTTGCCATAGCGACGGAAGCAATCACCGGAATGACCTTAATCCCGGCAGCAAGCCAGTCTTCCATGTAAACGGCAGGGCTTCCGGCGCCGGTGGTAACAACCGGAACCTTTTCTTCTACGACAACCTTTGCAACCTCCGGTGCGTGCGGACTCATTAACATAATGTTCACGCCGAAAGGCTTGTCGGTCAGGGACCGTGCGATTTTAATCTGTTCCCGCAGATAGTCTGCGTCGGCGTTCATTGCGGAAATAATACCGAGTCCGCCTGCCTCGGAAACGGCAGCGGCAAGCTTTCCGTCCGCAATCCAGGCCATACCGCCCTGAAACACAGGGTAGGTAATGCCGAGCAATTCACAAATTTTTGATGAAATCATAGATGTCCCCTTATTCCTGACCTTTCAGTTCCTCAATCTTTGCAATGAGGTCGCCTACGGTAGCAATGGACGGATCCGGCTCGATGGAAACGCCGAATTCTTCCTCTACGTTCATTAATAACTCAACGATATCGAGAGAATCAATGCCAAGGTCGTCCTGAAAATTGCTTGCCTCCGTAATGGAATCTGCGTCAATGGAAAGGCTGGTGGATAAAATTTCTTTGATTTTTTCTAACATAGTGGTATCTCCTTTTAAATAAAATAGTTTTTATGAACAAGCCTTGCGGGAACATTCCCGGGCGGCGTTGTTTACTGTGGCTGTGTGACCGCCTTTCGGCGGATGTTTGCGAAACGGTTTGTTCCTGCCGGCGTTTACCAGCGGAGCAGGCAGGCTGCATTGGCAAGACCGCCGCCGAACGCACATAAAATGATATAATCGCCGCGCTTTAGCCTGCCGGAACGGTTTAACTCATCCAAAGCAATCGGAATACTTGCACTGGAAGTATTTCCGTAACGGTCGATGTTTACATAGAACTTTTCTTCCGAGGTCTTTAAGCGCTTTGCCGCAAAATCAATGATACGCTTGTTTGCCTGATGCGGCACGATATAGCTGATATCGTCCAAGGTCAGATGATTCTGCTCCAAAATGGTATTGATATCGCCGCAGATAGCGTTTACGGCGTATTTAAAGGTTTCCTGTCCCTGCATGTGAATGTACGGGGAATCGTTTTCCTTTGTAAAAAACGGAGAACAGCCGGTAAAGTGCGGGATTTTAATGACGTCGTCGCCGCCGTGAACGGTAACGACCGAGTCAAGGTAACAGTCCCGCGCATTGCTCAATACGGCAGCTCCGGCACCGTCGCCGAAAATAATACAGGTGCTGCGGTCGCTCCAGTCCAAAATTCCGCTTAAGCGCTCCGCGCCGACTACCAAAATCTTTTTTGCCCTGCCCCGGGCAAAAAGACCGGCAGCGGTTTCTAACAGGAAAAGGAAAGCGGAACAGGCCGCGTTTACTTCCAGTGCCGGGCAGGTAGCTCCCAAAAGGTGCTGTACCATGCAGGCGGTGGAAGGGGAAACACATTCTGCGCTTACACTTGCGGTCAGGATATAATCCAAATCCTCCGGCTTGCAGTCCGCGTCCTCCAATGCGCGCAGGGCCGCTTTGTAAGCCATCTCGGAGGTCCACTCCTCCGTACTGATTCTGCGCTCCGAAATTCCGACGCGCTGTTTAATCCATTCATCGTTTGTTTCAACCATTGTTGCCAGTTCATCATTGGTCACAATGCGTTCCGGCACATACATACCGGTTCCCGCGATATAAAAACTCATAGCATCCTCCAAAAAATTCATTAGGCGTTCCGCCGAAAGAAGCGCCGCGCCTTCTGCTCCTTATAAGAGCAATTCACCTAGTTAGTAGAGAAAGTCGAAAAAAGGTTACAGGATTTTTTTAAAAAAGTTGAAAAAATTTTCCGGGCAGGGCAAAAGTTCTTTTCTCCCAAAGGAAATTATGCTAAAATGAAAAGAAGAAAAGAAGGGTGAGCTCAGGGACAGGAGGAAGTTTTCGTTGGAAAGTTTTGAGATAATTTATGAACGGTATCAGCCAAGGATTTACAGCTTTTTGTTCAAGCTCTGCAAAAACGAACAGCTTGCGGAGGAACTGACGCAGGAAACCTTTTACCGTGCGTTTGTGTCCTTCGGAAAATATAAAGGAAACAGCAGTATGTTTACCTGGCTTGCGGCCATTGCAAAATATACCTATTTCGGGTATCTGAAAAAGGAAAAGCAGTCCCGTAATATGATTGTACTGGAGGATGTTGTTGACTTCTATATGGCGCAGGAGCATCAGGATTCGGCAGAGGACAAGCTTTTACGCAAAGAGGTTACGGAAAGGGTGCGGGAAGTGCTTCAGGAGCTCCCGCAGAAAAATCTGGAAGTAGTAGCGTTGCGGATTTATGCGGAAATGTCGTTTAAGCAGGTGGCGGAAACAATGGAGATTTCGGAAAGTTCGGCGAAGGTGCTGTATTTCCGTGCAAAAACTATGTTGAAGGAGAGGTTGCAAAATGAGTTTAAGCTGTAATGTGGTGCAGGATTTGGTCGTTCTCTTCCAGGAGGACGCGGTAAGCGAGGAAACCAAACAGGAGATACGGGCGCATTTAAAGGAATGCAGGGAGTGTCGCCGTGTTTATAAGGAGTATGCCCATCTCAATCGGGAGGAATCCTTTCACGGAGAGGAACCGGAAGCGGAAGAGGAATTGCAGTTTGCGGAAATCGCGGCCAGACTGCGGAAAAACAGAAACTGGGGTCGCTTTGTGGTAAGCGTGGCCTTTGCGCTTGCAATCGGAATTACGGTTTTAGTGACCCGCGGAATTTTGAGGGAGAAGAACGGTTATGGAAATTGAGCGGAAGTTTATGCTGCAAGGGCTGCCGAAAGACCTTGGGCGGTACGAAAGCAAAAGACTTGAGCAGGGGTATCTTTGCACCCACCCGGTAGTGCGGGTGAGAAAGACGGTGAAGGCCGGAAAAGAAACGTATCTGCTTTGTTATAAATCAAAGCTCGGACTGGAAAAGAAGTCCGACGCGGCCGCGAATGTATGCGAGGAGGTGGAGCTGCCGCTGACGGCGGAAAGCTATGCGAAGCTCCTTTCCAAAGCAGAGGGAAGGGTGATTACGAAGACGAGGTATCTCATTCCCTACGGTGCATATACCATAGAGCTTGATGTATTTGAAGGGGAGCTTTCGGGGCTTTTCTTTGCGGAGGTGGAGTTCCCGAACGAGGAAGAGGCGGCTGCTTTTGTGCCGCCGGACTGGTTTGCTGCGGATGTGACGTTTGATGAGCGTTTTAAGAATAATTATCTGGCGGAGTGGAAAGAGGCGCCGGAAGAACTGAAAGCAGCAGGGTTAATAAAGAAAGAGGGGCTGACGCACTAAGCTGGGTGCGCAGCCCCTCAAAGGTTGAGGGAGTCTGAAACGGACTTGTCCGTGCGGTTCTTTATAGGAACGACCTTGCCGGTCTAGGCGTTCATTGCGTCCTTCATGCTCTTGATATATGCACCGACAGGCTCCGCCGCATCTTTGGCGTATTTCTCAATCAGCTTGATAATTGCGGAACCGACGATTGCGCCGTCGGACAATGCCGCCATTTTTTTTGCCTGTTCGGGTGTGGAAATTCCGAAGCCTATCGCGCAGGGAATATCCGTATTTTCTCTTACGACCGAAACAATCGCAGAGAGGTCGGTGGTAATTTCGCTTCTCGTTCCCGTTACTCCAAGACTCGAAACAATGTACAGAAAGCCCTCTGCCTCCTTCGCAATCATGGCGATACGCCGGGCGGAGGTAGGCGCAATCAGGGAGATTAAGTCTACGCCGTATTGCTTGCAGACCGGTTCGAATTCTCCTTTTTCCTCAAAAGGCAGGTCGGGAAGAATGATTCCGTCGATGCCGACGGCTTTACAGGAGGAGATGAACTTTTCGGCACCGTAAGAGAAAACAACATTGGCGTAGGTCATAAAAACCATAGGGATTGTCACGTCCTTACGGAGGTCCTTCACAAACTCGAAAATTTTGTCCGTGGTAACGCCGCCGGAGAGAGCGCGGAGATTGGCACCCTGAATGACAGGCCCCTCTGCCGTAGGGTCGGAAAAAGGAATTCCGAGCTCGATGAGGTCTGCACCGTTCTTTACTGCGGCGCGGACAACCTTCCCCGTCGTTTCAAGATCCGGGTCCCCACAGGTGATAAAAGGGATAAAAGCTTTGCCGTTTTGAAAAGCCGATTTAATATTACTCATGGATATCCTCCCCTCTGTATCGGGCAATAGAAGCACAGTCTTTGTCGCCTCTGCCCGAAATTGTAATTACGATAATCTTATCCTTTTCCATTGTCGGAGCGAGCTTCATGGCGTAGGCGACCGCATGGGCGGACTCGATGGCCGGGATAATGCCCTCTGTTTTCGAGAGAAATTCAAAGGCATTTACCGCCTCGTCGTCCGTCACCGGAACGTATTCCGCCCTGCCGATGTCGTGAAGATGGGCGTGCTCCGGTCCGATTCCCGGATAGTCAAGGCCTGCCGAAATGGAATATACGGGAGCAATCTGACCGTATTTGTCCTGACAGAAGTAAGACTTCATGCCGTGAAAAATGCCGAGTCTTCCGGTGTTGACGGTTGCGGCCGTTTCAAAGGTATCGATTCCTCTGCCGGCCGCTTCGCAGCCGATCAGCCTTACGCTTTCATCACCGATAAAGTGATAAAAGCTTCCGATTGCGTTTGAGCCGCCGCCCACGCAGGCAATGACCGCATCGGGCAGACGGTGTTCCTTTTCCAGGAGCTGTTCCTTGATTTCTCTTGAAATGACCGCCTGAAAATCGCGGACAATGGTCGGAAAAGGGTGCGGCCCCATTACCGAACCGAGGCAGTAATGGGTGTCATCAATACGGGAGGTCCATTCCCGCATTGCTTCGGAAACGGCGTCCTTCAGGGTAGCCGTTCCCGAGGTTACGGGAACAACCTTTGCGCCGAGGAGCTTCATGCGGTAGACATTTAATGCCTGACGTTTTGTGTCTTCCTCGCCCATAAACACAACGCACTCCATGTCCATAAGGGCAGCGGCGGTAGCGGTTGCAACGCCGTGCTGTCCGGCGCCCGTTTCGGCAATCAGCCGGGTTTTTCCCATTTTCTTTGCAAGCAGAGCCTGACCGAGCACATTGTTTATTTTGTGGGAGCCGGTGTGGTTCAAATCCTCCCGCTTGAGGTAAATCTTCGCGCCGCCGAGAGCCTTGGTCAGCTTTTCGGCATAGTAAAGCCGTGACGGTCTGCCTGCATATTCGTTGAGCAGTTCCGTCAGCTCCCGGTTGAAATCCTTGTCATTTTTATAAAATTCATAAGCCTTTTCCAGCTCAATCACGGCATTCATCAGTGTTTCGGGAATGTACTGTCCGCCGTGAATGCCGAATCTGCCGTTAGAATTCGTCATAGTAATCCGTCCTTTCTGTTTCTGACAGCGTTTACAAACGCCGCCATTTTATTTTTGTCCTTAAAGCCGTCCGTTTCGAGAGAGGAGCTTGCGTCTACCGCAAAGGGAGCGAACTTTGTGACTGCTTCGGTTACGTTTTCGGGAGTAAGCCCGCCCGCAAGAAAGTAGGGTCTGTTGACCTCCTTGAGCAGTGACCAGCAAAAGGCTTTGCCCGTGCCGCAGCCCGAATCCAAAAGTACAAAATCGGCGCTGCATTCGTTTGCCGCCTTGATGTCCTCCTTTGTTTCGATGCGGAAGGCCTTGATAATGGTGCAGTCCGACATATCCCTAAGCTGTCGGATATAGGCATCGGTTTCGTTTCCGTGAAGCTGGACTATCGTTATAAGGTCTTTCTTTAACAGGGCAGCAATTACGTCCGGCGGCTCGTCCACAAACACGCCCACCGGAAGAATCTCCGGGTGAAGCTTTTTTCGCAGAGGCGCCAAATCCCCGGGCGCGACGGAACGCCGGTAGTTCTGTGTAAGAACAAACCCGACATATTCGGGCTTGAGCGCATTGGCGTAGTCAATGTCGCAGGGCCTTCTAAGGCCGCAAAGTTTTATTTTTGTCATAGAACACTCCTAAGCTCGGCCAGCTTTGCTTTTTTATCTTCCGCACGCATCAGCGTTTCGCCGACCAGTACGGCGTCGGCTCCGATTTCACGTAACGCCCTTACGTCCGCCGCATTTTTTACGCCGCTTTCCGAAACAAAGAGAATATGCTCCGGAACAAGCTCCCGCAGCTTCCTGCTGTTATCGGTATCCACCGTGAAAGTTTTCAGGTTGCGGTTATTGACGCCGATGATTCTTGCACCCGAACGGATTGCCGCGGTTACCTCGTCTTCGTCGTGGGCTTCCACTAACGCGGAGATTCCGAGGCTGTCGCAGATTCGGATGTATGCGCGGATGCGTTCGGGAGGAAGAATGGCGCAAATCAGAAGCACCGCCTCCGCGCCTAACAGCTTCGCCTCGTAAATCATATATTCGTCCACCGTAAAATCTTTTCGCAGGCACGGAACGGATACGGCGTCTGCGATTTCCTCCAGATAGCGGTCGCTGCCGAGAAACCATTTGGGCTCCGTCAGCACGGAAATACAATCCGCGCCTGCGGCTTCATACTCCTTTGCGATTTCCAGATACGGAAACTGCTCTGCGATAACTCCCTTTGACGGGGACGCCTTTTTGCATTCGCAGATAAAGGAGATGCCGGGAGAAGAGAGCGCTTTTTCAAAAGCAAACTCTCCCCGGGGCAGAGAAAGCGCTCTGCTTTTTAGTTCGGCAGGGGAAAGTATTTCTTTGGCGGCGGCTACCCGTTTGGCGGCGTAGGCCGCCAGTTCGTCAAGTATTGTCATTCGGCACCTCACTCATTGGAAAGCTGTATCAGTTTTTCAAGGGTCTGCATTGCCGCGCCGGAGTCAAGCAGCTCCCCGGCGAGCCGGATGCCCTCCTCCATAGAAGCGGCCTTTCCGCCGATTAACAAGGCGGCTCCTGCGTTTAACAGAACGGCGTTTCTTTTGTGTCCCTTTTCACCGTTTAGAATCGCTCTTGTAATAGCGGCGTTTTCTGCGGGAGTACCGCCTGCCAGATCCTCTTTGCGGCAACGCGCAAAGCCGAATTGTTCCGGAGTAATTTCATAGGTTCTGAACCATCCGTCGGCGAATTCCGAAATCACGGTCGGAGCGCTGAGAGAAATTTCGTCCAGCTTATCCTGTCCGTAAACGACCATACCCTTCTGTACGCCCAGCCGCATGAGAACCTGTGCCAACGGCTCCACAAGAGAGCGGTCGTATACGCCTAAAAGCTGCCGCTTCGGGCTTGCGGGATTGGTAAGGGGCCCGAGAATGTTGAATACGGTCCGGATTCCCAGCTCCTTTCGGATAGGACCGACATATTTCATCGAAGTGTGGTACTTCTGTGCGAAAAAGAAGCAGAAGCCCACCTTTTCCAGTAGCTCAAGACATTTTTCGGGTTCAAGACTGATGTTTACGCCAAGGGCTTCAAGACAATCCGCGGTGCCGCAGTCGGAGGAGGCTGCACGGTTGCCGTGCTTAGCCACCTTGATTCCGGCGGAGGCCGCAACGATTGCGGTGGTAGTGGAAATGTTAAAGCTGTGCGCGCCGTCGCCGCCGGTTCCTACAATTTCAAGCAAATCCAACGTATTCGGAACCTTTACGGCCCTGTCGCGCATCGCCGCTGCACAGCCCGTGATTTCCTCGATGGTTTCGGCTTTTGTGCTTTTGGTGGACAGCGCGGCAAGAAAAGCCGCATTCTGGGTAGGCGTGGTTTCGCCGCTCATAATCTCCGTGATGACGGCATAGGCCTCATCATAGGTCAGGTCCTGTTTGTCAACAATTTTTACAATGGCTTCTTTGATCATGACAAAATCCTCCTTATGTTATTTTATGGTGATGAAATTTTTCAGCATCTGTCTGCCGTCGGGGGTCATAATGGATTCCGGGTGGAACTGTACTCCGTAAATCGGATAGTCCCGGTGCTGTACCGCCATAATCTCACCGTCTTCCGTTACCGCCGTAACCGTAAGGCAGTCGGGCATTGTGTTCGCGTCTGCGGCAAGAGAGTGATACCTTGCCACCGGAGCGGTGTGCGGAATATCCCGAAAAAGAGGGCAACTGTTGTCGAAATTTACCACGGACTGTTTCCCGTGCATCAGTTGTTTCGCGTAGGTAATGTTCGCTCCGTAGGCTGCGCAGATTGCCTGGTGTCCGAGGCATACGCCCAGGGTGGGAATTTCCTTTGCCAGAGTTTTTGCCGCCTCGACAATGATTCCCGCGTCTTCGGGACGTCCGGGACCAGGCGAAAGGATGATCCGGTCCGGGCGCAGCGCGAAGATTTCCTCTATCGTCATTTCATCGTTCCGTATCACCTTTATATCGGAATCGAGTTCTCCCACAAGCTGAAACAGATTGTAGGAGAAGCTGTCGTAGTTATCAATCAGTAAAATCATAGGTCTGCCTCCTTTGCCATTTTCAGAGCGTTTATCACTGCCGCCGCTTTGTTGATGCACTCCTGATATTCTTTTTCCGGGACGGAATCGGCGACAATTCCCGCGCCGCTTCTTACGAAAACTTTACCGTTCTTTTTATAAGCAATACGGATTGCAATGCAGGTGTCGAGATTTCCCGTAAAATCAATATAGCCGATGGCGCCGCCGTAAATGCCTCTTTTGTTGTTTTCAAGCTCTGCAATGAGCTGGCAGGCTCTGATTTTCGGCGCACCCGAAAGCGTACCCGCCGGAAGCACGGCGCTTACCGCGTCCAGTGCGTCATACCCTTCCCGGAGTTCTCCTCTTACCGTTGAGCCGATGTGCATTACATGGGAATAGCGCTCGATGCTGTGCAGCTTTTCCACCTCTACCGTACCGAATTTGCTGATTTTGCCCAAATCGTTTCGGCCTAAATCCACGAGCATATTATGTTCTGCCAGCTCCTTTTCGTCGGAAAGCAGTTCTTTCTCAAGGGCGTTGTCCTCGGCTTCGGTTTTGCCCCTTGGCCTCGTGCCGGCGAGAGGAAAGGTGTGAAGCACACCGTTTTCTAACTTCACCAGTGTTTCCGGCGAAGCGCCCGCAACCTCCACATCGGTTCCCGAAAGATAGAACATATACGGGGAAGGATTGAGTGTCCTTAAAATGCGGTAGGCCCCTAACAGGCTGCCCTCAAAGGGCGCGCTCAGACGGTTGGACAGCACAATCTGGAAGATGTCACCTTCATGGATATGGTGCTTTGCTTTTTCAACCATATCGCAGTAGGTTTCTTTATCAAACAGCGGCGTAACCTCTCCCGTAAGATGACCGCAGACCTCTTTTTCCTTTTCGCCGTTCCGGAGCAGCTCCGCCAGCTGTTTCAACTCAAGTACCGCCTTGTTGTAGCCGGTTTCCGGTTCGTCAAGAAACATGTTCGCAATCAGAATCATTTTCTGACGAAAATGGTCAAAGGCAATCACCTTATCGAACAGCATGAGGTCAACATCCTTAAAATTCTCCGTATCCTCGGTTTGCAGTCTTACGGATGGCTCGCTGTACCCCAGATAGTCGTAGGAAAAATATCCTACAAGTCCGCCGGTAAAGGACGGAAGATAATCGAAGCGCGGACTTTTGTATTCATCCAGAATTTGCCGGATCTGCTCTGCGGGATTGTGTGTGGAAAGACAGACGTTGCCTATCTTCATTTGTTCGCCCGAACAGGTGATTTCAAGCTTCGGGTCGAAGCCGAGGAAGGTGTAGCGTCCCCATTTGTCCCTGTCGGTGACGGATTCCAGCATATAGCAGTGAGTGGATACGTTTTTCAGTATTTTCAGCGCTTCAATCGGTGTCAGGATATCCGACAGAATTTCACAGCTGACAGGCAGAATTTTATACGCTCCGCTTTCCGCAATTTCCTTTACTTTTTCAAGACTTGGCGAGTAAATCATAATGCACCTCCGAAAATAATCATTCCTTATTTCCTATGAAGATTCAGGTGTCAAAAGGTCGCTTCCAATTACGGAACTTTGCATAGAAAAAAGAGTCCTTTCTTCTATGCAAAGTTCCTTTGTGTCAGAATGTGTTTTGACACCTGAATCTTGTAAATCAAAAAAACGTCCTTGACAGAGTCAGTCTCTGTCAAGGACGAATAATACATTATCCGCGGTGCCACCTTGATTCACGGCCGGTCGGACCGTGCACTTAGCAGGATACCAATATATCCCCGGCAACTGACGTATGCCAACACGTCGCAGAATACTCTGAAGCTGCAAAAGCATACTTCATTTGACTGCGCCCTCGGCGGTCCATTTGATAATCTGTGTTTCACCCAACTCTCAGCAGCGTGGGCTCTCTGTGGAAGCATAATTACCGTTATCTCCGCGTCATCAGTTTAATTTATTACAGTATAGAACCTCTTAATCCGTTTGTCAATAGGGAAAATGAAAAATCTTATTATGAATTAGTAATTTTCCGCATGTACTTCGAAATAGCTCTGCGGGTGGGCACAGGTCGGGCAGACAGCCGGTGCGCTTGTTCCGACTACAATATGTCCGCAGTTGCGGCATTCCCAAACCTTAACCTCGCTCTTTGCGAATACCTCTGCCATTTCTACATTCTTTAACAGGGCGCGGTAACGCTCCTCATGGTGCTTTTCAATGGCAGCTACCAGTCTGAACTTTGCCGCAAGCTCCGGAAAACCTTCTTCTTCCGCGGTTTTGGCAAAGCCCTCGTACATATCCGTCCACTCATAGTTTTCACCTTCGGCAGCAGCCGCCAGATTCTGCGCGGTGTCACCGATACCGTTTAACTCCTTGAACCACATTTTTGCATGCTCTTTTTCGTTGTCGGCGGTCTTTAAAAAGAGTGCCGCAATCTGTTCGAAGCCGTCTTTTTTTGCCTTGGAAGCGAAGTAGGTATATTTGTTTCTTGCCTCGGATTCGCCCGCAAAAGCGGCCTCTAAGTTCTTTTCGGTCTGGGTTCCTGCATACTTGTTCATAGAAAAATCCTCCTTTATGAATCGTTATAGTTTAAAACGGAAAGCACGCAATCAAACAATGGCATGCTTTCCGTTAAAAAGTACGGTTATTTCTCGTCTGCGTACGGTACGATGGTCTGAATCGTTCCGTCTTCGTTGTAGTGAATCTCCGTGAACTTTACGCAACGCTGATGGTTTACGCCGGACAGAGAAGCGTCGTGATAGAACAGATACCACTTTTCTCCCCACTTTACGATGGAGTGATGGGTGGTCCAGCCCTTAACCGGCTCTAAAATACGGCCGCGGTAGGTGAACGGTCCCATCGGACTCTTACCGGTTGCATAGCACAGGTAATGGGTATCTCCGGTGGAGTAGGAGAAGTAATAGGTGTCATTATACTTGTGCATCCAGGAAGCCTCGAAGAATCTTCTGTCGCGGTCGCCTGCAAGAAGAGGCTTACCGTTCTCGTCTAAAATCTTAATCTCCTGTAAAGGCGCTTTGAAGCCAAGCAGGTCGTCGGTCATTTCCGCAACTAACGGACCGAGTGCCGGTTCATTGTCAGCCAGTTTCTTCGGATTTTCTACATAGCTGCCGGTCTGCCACTTCTCCAACTGACCGCCCCAAAGACCGCCGACGTACATATAAGATCGTCCGTCATCATCGATGAGAACAGCCGGGTCAATGCTGTGGCTGCCCGGAATGTAATCCGGCTGCGGAGTAAACTTTCCCGCCGGGCTGTCGCTCGTTGCAACGCCGATACGGAAAATGCCGTCCTTGTCTTTTGCCGGGAAGAATAAGTAATACTTGCCGTTCTTGTATGCGGCGTCCGGAGCCCACATCTGATGGCTTACCCACGGCACTTCCTTCTCGTGAAGAACTTCGCCGTGGTCGACGCAAGGTGCATCAAGGGAATCCATGGATAAGATGTGGTAATCTTCCATCTGGTACTGATCGCCGTTATCATCATCCGGACAGTCAAGCGCAACGTCATGGGACGGATAGATATAAAGCTTCCCCTCGAAAACATGAGCCGAAGGATCAGCCGTAAAAATGTGAGTTACTAAAGGTTTGTTTTGCTCTGCCATGGGAGGCCTCCTTATCTACATTACAGATTATTATAACTATAACTTACGTCCTATATTTTGTCAAGATTTGATTTTTTTCTTTGACAAAAATTTGGCATTTTTGCCATTGACCGCGCCGGACGTCGAGAGTCCGCAAGCGGACTCTTTGCTCTTGTATCCGTTGCAAAAAAGTAGTATAATTTATATAAAAGGTAGTGGAAAATGATAGGAGGATTGCCATGAATATACAGGTACAGTGCTGCGGTATTGTGTTGCTGCTGGTATTTTTCTATTTTTTCGGGCGTCAGAAAAGACTGCATCTGAATACCGAAAAGGCATTTTCTTATACGCTTGCGGTAGGTTTGGTATCCATTACGATGGATGCGCTTTCGATTGTTGCCATTTGTAACATGGACAGGCTTCCGTTACTGCTTGTAAAGGTTGTCTGCAAAACATATCTGGTAACGCTGATTGCGCTTGCGATTTGTGCGGTATGCTATATCTGCACCGATGTTTATACAAAGCAGGTGCAGTATAAAAGGGTGATTTATTGGAACGGTGCGGTCGGAATTGTGAGCGCTCTGCTGATTTTTATTTTACCCATTTCCTTCTATGTCGACACGACGGCAAGAGAGGTTTATACCTACGGCCCGAGCGTGCTTGTGGCGTATATCGCTGCGGCCGTTTATCTGGCGGTTAATCTGGTTTTGCAGGTGCAAAAAAGGAATATTATTACAAAGGGGCGTCAGCGGGCAATGCGTTTCTGGCTGTTGCTCTGGGTCGGCGCGGCGCTGATACAGTTTTTGGATAACGGTTTTTTGATTGTCGGTTATGCCAGTGCCCTCGGAATTATGATATTGTACATCCTGCTGGAAAATCCGGAAATGAATCTGGACAGGCAGACGGGGTTGTTTAATCAGACGGCGCTGGCGCAGTATATGAAGCAGCTTTCCGGCACGGACCGGCATTTTTCTGTTGTGCTTTTGGTGTTAGAGTCTTCTTTTTACAAAACGATTTCTCAGGAAACGGAAACGGCGACGGAACTGGAAATGGTTAAGTTTATTCTGGGAATGCCGGGAGCGTTGGCGTTTAAAAGCAGCGAGGATGAAATTTTTCTTTTGTATGAAAATAAGGCGGACGCGGAAAATGGCGTACAGGTTCTCCGAAAGCGTTTTGAGAGCGGCTGGGGAAAGGAGAAGCTGGTATTCCGGCATCCGTTTTGGATTTATCTCCCGGATTCCGCGTTATTAAAGGACGGAAAGGATATTTCCTATCTCATCAGGCATGTGCGCCAGAACAGTAAAGAACTGATGGAGAACAGTTTTTTGGAGGTGGATGAGAAGCTGGTTTCGGAGATGTACCGGAGGAGAGAGATGGAGCAGACCGTCTTCAACGCAATCGAACAAGACCGGATTACGGTATACTACCAGCCGATTTATTCCACCAGAGAGAAGAAGTTTACCTCTGCGGAAGCGTTGGTGCGTATTATCGATGAAAGCGGGAAGATAGTGCCGCCCTATGAGTTTATCTGTGTTGCGGAGAAAAACGGTATGATGCTGCGGCTGGGTGAAATTATTTTTGAAAAGGTATGCCGGTTTATTAAGGAAAATAACCCGGAGCAGTACGGGATTCATTACATAGAGGTGAATTTGTCCGCAGTTCAGTGTGCCCAGGAATCCTTTGCGGATACTTATATTGCGCTTATGGAGAAGTACGGCATCCCTCCGCGCCTGATTAATCTGGAGATTACGGAAACCGCAGCTCTTGAAGCCAAAAAGGTGGTTTTGGCAAATATGAAAAAGCTGATTGATTACGGGGTAAGCTTCTCTTTGGATGACTTCGGAACAGGGCAGTCCAATCTGAACTACATCGTGGACATGCCGGTTGCCATTGTGAAGTTTGACCGCAGCATGACAACCTCTTATTTTGAAAACGGGAAAGCAAAATATGTTATGGACGCTGCCATGCATATGATTCACGGAATGCGGCTTGAAATCGTTTCCGAGGGAATTGAAACCAAGGAACAGTATGATAGCATGGAGTCGCTGAATATCAGTTATATTCAGGGCTACTATTTTTCCAAGCCGCTTCCGGAACAGAGTTTTGTAGAGTTTATCCGTGAGCGCAATGCGTAGGGTGCGGGCGGCCTTCTCTTAGCGGAACAGTTTGTGCTTTTGCAGCGTATGCAGTAAAAGTCCGCCGAGAATACCGGCGCTGATAAGCTCGCCTGCGCCGACCGTAAGCATCATAAACCAGAGGGCGTCCTCTACATGGTAGGCGTATTGCAGTACGAACGGAATGATAAGCATATTGGAAAGAATCGTAGGCAATGCCACCAGGTATTTGCGTTTCCGCAAAAGGGAGGCGCCGAGAACGCCGAGAAGCGAAGCCAGCGTGCCGAAAATAATATCAGGCAGGGGTGCGCCGGTCAGAAGGTTTGCCAGAAAACAGCCGACGGTTACGCCGGGAACAGCCGCAGAGGTAAAAAAGGGAAGGACGGCGAGAGCTTCGGAGAGCCTTACCTGAATCACACCGGAGGCGATGCCGAGGGCGGCGGAAATGACGGTTAAAACAACATAGAGTGCGGCAATAATAGCCGCGGTTGCGAGATACTGTACCGAGAAGGTACTTTTTTTGTTTTTCTTCATAATGTTTTGCTCCTTAGTTTTGTTTTATGTCAGGAGGATTTCGAACTGACAGTCGGTTTTGATTATACACGACGGAGCAAAGAAATGCAAGTAATAATACTAAGGAATTTTGGGAAAAATGCCGATATAAATTAGGACATATCCGGGATTGTTTGGTCAGTACGGAAAGAGGGATGGCATGGAGCAGGAACTTACCGGACAGGAGACGTTAAAGAAGAAAAAACGGAAAAAAAGGCGCGGGCTTCGTATTCTGGGCTTTTTGTTTTTGTTTCTTTTTTTAGCGGCAGCTACGGCGGGGCTGTTCTTTTATGCGAAATACGGCAGGCACATTCTTTCCCTTTACAACAAAGCAAAAAGTATTATGAGAGAAGCCTCCAGAGAGGATTTCAAACGCTCGCAGACGAGTATTATTTACGCAACGGACGGAACGGTAATCAAAACGCTGCAATCGGGAAAGGAAGTGTATTATCTTCCCTATAAGGATATCCCGGCGGAAGTGGTTACCGCAATGATTGTGACCGAGGATAAAAAGTTTTTCTCTCACGAGGGGGTGGATTATGCGGCAAATCTGCGTGCGGCGTACAGTCTGATAAAGCACAGGGGAACGATTTATCAGGGAGGAAGCACCATTACGCAGCAGCTTGCCAGAAATATTTATTTATCGAATGAACAGACCTACGAGAGAAAAATAACGGAACTTTTTCTTGCGGCGGAATTGGAAAAACGATACCGGAAGACGGAAATTTTGGAGTTTTATTTAAACAATATTTATTTTGCCAACGGGTATTACGGCATACAGGCGGCAGCTCACGGTTATTTTTCGCGGGGGGTTGCGGAGCTTTCCCTTTCGGAGCTGATGTTTTTGTGCGCCATACCGAACAATCCGTCCCTGTACGACCCGTACCGGCATTTTGAGGATACGCTTGCAAGGCGGGATTCCGTTATGGAACAGATGTACCGGGACGGGAAATTAAGCCGGGAGGACTATCTGGCTGCCTGTGCGGAGGAGATTGTACTTTGTCCGCAGGAGGAAACCTACAATGATTATGTGGAAACCTTTGCGGTTTTTTGCGCGACCAGAGCGTTGATGGAGGAAAACGGGTTCCCGTTCTGCTATCAATTTGCCGATGACGCGGCAAAGGAGGTGTATCTGGAATATTATGAGGAAAGCTATGCGTATTGGCAGAAACAGCTTTATCACGGCGGTTACCGGATTTATACCTCGATTGATCTGGAGAAACAGGAGCTTTTGCTGACAACCGTACAAGATCAGCTGGCGGAGTTTGATGAAAAGACCGAAGAAGGGATTTATACCCTTCAGGGGGCGGCAACCTGTGTGGAAAACGAAACCGGTCGTGTTGTGGCGATTGTCGGCGGCAGAGGCGAAGTGGAGTACGGCTACTCGCTAAACCGTGCCTATCAAAGTTTCCGTCAGCCGGGAAGCTCCATCAAACCGCTGATTGTGTATACGCCGTGGCTGGAACGGGGGTATTTCCCGGATACGATTGTGGTGGATGAACGCTTCCCGGGCGGACCCCGCAATGCCAACGGCGTATATTCCGGAAAGATTACCTTAAGAAGGGCGGTTGAGGTATCGAAAAATACCGTTGCGTGGAAATTGTTTGAAGAACTGACGCCGGAGGTGGGGCTTTCCTATGTGACGAAAATGCAGTTCCGTAATATTGTTCCCTCCGACTATGTTCCGGCGGCATCTCTCGGCGGTCTGACCTATGGCGTATGTACGCTAGAGATGGCGGGGGCGTATTGTACATTAGCGAACGAGGGCATCTATCGGAATCCAACCTGTATCGTAAAGATAACAACAGCCGACGGAGAGGAGGTTGTCGGCATGGAGCGGGAGGAGGTCCGTATCTATGAAAAAAATGCCGCTCGGATGATGACGGATATTTTGCAGGGAGTTATGACAAACGGAACCGGAGTGAAGCTGCAGCTGAACAATTCCGTATCGGCAGGAAAAACCGGTACGACGAACGATATCAAGGACGGCTGGTTTGTCGGCTATACGCCGTATTATACTACCGCAGTATGGGTGGGCTATGATATGCCGAAAGCTTTGGACAGCCTTGCGGGAAATACCTATCCGGGGTATATCTGGCAGACCTTTATGGAGGAATTGCATGAGGGTCTGGAACGCAGGGAGTTTACGCTGTACGAGGACGACCGTCCGGTGGTAATTGTTGACGACGCGCTGAAAGAGCAGCAGGAAACGGAGGTCTGGAATCCGGCGGATACCGAGGGAAAAGCGCCGGAAGACGGCGGGGAGGTTCCGGACGGGAAAACGGGCGAAGAAGGTATGGGAGAGGATGTCAGCGGGGAAGCGGCAGGCGAAAACGGCGGAGGAGAAGATGCACCCGGGCAGGAAACCGGCGAAGAGAAAACACCGGAGGACGGAGAACCAATCACTCCGGCACCGGAACCGACTCCTTCCACCGGCTGGATAGAATACGACGATGCGTGGTGGGAAGAACAGCAGGGTGGTCTGCCGGAGTATAATGATTTTTATGAATAGGAAAGCGTTGCGAAGCGTAAGAAGGGGGCCGCGCTTAATGCGACAGCCCCCTTGCACGGCGCAGAACTTAGCGCATTTCGTGCTTCTTTAAAAGATTCTGAATACGTTCGGTCGGACTTAAATACTCGCTGATGGAGCCGTCGTGGTTCAGAGCGTCGATTAAGAGCGCGATGTATTTGCTCATATCCGCGTTTTCATAATAAGGACGCTCAAACAGTTCGTCCGGCTGGTAAATCAGGTTTGTCGTAATTACCCGGTGAATGATGCCTTCTTCGTATGCCTGATCAAACTTGGCAAGACCGTTGGTAAACAGACCGAAGGTAGCGCAGACAAATACGCGGTTTGCTTTGCGGTCCTTTAACTCTTTTGCGGTTTTAATCATGCTGTCGCCGGAGGAAATCATATCATCGATAATGACAACATCCTTCCCTTCCACATCGGCACCGAGGAATTCGTGTGCAACAATCGGGTTGCGGCCGTCCACAATCGTGGCGTAATCACGGCGCTTATAAAACATACCGACATCTACGCCGAGGGAGTTGGCAAAATAAACGGCGCGGCCCATACCGCCTTCGTCCGGGCTGATTACCATAAGGTGAGCCGGGTCAACTTTAAGATCCGGAGTGGAGCGGAGCAGCGCCTTGATAAACTGGTATGTAGGCGGCACCGTTTCGAAAGTTTTTAACGGAATTGCGTTCTGAACGCTCGGGTTATGGGCGTCGAACGTAATGATGCTTTCTACTCCCATATTGGTAAGCTCCTGCAAAGCAACCGCGCAGTCCAGAGACTCTCTGGAGCTTCTCTTGTCCTGACGGCTTTCGTACAGATACGGCATAATTACCGTAATGCGGTGCGCTTTTCCGCCGACAGCGGCAATAATGCGCTTTAAGTCCTGATAGTGGTCGTCCGGGGACATATGGCTTATCTGCCCGCGGACGGAGTAGGTCAGGCTGTAATTGCAGACATCTACAAGAATATAGAGATCGTCGCCGCGCACGGACTGCTTAATCAGACCTTTTGCTTCACCGGAACCGAAGCGGGGACATTTTGCTTCTACAAGGTAGGAATCCCGCTCATAACCGTCGAACAGAACCGTAGGCGTATGCGCCTCCTGAATGCGTGCAGTCCTCCAACTAACGAGGTACTCATCAATTTTCTTTCCGAGCTGCTGGCAGCTTTCCAGAGCGATAATACCGAGTTTGCCCACAGGCACGGTTGCAACATAATCTTCTTGAAGCGGCATAATCTTTTCCTCCGAGTTTGTATTAGTGTTTTTGCGTTTTATATCATACTATGACAGATGTACTTTGTCAAGGAACGCCGAAAAATAATCGGCGGCTACCGGAAGGCTTCCCGACGTGCTTCCTCCATGCGTTTGAGTACGCGGATGTCTTTTCCGATGAGCTTCAATAAGGTATAATTCCCGGTAATGCGGGAAAAAATACGTTCACTGTAACGATCCCGCAACTGTTCCAGAGAAAGATTGGTGGAAATCACCGTTGCCCTCCGGTGCAGGTAACGTTCATTGACGCAGGTATAAAGCCATGAGTTGGTAAGGGCGTTGGAAAGCTCGGAGCCAAGGTCGTCAATAATCAGTAAATCACAACGGAAAATATAATCATACAGGGTTGCGTCTTCAAGCTGTTCCCTGCGGTCGAACTGATGCACTTCCAGCGTTTCAAACAGTGCGTGGGAGGTCATATAGACGACATGATGCGCGCTGTCAATCAATGCCTTTGCGATACAGTTGGTGAGAAAGGTCTTACCGACGCCGGTATTTCCGTAAATCAGAAGATTGCGGAAAACGGTGTCAAACTCCTGAACAAACCGTTTGGCGTCCGTAACCACCGCTCTTATGTTATCCCGCGGGGTAAGGTTTAACTGGGAATCGGCGGTAAGGTCGTCATAATAGGAAAAAGAGAAGGTGGAGAAATTCTCCTGTTCCAACATATGGCGGAGCGTGGAATTTTCGGAAAGCGCAAAGGTGAGCGCCTGCTTAAAGCAATGGCACTTCTGGGCACCGATAAAGCCGGTATCCCTGCAATCGGGGCAGGTATAGGTCAGTTCCAAAATATCCGCAGGGTATCCGGCTTCCCGCAAAATTCTTTGCTTTTGCTCGGAAATGCGGCGGTTGGTATCGGCAAGCTGCGACAGCGGAGCGGTATCGCCGTCCAGCGCGGCGCGCGCGGCAATGACCGAATTTTCTGCCAAATGGTCGTCAAGCCTTGTAAGCTCGGGAAGCTCTGCATAAATTTTATCACGGCGGCTCTGCTGCTCGTGCAGATGCCGCATTCTGGTTTCCTCGTATTGCCGAAGAAGACGGCGGTAAGATTGTTCTTCGTACTGCATAACCCTCTCCTTATTTATTGGGAATTCGGACGTGCAAGCAGAGCGCTTTCCAATGCGGCAAATTCGGCAGAGGAATACTCGCGCTGCGGAAACGAATTGAATTGGTTGGTGTTCCGTTTGCCTGCTGCGGCTTGTCCCTTGGAAGCGCGCGCATTGTGCGCATCATCCAGTTTTTTTACATCGGATATGGTATGTACGTTATTTTCGTGCCAGCGCTCCAGAATTTTGTCCGCATATTTAAAATCGGGACGCGAGGTGGAAAGAAGAGCACGGCTGCAGGCTTCTTCAATCAAATCCGAAGAAAATCCGAAGGCACTCCAGCGGTTTAAAAAGCGGCGCTCCGAGATGCCCGGAGCCCGGTTTAAGGCAAAGGCCCGGTTGACGGCGGTAAAGCAGGAATCAAACTGTAAGGAGTGCTCCTCTGCCTTCTCTACCGTATCGATGCCTTCCTCGTGCCAGGAAAGCGCCACCTTCTGAATGTAAGAAGGCGTTTTCTTTCCGCGGGATACGCAATACTCATAAAGATGAAGAATCAGCTCGTTGGAAAAGTTTAGCTCGTCGTGCAAAAAGAGAATCAGCTGCACATCGGCAGGTTTTAACAGGCGCTCCAGATACCCCTCGGCGGCGTGTAAAAGCCAGCCGGTGTCGGAACGGTCCGCAAACGCTTCCAGCTGTGCCGGAGAATAGTCCGGGATGCTTGTGTGGGCAGTCTTTGTCCCTACCGGAGCCGGTTCCGTGGTACGGGAAAAATCGGAAGCCGTTTCACTGACTGCCGGCGTGGAAGGAACAGCCGCGGGGCTGCTTTCCCGCACCGGCTTTGTCAGCCGGTTTAATTTGATTCCGCGGATGTCGTTCTGCTCATTCCAGGTAAGGGAAAGAACATTTTCCCGTTCCCAGTAGCGCAGCGCGCGAAGAATATCTTTTTCGGTTTCTTCCAGAGCGTCCGCAATGACGCTGATACCGAACCCTGCCTCCGGAGCGGTCAGACAGCGGAGCAGGTACAGATAGACCTTTACAAAAGTGCCGTTTGCGCGCGGCATATAATAATCGATAAATTCGTTCGGAACCAAAGTGGTTCTTGTGTCCTCTGAATATACCGAAATTCCGTCCATAAGCGTCCTCCTCCGTTGCATCCGTCTGCGGATGTCAAAATCGTTACCCCGAGTATAACACATTTTTTCGGAATTGCAATCGGAGGGGCACTCCCCTCGGACAAGTTGTGGATAGTGTGGATAATGTGGAAAAAACCGTACGATTTTTTTAAAGGTCGGTGAAAAAAAGGAATGAAACCTTAGAAAATGGGGTTCTACTTTTGTAGGTCTATTTTTGTAGAAAAATGACGTCTCAAAAAAGAAATCCACAACCCAATCAAGCCAAAAATGTTGATAAGGTTGTGGATAAAGTGGATAACTAGGCTTGAAGTAAGGATTCGGCGACACTTACGATGTCCCCTGCCCCCATAGTTATCAACAAATCATTCGGTTGACAGTTCTCCAATAAAAATTTTTCAATCTCCTCGAAAGAATGAAAATAGTAAACTTTATTACCTTTTTCTTTTAACAGAGCAGCGATGTCCCCGGAAGAAATATCCCCCGGATCCTTTTCGCGCGAAGCACTGTAAATGTCTGCTAACACGACCACATCCGCAAGGGAGAGGGATTCGGCAAACTCGTGCAGGAATGCCTTTGTGCGTGAGAAGGTATGAGGCTGGTAGACGCACCAGAGACGTTGCGTCCCGGTAACGCATACGCGCGCCGCACCAAGCGTTGCCGAAATCTCGGAAGGATGATGTGCATAATCGTCGTAAACGCGAATGCCGTTTACCGAACCCTTGTATTCGAACCGGCGGTGGGTTCCCGTATACTTTGCCAGTGCTGTCACAATTGCCGGAAAGGACACGCCGTAAGTACGGGCAAGCGCTGCGGCTGCAAGGGAGTTGGAAATATTATGTTTTCCGATTACTTTTAAGGAAACTCTGCCGAGCAGTGTGCCGTTTTCATAGAAATCATAGCTTCCGAAGCCGTTGGCATCAAAGGAAAGATTTGCCGCGGCATAGTCATAGCGGGTGCGGTTTTCCGGAATGTCGCAGATGCCGTAAGTGACGGCACGGGCAGGAAGGTCTTTTGTCAACTCGGAAAGACGTTCGATATCGCCGTTAATCACTAATGTGCCGTAAGGCGGGAGAAGCTTTGCGTAGTTACGGAAAGAACGGCGAATCTCTTCCAGGTCATGAAAGAAATCCAAATGCTCTGCTTCTATATTTAATATGATTGCTTCCGAAGGGTAAAAACTTAAAAAGCTGTTGCAGTATTCACAGGCCTCCGCAACGAGGTAGGAGGAGGAACCCATCCGCAGATTGCCGCCGATGCCGTCCAAAACGCCGCCGACCAAAACGGTCGGATCTAAATCCGCTTCCATCAGCATAAGAGAAAGCATGGAAGTTGTAGTGGTCTTCCCGTGGGAACCGGAAATGCCGGCAACATGCCGATACTGTTTCATAATCTGGCCGAGCAGGTCCTTCCGCTCCAGGATAGGAAGTCCGAGCTCTCTTGCGCGTACAAGCTCCGGATTATCGGAATGGACTGCGGCGGTATAAACAACGACGGAATGTTCTTTGGTTATATTTTCTGCCTGTTGGGTATATGATATGGTAATGCCGAGGGAACGCAGATGTTCCGTGAGCGGAGTCGCCTTGAGGTCGGAGCCGCTGACGCAAAAACCCTGCTTTTGTAAAAGCTCTGCAAGGGCGCTCATACTGATGCCGCCGATACCGATAAAATGAATCGGAACCGGAGCGGAAAAATCAATCTGGAACATAGAAAAAACTCCTTTCATAGAGTTGGGAATTAGTAGGGATATTTAATAGTATAGCATATTTTGGATTATGTGCAAGGGGCTTTGGAAGGCGTTTTTGGCACCCGTACTCCGGTAGAAGCGTTGGAAAAGAATGGAAAAAATAAGTTTTGACGCGAAATGTAAAAAAATATTATTTTTTTAGAGAATTTTGTAGAAAAAACCATGTACTTTTTCCTAAAATTATGTTATAATATACACGAAGGCAAAACAAGTATTAAAAGGGCTTTCCGAAAGTGCTTACAGTTACAGAGAAACCTTTTGGTACGGGCGCATCCGCAACTTTCAAAATAACGCTTTGAGAGCGTGCCGGAGCGGATACAAAAGAAAATGCGTCGGAGCGTATGCGTCAATGTTGCTAAAATAAAGTTCAAGGGGTGATTTACGTGATTAAGAAAGAAATGATCGCGATGCTGTTGGCGGGGGGACAAGGTTCCCGTCTGGGTGTGCTGACATCATCTATTGCGAAACCGGCAGTTGCATTTGGCGGCAAATATCGTATCATTGACTTTCCGCTCAGTAACTGCATCAATTCAGGTGTTGATACCGTCGGAGTTTTGACGCAGTATCAGCCGCTTCGTCTGAATACACATATCGGAATCGGTATTCCGTGGGATTTGGACCGTAATGTGGGTGGCGTATCCATCCTTCCGCCGTACGAGAAAAGTACGAACAGTGAATGGTACACCGGTACGGCGAATGCAATTTACCAGAACTTAAAGTACATGGAATACTACAACCCGGAGTATGTCCTGATTTTGGGCGGCGACCACATCTACAAGATGGATTACGAGTCTATGCTTGATTTTCACAAGCAGAAGAACGCAGACATCACGCTTGCAACCATACCGGTGCCGATTGAGGAGGCAAGCCGTTTCGGCGTTGCGATTACCGACGCGGATAAGCGTATTCTGGAGTTCGAGGAGAAGCCGCCGCAGCCGCGCAGCAACCTGGCTTCTATGGGCATTTACATTTTTACATGGAAGGTATTAAAAGAGGCTTTGATTACCCTTTCCGACCAGAAGGGCTGCGACTTCGGAAAGCATGTCATTCCGTACTGCCACCAGCGCGGCGACAGGATATTCGCTTACGAGTACAACGGTTACTGGAAAGATGTAGGAACCTTGCAGTCCTATTGGGAATCCAACATGGAGCTGATTGATTTGATTCCGGAGTTTAATCTTTACGAGGAGTTCTGGAAGATTTACACAAAGAGCGATGTAATACCGCCGCAGTATATTTCGGAAAACAGTGAAATCGAACGCGCTATCATCGGAGAAGGCGCCGAGATTTACGGTAAGGTATATAATTCCGTTATCGGACCGGGCGTTGTAGTCGGAGAAAACAGCGTTGTACGGGATTCCATTCTGATGAAGGGAACGGTAATCGGAGAGAATACCAGGGTGAATAAGGCCATTATCGCAGAGAATTGTTTCATTGGTGCAAACTGCGAGTTAGGTGTGTTTGACGAAGTTCCGAATTCGTGGAAACCGGAGATTTATACCCACGGCATGGTTACAATCGGAGAGAGTTCCATTGTGCCGGATAGAGTCCGCATCGGAAAGAATACCGCGATTTTCGGCGGTACTACGCTTGACGATTACCCGAGAGGAATTCTGGCAAGCGGTGAAAATATTATTAAGGCAGGTGACCGTGTATGAGAGCATTAGGTATTATTCTGGCAGGCGGAAACTCAGGCAGAATGCATGAACTGTCTAATAAGCGTGCAATCGCGGCAATGCCGGTTGCGGGCAGCTACCGTGCGATTGACTTCGCACTCAGCAATATGTCGAATTCTCATGTGCAGAAAGTGGCGGTGCTGACGCAGTACAATTCCCGCTCCTTAAACGAGCATCTGAGTTCCTCTAAATGGTGGGATTTCGGGCGTAAGCAGGGCGGTTTGTTTGTTTTCCCGCCGACCATTACGGTTGATAACGGTTTCTGGTATCGCGGTACTGCGGACGCAATCGCGCAGAATCTTACATTCCTGCGCAACAGCCATGAGCCGTATGTGGTAATTGCTTCCGGCGACTGTGTATATAAGCTGGATTACAACAAGGTTCTGGAGTATCACATCCAGAAGAAGGCAGATATTACCGTTGTTACCACGGAAGCGACCCAGGCGGACGAACTGAGCCGCTTCGGAGTTATCGAAACCGCAGAGGATGGTCGTATTACCGGCTTTCAGGAGAAACCGCTGGTGGCATCCGGCAGCCTCATTTCCACCGGAATTTATGTGATCCGTCGCCGCCAGCTGATTGAGCTGATGGAGCAGACGGCGGAGGAAGAGCGTTTTGATTTTGTACGAGATGTTCTGATTCGTTATAAGGATGCAAAGCAGATTTATTCCTATAAGATGGATACCTACTGGAGCAATATCGCTTCCGTGGAGTCTTACTATCGCACCAACATGGATTTCTTAAAGAAGGATATCCGGGACTACTTCTTTAAGCAATACCCGGATGTTTATTCCAAAATTGATGATTTGCCGCCGGCAAAGTATAACCCGGGTTCCCGCGTAAAGAACAGTCTGGTATCCAGCGGCTGTATTATCAACGGCGTTGTGGAAAATTCCGTACTGTTCAAAAAGATTTTTGTCGGTAATAATTGTGTGATTAAGAATTCGGTTATTTTAAACGATGTGCATATCGGGGATAATACTTACATTGAGAATTGTATTGTAGAGAGCCGTGATACGATTCGCCCGAATTCCAGACATGTCGGCGAGAACGGCAAGATTAAGATTGTAGTAGAGAAAAATGAGCGCTATTCCCTCTACTAAGTGAAAAAGGAAAATGAAAAGTAAGAGGTAAAACCGGAAAAGGGAGTGCCGCAAACGAAGTGATTTCTTCTGAAATTATCTTGGTTTTCGGCGCTCCTTTCTTTTCCTGCCTTTATCTTTCCGCCGTTGCCGGACCGTCAAACCGGAAAATAAGGCCGGACCGTTCGGAAAACTCTAATTTTTTCAACATTGTTCCGGAGGCAAGCCAGGTTGCGCTTACCGATACAAGAATAATAAACAGCATCGTAACCGGTATCATCCACCAGAGGAAGGACGTGGTTGCCAGCCCCTCCAGCATAAGCGAGGTCCTGCGCCTGAATAGGAAGAAACGCAGGAGCGCGGCTCCTACCGTAACGACCGCTGCCAAAAATGCCAGCCGCAATGACTGAAGCAGGATGATGTTCCGGAGCATCTTTTTCGACGCGCCCTGTGCATACAGCATCCGGTATTCGTCCGCCTTTGACAGGAAATAAAACGAGTAGTAGCAAATCAGGAAGGAGAAGGAAATCAGCAGGGAAATTACCGTTCCTTCCGCCAGCTTTATCACTCCGTCCCATTCCAGCTGCCCTTCGGTATAGCCTACCAGAACATCATTTTCCGTCAGTGTATAAAGGCTTGACATAGTCTCGATTGCTTTTTTTGTTTCTTTAAAGCCGACTCCGTCAAGAGCAATATGAAATTTTGTAATTTCCGGTGAACCAAACAGTTTCTCGTAGGTGGCAAAGCTGACATAGAGATAGCAGTCGCAGGCATCGTCAGCTTTTTTGGCGCCGACCGTTGCAATCTCAAACGGAAGCTCCTCTCCCTGCGAATTACGCAGATACAGCGTATCACCCGGCAGCAGTTCCTCCGCCTGAAGAAACAGATACGTCGGTTCAACCAAAATTCGTTCTCCCGCAAGCGCCTCCGCCAGAGTGCCTTTAAAGCGCTTCAAACGCAGAGAAGTCCTTTGTGCCACTTTGAACTCACGAAAGGTAGTTTCTTCTATGATTTGCAGTTTGGCGCGTAATTTTGTTCCGTTCCACGTCACAAGGTCGTCCTCGAATACCTGAACTCCGTAGCCACTTGCGGTAACGCCCGGCAAGGCTAGAATTGCTTCTATTTCCTGCTTGGAAAAGGTTCCCTGTTCACGGGAGACCGAGTAATCCGTTTCCACCGCTTTCAGAGTACTGTATTTCAGGGTGAAATCCGCCTGCAACAGAGAAGAAACGGTCAAAACCAGACTGCTCATTGTAACCAGACACAACACCGCGGTATTCAGCTTGATGCGCTTCGGCTCCAGTCCGGAATACCACCACAGCGGACGCTTCAAACGGTGCAGACGTTTGTTGTGATAGGAAATCAGATGTGTCCCCGTTACTTCCGCGCCGTTCATAAGCGCAACCTCCGATTTCCGCAATAGGGATAAGACGCCGGGAATCTGAAACAGAAGGAAAAAAACAACTGCCGCAAACGGAATCGTAATGATGCTTAAAAAGCCGGGGTTATACGGCTCCTTCTGGTACATCAAAAGCTGCTTCAGCCGGATCATCCCTTCTCCTAGGAGCGCTCCGAGTCCGGCACCGGCCAAGGCAAGTACCGTCATGCGTGCGGTGAGCATCTGTACAAGCTGCCGTTTTGTGGCGCCCAGCGCGCGAAAGATGCCCAGGGTTTTTCTCTCGTCCTTTAAGAGAATATAGATAATGGCAATCATACTGACGGCACCAATCATAACGGGAATATACAGATTAAACGAAATTGTTTCAAGACTTCCCAAAGCAGAGGGCGTTTCTGATTGCTTACATCGCATATGTTTCATCTGGGAACCGTATTTTTCAAGTGTTTCTGCCCAGATGTCCCAGGATGCTTCCTCGTCGGAACAATTATAAAGTACATCGGCAAGACAGGCGGCTTCCGAATCTGTCTGGAAAAACAGATGCTCGAAATCCGCGGCATACATGGCGACATACGCTGCATTATAAGTAGAATGTTCCTCAAATACACCGGATACCTTCGCGTGGATAGCTTTTGTTTCCTCACCGAGCTGTATCTCAAATACAATTTCCTGCCCGATTTTCGGACGCTTTCCGGCAATCCGCGCCTTTTCCGGAAGCGCTACTTCTCCCGGCCCCGGGTCTGTTCCGTAAACATATGTTGTTCGGAAACTTTCCGGGAAATCCGCAGAGACCAAAAAGCTTCCGTTTGTAATCCCTTTCGTCACATCAAAATAGTATATCGTATAAGAATCCGTTATCTCCGGATGCGCCAGCAAAAACTGACGCTGCTCTGCGGATAATGCGAAAAACTTTTCTGAATATCCCCAGTAAAAATTTTCTATCTTCTCCGTCACATCATTATACTCGGAATCGCTTCCGATAATCTGCTCTGTCGCCAGAGCCATAAAAGCTGCGATTCCCAGGATGAGAAACAGCTGTTTCTTTAGATTTTTCGTAAAAGAACGCTTTATGTACAGTCGGATAAAGCCCATATGTTTCATTTCTGCTTACTCCTTTTCTGTCGTTTTTGCAAGGTAAGTACCGCTTTAAAAGCAGCAGATGTTCCTTGCGGCTGCGGACAATTCTCCGCACCCACAGGAATGGGGCTGCGCAGCTTGTGCGACAGCCCCACAGTTTAGTTAATAGAGCAACGTGACATCACTTCCGGTTCCGGAGCAAATATGCTTTGTTTCGGAACAACTCAGATGCAGTACGGAACCGCGATGTGTACCGATTCCCCCGGTTAATGCACCGCAGTTGGCACATTCCGTGCGGTCGCCGTGGGTGATTTCTTTATACACACAAGTAGCGCTATGCCTTTTCAAAGCTTGAAAGAATCCGTCATACTCATAATAGTTGTACTCGTGTGTATCTTGTGTATAAGAGTAGAACCCCAGACAATACTCACGGTATTTATGGGTACAGTTACTGGCCGCCTGTGCATTCCCCATCGGAATCGCCGTTGCGGCTATTGCTGCCACGCCCGCAGCCGCTAAAAGCTTTTGAAATACTTTCATGTCTTGTCCTCGCACTTGTCATTGTAGTAGTGTTTATCGTCCCTCTCCAAGGACGGTGGAAAACAACGCGTTTTGCAGGTCTTTCCTTTTTCCGGGACCGCGTATGTATCTCATCTTCTCACCTCCTGCGTCATAATTACCGGGTTGCTCTGCGTTTGCAAAGGAACGCCGATAGGAAAAAGAAACGCCGCGAACAATATGCTCACGGCGTAAATCTTTCCCTTGCTATTGCCCTCTCCGACTGCTTTCGACAGCCCTATTATATGATTTATGTGCAAATCGAACAAAAAACATCTTGCTTGTTTACATTTTTTAGTATAACATGTATTACTTGTTTTGTCAACCATAATTTTACAAAAATAGCGCAAGGACTCTTTCTCCTATACAAAGTTCCGTAACTGGAAGCAATCTTTTGACACCTGAATCATATTTAAATTCCAATATTTTCTTTTGTGATTGTTCAAATGGGGGCTTGAAAGTTATTATGATTTGGAGTAATCTAAAAGAAACGATAGATTAGGCGGATGGTTACAAACGGAAAGGAGCGGTTATGAAATGAAAAGCAGAAAAAAAACAAAGGCAATCTTAAAGCGGCTGCTGCTCGGCTCATGGTGTGTGCTGATGCTGGTGCTGACTTTTTTTCTTATAAAATATATCGGAAAGTTATCCAATGCAGGGACTTATGCGAATGCGGGCAGTATTGACACCGTATCGGACGCGTATCGGAAACAGAATACAGTAACGAAGGCGCCGGTGACAGAAGCGCCTGTAACCGCGGTTCCGACGCCAAAGGCGGAGTTTTTAAAGGAGTATGAGCATCTGGGAGAGGCAAAGGAAGTGTTTGCCTACGAGAGCGGAATTGCCTACGGACTGCGTTATCCTGTCTATGAGGATGAAGCCTGGAGCGGTGCGGTAAAGGCTGCGGCGGAAGAACTGCTTGCGGCGCAGTTGGAAGAGCTTTCCGGAGTGAAAGCCGGGGAGCGTAAGTTAGTAATTGATTATGAGGACGGAACGGTAGGAGAACTGGTATCCGTTCTGTTCCGAATCGAGAGAGAAATCGACGGCGTAACGGAGTCCGAGAAGGAACAGTGGATTTTTAATAAGAAGAAAGGCGAAACGGTGGATGCGGAAACGCTGTTTGCCGACCGGGCGTATGTCTATATTGCGGAGCAGGTAAACGAAGCGCTGGCAAAAGAAACCGACGAAGTAACAGGAGCGGAGCTTTCGGATGCTCCGGCAGGAGAAGCGGAGGAAACCGAACAGGAACTTACAGGAAACCGTGAAACCTTTTCTTCCTATTTATTAACCGCGGACGGCGCGGAGTTTTATTATGAAGTAAACGGCGAGGAAGAATCCGTTACGATTCCGTATGCGGCGCTTCACACTTATATGGCGGTAACGGTAAACGGGAACGTGGTGGCGGACAGTATCCGTGAACTGGACCCGGATAAGCCGATGATTGCGCTGACCTATGATGACGGACCGCATTATATCAATACGCCGCGGCTGTTAGAGATTTTAGAGGAGAACGGTGCAAGAGCGACGTTCTTTGTTCTCGGCGAACGGACACTTTATACGGAATCGAATAAAAACACGGTGAAAATGATTTATGAATCCGGGAACGAGTTGGGAAGTCACACGCATACGCATGTGGATTTGGCAACGCTCTCCGCGGAAGCTATCGTGGCCGAGATTACAAATGCCAGAGAGACGATTTATGAGCTGACGGGAGAATATCCGACCTTTGTCCGCCCGCCTTACGGAAGCTATAACGACACCGTAAAGAAGTATGCAAATGCCCCGCTGATTACATGGAACGTGGACAGCGAGGACTGGAAGTCGCGGAATACCGATATGATTGTGGAGGAAGTCATGAGCATGGCGGCGGATCGAAGGATTGTCCTGATGCATGATATCCACACCTGTACGGTGGACGCGGCGGAGATTCTGATTCCGAAGCTGATTGAAGAGGGGTATCAGCTTGTGACCCTGCGGGAACTGTTTTACTATAAAGGCGTGGAATTGGAGAACGGGAGAGTTTATCACAACGGGTATAACTAAACTGTGAAAAAGGATCGGAACAGCTATGTATTTAATTGCAGGACTGGGAAACCCGACGAGAGAATATGCGGGAACCAGACACAATATCGGATACGATACCATTACAAGGCTTTGTGATGAATATCGGATTTCCCTGAATACGAAAAAGCATAAAGGACTTTGCGGCAAGGGCGTTATTGACGGCGAACAGGTGCTGCTGGTGCAGCCGCTTACCTATATGAATTTAAGCGGAGATTGTATTAAAGAAGCAGCAGATTACTACAAAATCGATCACAGGCATATTATAGTAATCTACGATGATATTTCGCTCCCTGTGGGGAAGCTGCGCGTACGCGCCAAAGGGAGCGCGGGCGGTCATAACGGCATGAAGAGTATTATTGCAAGGCTCCAAAGCGAAGAGTTTGCCCGCATCCGCATCGGCATCGGAGAAAAGCCTGCCGGCTGGGATTTGGCGGATTATGTATTGGGCAGATTCCGGACGGAGGAACTTCCTGCCATGCGGGAGGCGGTGGGAAATGCCGCCAGGGCGTGCGGCGTCATTATGAAAGAAGGAATTGAAACAGCCATGAACAGGTTCAACTAGCCTGTGAGGAGGAGTATGCGTACTTATACGGAGCCATTGAAGGCGCTGAGAGAATATGAAGAATGTGCAGAGGCATTGCTGCGGAAAAAGACACCGGTTGCCGTAACAGGGTGTATCGATTCCCAGAAATGCCATTTTGTGCATACCCTCGGAGAAAATTACCGGGTGCGCCTGATTGTTACTTATAACGATTTAAAAGCGAAGGAAATCTGTGAGGATTACCGCCTGTATGATTCCGAGGTGCTGTATTATCCGGCAAAGGACGTGATTTTTTTCAGTGCGGATATTCACGGGAATACGCTGGTGCGGGAGCGGATGCAGGTCATCCGAAAGCTCGCGGAGGAAAAGCCCGTCACCGTTGTGACGAGTATTGACGGAGGCATTGACCATGTGCTTCCGCTTTCCTATATCAAAGAGAGCCGTATTTCCCTGGCGGAGGCGGATACGGCGGACTTGACCGAACTGACCGGAAGACTTGCGGCGCTGGACTACGAAAGGCAGGGGCAGGTGGAGCATCCGGGGGAGTTTGCGGTACGCGGCGGAATTCTGGATGTGTTTTCGCTGACCGAGGAAACGCCGTTTCGAATAGAGTTTTTTGGGGATGAGATTGATTCCATCCGTTATTTTGATGTCACAAACCAGCGTTCCATCGACCGGGTTGCGGAAATCTGCATTTATCCGGCAACGGAGCTGATTTTAACCGAGGAACGGAAGCTAACCGGAATTGAAAGGCTTCAAAAGGAAGCAAAGAAAAACATCGAGGTGCTTCGCAAGCAGATGAAAACCGAAGAAGCGGCAAGGCTTCGCCGGGAAACCGAGGAGCTTTGCGAACGCATTTCCTGTCTGGGAGGACTGGCGGGGGCTGACCATTGTATCCGTTATTTTTACGAGGATACGGTGTCCTTTTTCGATTACTTCGGCGAGGACGCCATTGTGTTTTTGGATGAACCGGTGCGGATTGCGGAAAAGGGAGAAGCGGTGGCGGAGGAATTTTCCCAAAGCATGAGCGGACGTCTGGAAAAGGGCTATATTCTGCCGGGACAGGCAGACGTTGTATTTGATTATAAGGCGTTGTTAGCGGAACTGGGCCGCAAAAATACGGTACTCCTTTCGATGTTAGAGCAGAAGCTTCCGTATCTTACGGCAACGGCGCGGTTTGATTTGACCGTGCGTTCCATCGCGGGCTACAATAACAATTTCGAACTTCTGGTAAAGGATTTGCAGGCATGGAAAAAGAGCGGCTACCGGGTAGTGCTGCTCTGCGCTTCCAAAATCCGCGCGGAACGTCTTGCGAACGATTTAAGAGAACGGGAGCTTACGGCGTTTTACAGCGATGACCCGGACCGGGTGGTGCAGGCGGGAGAAATTTTAGTCGGCAGCGGCAGTGTTCACCGCGGGTTTGAGTATCCGATGATTAAGTGGGCGCTCATTTCCGAGAGCGATATTTTCGGAACGGAGCACCGGAAAAAGAAAAAGAGAAAGCTCTATGACGGGCAGCGCATCGGAAGTCTGAACGATTTGTCGTTCGGCGATTATGTGGTGCATGAAAACCACGGTCTCGGGGTTTACCGCGGAATCGAAAAAATCGAGGTCGAGAAAGTAATCAAGGATTATATTAAAATCGAATACGGGGACGGCGGCAATTTGTATGTACCGGCCACCGGACTGGATGTCATTCAGAAATATGCCGCAGCGGACGCAGCCAAAAAGCCGAAGTTAAATAAGCTGAATTCCGTCGAATGGAAAAATACAAAGACCAGAGTGCGCGGCGCGGTGCGCGACCTTGCCAAAGAGCTGGTAGAATTGTATGCGCTGCGGAGTGCAAAGAGGGGCTTTGCCTGCGAGCCGGATACCGTCTGGCAGAAGGAAATGGAGGAACTGTTCCCTTATGAGGAAACGGACGACCAGCTGCGGGCCATTGAGGAAATTAAAAAGGATATGGAAAGCACCCGCATTATGGATCGTCTGCTCTGCGGGGATGTGGGCTACGGAAAAACCGAGGTGGCGCTCCGCGCCGCATTTAAGGCGGTGTCCAACGGCAAGCAGGTCATTGTGCTCGTGCCGACGACGATTCTGGCACAGCAGCATTATAATACCTTTACCCAGCGTATGATGCAATATCCGGTACGCATCGAGCTGCTGTCCCGTTTCCGCACACCGGCGCAGCAGAAGGCGGTGCTGGACGGCTTTCAAAAAGGGCTGGTAGATATTGTAATCGGAACTCACCGGGTTTTGTCGAAGGATGTGCAGGCAAAGAATTTAGGTCTGCTGATTGTGGACGAGGAGCAGCGTTTCGGCGTGGCGCACAAAGAGAAAATCAAGCAGATGAAGGGCGACGTGGATGTCCTGACTCTGACCGCAACGCCGATTCCGCGGACGCTTCACATGAGCCTTGTGGGAATCCGCGATATGAGCATCTTAGAGGAGCCGCCGGTGGACCGTCTGCCGATTCAGACCTTTGTGCTGGAGCAAAACGACGAGATGGTGCGGGAGGCAGTCTGCCGTGAGCTTGCCAGAGGCGGACAGGTGTACTATGTGTACAACCGGGTACACGGCATAGAAGAAGTGGCGGCAGGACTTGCGAAAATGCTGCCGGAAGCCAATGTTGCGTATGCTCACGGACAGATGAGCGAGCGTACACTGGAAAAGATTATGTATGAATTTATCAACGGCGAGATTGACGTGCTGGTATCCACGACAATTATCGAAACGGGACTGGATATTTCCAATGTGAATACGATGATTATTGCGGATGCGGATCGTCTGGGACTGTCGCAGCTTTACCAGCTGAGGGGTCGGGTAGGTCGGACTAACCGCACGGCATACGCCTTTTTGATGTATAAGCGCGATAAAATACTAAAAGAAGTTGCCGAAAAGCGGTTACAGGCAATTAAGGAGTTTACGGAGCTTGGTTCCGGCTTTAAGATTGCCATGCGCGACCTTGAAATCCGCGGCGCGGGAAATCTTCTCGGCGCGGAGCAGAGCGGTCATATGGAGGCTGTGGGGTATGATTTATACTGTAAGCTCCTGAATGACGCGGTGCGGGAATTAAAGGGCGACGAACCGGCAGGGGAGGAGTTTGATACGGCGGTGGATTTGGAGGCCGATGCTTACATTCCGGAAACGTATATCCGCAACGAGATGCAAAAGCTGGATATGTACAAACGGATTGCGCTGATTCGTTCGGAGGAGGAGCTTTCCGAGCTGCAGGACGAACTGATTGACCGTTTCGGCGATGTGCCGCAGAGCGTGGTAAGGCTGCTTGAAATCGCGTTGCTTAAGTCCTATGCCCACGAGGTTTATGTGACGCAGCTTATATGGCGCGGGAACATGGTAAGGCTGGTAATGTATCCGAAAGCGAAGCTGGTGGTACAGCGTATCCCGGCGCTGGTAGAGCAGTACGGCGGGAGGCTTAAATTTTTTGCGGAGGGGGCGCCGGAGTTTCGCTACGAGCCCACGGCAATCCGCGGCAAAAGCGGGATAAGGGCAGAGGTAAAGGCGGTTTTAAAAGAATTGAAGGAATTGCTGCGGAAGATGAAGGAGGAGCTGACCTGACAGAATGTATTCGGCGGACTGCGGGGAGCGTTTTGCGGCAGATAGTTTGGAACGGGATGACGGGCTGAAACAGGAAGGAGTTTTGCAAATGAGAGGAAAGAAACGGATGACAGACCTCCTATGGCGGAGAGGAAAAAGATGGGCGGCAGGAGCTTTGTTTTTGTGCATGCTTGTGACAACGGCGGCGGGCTGTAAAAAAGGCGGGAAAAATCAGGAGCCTCCGACCATCGGCGGCGATATGACCGAGTATATGGACGACGCGGTAGTGACGGTGGACGGCGTGAGCGTGAGCTACCGGGAGGCTATGCTGTATTTGCAGTCGACAAAGCAGGAATATGAAAGCGCTTATGGCGGAGAAATCTGGCAGTATATGTTAAACGAGGACGGGACAACCCTCGGAGAATGGGTGAAAAACCAGACCTTAGAACAGATTATTTATATTAAAATCGTATGTGCACAGGCAAAAAAGCTTGGGATTGAGTTAGACAGCGAGGAAAAGAAAACGGTTGCGGAGCGTACCGAGGCCTATATGTCAAAGGCGGAGTATACGGCGCTTTCTCTTTATGGAATTGCCCGTAAGGATGTGGAAAAGGTGTATACCGACAACGCACTGGCGCAGAAAATTTATGACAGCGTGACATTAAACGTGGACACGGATATTTCCAACGAGGAAGCGGCACAGAAGCATTTACAGAGCCTGATGTTAAAGAATTACCATGAGGACGAGCTCGGAAACCGGACGGCGCTTACCGTACTGGAACTGATTGCGACGCTGGACCGGTTTGATTCCTTATATGAAGACGCAAAGACGACCAAGGATTTTTATTCCCTTGCCTATGCCAATACGGAGAATCCGGAATATCTGGATATCCGGGTGGGAGAAGGAGACCTTCCGGAAGACCTGAGTGCGGCTTACGACTTAAAAACCGGGGAAGTAATGCAGATTCGTGCCGAGGACGGTTATTATATTTTCTATTGCGCGGCGGAGTATGACGAGGACGCCACCATAGCGAAGAAGGAGGAACTGATTGCGCTTCGTCAGGAGGAAGCGTTTAAGGAACTGTATGAATCGTGGCGTGCGGAAGCCAAAATCGAAATGAACGAGGTGCTTTGGAAGGCAATCGGCTTTGATATGGACGCGGAGGGATAAATTTTACAAACAAAATTTTAAATTTTCTCTTGCTTTTTTCAGAATATGGTGTTATAGTTTGTGTAGAACAAGTAGAAAACAAGATGTGCACAAGGTGCTGATGTGAAGGGAGAGATGCGGTATGAATATCAATAAGTTTACGCAGAAGTCGATTCAGGCGGTGCAGGATTGTGAGAAGATTGCCTATGATTACGGTCATCAGGAACTGGCCCAGGAGCATCTTTTGTATGCCCTGATGAAAGACAGCGAGGGACTCCTCCCGAAGCTTCTGACAAAGATGGATATGGTGCCGGAGGTGTTTACGGCACAGGTCGAGGGGTTATTAGCGAAACGTCCGAAGGTAAGCGGCGGGGCGCAGGTGTATGTCGGAAATGATTTAAATAAAGTCTTGATTTATGCGGAGGATGAGGCAAAGGCGATGGGCGACGCTTATGTGTCGGTAGAGCATTTGTTTTTGTCGCTGTTAAAGCAGCCGTCGAAGGAGGTAAAGGAGTTGTTCCGCACCTTCGGTATCACCAGAGAACGCTTTTTGCAGGCGCTTGCAACGGTGCGGGGCAATCAGCAGGTTATGACGGACAACCCGGAGGCAACCTATGATACGCTGGAAAAGTACGGATACGATTTGGTAGAGCGGGCAAGAGAACAGAAGTTAGACCCGGTCATCGGACGTGATTCGGAAATCCGGAATGTCATTCGGATTCTGTCCCGAAAGACCAAAAACAATCCGGTGTTAATCGGTGAGCCGGGTGTCGGAAAAACGGCGGTAGTGGAGGGCCTTGCCCAGCGTATTGTGCGGGGCGATGTGCCGGAGAGCCTAAAAGACAAGAGCCTGTTTGCGCTGGATATGGGTGCTTTGGTAGCAGGTGCAAAGTACCGGGGCGAGTTTGAGGAGCGTTTGAAGGCGGTATTGGAAGAAGTCAAAAAGAGCGAGGGCAGGATTATTCTCTTTATCGATGAGCTGCATACCATTGTGGGCGCCGGAAAGACGGACGGCGCAATGGACGCGGGCAATATGTTAAAGCCGATGCTTGCGCGGGGCGAGCTGCATTGTATCGGTGCAACGACGCTCAATGAGTACCGGATGTATATTGAGAAGGACGCGGCGCTGGAGCGAAGATTCCAGCCGGTCATGGTGGAGGAGCCGACCGTGGAGGATACGATTTCCATTCTCCGTGGTTTGAAGGAGCGTTACGAGGTGTTCCACGGCGTGCGGATTAACGACGCGGCGCTTGTGTCGGCGGCAACCCTTTCCAATCGTTATATTTCCGACCGTTTCCTGCCGGATAAGGCGATTGACCTGGTGGACGAAGCCTGTGCGCTGATTAAAACGGAGCTGAATTCCCTGCCGACGGAGCTGGATGATGTACAGCGCCATATCATGCAGCTGGAGATTGAGGAAGCGGCGTTAAAGAAAGAAGACGACCGCGTCAGCAAGGAACGGCTGGAGGCGTTGCAGAAGGAACTCGCCGAGGAACGTTCTTCCTTTGCGGAAGCAAAGGCAAAGTGGGATAACGAAAAGGCGTCCGTGGAGCGCGTACAGAAGCTCCGTGAGCAGTTAGAGGAGTTAAACGGCGAAATCCAGAAGGCGGAGCGCGAGTACGATTTAAATAAAGCGGCGGAGTTAAAGTACGGGAAGCTGCCGGAACTGCAGAAAAAGCTTCAGGCAGAGGAAGAATCGGTGGCAAAGGAAGGTCATACCCTTGTCCATGAGAATGTCAGCGAGGAGGAAATCGCGAAAATCGTTTCCCGCTGGACCGGTATTCCGGTGGCAAAACTGACCGAGAGCGAGCGGAATAAGACGCTGCATCTGGATGAGGAGCTGCACCGGAGAGTCATCGGGCAGGACGAGGGCGTACAGAAAGTAGCAGACGCCATTGTGCGTGCGAAAGCGGGAATCAAGGACCCGACCAAACCGATTGGCTCCTTCCTGTTCCTCGGACCGACCGGCGTAGGAAAGACCGAGCTCGCAAAGGCGTTAGCGGCATCCTTGTTTGACAATGAGAGCAATATGGTGCGAATTGATATGAGCGAGTATATGGAGAAGTATTCCGTATCCAGACTGATCGGAGCGCCTCCGGGCTATGTCGGTTACGAGGAGGGCGGTCAGCTCACCGAGGCAGTCCGCAGAAAACCGTATTCTGTCGTGCTGTTTGATGAAATCGAGAAAGCGCACCCGGATGTGTTCAATGTACTGTTACAGGTGTTAGACGACGGCCGTATCACCGATTCTCAGGGCAGAACGGTGGACTTTAAAAATACGATTCTGATTATGACGTCCAATATCGGTTCCCAGTATTTGCTTGACGGAATCGGAGCGGACGGCGAAATCAGTCCGCAGGCAAGAGAAGCGGTAAACAGCGAGCTGCGCGCCCACTTCCGGCCGGAGTTTTTGAACCGTCTGGACGAAACGATTTTCTTTAAGCCGCTTACGAAGGAGAATATCGGCGGTATTGTGGAGCTTCTGCTGGCCGATTTGAACAAGCGTCTTGCCGACAGGGAGCTTTCCATCCGACTGACGCCGGAAGCCAGAGAGTATATTATTGCAGAGGCATACGATCCGGTTTACGGAGCGCGTCCGTTAAAGCGGTATCTGCAAAAGTATGTGGAAACCTTGAGCGCAAGACTGATTCTTGGAGACGAGGTTGCACCGGGCGGTACAATTGTGATTGAAAAAGGTGCGGACGGGCTGTACGCAAGAAGTGTATAAGGAAAAAAAGCGGTTGCAAAAGGGCATCCGGTCTGTGATGATATTCACGGGCGGATGCCCTTTTTTATCGAATAGGAAATTGCGTCCTATTCGACAAAAAAAGCGCTCCGCTAAGGGTGCGCACTCGCGCGCTTAGAAGATGTCGCAAGCGACCGCGCCAGACGCCGAGAGTCCGCAAGCGGACTCTTTGTTTTAATAAAACTTAAAAAAGTATAAAAAAGGTATTGACAAATATACTGAGTGAGTATATAGTGTATATATCAACATATACAGTACATACACAGAAAGCGATGTGTCCGAAAGGAGAAAGTAAGATGGAACGGAAACAGTTAAAGCCGTGGCAGGGAATTGTTACCTTTGTGGCAATGATGGTAATTTTTCTGGTGATTGCCATTCCGGTGCAGAGTTATCTGGGGTTAATCGGTGTTGCGATTACGGAGTTTCTTCTGCTTGCGATGGCGATAGCAGCGGCATTGATTTTTAAGCAGGATTTAAAAGAGGTGTTCCCGTTTAGGGTGCCGAGGCTTTGTGAGATTATCGGAACGCTTTTGTTCTGGTGCGGAGGCTTTTTACTCTGTATGGTAGCAACGCTGTTTGTTACCGTAATTTCCCCGCAGGGAATGGAAGCAACCTCTTCCGGTCTGAGCAATGTGATGACGGACGGCGGTGCGATGTGGTTTAGCATCTTTGTCGTGTCGCTTTTGCCGGCAATCTGTGAGGAAGCGGTACACCGCGGATTTATTTTACATACCTTCAAGGGTGTGAAGAAGGAATGGGTTACGGTGCTTGCGATGGGACTTATCTTCGGTGTGTTCCACATGGATCCGTTCCGCTTCCTGACAACCGCAGTATTGGGAGCGTGTCTGACCTGGGTGATGTTAAAAACAAAGAATATGGTAATTCCGATGCTGTTCCATGCAGTAAATAATCTGGTTCCGGTACTGGTAAGCTTTGCAACCCTGTCAGCGGCGAATGCTGCGGCAGGACAGAGCGAGCAGGCAGCGGATGCTGTAACGCAGGCGGCAGCGTTTGGACGTAAGGATTACCTGATTGCTTTTGCGACATATCTGATTCTGGCAGCGGTGGCACCGCCGCTTATGACTGCGGGTACTGCACTTTTAAAACCGAAAGGGGAAAAGGTAAAGGGCAAATATGTAGCAGTGGCGTTTATTCTCAGCGGTGTGCTTGTAATAGCGGGAATTGCAATTCTGGTGGCAAATATATCATATATTTTAGAAATGCAGGGTATATCCATAGAAGACCTTGGATTATAAATAGTTAGGAACGGAAGGAGCCTGAAACATGATTGAAATTAAAAATCTGACAAAAGTGTATAAGCTCAGCAAGAAAAAAATGCAGGAGCTGAAAACAAAAGAAACGTTGAAGCGTGCGGTGGATGATGTTTCACTCACGGCAAGACCGGGCGAGATTTACGGCCTTTTGGGACCGAACGGCGCCGGAAAAACGACAACGCTGCGTTGTGTGGCAACTCTGTTAAAGCCGACGGAAGGCTCGGTGAGCGTCTGCGGTTTTGATACGGTGAAAGAACCGGAAAAGGTACGGAAGTCTATCGGCTTTTTGACAAACGAGATTAAGCTCGACCCGCATTTTTCGCCGAAGTACCTGTTTCACTTTTTCGGCAGACTGCACGGCATCGACGAGGCAACCATCGAGGCGCGCCGGAAGGAACTGTTTGAGTATTTTGAAATTACCGAGTTTGAAAATAAGAAAATCGAGGAGCTTTCTACCGGTATGAAGCAGAAAGCGGCAATCGCGGTCAGCCTGGTACATGACCCGAAGGTAATCATTTTCGACGAACCGACAAGCGGACTGGATATTATTACCGCCCGCCATGTAACGGATTTGTTGCAAAAGCTTCGTGACGAAGGGAAGCTGGTCATTATTTCGACGCACATTATGTCCGAGGCAGAAAAGCTTTGCGACCGTATCGGTATTATTATCGACGGTAAAAAAATAATCGAGGGAACTTTGGATGAACTGCTTGCGGAAACGAAAGCGGTGGATTTGGAAGATGCATTTTTCTACCTTTACAAAGAACATCACAAGGAGGAGAAATAAATGAAAGATATATTTAAGAAGGAGTTATTCCGCGTATTCAGCGATAAGAAAATGATTTTTTCTTTATTTATTCTGCCGGCAATCCTGATGGTCGGTCTGTACGGGTTGATGGGTGTGCTGGTCAAGGGAATGGTTTCGGATGTCGAGGAGCACGTTGCTACGGTATATGTGCAGAACGCCCCGGAAGGGTTAAAAGGGTTGATTTCCCAGAGCGGTTATACCAAAACCGCCGAGGTTACTTATCTTTCCCAGGATGTGTCTGCGGAGGAAATCGACAAGATAAAGGCAGACATTTTAGCTGGCGATGCAGAGTTGTTGGTACTGTTTGACGCAGATTTTCTTGCAAAAGCGCAGAGCTATGCAAACGCCGGAGATCCGATTCCGCAGGTAACGGTATGCTACAACTCCACCCAGAACTATTCTTCCGCCGCAAGAGGGAACTTTAACAGCATGATTTTGTCGCCGCTTGAAACCTCTCTGTTGCAGGGCAGATTCGGAAACCTTGACTTGCTCACGGTATTCAACTTGCAGGAGGAATTGATTATAAACGAGGATAAGGCGAACGGTGAATTCCTTGCCATGATGCTTCCTTACCTGATTACGTTCCTGTTGTTTGCCAGTGCGATGGGACTTTGTGTGGACGCCATTGCCGGTGAAAAGGAGCGCGGTACAATGGCAAGCATGCTGCTCAGCCCGGTAAAACGCAGTTCTATTGTATTCGGAAAATTATTCGGACTGTCCGTTTTATCTTCTCTTTCCTCTATCGTGTACGCGGTTTCCATGATTTTTGCAATGCCGATGATGATGGGCGGAATAGAGGAGGAGGCAGGACTTCCGATGAATATTTCCCTGTCGCCGTTGCAGGCCGTAGAGCTTCTGGCTCTTATGGTAAGCCTCGTTCTGATTTATGTGGCTGCGCTTTGCCTCGTTTCGGTTTTTGCGAAGAACGCAAAGGAAGCCAATGCGTATGTTATGCCGCTGTATATGATTGTGCTGGTATTAGGTATGATGACGATGTTTAAGAGCGGAATGGAAACCTCCCAGACCATGTACGCAATTCCGGTATACGGTACGGCGCTTTCGATTCAGAGCCTTGTAACAGGAGAGCTTACAATGGTACAGTTCGGCTGCAGCGTGCTGAGTAATGTTGTGTGCATGCTGTTGATGGTAGTAGGGGTTGTTAAGGTATTCAACAACGAAAAGATAATGTTAAACGCATAATAGATACAATCCTACATCCGCCGTCCCGGGAAAAACGCAAGCGTCAGCAGCGTATTTTCCGAGGCGGCGGTTTTTAATACGGAAAGGAACCGCGTCCCGTAGTCGCCGGTGTTGGCAAGAAGCCGCTCCGTATAGGTAACGGTAAGGCAAAGCGGCTGCGCGATTTCGCACAGACAGTCATGCAGAGCGTCCAGATTCTTCCCGTAATAGGCGGAAAATCCGAGCTTTTTGGCAAGATAGGTGTGAAGGGCCTCCTTGGAGGTCATTTTATTTCCGCTGAGAGTGACACGTCGCTGCATGGGTTCTTCTCCTAACATGGTTAATCCGGATAAGTCGAGATAGCCTAATATAGTTTCGTAAATGTTTCATAATGGTCGTCGGTGTAATAAATCAATCCGTCATTCGAGTAAAGGATTCGTTCCGCACCGCGGTAGCCGCCGTTGTAATTCACATCACATTCGTACCAGCTCCGTCCGTTCGCCTCCGGGAGCTGCCCTTCATAGTTGCCGAAACGGTCGCCGCCGATAGACATTTGGTCGGTAACCTCCCAGAGATTTCCCTCTTTATTGTTCCAGCCGAGTTTGATTGCTTCGCTTTTTGTAATATAGTTGGAAGGCAGCTTGTGAAACGTATGCAGATATGCGGCAACCAGCTCCGGCGTAGTATAAACGCCGTCTTCTTCTACCAAAGCCTCCGGCGATTTTGTCGGCTCCGGAGTCGGGGTAGTTGCCGAAGCGGTTGTTTCGGTCGGCGCAGGTGTCTTTGCTGCTTCCGCTGTGCCTGTGGCCGCCGGCGTAGTTGCGGTGACTGTCCCGGTCGGAGCGACACCCGGCGTCAGACCGTCTGAAAGAAGTTCCTCTAAATCCTCCGTGCCAAGCCCATCCTCCGACAGCCCGGTTTCTATCAGATTGCTGAACACCTGCCTGATGTCCTTTCCGGTTGCGAGTGCAAGTACGAGAGCGATGATTATGACAAGAATCGAAGCACCGAGCTTCTTCTGTTTTTTCGTAAAATTCGGTCTGCTCATAGAAATTCCTCCGTATATCTGATTGGTACAGTATAGCACGAAGAAGGAAAGTTGTCAAAAAGGCGGGCTAAGGGCTGTCGCATTAAGCGCGCCCGCCCATTCTTGCAAGCGGGCTTGCCTGTCACCGCAACGGGAACTCTGCCGCCTTATTTTTGCAAGCGCAACGCTTCCGTAATCGGAGGTAACCTTTTGACACTTGAATCTTTGCCGGTAAATGCTATAATGTTTTATGAATATCACAGGGACTTTCGGCAGGACAGTGGGAAGAATGGGCACGGTAAAAAGGGGTATACTTTTTTTAGGAGAAACGGAGGTACGAAAAATGAAGAACGGAACGGAATTGTTACAGGCGGCAAGAGAGAAAAAGGAGCAGCTGGTTTCCTGGAGAAGACAGCTGCATGCCCATGCGGAAACAGGTTTTGATTTGCCGGAAACGCTTGCATTTGTGGAACGTGAGCTGCGGGCTATGGGAATAGAGCCGAAGCGCTGCGGAAAGGCAGGAATTACGGCGGAGTTGGGAAATCCGGAGAGTACACAGGTGTTTTTATTGCGCGCGGATATGGACGCGCTTCCGATACGGGAGCAGACCGGGCTTCCGTTTGCGTCGGAAAACGGCAATATGCATGCATGCGGACATGATATGCACACGGCAATGCTGCTCGGAGCGGCAAAGCTTTTAAAGGAAAGAGAACAGGAGCTTCCCGGCAGAGTGCGGCTTTTGTTTCAGCCGGCGGAGGAACTGCTTTCCGGTGCAAAGGATATGATAGAAAACGGTGTTCTGGAACAGCCTGCGGTAACGGGAGCGATGATGCTTCATGTTATGACCGGAGTGCCGTTTCCTGCCGGAACCGTAATTGTATCGGCGCCGGGCGTAAGCGCGCCGGGGGCGGACTATTTTACAATTGAGGTATCCGGAAAGGGGTGCCACGGTTCTTCGCCGAATCTCGGAATTGACCCGATTAATGCGGCGGCGCATATTGTACTGGCGCTACAGGAGATTCAGACCAGAGAGCTTTCCATAACAGAGAAGGCGGCGCTTACGGTGGGCAGTATTCAGGGCGGAGATGCGGCAAACGCCATTCCGGATAAGGTGGTGCTAAAGGGAACACTGCGCGCCTACCGGGAGGATACGAGAGAGTTTTTAAAGGAGCGCATTGTTTCGGTGGCGGAAAAAACGGCGGAGGTGTTCCGCGCTTTAGCAAGTGTGACCTTTCCCTGCGGCTGTCCTGCGTTGGAAAATGATGCAGGGCTTTCCGCACAGGTGCTTTCCTATGCAAAGGAGCTATTAGGAGAACAGGGTGCCTTCGGTGCGGAGGAGCTTTCCAAGGGAAAAGAACCGGGACGGGAGGAAAAGACGGCAGGCTCCGAGGACTTTGCCTATATCAGCGCCAAGGTGCCGTCGGTGATGCTTGCCCTGACGGCAGGAGAGAAGAAAAACGGCTGCGTTTACCCGCTGCACCACCCGGAGGTTACCTTTGATGAGGAGGCGCTGCCGGTGGGAAGCGCAATCCTTGCCTATACGGCATTAAAACAAGGAAAACAAGAAAATGTTTGATTTTTTAGAAGGAGTGTGTTATACTGACGGGGACTTTGCGCCGGAGCGTTTCACCTTGTCCGGAAAGCAAAGAAGGAAAGAATGAGGAAAGAAACGGTATGAGATTTGATGAAACAAGTTTGAGCGCGCCGATTTTGCGTGCGGTGGCGGAGATGGGCTTTGAGGAAATGACGCCGATTCAGGCAGCGGCAATTCCGGTGGTGTTGGAAGGAAAGGATATCATCGGGCAGGCGCAGACCGGCACCGGAAAGACGGCGGCCTTTGGCATTCCGCTGTTGCAGCGGGTGAACCCGAAAGACCGGAGTTTGCAGGCATTGGTGCTTTGCCCGACGAGAGAGCTTGCTATTCAGGTGGCGGAAGAAATCCGTAAGCTCGCGAAGTTTATGCACGGCGTCAAAGTGCTGCCGATTTACGGCGGACAGGACATCAATAAGCAGATTCGCTCGTTAAAGGGCGGTGTGCAGATTATCATCGGTACGCCGGGGCGCGTGATGGACCATATGCGCCGTCATACGTTAAAGATGGGAACGGTAAAGACCGTAACGCTTGATGAGGCGGACGAGATGTTAAATATGGGCTTCCGGGAGGATATCGAGCTGATTTTAAACGAACTTCCGGAGGAACGCCAGACATTATTGTTTTCCGCAACGATGCCGCAGCCGATTTTGGACCTTGCGGCGACCTATCAGAAGGACGCGGAGCTTGTGCGGGTGGTAAAGCGGGAGCTGACCGTGCCGAAAATCGAGCAGTATTATTACGAAGTGCGCCAGAAGAATAAGCCGGAGGTGCTGTCGCGCCTGTTGGATATGTACGACCCGAAGCGGGCGCTGGTGTTCTGCAATACGAAGAAGCTGGTGGACGAACTGGTGGCGGAGCTGCAGCTGAGGGGCTATTTTGCGGACGGACTTCACGGCGATTTAAAGCAACAGCAGCGTGACCGTGTGATGGAGGCGTTCCGTAGCGGAAAGATAGATATTCTGGTAGCAACGGATGTGGCGGCAAGAGGAATCGACGTAGATGACGTGGAAGCGGTATTTAACTATGATGTGCCGCAGGATGACGAGTATTATGTACATCGTATCGGCAGAACCGGAAGAGCGGGGCGCGTCGGCACTTCCCATACACTGGTAGTCGGCAGGGAGATTTACAAGCTGAAGGATATTATGCGCTACTGCAAGACGAAGATTCATATGCGCCCGATACCGTCGGTGAACGATATCAATGCGATTCGTGCGGAAAAGCTGATGGGACGCGTGGATGAACTGATTGGGGGCGGTGAGCTTCATACGATGACGGAGCTTGTTGAAAAGCATATGGAGGAAACCGACTGTACCGCGTTGGAGATGGCAGCGGCATTGTTAAAGATTTCTATGGGAGAATTTCCGGAAACTGCGCTTGACGAGGGCCTTGATATGACCGAGGGCGAAGGAAAGGCCGCAAGAGTCCGCCTGTTTGTCAATGTAGGAAAAAAGGATAAGGTGCGTCCGGGGGATATTGTGGGCGCCATTGCCGGGGAGAGCGGAATGCCGGGACAGTTAATCGGCGCGATTAAGATGTACGATAACTACACCTTTGTGGAAGTGCCGGGCGAATACGCGGACGAAGTATTACAGGCAATGCATAATGTAAAAATCAAAGGACGCAGCGTACAGGTAGAGCGTGCAAATCAGGGCGGAGGTAAATCGGAAGGCAGGAAAAACAGCGGGAAGACCGGGAGAGGCAGAGGAACCGGGAAGAACAGGTAATGGATATTTTAAATGAGTATAATCAAAGAGGATAACAGAGAACGGGGGCTGTCGCGCGCTTAATGCGACAGCCCCCTGTCGGCGTCTATAAGTTTTTTTCTTTTTTCTCTAAACTGCGGAACAGCCGAAGCAGTACCAAAACTGCGGCAATCGCTAAAATAAATTCCGCGGCAAAAGGCGCATAGGCAAGACCGTACAGCGGGAACAGCCGATTTAAAAGATACAGCGCCGGTATTTCCAACACGATTTTCCGAAGCAACGCAAAGAGAAATGCTTTCTTTCCCATGCCGCAGGACTGGAATACGCCGACGGCGAGAAAATCCATACAAAGAAACGGCAGGGAAAGACACATTCCACGAAGGAATTTTGCGCCGTATCCCACAATGACGCTGTTTTTCATAAACAGCGAAATCCAGAAATCCGAACCGCAATAGTAAGCAACGGTGATAAGTGCTAAAAAAGACAGCGAAAGTTTGGCGGAAAAGGTCAGCGTTTTTTTCATGCGGGAGGAATTTCCGCTGGCATAGTTATAACTGATTAACGGCATAATTCCCTGGGAAACCCCCATTGCGATATACATCGGCACCATATTGACCTTGTGTGCGATTCCCATTGCCGAAACCGCGTCCGGACCATACGCGGAGGTAAAATTGTTTAACACCGTCATACCGGTTACATTCAAAAGATTCTGAATCGACGACGGAATCCCTACGCCGCACACGCCGAGAATAACCGACTTTTTCAGGGAAAAGGCACGGGGAGAGATGCAGACAAAGGTAGTTTTCCGCTTGATAAACAGAAGTACGAAAAAGTATACGCAGGCCGCGCAGTTGGCAAGAAACGTGGCAAGGCCGGCGCCTGCGGCTCCCATAGCAAGCCCTTGCGGAAGAATGAAAATCGGGTCCAGAATGATATTCAAAACACAACCGCTCATTGTTCCGAGGCTTGCGTGAAGCGCCGCACCCTCCGAGCGTACAAGATACGCCAGCACTACGTTTAAAATTGCCGGTACTGCACCGAAGGTTACCGTCCATTTTAGATATTCCCCGGTTACCGCCGCAGTCTGCGCGTCCGCGCCAAGCAGGGCAAGAAGAGGTTCTTTCCCTATTGTGACAAAGACGGAAAATAAAATGCCGCAGAAGACGGCACAGTAAAAGCCAAAGGCGGAGCTGCGCCGTACCGTGTCATAATCCTTTCTTCCTAATGCCCGGCTCATCATACTGGAACTTCCGACGCCAAATAAATTGTTGACCGCGTTAAACGCCAGAAGTACCGGCGAAGCCAGCGTCACGGCCGCATTTTGTATAGATTGATTCAACATGCTGACAAAGTAAGTGTCGGCAAGATTATAAATTACCATAACAAGCGAACTCAATATGGTCGGTATTGCCAGCGTCATCACTGCCTTCGGTACCGGAGTCTGCTCGAACAGAACGGTTTTGTTTGTTTCCTTCATAAATAATGCCATAGAGGGTTTGAAGCCTCTGAAATCCTTTCCTTTTACATATCAAAATGTTGCTTTTTGAGAATACGAGAATAGCATACCATAGTTTATCCGAAAAAAGCAACCGCGTCAAAAAAATCTTGACTTTTTACCTTTTCTCTTTTATACTAATATTAGTAACTTTTACTGTTTAGCTTAGAAATGAGGAAACTATATGGTAAAACACAGCAGGCAGCGAGATGCTATTTTGGAATATTTGCGCAGTACCGCTTCTCACCCGACCGCAGATACGGTATATGAGAATGTTCGGGAGAAGATACCGAATATCAGTCTGGGAACTGTCTACCGCAATCTGAATATGCTGGCGGAAAGCGGCGAGGTGCTTCGCCTTTCCTGCGGCGGTGCAAGCGACCGGTACGACGGCTGCGTTAAGCCCCACTATCACTTTTTATGCCGGAGCTGCGGTAATGTTTCGGATCTTGCGGTAAGTTCGCTGGAACATATCGATATCATTGCCGGCGCGGGTTTCCCGGGAGTGATTGAGGGACATTTTACTTATTTTTACGGACTCTGTCCGGCATGTGCCCGGGAACGACAAAAAATTTAAAAAAGTGCTTGACAGCAACTATATTCTTTGTTAGAATAATATCAGTAACAATTACTGATTTTGAAACGCGGCTCAGCCGTCAACAATTTATAAAAGAAAAGGAGGATGCTGTGCGTAAGGCGAGGACGCGGCACAGCGAAAAAAGTATGGCAAAATATGTATGTCAGGTATGCGGTTACGTTCATGAGGGAGATTCCGCTCCGGAAAGCTGTCCGGTATGTAAGGCTCCGGCTGAAAAGTTTACGTTGCAGGCAGGTGAGAAGACTTGGGCTGCCGAGCATGTAGTAGGCGTTGCAAAGGGCGTTAGCGAGGATATTTTAAAGGATCTTCGTGCAAACTTTGAAGGCGAGTGCTGCGAGGTTGGTATGTACCTTGCAATGGCAAGAGTCGCACACCGCGAGGGTTATCCGGAAATCGGTATGTACTATGAGAAGGCTGCTTACGAAGAGGCAGAGCATGCTGCAAAGTTTGCGGAGCTTCTCGGCGAAGTAGTGACCGACAGCACCAAGAAGAACTTACAGCTTCGCGTAGACGCTGAGAACGGCGCAACCGCAGGCAAGACCGATCTTGCAAAGCGCGCTAAGGCAGCAAACCTTGACGCAATCCACGATACCGTGCATGAGATGGCTCGTGATGAGGCTAGACACGGCAAGGCATTCGAAGGACTGTTGAACAGATACTTCGGCTAAGCCGCAAATCATATAGTAATGTAATAAAAATGCTCCCGCAAGCTTGCTTGCACGGGAGCATTTCTTTTTGCTTTATAGGATTCAGGTGTCAAAAGGCTGCTTCCGGTTCTTGACGTGCGGATGTGGACATGATATAATGCAAGTAAACACTTGCATTTGAGGTGAAAGAATGTTTGATGAAACACAGAACAGAATTATTGATGCAACGATGGAGTTGGTAATGGAGCGGGGATATTCTTTAACAACTACAAAGGATATCGCACATCAAGCCGGGGTCAATGAATGTACAATCTTTAGAAAGTTCAAAGGGAAAAAAGAAATCGTACTGTCGGCAATGCAATTACCGAAATGGAACCCGGGGCTGTCGGAGAGCCACTTTTCCTATATCGGGGATTTGGAAAAGGATCTGATTTCCTTTGCCGAGGTTTACATGGCGAAGGTTACGCCACGGATGGTAAAACTATCCATCGGACTTCGGACACCGGAACTGTATCCGGATACGGCAGATGAAATTTTAAAGGTGCCCCGGACGTTTAAAAAGGTTCTCATCGGCTATTTGAAAGAAATGAAAGAACAACTGTCCGTAACGGACCCGGAAAGTATGGCGATGATGTTTTTGTCCATGAACTTCGGCTTTGTTTTCCTTGACGCTTCCTTTGGAAAAAAGCTGACGCAGTTAGAAAAACGGAAATATATCGTAAACGCGGTCCGGATTTTTGTAAACGGTATTGCAAAGAAAGGGGAGCGCTGAATTTAATGTTTTATTTTATTGTGTCAATTTATTCAAGTAGGACAAAAGAAAAAAGGGAATACGAAGATTATATTAAGTCGGTAAAGCCGATTGTAGAGAAGTATGGCGGCAGGTATTTGGTTCGTTCCGACAAAATTACCGCGTTACAAAAGGAATGGCAGCCCGAAAGAGTAATCGTTATTGAATGGGATACGAAGGAACGGCTGGAAGCCTGTTTTTCCTCAAAGGAGTACCGGGAAATTGCCGCAAAAAGAGAAAACTCGGTAGACAGCAGAGCAATTATTGTGGAGGGCTAAGCGATGCGGATTTGTGAAAATGTATATCAGATAAAAATAGAATTTCATGTAACACCGGAGATAAAAAGATATGTTTATGTGTATCTGATTACGGGAAAATACTGTTATCTGGTTGATGCCGGGGTTGCGGGGTGTGAAGAAATCATCGGAGATTATATGGAAAAACTGGGCAGAAGCCTTTCGGAAATAAAAGCGGTTTTCCTGACACATGCTCATCCGGATCATATAGGCGGCGTGGCAGAGTTAAAACGTAAATCGGGCTGCGAAATCTATGCTTCCGCCGGAGAAAAACGATGGATAGAGGATATCGGGGTTCAGTTTGAGGAACGGCCGATTCCGAATTTCTACTCCCTGGTAAAGGAGTCCGTGAAGGTGGAGCGGGTGGTGAAGGAAAACGATAAGGTTGTTCTTGAACCGGGCTTGACTATGCGGGTGTCGGAAACGGCAGGCCATTCAAGAGGAGCGGTGTCTTATGTATATGAGGAAAATAAGGTAATTTTCTGCGGTGATGCCATACCTGCTCCGAATGATTTTCCTATTTTTGAAGACGAGGCGGAAAGCGAGGCGGCAATAGAAAAGATTCAAACTATGAACAATATTCGTTTCTGCTGTCCGGCATGGGATAGAGTTTATATCGGAGATGAGATTGGTGAAATTACACAGGAAAGCTTGGAGATTCTGAGAAAACTTAAAAAATGTGTCTGTCGGCTGAAACATAACGGAGAGGCATTATCGGCGGAAGAAATCCGGCAAATCGGAAGCTGTATGGGCTTGGAGAATATGGCGGGAAATCCCCTGTTCCGAAGGAGTATAGAGGCGTGCAGAAAAACCAACGCCTGAAGTAAGAAAATCTTGTTTGCTAAAAGAAAGGAGAAATTGTCTTGCAGAAAAAAATTTCGTATCAGAACCCGTTTATTTTGGAGAGAGCAGACCCTTATGTGGTAAAGGGACCGGATGGGTATTATTATTTTACGGCGTCCTATCCGATGAAGGCGGATAACGACCCGGAGGGTTATGACAGAGTGATTCTCCGCAGGGCTAAGCGGTTGGCGGACCTGGCGGAAGCGGAGGAGGTGACGATTTGGAAGGCGGAGGATACGACCGTGAGTCACCGCTTTATCTGGGCGCCGGAACTCCATTTCATCGGCGGAAGGTGGTATGTATTTTATGCGGGAAGCTGTGATAAGAACAATCGCTGGGCGTTTGACTGCCATGTGCTGCAATGCGATTCCGGTGACCCGTATACGGGGAACTGGACGGAAAAAGGAAAGTTCCAGAAGCGTCCGGAGGATCACTTTTCTTTTACCGGGTTTTCGCTAGATATGACCTATTTTGAGGCTGCCGGAACAGCTTATGTAATCTGGGCACAGCACAATGAGGAAAAAATTTCCTGTCTGTATATCGGCGAGGTGACGAAAGAGGAGCCGTGGAAGCTGGTTTCGCTTCCGATGCTTCTTACCAAGCCGGAATATGACTGGGAGAAGGTTCGCTATGCAGTAAATGAAGGCCCGGCAGTGCTGCGGCATGACGGAAGAATTTTTGTCTGCTTTTCCGCCTCGGGTACGGGTCCGGAGTATTGTGTGGGTGCGCTGGAGGCAAAAGAGGGGAGTGATTTACTGAATCCAGCCTCTTGGAAGAAGTACGAAAAGCCGCTTCTGACTTCGGAGGATCTGGAAGACGAATACGGCCCGGGTCATAACTCCTTTACAAAGGACGAGAACGGAAACGACGTGTTTGTCTATCATGCCCGCAGCAGGGAATGTTTTGAAGGAAAATGCGGGTATTCGGAGAATGACCCGTTGTACGACCCTTGCCGCCACGCAAGACTGCATACCGTGACATGGGATGAGAACGGAGTGCCGGTATTGCGCTAACGGCAGGTTATCCTTGAAATTGTCTCCGAAAGGAATAGAAATCGGCAGGTTTCGCTGCTCTCGAATACAACTTTTGGTTCATTTACAACTGCTCTCAACCGTTGTTTGCTTTTTTAGAAAAGTTCTGGTATGGTAGAGGTAAGAAAAAAGGGAGGCGGCTTTATGAGTTTGGATTTGTTTCGGGAGAGGCTTGGCAATGCCAGAAGAGAAAAAGGAATGACGCAGGCGGAGCTTGCAAGGCGGCTCGGTGTGACGGCACAGGCGGTTTCGAAGTGGGAGCGGGGAAACGCTTACCCGGATATTGAGCTGTTAGACGGGATTATCGGAGTGTTAGACTGTTCGCCGGAATATTTGTTTCAGTACGAAAAGGAGGCGAAGTCCTATGCAAAGCAGGATAGTCTGGAGCGGCGCGCGGAGATTGAATCGGTGATGCTAAAGGACGCCATAGTGATTCGGTTTGGTTATGGACTGTTGGACCTGGTGATAGAGGAAAAGAACAAGGGTTTTGCCTACATTCACGGGCTCCGGAAGGATATGGCAGCAAAGTACGGTTTCTGTGTTCCGACGATACGGCTGATGGACAGCGGAGAGTGTGAACCGAACGAGTATCAGATTTTTATTTACGGAAACAAAGTGGCGTCCGGGTCGGTACAGCCGAAACAATGGTTTGCGGTAAACAAAAAGGCAGAGCGGGACGGGGATGTGGAGGCGGTCGAGCCTGTGAACGGACTGCCGGGTGTTTGGACAGAGGCAGTAAAAGGTGCGTGCCATCCGGTCCAATTTATGATGCTCCATTTGGAACGGTGCATTATGGAAAACCTGCCTGCCCTTTTTCACTGCCAAATAGTGGCGGACATGGTGGAAGTTGTGGAGAAAAAATACCCGAAGGTAGTGCAGGGTGTGGTGCCGGAGCGGGTTTCGCTGTCGTTCTTAAAACAGGTTCTGTTACTTCTTCTTTGCGAAAAGCATTATGCGGTAAATCACATGATTCGGATTATTGAGGTATTAGATGAAACGGCAGAGGAACATCTGACGGCAAAAGAAGCTGCGGAACGGGTTGCGGCTTCTCTGGGAGAAGGCTTTCGATATGAATAAAAGTAACAGGGCTTTCGCCTTTTGGGAGCTTTGAAATGCCTTGACGGCATTTCGGAGAAGCCTCCCACCCTTTGTAGCAGCTATTCGAAACGAACTTATTTTTTAAATATTTGCCGGACAAAGTGGTACAGTCCGTTTTTCCAGACGGTAAAATCATGACCGCCCGGCATCGTGTAGTAAAGATGCGGAACGCCGTTGGCGGTCAGCGTCTGCTCGTAATAGGAAGCAACCGAGTGAACCACGCCGTCCTGTTCGCCGTTGCAAATCAGGACAAGATACGGCACGGGAGAACCCGCAGGAACGGTAAAGGCCGCTTCCGAAAACTGTCCGGGATAGTTCAGTTCCTTGTCCGGTAAAAGCCCCGGAGCCGGGCTGAACGCACCGATATAGCCAAAGGTAGTGAGCATGGAAAAGCCGATAAAAAGCGATTCCCGTCCTCCCATGGAAAGCCCGGCAACGGCAGTATGCTCTCTGCCGGATTTTACGGAGTAGTGCGCGTTTATGTAAGGCATCAAATCATTTGTTAAGTCGTTAATAAAATTATCAAATGCGGCAATATTCGTCGGAGTGATGACCTCTGCCGGAACGCGGTCATCCGCAGCGGCACGCACATTCGGAATTACAACGAGCATTTCCGGAGCGTCTCCTTTTGCTACGAGATTGCCGATAATCTCGGCAGGAGCGCCGTAAAGCCATTCCTTATGGTCACCGCCGATGCCGTGCAAAAGATAAAGCACGGGATAGGTCTTTTCCTCGGTGTAGCCCGGAGGCAGGATAATAGTGCAGAGCCGGTTCGTTCCGGTTGTTTCGGAAGGGTAAGTAATCGTCTGACAGCTCCACTGCTTTGTGATATCGGTCGGAAGGTCAAAGTCTTGCGGTGTCCGGTAGTCCATAAAAATGCCTCCTTTTGGCGTATTCGTATTCTTCATGAATGAAATGCTATTAGCAGCCTAATTAGTAATCTAATAAATAAAGAATAGCATATGGGAGAGAATTTGTCAAACGAAATTTCCCTAGTGTGCTGTACCATTGACTTTTGACTAAACGCCGCAGGATATTTGTCCATCTGCAAGGCGACCGAACGCGGTGATGCGTTGGCATCATCAAGTGAAGCCAACGCGGTCAGATGGGCAAATAGACAAGTGAGTTTGCCTAATTGCCAATGGTACGGCACACTAGTGGCGCAACCAAGAAACATCTCCAGATTCCAAGAAAAAAAGGAATTCGGATGTGAAATTCTATAACCCTCTTAACACATAAAAAATCACTCTAAATCAGCACCGATTGCATAAGTATAACCAACATTATCTTCTGGATCAATAAAATAAATTTTCGAGAGCCCAATCCGTGACGAATTATCTTCATCTACCAAGGTATAAAAAACATTAAATGAGTAAGATTTACCTATATCTGTTTCCATGTTTAAAAGCATAAATTGTATGCCTTTATAACAATATTTATTATCACTTATCTTTGATGAATTTGTAAAAAAATAACTTACATCTTCACATGGATTCACAGACTTTCCTTTATAATATTCCATTGCTTCCTCAGTCTGTTTCTCTATATCGTAGTTTTGCTTTGCGGCCTCGGAAAACAATTCCACTAAGGTCTCGCTGTCTTCATCATCAAATGCCGTTATAATTTTTTGCATGGTTTCAATTGCAAATGGACGGTCATTTGAATTAACATCTCTTGTGTCATAGGTATCAGAAGATTTGCAAGCCGCCAGAAATGCAACGCAAAATAACAAATATATTATTTTTTTCATAAACTTAGACTCCTTTGCGTAAAGGCTTCATCAATGACTATTATTTAAATAATTTTTCTCTTGGTCCCAAACAATCCAAATTGTATGATATTCTTCATCCAACATTATGTTATCGTATTCAGATAAGTATGCTTCAATACTTTCCCACATTTTAGTTTTTTCAGTAAAGTCAATTGAACATATTGTAATCATATCCTCTGGTATAGGTTCCGTATAATCTGGGTTAAACCCTGATATCCACCATTGATTTTCTTCTGGTGCCCAACAAAATACATTCTCTATCTCACTAAAAAATAAGCGCTTACCTTCATTCTATATTGTTTCTCTATAGTCATCTCGCTATGCCTTTTGACAGGGGCATATCACTCAAGGCTTTTTCTTTGTTTTTCTTTCTTGTAAAGACTCTAATAGACTGAAATAAATTATTAATTTAAAACATTCAATCTAAATACTGCCTCTTTTGATTCAGGATCACTATACAACATCGATAAATTCTTAACTGTTATACTATATATTCCTACTTGTTCAGGCTGTTCATCATATCTATGCCACTGTTTGATGGCAATATAATATTCTGTTCCCTTGGTTGTTGTGAAACACTCTATTTTTGCACCTGCATCCTTCTCTTCAATGCTACCGCAAGCTGAACCGAACGGCTCGTCATAAGAAATAATATCTCCATCTATAAATTTAATCATCTCATCAAGTTTTGAATCAACATCTTTACAATTGGAAATAAAATAATCACTTAGTAAATCTTTAATTGCTTCACTATCCTGATTGTCTATTGACTCAATAATTATCTCTAAATTAGCTTCCGCCTGTTCCGTTGGGGACATATAATCGTCTCTTGAACTTGAAGAATCTCCCCCGCAAGCAACTGCAAAAGCACACAATATTATCCCCATAACCAGATTTGATATTCTTCTCATTGTGCCGCTCCTTAGTTATACCATTGTATCCAAACCGTTTTAGATGTCTCGTCAAATATCAAATTTTCACACTTCAAATCACCGTAATAATCATCTATTTCATCAGCATTTGAAATTGCATTATATAATTTTTCATGCTCACTCAAATCAACTGAAGCAATGGAAACCATTATGTCCGGATTCGCTTCTGTAAATTTAGGATTAAATCCCGTTACCCACCATTGTTCTTTTATCGGTACCCAATTGAACACATTCTGATATGTACCTTCATCAATATAATTGTATAAACTCAATGTCATCGGCATTTCGAAATCCACTACATCATAGTGCTTTTGCCCCGATACTTCTGACACCTTACCGTTATATATATACAACCCAACTTCCGCACCACTCTGAAGATTCCAATAGTCACCCTTCCACGCCCATAATGCATAGTTTATTCCATCCACGTGGAAATCAACCCTTCCGTAATTCATAAAAGAGCCCATTCGAAAGGCATCATCATATAGATCGTTATATCCAAAAGATCTTTGCCATGTATCAATTTGTGAATGGTATGCAACATAATCTTCATCATACACGAAATTGAGTAGATATGCACCCAATTCTGTACTACCCTCTGAGATATATTTTATACACATAGCAATCAACCTTATTAAATCTTCTTTTTCATTTATTTCATCACGGTATTTTAATAATAATGCCACAAGGAAATCAGCTATTTCCTTATCTACCGGGAACTCAAGCCCTGCTGCATCTTCCATATAATCCGTCGGAACTATTCCATTCTTCATTTCATTTATATGGTTTATCCAAAGATTTTTAGGTCCAGTATAACTCATAGGCTCTGGGTCTAATGGTGCAATTGCCTTCACATAATCTTCTTCAAACTGGTAATACTGAGTAGTTCCATCTAGTAACCCATCCCCGTCAGAATCAGCCTCCGTAGGGTCTGAATGAATCGGAAGTATGCACATAGAATTCCGAACATAGTCTACATATCTGTCAAAGTTGATAGGTGACATTTGCGTACTTTTTGACTGTAAATATCTTTCCACTCCGGCTTCCGCATACGGCTTATTTACCCAGTAAATAAAATCCTTCATGGTTGGTAAAATAACCGTTCCATCAGTATCCCAACTGAGTAATTCTGTATTTACCTCTTCCCAGTCCGTCAAATCATCTGTATCAGAATTTACACCATTTTTCGGATCCAAAATACCGTCTAATACAATTTTTTTCCAACCGCTTGGTACAAACGCCTCAAAGTTCACCTGCGGAGGCACCGCATATGTGATAATATGAGTATATACTTCATACGGTGTAGTACTTCCATATGTTACATTCATACCATTTGTGCTTGCAATCGCATCAGCCACCTGCTGTCCATAGGTCGGATCAAGATAAAAATAACCCTCCGGTACTAACTCAGAATAATTGATACCAAGCTTCGTACACGTATTTATCTGGTCAAAATATTGATATCCAACACCTGTCGAACCGTTCATCACCTGAAAAATGAACTTCGCCGCATTTTCTTTGAATTCTACTTCTTTTTGTAATGTTTCAAAGGCATTTCCGCGGTCTGTATAGTCATAGGTATACTGATACTCTATCGTATCCAATACAGAATACAAATCGCTGTCGTTAACAAACCACGTAGTTCCTGTCTCCGTCTCAAGAACTTCTGCACCGTAAAGATTATAGTTGATAACCGTAAAGCGTACATTACCTTCGCCAAATTCTTCACTTAAAGCACCCAACAGATTTACCAACATTGCTTTCTGCGTGGTAAATGTATCCGGCAACTGACCGGAAGACTGAAGCAAAAAGGCAACATCAATCGGTGTAACGTTGGTCGGGCGATTGAGTGCAAACAACATCGGTACCTCCTGCTCTGCCTCTGTAAATGGTACAATTTCTTCAATCTCGGTAACTTCTTCCGGCGTCCCGCTAAAACCAAACAGCATTTCTTCCACGTCAAACTCGTCAGTCGTTGCATCTGCCCTTAAAGAAAATGTTGCCGGAGTATCCATATACACCCCTTCCGGCACATCAAAGGACGCAAGCCAAAGCTCCATATCCATGACACAATAGGTACCAAGCTCATCAGTGGTAGCATAGATACGGTTGTTCTCCTCATCCACAACCGTTTCAATCGGGAGGAGCATATTGAGCTCTTCAAAATACTTAAATACGTTAAAACGCTTGATGCCGGAAAGTTCTTCTACTCCCGGAAATAGTCCCAAAGAATCCTCGATTACTTCATCGTCCAATTCAAAGGTAAGTGTAACCGATTCAATCCCATCCTCATTCGTGTAAGACAATTCGGATGCGATACCTACCATGAACTCATTCTGAATCGCCGTTGCATATCCGGTTTCTTTTGCCGTTAAATTCCCTTCCACATACCCGGAAGCAGTAACATCAACGGCAAGGCGATATTCATTCTCGTCGGTATTGATTTCTTCAAGTGCCTCGCTATCTGCAGAGATAGTCTGCTCTACCATGTACTCAGCATCCGGAACACCGAAGGTCTTCGGGTTCAGCGGGTCAAGACCAAGTGCGATTTCATCTCCATCCTTTAAAGTATCCCCATCCGTATCAGCCTTTAACGGGTCGGTGTTATAAACTACAATTTCCTCATAATCTGTTAAGGTATCGTTATCCGTATCCGGATTCTGTACATCCGTAGCGTATTCTATTTCTTCACGATTAGAAAGCCTGTCACCGTCGGAATCAGCCTCCGCATCGGAGAGTCCTTCCGTAACCGAATCATACTTTGTAGCATCGGTATGACTTATGTACAACTCTTCATAATCCGTCAAAGTATCCCCATCGGTATCCGGGTTGTTTACATCAGTTCCCGCAAGAAGCTCGTACTCATCAGCAATTCCGTCCTTATCACTGTCGAGAGGACTCACGAAATATCCATTTTCTGTCTTAGCTACAACAAATGGTGCCGTTTCCACAGTATTCCCTTGTTCATCCGTTACGGATGCTTTGAAATACCTGGTTTCAAACTCCTCAGTGATTACGTACTGATAGGTAGTTACTCCGGTTACCGTAGCTTCCTGCTCATAGGCTACATTATCTGTCGAAGTCCACACCGTAACATCCGCTTCGGCTGCATTCGTATACCATTCCATGTCAACGGACTGATTTTCTGCATTAAATTTACCGAGCAGGAAAAGCACGGTAGCTTCTATATCCGGCTCTGTTGTTTCCTTTCCGGAATTCGCTCCTATAATTTCAGCCATATTCGGATTGTAGTTGATATTGGCATTCCCGGTTTCTAAGGTGACTGTATCCGCAATCACGATAATACTGTTCAAATTTACATGCTGTGCCGTAATCGTTACGTCACCCTCCGGAGCATACAAAAGGCCGGTAAAGTTTACATTATTACCGGAAATGAAAATGTCTCTGTTCTCAGAATAGAGAACTGCATTGTTTGCATTAAGGGAATCAGCTTCAATCGTAATGTCCTCAGAAACCTTTACCGATGCGTTCAGGTTTACATTCCCCTTCACTTCCATAGTTCCCTGAACTACCGTCGGACTGGAGACATTACAGTTCACTTCTTCGGAAACATAATTCTCCGTAAGGTTTGTCACATTTTTACCTGCAAAGTAGAGCTCATCAAGCATTGCAGAAATATCAATCACGTTTTCGTTTACCTGTTCGGTAATGGTACCGTTCCTATTGATGGTATTTCCGGTAAAAACGGTAGTACCATTCGTTGCAATATTACCGTTGACGCATGCGTTTCCGGTAATAGTAATTGCACCTTCTGCATCAGAAGCCGCAAATAACGTGTACGGGTACTTTTCCTGTGGTTCTGCCGCTGTTGCAGAAGCCGCAGGAAACATTGTGACTGTCATTGCCAATGCAACAACACCGGCCATGAATCTTTTGACCTTTTGCATCAACCTGCTTTGTTTCATTCCAATACTCCTTTTCTTTTTGCTTTTCCCTTCTTGAGTAAATACCTTCACTTGTTTTACTTACCTTGTTCACATAACGCAACAAAATAAATTTTATCACGCTTGAGGACTATTGTCAATAAACATTATATAGAATCAAAATAAAACTTTATTTTTTGAAGTGGAACTAAGCAGGACGGTGAAACGCTTTCTTGACAAATGGAGAAAATACGCTATACTATTAATTAGAGTTGTTAATTAGCGGACTAATTAGCAGAAAGAATTCATAAAATGAAGGATATCGGTACACAACCTACGTTTGTAAAGCTGGAGGAAATTATGGAAAAACGATTGCATGTTGCATTGATTGAAGCGTCGGCTGCACACGAGAGAAGCAGTTGGGCGGAGTTTCAAAAACTGGATTTGTCGCCGGGGCAGCCCAAGGTTTTGTCAAGACTTCGTTATCAGGAGGGATATCTGCAAAAAGAACTGGCGGCACTTTGTCATGTAGAACCTGCCACGATGGCGGTGCTTTTGGCAAATATGGAGAAAAAAGGCCTTATACGCAAGGAAACGACGCATGTTTCGGGGGGGAAGCGGGCCTATCAGGTTTATCTGACAGAACTGGGACGGCAGTTGGCGGATAAGGTTGATGAAGGCGTGGATGAAGTGGAGAAGAAAAGCTACCGGGATTTCACCTGGGAGGAAAGGGAGCAGTTGACGGCTCTGCTGGAGCGTGTTACAAAAAATTTGACGCAGGCGTAGTCGGGGAAGACACGGATTCCGATTGACAAATCAACAGAACAGGGTATATGATATTAGATGAATAATTAGAGCACTAATCAGATGGAGGATGCTAAAACGCATTGAGCGAAAAGGAAGGAGCAATGCAATGAAAAGAATGATTCGAAGAATGACGGCTGCCGTATGCTGTCTGACCTTACTTTGCGGTACTGCCGCATGTAAGAACGGTGCGGAGGAAGGGATGAGCGAGGTAACGGGCACACCGACGGCGACGGTGACCTTAGAACCGACTGCCACACCGAAACCGACAGCGACTCCTGCGCCGACGGCAACCCCTGTACCGACCAAGGCACCGGCTAAGCTTGAGGACGCCGAGATTCCGGCAGAATATAAAAAGCTGAACAAGGATTTTCTCGGGACAGTGGAATATATTGACTATCAGACCCATGATTATTTCGGGGACGGTGCGGAGATTACAAAGCATGCCTATGTGTATCTGCCGCCGGAGTACGATGAAGAAAAGCAGTATGATGTACTTTACCTGATGCACGGTATCGGCGGAGATGAAAAGGAGTGGGGAATCCATAATGCCTTTTCTACGGTAAAGCTGGCAATGGATAATCTGATTTATTACGGGGATATCAAGCCGTTTATCGTAGTGGTGCCGAACGGACGCTCCAGTGCGAAGTATGAAAGCACGGGTTCCAATCACGGTTCTTTCTATGTGTTCGGGCAGGAACTCCGGAATGATTTGATTCCGTACATAGACGCAAACTATGCTACTTATGCGGATTATGACGCAAACGGATATGATTTGACCGCAGCCCGTGACCACCGCGCAATGGCAGGTCTTTCGATGGGCGGCATGCAGACAATTAATATCGGTTTATGCGAATGTCTGGATATTATCAGCTATTTCGGAGCCTTTTCCGCAGCGCCGACGAGTAACACGGCGGCAGTGATTGCGGAAAAGCTGGAGAACTTTTCCGAATACGAGGTTAACTATTTTTATAATATCTGCGGTCTGAGCGACGGAACGGCGCTTGCCAGTGCGAGAGGCGCGGTTACGGGACTGGATGCGCTGACCGATAAGATAACCGAGGGCGAGAATTTTATGTGGCAGACCGTCAGCGGAGGTCACGATTTTGCTGTATGGAATTTAGGTTTTTATAACTTTGCCCAGATTGCATTTCAGAAGGAAACAACGGCAGAGCCGGAGCCGACCGTAACGCCGGAACCGCAGGCGGAGGGAACCATTAAAGAAGCGGCGGAAAAGCTTGGCTTTAGCTTCGGTACAAATGCGAGCGCATACGGGATTCGGGACCTTTCTTATAAAATGATGATTATGGAGGACTTTAACAGTATTACCGCCTCCAATGAGATGAAAGCGTATTCCCTGCTGAGTCAGAAGGGCTCCCAGTGGAGTACGGACGGTATGCCGGTTATGGACTATACACAGGCGGACGCGATTGTATCTTTAGCGGAGCTTTTGGGAATCGGCGTCCGGGGACATGTGCTTGTATGGGACGCGTATATGTGCGACTGGTTTTTCCGCGAAGGTTATACGAACGACGGCCCGTATGTGGATTCGGAAACAATGAAGGTACGGTTACAGTATTACATCGAAAAGGTAATTACTCATTTTGAAACCGAGTTTCCTGGCGTGGTTTACTGCTGGGATGTTGTAAATGAGGCAGTCGGGGACAGTAAGTCGGATTATGACGCTTCGGATGCGCGCCATATCAGAACAACCAGAAGCGGTACGGCAAATCAGTTTTACAATATCATCGGGAACGATTATGTAGAGCTTTCCTTCCTTTATGCAAAGGATACCGTGGAAAAGCTGCAGAAGGAAAATCCGGAGGTAAGTATTACTCTGTTTTATAACGATTACAACACCTTTTTCCCGGAAAAACGCGATGCAATCTGTGAACTGGTAAAGAGCATTAACAGCTATGCAAAAGACGCGGACGGGAACTACCGGAAGCTTTGCGAGGGCGTCGGTATGCAGAGCTACATCGGCGGCTACGGCGAGCAGGAGGGTTGTATGAATCCGGAGGATATCGAACGGATTCGCACGGCGGTAAAGAAGTATCACGACCTTGGCGTAGAGGTGCATGTGACGGAAATGGCAGTCCGCAACTATGACAAGGAGCTGCAGGCGGAGCATGCAGAGTTTTGCGGAAAGCTGTTTGAGATGTATGCGGAACTGAATGCCGAAGAAACCATGATTACGAATATTTCCATCTGGGGTCTGATGGACGCTCCGTGGATGGATAAGAACAATTACAGCTATAAGATGAACAGTCCTTATTGCGGTCTGTTTGACGAGGACTACAAGAAAAAGGATGCGTACTATAAGGTGTTGGAGGCATTGCAGCAGGCAGAGTAAGACAACATTCCAAAATAAAAATAAGTGCAAAAGTGCGGCAGGCGGCTCTTAGGGGCTGCCTGCCGCACTTTGACCGATAAGAAACAAGTGCCGGAGGAAGGAAGCGGGACTTGACAAATCGATATGCGATGAATATAATAACAGATAGATTTTTATCTATCGGAGGAGGCTGATATGAATTCGGACGAAAAGAAAACCGCTATGATTTTTAAGGCGTTCTGTGACGAAAACCGTATACACATTCTCAAACTTCTGCGTACGGGCGAAAAATGCGGCTGTCGGCTACTGGAAGAAATCAATGTTACACAGCCGACTCTTTCCCACCATATGAAAATCCTTTGTGACTCCGGTGTTGTGGTCGGACGTAAAGAAGGTAAGTGGACGCACTATTCTATCTCTCCGGAAGGCGCAGATTATGCGGCAAAGTGCCTAAAGGCTTTAACAACCGTTGACGGGATGGGGGAAGAAAAGTCGTGCTGTGAAGATTGATAAACACGTCATTTTCTCACACGACTTATTCTATCTTCATCACATAGATATATTTCAATTTGGCTATATGAAAGGGGATTTTTATGGAAACGATAAAAGCTGCATGGGATTTTTTTCAGAATGAGGTCCTCGGAATGCAATGGCTGAGCCGGCTCATAAGCACAATGTTAAATGCCTGCGGTTTGGACACAACAGGCAGGATTGGCGGCAGCGTTCGGTTCTTCCTTTACGATACCGTTAAGATTATGATTCTTCTGGGCATTTTAATCTTACTTATCTCCTATATTCAAAGTTATTTTCCGCCGGAGAGGACAAAGAGGCTGCTCGGCAGATTTCACGGAATATGGGCTAATATAATCGCTGCTTTGCTTGGCACGGTGACGCCGTTCTGTTCCTGCTCGTCAATCCCTTTGTTCATCGGATTTACAAGTGCAGGCCTATCGCTTGGAGTAACATTTTCGTTTCTCATCTCTTCTCCGATGGTTGACCTCGGAAGTCTTGTACTGCTGATGAGTATTTTCGGTTGGAAAGTTGCGGCTGTCTATGTTGTGCTTGGACTTGTGATTGCGGTTACGGGTGGTACACTGATTGAAAAGCTGCATCTTGAAAATCAAGTGGAAGAATATATTCGTAACGGGCGCGCTCTTGATGTTCCGCAAGAAGAACTGCACTTTAAAGACCGTATGAAATATGCGTGGGAGCAGGTCGTTTCCACCGCCAAAAAGGTTGTTCCTTATGTTTTGGTTGGCGTAGGAATCGGAGCAGTGATTCATAACTGGATACCGCAGGATTTTATTGTTAAGGTGCTTGGCGAACGGAATCCGTTTGGCGTGGTACTCGCGACGGCTGCGGGCATTCCGATGTATGCGGATATCTTTGGTACAATCCCGATTGCGGAAGCGTTACTTGCAAAGGGGGCGCTGCTCGGAGTCGTTCTTTCCTTTATGATGGGCGTTACAACACTGTCCCTGCCGTCAATGATTATGCTGCGCAAAGCGGTAAAGCCGAGGCTGCTCGGTATCTTCATCGCAATATGTACGGTTGGTATTACCGTTGTTGGTTACTTCTTCAACGCGATACAAAATATAATTATATAACATTTGGAGGTAATTGATTATGTCACAATTTCATTTTGGTAAGAAAAAAGAAGAAAAGAAAACTTCCGCCTGCAACTGTGGCTGTCCGGCAAATGAGGCGAGCAGCGTTGCCAACGATTGCTGTGCAGAGGGAAAAGACGGTATTTGCTGTATTAAGGTACTGGGAGCCGGGTGTAAATCCTGCCGTGAACAATATGAGAATGCAAAAGAAGCTGTGAAAGCAATGGGATTATCCGTGGAAGTGGAATATGTTACCGATATGGAGAAGGTAATGGAATACGGCGTTATGAGTATGCCCGCCCTTGTAGTTAATGAAAAGGTTGTGTCTATGGGGCGGGTATTGAAAGCCGATGAGGTGGAAAAGCTGCTGTATAAGTAAGGTTTCCGGAATAGTGGTTATTTTGACGCCGAACCAATCAAAACACATGGAATACTTGACAATAGCGGAAAACACGATATAATAAAAGGGAAGAGCTAATTAGAAACCTAATTAGAATAAAAAGAGTTGCCGGGAGGAACCGAAAGCAACGGCGGTGTTTCCGGCAAATATGGAGAAAAGAAAGGGGTATTGCAGTGAGAAGACTGGTACGGAAAATCGGAAGGGGAGTGGGGTGCTTTGCGCTGCTTTTCGTGGTGTCAGCCTGCGGAACCGGCGCAGAGGAAAGCGGAAATGATGGGGCAGTAACAAAGACACCGACGGTGGCGGGAGAGGTTACACCGGAACCGACCGCAGAGCCGACGGTAACACCGACACCCGAACCGACACCGACACCGGTACCCGAGCCGACAAGAGAGCCTGTGGAGATAGAGGATATTGCCATCCCGGGGATTTATACAAAGAGCTATGAAGGCTGCGAGGGAACCATAGAGCATATTGAGTACAAATCGAAAAATTATCATGCGGGAGGCGATACGGAAACAACGAAGTATGCGTATGTATATCTGCCTCCGAATTACGACACAAGTAAGAAGTATAATGTCCTTTATCTCATGCACGGAATCGGCGGCAGCGAGAGCGAATGGGGAATGGTGGATTCGTCTTCAAAGGTAAAGAAGATAATGGACAGTCTAACCTATTACGGTGAAATCGAGCCGTTTATCGTGGTGACGCCGAACGGAAAGTCCGGAATCGAAGGAGGAACGAACGCGTTTTATTCGTTCGGGCAGGAGCTTCGGAATGATTTGATTCCTTACATAGACAGTCATTATGCTACCTACGGGGAATATGACGAGAACGGATATGATTTGACTGTGGCAAGAGACCATCGCGCAATGGCAGGACTTTCCATGGGCGGTATGCAGACGATTAACATCGGTTTGTGTGAGTGCCTGGATATCATGAGTTATTTCGGCGCCTTTTCCGCAGCACCGACGTCCTATTCCGCACAGAAAATCGCACAAATACTGAACAATTATCCTAAGGAGTATGAAATTAACTATTTTTATAATATCTGCGGTACGGAGGATGAAACCGCGTATTGGAGCGCCGAGAGTGCCGTCAATGGTCTTCCGGACCTGACGGACCGTTTGACGGATGGTGTCAATTTTATGTGGCATAAGATTAAGGGGCAGCATACTTTTTATGTGTGGTATCTCGGCTTTTATAACTTTGCACAGCTTGTATTTCAAAATCCGGCGTTAGAAAACTGAACGAACCGTACTATGGATTGTTTCATGGATAACGGGTAAGACGACGACACAATGTGTAGCAAAAAATAACAAGAAAAGGAGTATTGCAATGAGAAAATGGATGAAAAAAGTAATAGCAGCTTTTTGTTTCGTAACGCTGTTCTGTGGCATGGCGGCATGCGGAAAGGCAGAGGAAGGAAGTAATACGGTAACAGATGTGCCGGAGGCAACGAACGCACCGACGGAGCAGCCGACAGTTGCACCGGAACCGACAGTTACACCGGAGCCTACAAAGACACCGACGCCGACGCCGGAACCGGTACATGAGCCTGCGAAGCTGGAGGATTCCTCTTATCCGAAAGAGTATGCAAAGCTTAATAAGGAGTATGCGGGACGGGTTGTTGACATTAATTATACAACCTATGCGTATGCAGATAACGGGGAAGAGATTACAAAGCATGCGTATGTATGCCTTCCGCCGAAGTATGATGAAACAAAGCAGTACAATGTTCTTTACTTAATGCACGGTATCGGCGGAAACGAACAGGAGTGGGGAATCAACGGTATTTTTGATGATATCAGATGTGTGATGGATAACCTGATGTATTACGGAGAGGCGGAACCGTTTATTATCGTGGTTCCGAATGGCCGTTCCTGTGTGAACTATACGAATACAAGCTTTGACAATGCCTATTCCTTTTATGAGTTCGGAAAGGAGCTCAGAAATGATTTGATTCCGTATATCGATGCAAATTTTGCTACTTATGCGGAGTACGATGAAAACGGTTATGACCTGACGGCCGCAAGAGACCATCGTGCCATGGCAGGACTCTCTATGGGCGGTATGCAGACCATTAACATCGGCTTGTGTGAGTGCCTGGATATTATGAGCTATTTCGGAGCATTTTCCGCGGCACCGACCTCCAATACGGCAGCGGTGATTGCGGAGAAGTTACAGGCATTTGAGGACTATGAGATTCATTATTTCTATAACATCTGCGGGTTAAGCGACGGAACCGCGCTTGCCAGCGCAAGTGCGGCGGTAGAAGGTCTGGATGCTTTGACAGACAAGATTACCGAAGGCGAAAACTTTATGTGGCATAAGGTGCCGGGCTACCATGACCATCAGGTGTGGAACTTAGGCCTTTACAATTTTGCACAAATCGTATTTAAGTAAGAAATCGTTGTAGAAAAGCAACAGGGAGCAGATCCTCTTTGTTGCTTTTTTTAACAGCATCTAATGCGATGAAATAGGAATAAGGAGAGAATTGTATGAGCGTAAAAGAAAAGATTAGTACGGAGAGCATAGCTGTTTATGAGGAGTATGTAAAACAAAAGAGAAAGCAGCGGAAAAAGGGCAGCAAAGGAATGTTGATTTTCTTTGTGGTCTGTATGCTGTTCGGTGCGTTCATTGGCTTTTTCGGAGCAATGTATATGGATAAAGCATCTTTAGGCCTGAAAAAATTGGCACCGTTCCCGGTAAAGGACGGCTTGGAGATTTTATATGTGCTTGCGGTGTTCTTATTTTATCTTGTGGCGATGGTTCTGCATACAATCATACACGAAGGCGGGCATCTGATATTCGGTCTGCTGACCGGATATGGGTTCCTTTCGTTCCGTGTGTTTTCCTTTACTATTGTGAAAAAGGACGGCAGGCTGATAAGAAAGAAGCTGAAGGTGCCGGGAACCATGGGGCAGTGTCTTATGACACCGCCGGAGTGGAAGGAGGACGGCAGATACCCGTATTTCTGGTATAATCTCGGCGGCGGATTTATGAACCTGATTTCCTGTCTGCTTGTAATTCCGCTGTTCTTTCTGAAATGTCCTATTCTTGTATGGGCTGTCGGTGTTTTTATTTTTACCGGGCTGGTATTTGTATGCTCCAATCTGATTCCGATGACAATCGGGATTCCGAACGACGGAAAGAACTGTCTCCTTTGCAGGAAGGCAAAGGAAAACCAAAAGGCGTTTTATCTGCAGCTGAAGCTGAATGCCATGTTAAGCAGCGGCGCTGTATTTGACGAGCTTCCGGAGGAGATGTTTGATGCCGGAAAGCATGGTCGGTTAAATGCACTGACCTGTTATGTGCGTTTGCAGGCATTTTACCGGCATTTGCAGAAGAAGGAAGAGGATAAGGCGGAGGAATGTCTGGCGTCCATGGAGCAGGAGATGACAAAGCTTCCTATGGGCTTTAAGAATTCCATTGATTTGGAACGACTGTATCTGCTGTTGCAGAGAAAGGCACCCATAGAGCAGATTGCCGCATATTATGCGGTATTACAGCCGGTCTTTGCCCAGGGAAAGGACATTTCCGTGCTGCGTGTGAAATATGCCTATTACCTTCTCTTAAATGATGAGGAGAGGGAAATAACAGAGTGGCTGGTACGTTCTAAAAATAAGAAGCTGCCGAAAAAGCTTCCGAAGCGTAAGCCGGTATCTGCCGAAAAGATTTTTGAGGATATGAAGAAGGCTGCCGCAAAGCATCCGGTGGCAGGAGAGGCAGAGCTGCATATGAGTCTGGCAGAAAGCGAAAAAATGAAAATGATGTCTAAGTGTACTTGACAGCGTAACAATGTTATGTTATGATAGATTCGTAACATTGTTACGAAAGGAGGCACCGATGGGAGAAGAGTTGATTTCAAAGAAAGAATTGTTAGAGCGTTACGGGATTTCTTACGGGGCACTGTATCGCTGGAAACGAAAAGGATTGATTCCGGAGGAGTGGTTTCTTAAGAAGGCAACGGTCACAGGGCAGGAAACCTTTTTCCCGAAGGAACTGATTTGTGAGCGGGTGGAGTTGATTCAAAGTCAGAAGGATGATTACTCTCTGGATGAGCTTTCAAAACAGTTTCATCAGGAGTCGGAAGCAAAAGCGGTGTTGACGATTCGGACGGTATACGGAGATAAGACGTTCTATCTGAATGAGATACAGGTGGTGCTTTTGGATGACGGAAACGGAGCAAAAAAGGATGTAACAAAAGAGGTCTTAGGTTTTCGGGAAGAGAAGGAGAGGAGAGATTAATATGGATATGATTATTTCGGGAAGCGGTCAGATTGCCGCAGGAGAGTATGACAGAATCAGAATCAGCGGAAGCGGTCAGCTGGCCGGGCTGGTGAGGTGTAACAGCTTTCAGGTGTCCGGTTCGGCAAACGGTAACGAGATTGTTTGCGAGAGCGACTTTCAGGTATCGGGAAGCGGTCATTTTTCCGGTAAAGTAACGGCAGGAAGCATTACGATTTCCGGCGGGTTTACCGGGAACGGAGATGTTGCGGCGAAGGAACGTATTGCAATTTCCGGCGGCGGACGATGCGGCGGAGCGATGAGGTGTAAGACGCTCTCAATATCCGGGAAGGGGGCGGCGGCAGGAGATATTGAAGCAGAAACCGTGAAGGTCAACGGGAAGCTGGATTGCGGCGGCCTGTTAAATGCGGAAGAAATCGAGATTGAGTTTAGAGAAGGCATGGAAATCGGCAGTATCGGCGGCAGCAGGATTGTAATCTATAAGCGTTCCGGGAAAAAGAAGAAAATTCGCCTCCCGTTATTTGCTTCCTTTGTAAAAGGCGCAGAAGGAAGTGTATCTGTAAAAAACTCCGTTGAGGGAGATGAAATAGCGTTAGAAGGCGTTATAACACCACGGGTCTCGGGCCGTGTCGTAGCTATCGGCGAAGGCTGTGAAATAGACCTGGTACAGTACAGCGAGCAGGTGGAAATCTCTCCGGAAGCAAAGGTGGGAAGGACGGAGCGGATTTAAGCTACTCGGACAAATACAAAAATAGTATGATTTGCAACTGATATCAAATTTTTTTAAGAATGTTGTGTTATAGTTGGGGTGAAAGGAGGGAACGACTTGTTTGAATGGAATGAGACGATACAAAAGATGATTGACTGGATTGAGGAGCATTTAACGGAGAACCCGACGCTTTTGCAGATGTCGGAGGAGATAGGATATTCCCCGTATTATGTTTCCACCAAATTTCATGAAATCGTAGGAATGACGGTTAAAAATTATGTTGCGGGAAGGCGTCTGGCGAAAGCAACGCTTGAAATCCGGGATACGAAGGAACGGATTCTGGATATCGCAATGAAATACGGTTTCTCTTCCCAGGAAGCTCTGACGAGAGCTTTTATGAATGCCTACGGGTGCACTCCGGCGGCGTATCGGAAGAAGCCGCGACCGGTCCGTCTCGCCAATCTGCAGGTGGTTTTCTTCCCGGAACATTACATCGATAAAGGAGGACCAACAATGAATGCAACAGCATTAACGGAGGCGCGTGTGAGGGTAGAGCATGTCCCGGCGCATAAATATATCGGTATCTGGGATACGGCGGCATCGGATTATGGTAGCTTTTGGAGCCGTCACGACTGCGATACGGTATGCGGCATTATCGACAGTATGAGTCATGTATCCCATCCGATTGTAACCGGACATACCGCAGGATGGTTTTATGAAAATGGTAAGAAGGGGTATTTTTACGGCTTTGGTGTGCCGGAGGATTATGACGGAGAAATCCCGGAGGGCTTTGAGATGAGAAGTTTCCCGGCAAGCGATTATCTGGTGTTTTATCATCCGCCGTTTGATTATCTGAAAGACAACGGCGAGGTTATGGGACGCGTGGAAACACTTGCCTGGAACTATGACCCGTCAAAGCACGGAAACGTGTGCTATGAGTGGAACGAAGAGATTTGTCAGGATTACCAGAGACACTACCCGGAGGGAATTGGGTATGAGGTGCTGAGACCGGTGAAGATGGCGGGTTTTTAAGCGGCATTCTGTAATAGATTCCATGATTTAAGGGTTAGTACAAATTTTTAAAAAAAGTTTCTTTTACTCTAAAGTTTCTTTTCGGCACATCCGATATAGTTAGTGTAAGGACAAAGAACTTGTCCGGCGGGAAGCCCAAACGGCATTCCCGTAAGGCAGTAACTCAAATCCTAGGTGAGGAAGCTGCCGGCGAAACAATGTTAACCCAAACAAAGTGACCCGAAAGGATTCGGGGGACTTCATCCCCTCATAGTGAGAGGATGGAACCAATATAAGGAGGTAGATTTTATGGGTATGGTTGTTCAACACAATATGCAGGCAATGAATGCCAACAGACAGTTAGGAATCGCAACAAGTGCAGTAAGTAAGTCCACAGAGAAGCTTTCTTCCGGTTACAGAATTAACCGTGCAGCAGATGATGCAGCAGGACTTGCAATTTCCGAGAAGATGAGAAGCCAGATCAGAGGTTTGAATCAGGCTTCCACCAATGCACAGGACGGTATTTCTCTTATCCAGACCGCTGAGGGTGCTTTAAACGAGTCCCACTCCATTCTTCAGAGAATGAGAGAGCTCTCCGTACAGGCAGCCAACGGTACCGAGACTGACGATGACCGTTCCAATCTGCAGGATGAAATCTCCCAGCTTCAGGACGAGCTTGACCGTATCGCTGATACCACCGAGTTCAACACCATGAAGCTGTTAGACGGTTCCTTCAGCGGAGCAGGCGCAGGTAGTAGTACAGCCGGTCCGAAGTTCGGTATTTATGATGGCGATCTTGGTGCTTTCGTTACTTCTGATGTAGTAGGTGTTACCGTAAAGGCTACCACCACTGCAACTGCAGGCGGTGAGTCCGCAGTTTGGAACGCAGGTGGTAAAGAGTTAACTCTTAATCTTGCTCAGAATAAGACCTATACTCAGAATGAGATTGACAATCTCATTAAGAATGCAAAGCAGGAGGACTCCACGGCAACTGCTTCTCCGGCAAATGTTTCTGTTAAGTTTGCAAACGGTGTGTATACCGCATCGGGAGCAGTAACAAGTGCAGCTACTGTTGCAGGCACAAAGGCTACCAAGGTAGGTACGGCAATTGCTGATTTTGCTACTAGCGGAGTAGGTGCTGACACGATTGATATTACTGCTAATAAGTATGGTGCAGACATGAATGTCACAATTGAAATTACCTGGGATGCGGAAGATGGTAAAGAGGAAGCTAAGGTTAAAACTCCTGCTGCCTATAACATGAGTGCAGATTCACCGGGCAATATTACTGCCGGCACCTACGAGTTAAAGCTTCAGACCGGTAAAGAGTATACCTCAGAGGACATCGAAGGTATCTTGAAGAAGGCTGGACTGGATGTATCCGTTACGCTTAAGGGTGCTACCCCGGATGAGCCGAATACCATCATGATGACCAACAAGGAAGCTGCTAAGACCACTGTAACATTGGCAGGTGGTACAGGTCTTGGTGATGAGGATGCTTTCCTTGGACAGGCTAATTATGATACCAGTGCTGCTACCGACGGCATGAAGCTTCAGGTTGGTGCAAACTACGGTCAGACCATCAGTTTCAACATCGACAACATGGGAGCAACCGCTCTTGGTGTTAACGGTTCCAACGTTCGTGTAGACGATCAGGAGAAGGCAGCTTCTTCTATCAATGCTATCGACGGTGCAATCGAGAAGGTTTCCAAGCAGCGTTCCGCACTTGGTGCTATCCAGAACCGTCTGGAGCACACCATCTCCAACCTCGACACGGCAGCTGAGAACCTGCAGACTGCAGAGTCCCGTATCCGTGACGTTGATATGGCGAAGGAAATGGTGGAGTACAGCAAGAACAACATCTTGTCTCAGGCTTCCCAGTCCATGCTGGCTCAGGCAAATCAGTCCAACCAGGGTGTTCTTTCCTTACTTGGCTAATTGCCGGCAAGGTAAAAAACCACATACACATAAGCTTTTTCGGAAGAGGCACGCACCTAGGAGCGTGCCCCTTCTTTTTCCGAAAAGTTCTCCGTAAAGCTTACACCGGAGCCGCAAAGAATCAGGAAAAAGTCAACGCTAAAAATCACGCTAAAATGAATTTAAAGGTGGAATTGTCCTAAAAAATTATGCGTTGTTGCCGATATATAGATTAAGGTGCAGTGTACGAAAGGGGATTTGCTATGAGTGAAAAGAAACGACCGGTACTTAGTATTTCCATGCTGGTGTCCAACAACCGGAGAGATACCATAGAAAAATGTATGGAGTCCCTGGTGCCGCTACGGAAGGCAGTACCGAGTGAATTGATTATAGTGGATACAGGCTGTACGGACGAGTCTGTTGATATCGCGGGAAAGTATGCGGATAAGGTGATAGAGTTTCCCTGGTGTAATGATTTTTCGGCGGCACGGAATGCAGGATTATCCGAATGTACCGGAGAATGGTTTTTGTACCTGGATGACGACGAATGGTTTGAGGACGTAACGGAACTGATTGCGTTCTTTTTGGGAGAAGAACAAAAGTATTGTGACGCATTGTGGTATTTGCAGCGTAATTATGACGATTTTGAGGGAACTTCCTATGTGGATACTTACGTTGGCAGAGTGGTAAAGCGGACTCCGGACACAAGGTTCTGCGGAAAAATTCATGAGTGGCTGGAACCGCTTCCGAAAATGATTAAGAAGGCGAATGCCTATGTACATCACTATGGGTATGTCTATAAAAACGAAGAGGAGCGGAAAAAGCACCTGCTGCGGAATCTGACGTTAGAGGAGGCAGCGGTAAAGGAGCATCCGGAGGATATCCGGATGTGTTCCCAGTTAGTGCAGGAATACCGGGCAGCGGAACGCTATGAGGATGCAAAGGCGCTTTGTCTGGCAACGCTAAAGAATACAAAATATGCCGTGACGAATTCCTTTGTACAGTACCTGCTGTCCGCATTGCCGCGGATTTACTGCGAGCAGGGAGAGTATGAAAAAGCGCTTGCGGAGTATGAACGGCTGGAGCGGGAGAACCCCCTGCTGCATCAGACAAGACTGGTATTTTTTTGCGAGAAAACACTTATTTACGGGAAACTGGAGCGGGAGGCAGAGCTGCAGCGGGAGTGCAGACGGTATCTGGAAGAATATGACGCACCGCCAAAGGCGGGGGAGCCGGCAGAGTTTCCTATCATGGACTTTGCGTACTATCAGTCTCCGGCCTGCCGCCAAAAGGTAGTGCGGGCAGGAATTATGGGAGCTTTGCGCAGTAAGGACTATGCACAGGCAGAGGCGCTCTTTGACGCGGCAGACTGGGAAGGGGATAAAAAGAATGCCTCCGACTTGCTGCTTGCACTGTTACAGTGTTATCTCGGTAGCGGAAATGCCGTGTTTCTCACCGGATATCTTCCGCGTGCGTTACGGGTGGACGGCTTGGATGCCCAGGTGTATGCGGCGCTTCATTCGGTATATGAGAAGTATCCGGAAAAGCGTGAGAGGTTTGTGACAGATTTGGAAGCTCTGGGGCTACGGGACGGAAACTTTGCATTTTTCCATCTGTTTTTTACGGAAGGAAAGGGAATTACCACATTGCGGGACCTGGAAGACTATTACCGAAAGAGCGATCGGAGGTATGACGCGGAGGTGGTAGCACTGTTGTCCGGGAATGCCGGGCTGTTTCGAACGGTATTGGAGCAGACTTCCGTGGAACTTTATGCGGAAGCGGTTTCCCTGCTGACGGCAGAACGGGACGGGGCTGCACTGGAAGTTCTCCGGCAGAGCCTGTATACCTGTAAGGAGCAATATCCGGAGGAGAAAAAGAGCTTTTTATTTTATGCAGATATGGTAATTGCGGAAAAACAGCTGGCACTGGCGGCAGAGGAAGCTGTGTGCGGCCGGACAACAAAAGGGGATGGAAGCACGGCAGAAGGAGAAAGTGCCGATACGGCAGACGGTCGGAAGGCCGAAACTGCGGCGAAATGCAGCCGAAGGGTGAGGACGCTTTTGGAAGCGTATATCGGAACGGTAAAGCAATATTGTGAAGGTATCTATCGCCCGGAACTGCTTACTGCGTTCGGCGCGGCGGCACTGCCGGCCAATATTCGTTTCGCGTATATTATGGAGGAGGCGATGACGGCAGAGGAGGATATGTCGGTCTGGGGCGATGGAATCAAACGGGCGGCAAAGGAATATCCGGTGCTGCTTCCGGTGGTACGAGTGCTGTTGGATGAAAAAAAGGCAACAGCACGGGAAGTGCCGAAACGGCAGCCGGAAGCTTCATTGTCAAAAAACAGTGCGCAACAGGAGTTGCTTGCATTGGCGGAACAGCTAAAGGCAATGGTACGGAAGCAATTAGCGGAAGGGAAGACGGAAGAAGCAGGAGCAATTCTTTCCGAACTTGCGGTGATGCTGCCGAAAGATGAAGAAGTGAAGGAGCTGCTTGGAGTATAGAGTGAAAAAGCCCGCAAGTGCAATGAGATGTTATGCACTTGCGGGCTTTTGTGTTGAATCAATAAATAATTAAGAATCAAATTACTTGAACAATCTCCTGAATTGTGTATAATGATATTTGGGGATTTGTTTTTAAAGCAAATCGGGACAAGGCGTATTGACAAGGATAAGGCGTGGAGGGACAGCGGAAAAGGAGCGCAGAAGGAATGAATTTTTTGTTAGATATAATCCGCGGTATCGTCATCGGAATTGCGAATATTATTCCGGGCGTCAGCGGCGGAACCATGATGGTAACGATGGGAATTTATGATAAACTGCTTGGTTCCATTACGGGTATTTTTAAGCAGTTTAAGAAAAGCATAAAAACGCTGTTGCCGTATGTCATCGGCATGGCAGTCGGAATCGGAGCGTTTGCGTTTTTGCTGACAAAAGTGCTTTTGGTGAAGTTCCCTCTGCCGACGGCATTTGCGTTTATCGGGCTGATTATCGGCGGGATTCCGATTCTGGTAAAAAGGGTAAAAGGCGGTAAAAAAGGCAGTTTTTTGAGCTGCGCCGTGGTGTTTGCGCTCTTTTTTGCATTGATTATCGGCATGCAGTTTTTGGGAGAGGGAGTCGAGAGGGCAGCAAATCCGTCCGTTCTTACCGCGGTAATTATGCTGTTGCTGGGCGTGCTTGCGGCGGCGGCAATGGTAATTCCGGGGGTCAGCGGTTCTCTGCTTTTGCTGGCGTTCGGTTATTACAATCCGGTGACCGGCGCGGTGACGGAGTTTATTTCTGCCGTATTTGACCGGAATCTTCCGGTGCTTTTGGAAAAGACCGCAATTTTGCTTCCCTTCGGTATCGGCGTGCTGCTTGGTATTTTCTTTGTCGCAAAGTTAATCGAATGGCTGCTCGCGCATCACGAAAAGCTGACGTATTGCGGTATTTTGGGCCTGGTTGCGGCATCTCCGGTGCCGGTATTTTTCAATGCGCTGGGCGGAAGCGTTACCGTCGGCGCAGTTTTTGCAAGTGCGGTTACGTTCGGTGCCGGCTTTGCGGTTGCCTATTTTATGGGGAGAGAATAAGACATGGAAAAGAAGAAAGTAATTTTTATGACAGTGCTTCTTGCCGCGGCGGTAGGTATTACCGCGTTCATTGCAGCGGTAGCGGGGCGTAAGGATGAAAAAGAGGGAATGCTTTGTGTGACTTCGTTTTACCCTGTTTACCTGTTGGCGGATGCGGTAGCGGAGGGCGCGGAACAGGTACAGGTTAAGAATCTGACGGAGAATCACGGCGGATGTATTCATGATTATACACTGACGACACAGGATATGCGCCTGCTTTCGGAGGCAGAGCTGTTTTTCATTAACGGCGGCGGAATGGAACTGTTTCTTACAAAGGCGGCGGAGGACTATAAGCAGCTTACGATTGTGGATACCTCGGAGGGATATTCCTTTCTGGAGGGCACGGAGCACCATCATGAGCAGGAGGAGTCCGAAGAGCATACGCATACCGGGGAAGAAAACGCCCACCTCTGGCTGGATATCGACGGTTATCTGTTGCAGCTTGCCCGGGTAGAGGAGGCGTTTGCGGCGGCAGATCCGGCACAGGAGGAGCTTTACAGAGCAAATGCCGCAGCCTGCCGACAGGAGCTTACGGCGTTAAAGGCAGAGTATGAGGCGGTAAAGGAAGCACTTTCGGGGGAGAAAACCGTAGTCTTTCATGAAGGCTTTGTTTACTTATTTCGCATGTTAGGAGTGGAAACCGTTCACTGTCTTGCGATGGATTCCGATACGCAGATTTCCGCGGGAGAAGCAGCGGAGATTATCGAGGAATGCAGACTGCACGGCATTACGCACTTGTTTGCCGAGGCGGATTACGCACAGACCGTTGCGGATACGTTTGCGGCGGAGATAAACGGCGACGTGTTTGTATTGGACGCAGTGACAGGAAGCGCAGAGGGACAGGCTGCGGGCGGAGGCCTTGCGCCGTACGGCAAAGCAATGAGAGAAAATCTGGAAACGATAAAGCAGGCGTATGGCCTGCGGTAAGGAGGAAGTATGTCCGGCAGTTCGGAAAGAAAAAAACGAAATAAAGAATTAAAAAAACGTGCCGGACATCTTTCGGAGCGTTCCGCCGCGTGCGGACTGCATTGTATTAAAATGTCGGATATCGGCGTGTACGCCGGGAAAACTCCGATTATCGAGCATGTCAATGTTCATATTCACTGCGGAAAGCTGACGGCGATTATCGGGCGAAACGGAGCGGGAAAGTCCACTTTGATTAAGGCGATTCTCGGCGAGGTGCCGCACGAAGGAACGATAGAGTTCCGGGATATGAAGGAAAACAAGGTGAAGAAGCTCCGAATCGGCTATGTGCCTCAAAATCTGAATGTGCAGAAGGACGCGCCGGTCAGCGTGTATGATTTGTTTGCAAGCTGTATCAGCAACGCTCCGGTATTTTTATATCGAAAGCGGGCGCTTTATGACAAAATTTTAAGCCGTCTTGCGTTGTTTGAGGCGGAGAATCTGATTGATAAGCGGCTGGGTGATTTATCGGGCGGCGAGTTGCAGCGTGTGCTGCTTTCGATTGCCTGTACGCCGGTTCCGAATCTCCTGCTTTTGGACGAGCCGATATCGGGAGTGGACCGGAAGGGAATGGAGCTTTTTTACCGCACCATTCATAACCTGAAACAAAAATATGACCTTTCGGTTATTTTGGTTTCTCATGATTTGGCGTTAGTGAAGGAGTATGCCGATTCGGTTATCCTGATGGATAAGACCGTATTGTGCGAGGGAACGCCGGAGGAGGTCATGGAAAGCAGGGAGTTTCACGAGATTTTCGGCTAGACGCTTTGCAAACTGCCGCGGCGGTGCCGGCACGCGTTTTTTGCAAGGGCTTGTAAACGAAAACAAAGGAAGGAGAAGAGCGGAGTGGAGTTTCTGAATTACGGTTTTATGAAAAACGCATTGGCGGCAATCTGTATTATTACACCGCTGTTCGGCATGCTGGGAACGATGATTGTCAATAACCGCATGGCGTTTTTTTCGGATGCCCTGGGACATTCCGCCCTGACCGGTATGGCGCTTGGCGTTCTGCTCGGCTTTGCCGGAACCGATTTGACGATGCTGTTGTTTGCGCTGTTGTTTGCATTACTGTTAAGTCATATGAATCGGAAAAGCTCCGCCTCTACCGATACGATTATTTCCGTGTTTTCTTCGCTCGGAACGGCGGTCGGGCTTGTGATTTTATCGAGAGGCGGGAATTTTTCAAAGTATTCGGCGCTTCTGGTCGGAGATATTTTAAGTATTACGACGAAAGAAATTTTTTATCTGCTGGGCGCGTTTGCAGCGACGCTTCTCTTTTGGCTGTTTTGTTTTAATAAACTGCATGCCTGCAGCGTTAATAAGAGTCTGGCAAAGAGTAAAGGCATTCCGGTTCGTCTGATTGAAGATTTATTTGCGGTGTTAATTGCAGTGATTGTGATGCTTTCCATTAAGTGGGTCGGCATTTTAATCATTAACGCCCTGCTGATTCTGCCTGCGGCGAGCGCGGCGAATCTGTCTTCGAATATGCGGGAGTACCATTTGTTTTCCGTCATTATTTCCACTGCGTCGGGAGTGCTCGGACTGATTCTTTCCTACTACCTGAATGCGGCGGCAGGGCCGACGATTGTGATTGTGGCAGCGGTGTTTTTTGCGGTTACGCTGCTTGCAAAACCGTTTTTTCGTTCCTAGCGTGTTATTATTTGTAAAGGGGAGGCGCTTATGAAAGAAAAGGATATTTACAAAAGGATTCTCGTCAATTTTCTTCTGACGTTGACAGGAGTCGTGCTTTTTGTGCTCTTTATCGGGGATGTTCTGCGGTTTTTTCTGCCGTTTGTGATTGCGTTTATTGTTGCGGCGATTGCAAATCCGATGGTGCGCTTTTTGGAAAAAAGGGTAAAGGTAAAGAGAAAATTCGGTTCGGTGATTATTATTGTGCTTGTTCTGGGGGCTGTTGTAGGACTTCTGTATTTAATCAGCTATATTTTAATCCGTGAGCTGATTGATTTGATAGGCGACCTTCCGACACTTTTAGAGGACGCGCAGGAATTGATAGAAGAGCTGTCGCAGAATCTGCAGGGGGTTTACAACAAATTTCCGGAGAGCATTCAAAAGGGTCTGGGAAGTGTTGCGAGCAGTTTAGAGGGATGGCTGGAAAAGACGATTTCCGAGTTCGAAATGCCATCCATCAGTGTGGCGGGGAATTATGTGAAAAATATTATTGACGGCATTTTAGTCGCCATTATTACAATATTGGCCGCCTATTTCTTTATTGCGGATCACGATAAGCTTGTGGACGGACTGAAGAAAATTATGCCGGGAACGGTTATCGAGTATTACAGGCTGATTGTGAAGAACATAAAGTCGGCGGTGGGCGGATATTTTAAGGCACAGTTTAAAATTATGCTGATTATCATTGTGATTCTGTTTGCAGGGTTTGAATTGCTTGGCGTCGGATATTCGTTCCTACTGGCATTGCTGACGGCGTTCCTTGATTTGCTGCCGGTGTTCGGAACCGGAACGGTAATCGGTCCGTGGGTAGTGGTGGATATCGTGATGGGACGTTACAAGGAAGCGATTGTGCTGACCGTACTTTATCTTGTGTGCCAGCTGGTAAAACAGCTGTTACAGCCGAAAATGGTGGGGGACAGCATCGGGATGAATCCGCTTGCGACACTGTTGTTTATGTTTGTCGGCTACCGGCTCGGCGGAATCCTCGGAATGATTATCGGGATACCGGTGGGAATGGTGCTGGTGAATTTCTACCGCATCGGAATCTTTGACCGCCTGATTCGGGGAATTAAAATTATTGCGGACAGCATCAATGAATATCGGAAGTATTAGGCGCCGGTAATCGGAAAGGAGGGCGCAGCGTGGCACAGCAGGAAGGGATTTCTGCGGAAGAGTTAAAGGAGCTTTTGGAACGCTACCGTATCGGAAAAAAGCCGTTAGCAGCGCTGTTAGGCTGGGGCGCTACCACTGTTCTGCGCTATGCGGACGGGGTTTGTCCCGCCGGAGAGTATGCGGAGCACTTAAAAAAAATTTACGAGGAGCCGTTATACTATCTGGAGCTTTTGGAAGAGCACAAAGAACGACTGACTCCCGTAGCATATAAAAAAAGCAGGAATGCGGTGTTGTTGTACCTGACTTCTTCTAAGCTCTGGTGCGGAGTGCAGTATTTAATCGGGCGCACAAAAGCGGATATTTCGCCGTTCCGGGTAGTGATAACCTTGTTTTATGCACAGGCGTTTTCTCTGGGACTTACAGACAGCGCGCTGTTTTGGGAAGAATGTGACTTATCCGGCGAGGGAGAAGTTCCCTATGCGGAGTTTTATGAGCAGTTAAAAAAATGTGGCGTAAGTTACCGCTTTGAAGAGGAGGGTCTGCTCACCCCACAGGAGGAGCATTTTATCAATGCCGCGTATGAAATGCTGTTATGGTACGGTCCTGCGGAACTGAAATCGGTGTTTTTGGCGGAGCGGCGCTATATCAGAACGAGCCGCACCGAGAACGGCGGCAGGAAGATAAAGAATGCCGCGCTGGCGGCTTATTTCAAAAAGGTGGTGCAAGGCTACAACATCAGCCGGCCGGAAGAGTTTCACAAGTATTTTGCGGAGCGTACCGGCAGAAAGCGAAAAAGGGGGAAACGGGTTTGAATATTGCAATCGTTACTATTCCGTATGAGGAAGGGCTGGAGGCGTTTTATGCGGAAAACGGGCTGGAGCTTTCGGAGAGCGGCAAGGAGGCACCGTTACTTTATTGCCGTGGGATTTATGAGAATGGCGTACTGATTGCTGCGGCAACGGTAACGTTTAAATTCGGAAAGAAGGTACTGGATTATATTGCGGTGCGCGGTGCTTACCGGAAGCAAGGCTTGGGAGAACGTCTGCTTTCCGATATTTTTGCGCGGATGATGGGGGCGGGGTCGGACAGGCTTTGGCTTGTGGCAAAGACGCCCGCATTTTTTTCTGCTGTCGGCGCGCGTTATGCTACGGAGGGAGAGGAGTTGCTTTTAGAGTGTAGCGGCTGCGAACTGCGCGGCATACAATGTAATCCGGTTGTAATGTTTTTTGAGGTTTAGATTCGATAGAAATACTTGGTGTTAAGGTTGATTCGGAGGCAAAAAGATGAAACAGGAAGATTTTATTTTGCGGAAGGCGGAGCTTCTCTGCTATGGTTTTCAAACGGATGAAACGGTGAAGGAACAGTTACGGAAAGAGCATGAGGAGTTTTTTGAAAAGGGATTTATCGACGCGGTAAATCTGAAGCTGGGCGGGCATAATATCTGCGCGAATGCAGCGGAAGGTTTTTCCACACGTTCTCCGTATACTCTGGTTTATGAGGACGGCTATTATATGGTTGGAAACGGGATGAGAGAGCCGGTAAGCTTTTATCCGAAGCTGCCGGAAACCGGAACGGTTGTGGATCGCATGGCGCGGCTGCATGCCAGATATTGTATCAATTTGTGGCCGAATACGGCGTGCTGTTTTGATGCCGAAGGGAAAAAGTGCAAGTTCTGTTCAATTGCAAAGAAGCAGAAGGAGCCGGTTCCGGTAGAAAAAGTGGCAGAAGGACTCCGGATTTTACTGGAGAAATTGTCCGCATCGGAAAATGCCCCTTATGAAATTAATCTGAGCGGCGGAACCTACCGCACGCCGGATATTATGGCGGATTATTGGATTTCGCTTGTAAAGGCAATCCGGGCGTTTTCCGACTGCAAGATTACCGTAGAGATGGCGCCGCCTGCCGATTTGGGGAAACTGCGCGAATTAAAGGAAGCAGGGCTGACGTCGATTATTATGAATCTGGAGGTTGCGAATCAGAAGCTGCGGGAAGAAATCTGCCCGGGAAAAGCAAAAATCCCTTATGAGCACTATTACGAGGCATTCCGTACGGCGGTGCCGCTCTTTGGCTGGGGAAAGGTATCCAGCGTACTCATCGAGGGCATTCAGCCGGCAGAGGACATCCTTGCGGAATGTGAGAAAATGGCGGAAATCGGTGTTTTTCCGTCTATTATGCCGTTCCGCCCGCTGGATGAGTGCGAACTGAACGGGGTCGCAGGCTGCGACCCGGAGGAGCTTGTTATGTTGAGTACCGCTCTTGCCGAAATCATGCGAAAATACCGCCACGACAGCAGGAGTAAAAGCGGCTGCACCGATTGTGCAGGGTGTTCCCTGGAATTTGACTGCCTGAGGAAGAAGGAAGACACGGATTGTCAGTGAAACAGAAGTGATGGAAAGAGGGGCTGTCAATCTTTCTGTATGGCAATTATTGCTTCTGAAATATCGGATTCCACACAAATTGTTTGGTTTTCAATTTGTGTGGGATAGGCTGAATCATTTAAATTTACGCATGCATAAGTTGCTTTTGAATTTTGAACGGTCATCTGCCAAAACGGATATTTAATAATGGCAGGCGTATTCATCCCAACGCCAAGCTCCCAAAACAAAATATGCGAATTACGATGGCGGCGAATAAAAGCTTCATAACGATTTGCTGCCGCATACCAGCCGTTATCTTGCACAAAGGAGTTATCACAGCGCAGGTTCATCGTCATCGGTGCGCCGCATACAGGGCAGTTCGGTATCAGGTCCGTTGGGATTTTCATATTTCTTTGCCGTGCCATCATTTCGCGGACGGGTTCTTCATTATCGTAAGTCTTATCGTGACAGGCTTTGGAACACTGCCACAGACCATAATCTCCTTGGGTGTAAAATAATCTTTTTTTATCAAATCCCGCGAGCTGAAACTGATGGTCAACATTCGTTGTCAGCACAAAATAATTCTTATTCTTCACCAGTGAAAGCAGGGCACTGTACGGTTTGCCGACAGGAACATCATAACGGTTGACAAAAATTTGTCTTGACCACCAGGCCCAGTATTCTTCCGGTGTATCATAGGGATAAAATCCGCCCGAATACATATCCGTAATACCGTACTTTTTGTGAAAGTCTGCGAAGTATTTTTCGAATCGCTCACCGTTATAGGTAAATCCGGCAGATGCGGAAAGACCTGCTCCCGCACCGATTACAATAGCGTCTGCGGACCGGAGTTCTTCGCTTAATCTTTTTATATTATCCGAGAAGTTCCCGGTAGATTTTGTAGTCCCAATCTTTAAAAACATTGAATATCACCTCAATCTCACTGTGTGTCTGTTTTTTATAATTTTTTACCGTTTTGGTTGCAATCTCTGCGGCGCGCTTGTTCGGAAAATGGAACTCCCCCGTGGAAATACAGCAAAATGCAATACTTTTTACAGAATTCTGCCCGGCAAGCTCCAGACATGAACGATAGCAGGATGCCAACAGTTCCTCCTCATTTTTTGTAACATTGCCGCCGATAATCGGCCCGACGGTGTGGATTACATAGTTGCACGGAAGATTATATGCTTTTGTAATTTTTGCCTTGCCCGTAGGCTCCGCATAGCCCTGTTTTTCCATAAGCCCGGCACATTCCAAACGAAGCTCTATGCCCGCATAGGTGTGAACGGCGTTGTCAATGCAACCGTGACAGGGGCAAAAGCATCCGAGCATTTGCGAGTTTGCCGCATTTACAATCGCATCACAGCGAAGCGTTGTAATATCGCCCTGCCATAAATAAATACCGTTTGCTATCGGAGAAAGCTCCGATAAGTCGGTGATACCTTTTGCCGCATTTTCCGCCTGCAAATATTCGTCCTGTATTTTTAGAAAATCCGCACAGGCAGGCTTTGGCAGGCGAAGATTCATAAGGGAGCGAAGCAGCTGCTTTTGCTCCGATGTCCTTTTCGGAAGTTCAATTTCTTTATATTCCGGTTGCTCCGATAATAGGTATTTAATTAAAAATACTCTTTTTTCTTCCTGCGTCATTTTATTCCCTCTTTTCTACCGCGTTTACGGGGCACACCGAAACGCAGTTTCCGCAATGCAGACAATGTATTTCCTTTCGCGGTGAGAAAATACAGACCGTTTTCATCAAAAGCCATTACGGTCTCCGTATTAAACCAGGGCTGCAAACGTGATGACAGCCCTGGTCGGAATCTTATTCGGCTACCACGCTGATACGTTTTTGAATATTGTTACCGTTGACAGCTTCGTCAATCATAGCAATTGCATAATCCGCGTAGCTGATGACGCTCTCACCCTTGGAATTGAGCGTCAATTCCTCTCCGCCGAGAATATACCTGCCTGTGCGCTCGCCGTCTGCACGGAAATCACCGGCAGGGCTGATAAAAGTCCACTTAACATCATTTCTTGTTCTCAGTTCTTCAAGTGCTTTACCCTGTGCAGCGGCAAGCGGCTTAAACATATCAGGAAAGTCGGGACCGTCCATGACCTGAACAGTATGCTCGGGGTTTACATACAAGCTGCCTGCACCGCCGACAACGAGCAGACGGATATTAGTGCCGGACAGAATGTCGCACAAGTGCTTCAAAGAAGTGCTGTGCTGAGGAAGTTTATCCTCTGTCCACGCACCAAAGGCATCAACCACAACATCAAAGTCTTTTAAATCTGCGGCAGTCAAATCAAACAAATCTTTTTTCAGCACATTGTGTGTCACAGTCTGATTTTCCTCACGCACAACAGCGGTAACATCCAGACCTCTGTTTACTGCTTCATTTACAATGAGTTTACCTGCTTTTCCGTTTGCACAAATTACTGCGATTTTCATTTTAAGTACCTCCTTAATTTCAGTTCGGTCATTGCCGAAATTTTTTTTGAAAATGTTCATTATGGATTTCTCCTTTCGGTTTATGCTGCAAGTATCGGAGCGGCCGTTCTCCTCTACTCTTGACTAAATTGTATCGTGGCAGGTTTCCGATGTAAAGTAAGCACTTATTTGTGGCGTAGTTACCGAAAGGAAACTAACGGACGGTCAGCAAAAGGAAACATTGATTTACCATATGGAAGTATGGTATAATGGGCATGTTAGATACTTTTTGAAACTAATGGGAGGTGCTTAATGATGAGCGAACAAAAAACAGTGACAGAACTACCGGATTGTCCTGTCGAAACTACATTAGCCTTGATCGGCGATAAGTGGAAGGTGTTGATTTTGCGCGACCTGATGCCGGGGACAAAGCGTTTCGGTGAGCTTAAAAAATCTATCGGCAGTGTATCGCAAAAGGTACTGACCGCACAACTTCGTGATATGGAAGAAAGCGGACTTGTTAATCGAAAGGTATATGCGGAAGTACCGCCGAGGGTGGAGTATTCCCTTACCGAGTTGGGACAAAGCCTTAAGCCCATACTTGATGCTATGTGGAATTGGGGAGAAGATTATAAAGCGTCTATAAGTTAAAAAATAGCGGACATTCGGCAATCCGGCCAAATGTCCGTTGTTTTGGGTTTAGTTCTTTCTCATTGCGGCTCTTTTTCGTAACGTCGGATCCAGTATCTTTTTACGGATACGCAGACTTTTCGGCGTAATCTCCAACAGCTCATCGGTATCGATAAACTCAATGGCCTGTTCCAAACTCAAAATGCGCGGTGGGGACAGACGGAGCGCTTCATCGGCGGCAGAAGAACGGGTATTTGTGAGCTGCTTTTTCTTGCAGACATTCACTTCGATATCCTCTGCTTTTCCGGTCTGCCCAACGACCATACCGGCGTAAACCTTCTCGCCCGCACCGAGGAACAATACACCGCGTTCCTGTGCGTTATATAAGCCGTAGGTAATTGCCTCACCGGTTTCGAATGCAATGAGGCTGCCCTGCTTGCGGTATTGGATATCGCCCTTATACGGCGCATAATCGTCAAACAGCGTATTGAGAATGCCGTTGCCCTTCGTATCGGTCATAAACTCGCCGCGATAGCCGATTAAGCCTCTGGCCGGAATGGAAAACTCCAGACGCGTATAGCCGCCGCTTGCGGTAGACATACCAAGCAGTTCGCCCTTACGGCTGCTGAGCTTTTCGATGACCGTGCCGGAAAACTCTTCCGGTACGTCAATGATGGCGCGCTCCATCGGCTCCAGCTTTCTCCCGTTTTCGTCAAATTTATAGAGTACCTCCGGCTTGCTGACCGCAAACTCATATCCTTCGCGGCGCATATTTTCAATGAGGACCGACAGATGCAGCTCGCCTCTGCCGGATACCTTAAAGCTTTCCGTGGTGTCGGTTTCCTCCACCCGGAGGCTGACATCCGTATTCAATTCCCGGAATAAGCGGTCGCGTAAGTGCCTGGAAGTAACAAACTTGCCTTCCTGCCCCGCAAACGGAGAGTCGTTTACGATAAAGTGCATGGCAAGGGTCGGTTCCGAAATCTTCTGGAACGGAATCGGCTGCGGATTTTCCGGAGAACAAAGGGTATCGCCGATGTGAATGTCGGCAATGCCGGAAATGGCAACAATAGAGCCGACGCCTGCCTCCGTCACCTCTACTTTCTTTAAGCCGTCAAATTCGTAGAGCTTGCTTATCTTTACTTTTTTACATTTTTCCGGGTCGTGTGCATTCACAACCACTACATCCTGATTGACGCGGATGACGCCGTTATCTACCTTGCCGACGCCGATACGGCCCACATATTCATTATAGTCAATCGTGCTGATTAAAAGCTGGGTGCCTGCGTCCGGATCGCCCTCCGGTGCCGGAATATAGTCAAGAATGGTTTCGAACAGCGGCTGCATACTTTCCGGCTTTTCGTCCAGCTCTAAAATGGCAACGCCGGTCTTTGCGGAAGCAAAAACAAACGGGCAGTCCAACTGCTCATCTGAAGCGTCCAAATCGATAAACAGCTCTAAAACCTCGTCAATGACTTCCTTCGGACGCGCTTCCGGACGGTCGATTTTATTGATGCAGACAATGACCGGAAGATTTAATTCCAGGGCCTTCTTTAATACAAACTTGGTCTGGGGCATAGCGCCCTCGAAAGCGTCTACCACAAGAATAACACCGTTTACCATCTTCAGTACACGCTCTACTTCGCCGCCGAAGTCCGCATGTCCCGGGGTGTCGATAATATTAATCTTGGTATCTTTGTAATAAACGGCGGTATTTTTGGATAAAATGGTAATACCGCGTTCGCGCTCGATATCGTTGGAATCCATGACGCGTTCCTGAACCGCCTGATTCTGGCGGAATACGCCGCTTTGCTTTAACAGTTCGTCCACCAGCGTTGTTTTGCCGTGGTCAACGTGTGCAATAATTGCAATATTTCGTATGTTTTCTTTCTTTGTAATCATACCGGAATCCTTTCTTATGCCGCGGGAAATGACCGAACCATACCTTTTGGGAAACTGTGTTGATTGCGGCACTACGTTCCTAAGTATAGCATAATTTTTGGTTTTGGCAAGAAAAAAATGCGGAAAGCCTGATAGAAACCATAAAAAAGCTGTGAAGAAGTTGTGAAAAAACAAGGAAAAGTATTGTAAAAAATGGGATTATGTGGTAAAATCTGTTTTCAAAATCGGATTTTTATTGAAAGGATTCAGGTGTCAAAAGGTTGCTTTCCATTACGGAACTTTGCATAGGAGAAAGAGTCCTCTCTCTGGTTTCGGATATAAGTCTTTCTCATTGCTCCGCCAAATTGTTAAGCAATCACGCAACCGACCAAATTAAAAAATGATGGTGTGGTGGTGGAACAGACGGAAAATGTCGTAGTATGTCGTATTTTGCGGCTGGTTTTACAAAAAAAGGGAATCATTGACTTCTCAAAAGGGAATAAAGAACATAAAAATATAGTGAGGGCAGAAAAAAGAGAACTGCACCGGAAAAAAACAGGAGAAAAAAGAAGGGAGTCATACGAGATGACAGATAAGGTTTTTGAAAACAACCAGGTGAGTATTGTAGGAGAGGTAATCAGCGAGTTTGTGTATAGTCACGAGGTGTTTGGTGAGAGCTTCTACATGATAGAGCTTTCGGTAAACCGACTGAGCGATTCCAATGATGTGATACCGGTGATGGTATCGGAGAGGCTGCTTGATGTCAGCAAGAGTTATGTGGGAGCATATGCACATATTACAGGTCAGTTCCGTTCTTACAACCGCCATGAAGAGAGCAGGAATCGTCTGGTGCTTTCTGTATTTGCGCGGGAAATTCGTTTAGAAGCCGAACCGGACGAGAGCGTAAAGCCGAATTACATTTTCTTGGACGGATTTGTCTGCAAACCGCCGATTTACCGGAAAACGCCGCTTGGCAGGGAGATTGCGGATGTACTGTTGGCGGTCAACCGTCCTTACGGAAAGTCCGATTACATTCCGTGTATCTGCTGGGGCAGAAACGCCCGCTTTGCGGATAGCTTTGCTGTGGGCGGGCATGTGCAGCTTTGGGGAAGAATTCAGAGCAGAGAGTACCAAAAGAAACTCTCGGAAACCGAATTTGAAAAACGGATTGCGTATGAGGTATCGGTAAGTAAGCTGGAATATTTTGATGAGTAGCAGAGTCATAAAATAATGATAGAAAGAGAGAGTTCCGTTACGAGGATAAGGTACGGGACTCTTTTTGTTGTATAGGATTCCGATGTCAAAAGGTTGCTTTTCATTACGGAACTTTGCATAGAAGAAAGAGTCCTTTCTCTGGTTTCGACGAAAGGACAGAACTTCAAATCGGTCTTTTGTGTAAAGGAAAAGTGTGGTAAAATGTTTGTATGAGTAAAATATGCGTTTGAGGAGATTGGCTTTTCATGCGAAACGATGTACGAGGAGGATTCCGATGGAAGACAAGGTGTTAGTGTTAGGCGGTAGTTATTTTGTCGGAAGAAAGCTGGTGGAGTACCTGGCAGAACACAGTTACAGTGTGACGGTGTTAAACCGTGGGACAAAGCCGCTTTTTACGGAAGGAGTGCAACAGATTTGCTGCGACCGGAACGACGGAGAAGGAATGAAAGCCGCGCTTGCGGATAAGTTCTTTGACTATGTGATTGATGTCAGCTGGCAGGACGTGTCCTGGGTAGAAAATCTTTGTAATGCCTTTCCTTCGAAACTGTAAAGAAGCTTGTGTTTATCAGCTCCAGTGCGGTGTATGACGTGGATAACCTGCAGATACCCTTTACGGAAAAGGATGCTTTGGGTGAGAATCGGTACTGGACCTTTTACGGGAAAGGAAAGATTGATGCGGAACGGTATTATTCCGAGTTTCTTCGCACAAAGAAAACCGACCTTGTGATGCTTCGCCCGCCGTACATTTACGGAGAATATAACTATGCCCAAAGAGAAAGCCTGATTTTCAGACAGCTTTTGGAGGAAAAACCGGTGATAATTCCGAAGTCGAATCCGAAGCTTCAGTTTATCTACACAGAAGACCTGGCGGCAATTGTGGACTGTCTGCTGCAAAAGGATACGGGCAAAGAAAGTGTATTTAACGTAGGCAACAGAGAAGCCGTAACTTCAAAGGAATGGGTGGAAGCCTGTGCAAAGGCAGCAGGGAAGGTACCGGAGATTATAGAGGTTGATTATGCGGGGCTTGGCAGAAACGTAAGAGATTTTTATCCGTTCTTTGATTACGACAATGTGTTGGAGGTTTCAAAAATCAACGGAATAATTGAAAAGGAAACCGACTTTGCCGAAGGGCTGAAAAAGTCTTTTGCGTGGTTTTTGGAAAATAAAGAGAGTATTGTGTTCAAGGCAAATGTGGATAAGAATTTGTATGAGATGATTGCGGAGTTATCGGTGTAGAGGTACGAAAAGACACATTTACTTATAACTCCATAAGTCATACTAATAAATAGCATGAGTATTTTTCTTGCCGCAGCTACTAGGAAAAGGAAAGAAAGTATGCTATGATAGAGAAAAGATTTGTATCACCAAAATTACAGGAACACAAAGCAGACAGGAGGATATGACGATGGATTACAAGAAAGCCGGAGTGGATATTGAGGCCGGGTACAAGGCAGTGGAACTGATGAAGGAGCATGTAAAGGGTACGATGCGTCCGGAAGTGTTAAACGGTCTGGGAGGATTTTCGGGTGCGTTTGCGCTGGATCGTTTTATGACGATGAAGCAGCCGACCCTGCTTTCCGGTACGGACGGCGTCGGTACAAAGTTAAAGCTCGCTTTTATTCTGGACAAGCACGATACCATCGGAATCGACTGTGTTGCAATGTGCGTTAACGATGTGGCATGTGCCGGCGGTGAGCCGTTGTTTTTCCTTGATTATGTAGCATGCGGAAAGAATATTCCGGAGAAGATTGCAACCATCGTCAGCGGTGTGGCTGAAGGCTGTAAGCAGGCCGGGGCTGCATTAATCGGCGGTGAAACCGCAGAGATGCCGGGCTTTTATCCGGAAGATGAATATGACCTTGCCGGTTTTGCGGTTGGCATCGTTGACCGTGCGGAGATGATTACCGGTGAGAATATGAAGGCTGGTGACGTATTGGTTGGCATTGCATCCTCCGGTATCCACAGCAACGGTTATTCCCTGGTTCGTAAGGTGTTCCCGATGGAACGCAAGGCACTGGATGTTTATTATGAGTCTTTGGGCATGACCTTAGGTGAGAAGCTGTTGACCCCGACCAAGATTTATGTAAAGGCACTTGCTTCCTTAAAGACGAACGGTGTTGTGGTAAAGGCGTGCAGCCATGTAACCGGCGGCGGTTTCTATGAGAATATTCCGAGAATGCTTCCGGAAGGGATCCGTGTAAAGGTTCAGAAGAACGCTTACGAGGTTCCGGCAATCTTTAAGATGCTTGCAAAGGATGGGAACATCGAGGAGCAGATGATGTACAATACCTACAACATGGGTATCGGTATGGTAATCGCAGTAGATAAGGCAGACGCAGACAAGGCAGTGGCTACCTTAAAGGCGGCAGGCGAAGAGGCGTATATCCTCGGGGAGGCTGTAAACGGCGAAAAGGGAATTGATATTCTGTAATAGATTTCATGGCGTGTGCGGCTTAGACGTCCTTTCGGGGGGCGGCGCGGCAGTCCGCAAGCGGACTCTTTGTTTCTAAGAGAGCAGACAGGAGGAGGAACTATGACGAAAATCGTAGTGTTAGTATCCGGCGGCGGAACAAATTTGCAGGCAATTATGGATAAGATGGACAGCGGAGAGGTTACCAATGCAAAGATTGCGGCCGTAATCAGTAATAAGGCAGACGCGTATGCGTTAGAAAGAGCGAGAAACAAGGGCATTGCGGCAGAGTGTATTTCTCCGAAGAGCTTTGCCTCCCGTGCCGAGTTTAACGAGGCACTTTTAGCCGGCGTTTCCAAGTATGAGCCGGATTTGATTGTACTTGCGGGCTATCTTGTGATTTTGCCGGCGTGTCTGATTCAGGCATATCCGCAAAAGATTTTAAATATCCACCCGTCGCTCATTCCTTCTTTTTGCGGCGACGGATTTTACGGACTGCATGTGCATGAAGCGGTGCTTGCAAGGGGAAATAAGGTAACCGGCGCAACGGTGCATTTTGTGGATGAGGGAACGGATACCGGCCCGATTTTACTGCAAAAGGCAGTGGCGGTAAAGCAGGGAGATACGCCGGAGGTGTTACAGCGCAGAGTAATGGAGGAAGCGGAATGGGAGATTCTCCCGGCAGCGATTAACGCCATTGCAAACGGCAGGGTGGTCTGGGAGAACGGCCAGGCGTTTATTACAGAATAAGAACGGTGTTTGTGATGATAGAGATGAAAACGAAGTTCATGATATAATAAAGACGTAGTGAGGATTTGCAAGCTTGCTTGCAAAATCCGAGCGGAGTTGGAGATCATGAACGAAGTTCATGATATATTGAAAATCGGAGGAAGACGGAATGAAAGTATTAATCGTAGGCGGCGGCGGAAGAGAGCACGCTATCGCATGGAAGGTAGCCCAGAGTAAAAAAGTGGACAAGATGTATTGCGCTCCGGGCAATGCAGGGATTGCAGAGCTGGCGGAGTGTGTGCCGATCGGTGTTATGGAAACCGAGAAGCTTGCGGAGTTTGCGGCAAAAGAAAAGATTGACCTGACGATTATCGGACCGGACGATTCTTTGGGTGCCGGTGTGGTAGATGCCTTTGAGGTAAAGGGACTTCGCGTATTCGGACCGAGAAAGAATGCGGCTATTATCGAGGGTTCCAAGGCGTTTTCCAAGGATTTGATGAAGAAGTATAACATTCCGACGGCGGCGTATGAGGTGTTTGATAACCCGGAGGCAGCCATCGAATACTTAAAGACGAGCCCGTACCCGACCGTATTAAAGGCAGACGGTCTGGCGCTCGGCAAGGGCGTTTTGATTTGTAATACTTATGAAGAAGCGGTAGCCGGTGTGAAGGCAATTATGGAAGATAAGCAGTTCGGCAGCGCCGGTGACAAGCTTGTAATCGAGGAGTTTATGACCGGACCGGAGGTTTCCGTGCTTGCATTCTGCGACGGTAACATTATCAAGACCATGACCAGCGCACAGGACCACAAGCGTGCAAAGGACGGCGACCAGGGCTTAAATACCGGCGGTATGGGTACGTTCTCCCCGACTCCGTTCTACACAAAAGAGGTGGACGCATTCTGTAAGAAGTACATTTACCAGCCGACGATAGATGCCATGAAGGCGGAGGGCAGACCGTTTGTAGGCGTTTTATTCGTAGGTCTTATGCTGACCCCGAACGGCCCGAGAGTGTTAGAGTACAATGCAAGATTCGGCGACCCGGAAACACAGGTCGTGCTTCCGCGTATGGAAAACGATATTGTGGATGTATTTGAGGCTTGTATCGACGGAAAGCTGGATACCATTGACTTAAAGTTTGCGGACAATGCGGCAGTGTGCGTTGTGCTTGCTTCCGACGGTTATCCGGAGCATTACGAGAAAGGCTTTCCGATTGAAGGCCTTGATACGTTTAAAGAAAAGGACGGCTATTATGTATTCCATGCCGGAACGAAGCTTGACAACGGCAAGGTAGTCACCAACGGAGGCCGTGTGCTTGGTGTTGTGGCGGTAGGCAATGACTTAAAGGACGCCCGTGCCAATGCCTATGCGGCAACGGAATGGATTTCCTTTGCAAATAAGTATAAGAGAAACGATATCGGTAAGGCGATTGACGCCGTACAATAAAAGGAAAACGGGGCTGTTGCACGGGAAGCAATGCGCGGCCCCGCTCTTGCGATTAGGAAATATATAAATAAAAGGTTGCAGATAACTCATCTGTTTTTTCAAAGCGCAACGCTTTGTCGAACTTCCTCCGAGAACAGCTAAGTCGCTCGGGTGAGGCCTCGCGCCTAAGCTGTTCTAAGAGGTGATTTCGACTCAGCTAAAAACGCGGTCCTTCGGACAAATTCAAAAACCGATGAGTTATCTGCAACTTTTTGTAACAATATTCCTTCAATCGCAAGAGCACGCCATGCCGGGCCGCCGCGCATTTCATTTATGCGCAGTCCCTAGTGTACTGTATCATTGGCAATTAGGCAAACCACTTGTCTATTTGCCAATGGTACAGCATACTGGGAGAATGCTGCGGGGAGGTAGCAGGTTACCGGTTTTCGGATATTTTCATCTTCATCAGTACCTGCTTATCGTTGAATACCGGCTGGTCGGAGCCCACACCGATAAAGTCTTTTCCGAACATGTCAAACATATTACTTGTAAGGGTAAACGGCGGAAGGGAGCCTAAAAATTTTTCACCGTCACAAAGAAATGCATGATGTACCGGCATAACGTAGTCCCCCTTTTCGTTGAAGCCGCCGCCGCTGTAATTGTCGAGGACAACGGAAAGCCTGCCGTCCAGCAGTTCTTTTACGGTTTTGGTACTGCGCTCTATTTGCATGTTTACATTACCGTTTGCCGGAATGTCGGAAAAGTTTCTCCAGGCATTGCCGGTATGCGGAACATTATATTTTTCGGCGGTGCGTTTATCGGAATAACCGAGAAGCGGAACTCCTTTTTCGATGAAAACACGCTTGTCGTTTTCCTTTACACAGCCTTCGCCGTCCCAGAACGGGGTGTGCCAGCAGTATTCGTCGGAAACATCATCAATCAGGGTAAATTCTTCGGAAAACACTTTCTGCCCCAGTTTTCCGGCGAGGAGTGAAGTGCCGAGGGAAAGAGATTCCGCATTCAGAGAGTTTACTACCATGCTAATCAGTCCGTAATACTGCATCTGAAGAATGATTTCCTCCGGAAATTCGGCTTTCTTTTCAAAGGCACCCAGATAATTGTCCGCCATATCGTAAAGCTTTTCAAAGGAAAAGTCACGCTGTCCGATGGAAAAGTAACCGTCTGTTATGTCTTTGCTGTCCTTATGTTTATAAGTTACGTTTACCTGAATGTGGCTGTCGATATTCTCATAATCCAGCCCTGCCTCGTTGGTTTGTTTTGCACAGTCGGTCTGCAATGCAAAAGAGCCGGAGAGGATAAACTGCGGATACGCTTCGTGAATATGTGCAAGTGCCTCATGGGCAATGGATAGCAAATCCTTGTCGGTATATTCCTTTTCTGTTTTGTTACGCCGGCGGGTGCCTGTTTCAAGTGTATAAGGGTACGGACGCTTCAGGGCAAGATTTTCCTCCGCTTTGGCAAAGCCTGCCGAATCTTCTATCTCTCCTGCCTGATAGTGAATTCCCGCAACATTGTCCCGTAATACCCGGAAGGAGTATTCCACGCTGTTGTTTTTCTTAAAAGAAACAATTTTGTTTTCTTCGAATTTTACTTCGGAGTAGATTTCGTGATAGCTCATTTTTTCTTTCATGGGAAGACTCCTTAATTTGCGGTAAGTGATTTTACGCGGATGGTAGGACCTCCGGCAGAAACAGAAGCGCTTTGCCCGTTCTTACCGCAGGAAAAGGTATCAAACAGTTCAAAATCCGTGCCCACTGCGTCAATATCAAACAGTGTCTTGAAAACGCTGCCGGTGACTACATTGACACGAAGCGGTTCACCAAGCTTTCCCTCCCGGATACGGTAGCAGATGGACGGAATCATGGTAAATGTAGCCTGTCCTGTACCGGAATTTACATTGTAAATATAGATACCGTCTTTGATCTCCTTTATCATGTCATCGGGATTGTCGGTGCCGGCTTCCATATAGGTGTTAGTCATACGGACAATCGGCGTATTTAAGTAGTTTTGTGCGCGGGAATTTCCGGTAGGAGTTTCCTTTAACGTGGTTGCGGAATGCGCATCATGGAGTCTGCCGGTGAGGATGCCGTTCTTAATCAGCCATGTTTCGCGGGCTTTTGTGCCTTCGTCATCATAAGGTAGATAGCCGTTATTGATCAGGGCACCGTTGTCGCAGATGGAAACCTTGTCATTTCCTACCTTCTTACCCATTACCCATTCTTCCTGCAGGGTTTTATCATTGAGCATAAAGTCTGCTTCGCTCTTATGACCGAAGCTTTCATGGGTAAACATTGCCGTAACCACAGGAGCGAGTACGCAGGTGTAGTCGCCCGGTGTCACATCCACGGCATTTCTTGCGTAGTCGAGATAACGGTCGCGCTCTGCAAGGATTTCTTCCTCATGTCCGAGAAGTCTGTCAAAGGTCATACCGGCGTAATATTTTCCGCCGCTTACCGGGATATCATTTACCGCAAAGGTATAGAATACGCCGCAGGAACAGTTCTGAAAATCCTGAATGATTTCCGCACCCTTACTGGAGTAAAATTGCTTTTTCTTGTAGTGCGTCTGAAGAGATGCGGAATAGAGTTTCTGCTCCGGAATCGAATCGTCCACACAGGAATCGATATAGTGATGAACAAGAGCCGTTCTTTGTTCACGGGAAATGTTACGGATATCTTTATCGCCGGTAAAGGTAAGAACGGTGGCTTTGTTTGTTTCATAGGCAGCAACCGTAGGATGACTTAAAATATCCGGATTCGGCGTGGCGAGAGATGCAAGGTTGTCAATCTCTTTTTGGATTCCGTCAATATCGTTTGTGGAACCGGTATACCACATAGTGCCGTCAAAAACGCGAATGATGGCACCTTTTTCGGTAATAGATGAATCTGCCTGCGTATCTCCGCTTTTTACAAAATAGTAAGTATTGTGAGTCTCCTCGATACGTACATCCACGTACAAATCTTTCGGAAATTGATACATAGAGAAACCCCTCCTTGCACATTATTTTCAAAAACAGTATAACATAACAATGTTACGCTGTCAAGAAAAAGGAAGAGTGCAGGATGACGTCGCAGGAACTGTATGGTTCCTTATAGTGTAAAAATAGTGAAAAAATAATGGATTTTTAGTTCCTAATATCGTAAGTCAGAGAATTCGTTCGTATTCGCTTAGTGAGTTCACAAAGCGGAAGGAAAGGAAGATTATTTTGAAGACGGAGTGACTTTCAAATTAGGGCAATCGCTTGTAAAGTTCAGATGGGCAAAAAGCGGCTTCCGATTACGGAACGTTGCATGGGAGAAAGAGTCCCTTCTCTGGTTTCGGATATAAGCCTTTCTAATTGCTCCGGTAAAGTTGCGAAATACTCCCGCAACCAACCTCTACGCGCCCTCCGTGGCTCATATCGGTCTTGCCCGGACGTCCTGTCCGGGCCTTGCCGGGACCAAACGGAGCAATAAGATAGTCTAATATCCTGCACAACGTTCAGGGACTCTTTCTCCCATGTAACGTTCCTTTGGTCGCAGAACATGTTTTGCCCCTCGGAACTTTACAAACGATTGCCCTACTTTCAAATGCTTCCCTCTTGACTTTTCCTAAAAACATGTGATACAATATCACCAATGAGCGAAAGGCTATGAAGGAAAAGAGTAGGTATCCGAAACGGTACAGAGAGAAGACGGTGGTGCAAGTCTTTGCGGGAAGGATAGTGAAGCAGTTCCGGAGCTTTGAACCGAACGGCATGTCTTAGTAGGCTTCAACGGAGTTCCACCGTTACAGGGAAGCGATATTAGAGGATACTCTTGTATCGGCAGAGTGCAGGGTTTTCCCTGAAGTTAGGTGGTAACACGGACAGATTGTTCGCCCTAAGTTGATAGGCTTCTATCGACTTAGGGCTTCTTTTTTCGTACAGGCAAAGTGAGCATAAATTTTACTTGAAGAGCTTGCTCTTTAAAGCAAAATTTTATGCGAACGTGCCGGCACAGTTTGGTGTATAAGGAGGCAGCATGAAAAGCGGAAAGGTTTCGGACACGGTCTTACGACGGTCCGTTTTAAAAGAAGTACAAAAAGTGAATGAAGGAAGCAATCTGCCGCTTGTGGGCGGAGGAGCGGGAGTATTTCCGCTGTATCGTGCCGCGGGCGGACTTGCGCGAGCCGGAGAGCCGGAGAAAGGAGCGGGAAACGGCAGAACCGAGCCGGAGGACGCAGTTTTCGGCGCGATGCAAACCGTATGCGGGGAAGGACTTGCCACCGCATATCTGGCAGCGGTACGGGCGGCAAACAGTCTTGCGGCGAAGGCAGCCAGACCCCAGTATGCGGCTGCGGCGATTACCGTACCGGAAACAACGGAGGAAAGCGACCTTCGCAGGATGCACGAACGGTATTGCGAGTATCTGCTCCGGAATAACATAAGAATTACGGGCGGACATACGGCGGTCAGCGCGACAGTGACCGAACCGGTGGTTTCGGTCAGCATGATGGGGGCGGCGGCAGTGCCGACGGTACAGTGCCTGAAAAAGCGCGAGGCTTACACCGGGCTTGAGGTGGTAATGACAAAGTATTCCGGATTAGGCGGTACGGCGCTTTTGGCAGAACATTTTAAAGAAGAACTGGGAACGCGTTATCCGCAGCGTTTCATTGAGCGTGCGGCGGAACTTTTGAGTTGTACCGAGCAGAGGGAAGAAGCCTATATTGCGGCGGAAAACGGAGCGGTTTATCTCCATGCGGCAGCCGGGGGCGGAGTGTTCGGAGCGCTCTGGGAACTGGCGGAGTATGCGGAGTGCGGTTTGGAAATTGATTTGCGGGCGATTCCGATTTTACAGGAAACGGTGGAAGTCTGCGAATATTTTGACGTAAATCCGTATCAGCTGCGGACGGAGGGCGTGTTTTTGTTCCTGACAGAGCACGGCGGAAAACTTTGCGCGGAGCTTGCGCGGAAGGGAATTCCGGCGGCAGTCATCGGAAGAACCGTACCGGGACTTGACCGCGCCGTGAGAAACGGCGAGGAGGTACGATACCTCGAACCAAACCGTGTGGAGGAATATGAGTGGGTGATGGCGCAAAGACGCGGCACAAAATAAAGAAAGCAGAAGGAGGCTATGCAATGCGAGAGCAAATTTTAAAAACCATTGATAAGAACAGCAAAATAGCGGAAAGCGATTTGGCGAAAATGCTCGGAATGACCGAGCAGGAGGTACACGATGAAATAAAGCGTCTGGAGGAGGAGCATGTCATCTGCGGTTATCCGACGTTGATTAACTGGGACGCGACGACGGAGGAACGGGTAACGGCGTTAATCGAGGTAAAGGTAACGCCGCAGCGTGGGCAGGGCTTTGATAAGATTGCGGAGCGCATTTACCGTTACGATGAGGTGGAGTCGGTCTATTTGATGTCCGGCGGCTTCGATTTGACGGTGATTATCGAAGGAAAAAGTATGCGTGAGGTAGCAAACTTTGTTTCCTCCAAACTTGCGCCGATGGAGGCGGTACTCAGCACCGCAACCCATTTTGTGTTAAAAAAATATAAAGAGCACGGACTTCCGTTGGTTTCGGAGGGCGGCTCGGATGAAAGGATGTTGGTGACGCCTTGAGAAACCCGTTAAATGAAAAAGTACAGACGATAAAGCCGTCGGGAATCCGGAAGTTTTTTGATATTGTAAGCGAGATGAAGGACGCCATTTCCCTCGGCGTGGGGGAACCGGACTTTGAAACGCCGTGGCACATCAGAGAGGAAGGAATTTACTCCTTGGAAAAGGGAAGAACGGTATATACTTCCAATGCAGGGTTAAAGGAACTGAAAGAGGAAATCTGCCGCTACTTAAAACGCCGCTACGGGCTGGACTATCCGGATAAGGATGTTTTGGTGACGATTGGCGGAAGCGAGGCGATTGACGCAGCGCTACGCGCTATGTTAGACCCGGGAGATGAGGTCTTGATACCGGAACCGTGTTATGTTTCCTATGTTCCGTGCGTGACGTTGGCAGACGGTGTGCCGGTGACAATCGAGCTGAAAGCGGAAAACGAGTTCCGGCTCACAAAACAGGAGCTTTTAGACGCCATTACCGATAAGACAAAGATTTTAATTATGCCGTTCCCGAACAATCCTACCGGAGCGATTATGGAGGAAAAGGATTTGCGGGAGATTGCGGAGGTTGTCGTAGAAAAGGACCTTTTTGTCATTTCCGATGAGATTTATTCGGAGCTTACCTATGGGAGAAACCATGTATCGATTGCGGCAATGCCGGGCATGAAGGAACGCACCATTGTCATCAACGGCTTTTCCAAGTCCTATGCCATGACGGGCTGGCGGCTTGGTTATGCGGTGGGGCCGGAGCAGATTATCAGGCAGATGATAAAGATACATCAGTTTGCGATTATGTGCGCACCGACCACCAGCCAGTATGCGGCGGTGGAAGCGCTGCGCAACGGTGACGCAGACGTGGAAATGATGCGTGACGCTTATGATAAGCGGCGTCGTTTTCTGGTGGCAAGACTGCGGGAAATGGGTCTGGAATGTTTTGAGCCGTACGGAGCGTTTTATGTATTTCCGTGTATCAAGGGCTTCGGCATGACCTCCGATGAATTTGCAACAAAGCTGTTGGAGGAGGAAAAACTTGCCGTTGTGCCGGGAACGGCATTCGGCGACTGCGGCGAGGGCTTTTTACGGATTTCTTACGCGTATTCGATTGAGCAGCTGAAGGAGGCGCTGAATCGTATGGAGCGTTTTGTGGAACGGCATAAAAGCAGTATCGAAACGAAGTAACTGACATATTTTAGTATAAAGAAACGGCAGCTTTTTAGGTGTCATATGGCAGTTTGCAGTGAAGCGGTTACATCGGATGCGTATAAGGGGTTCGGGCTGCCGAACCGGGGCAGCGACGAAGAAATACGGGCTCTTTTGAATGCGTCCTGTGTCAGGAGAGTTTCGGATGGTTTGGTGTTTGTTTATTTCTACTATCCGGAGGAACTGCAAGGCGGCAGGGAATATTCCTTCGGCGCGATGCAGAAATGCTATGGATTGCTTTCGGAGCAGGAACTGGCGGCTTCGGGAGTATTGCAGCTTCGGGAGAGTCCGTATACGAATCTCTACGGGAGTGGCGTTTTGCTTGGATTTTTGGATACCGGAATCAATTTTGCGGAGGAATCGTTCCGGAATGCGGACGGTTCGACAAGAATTCTGGCGCTGTGGGATCAGACGATGGAAACGCCGCCGGTTACTGCAGAGGAAGGAGAAACTGCGGAAAGCGATGAGGGTGCGGAATCTTTGGCGTTTTACGGCAGGGAATTTGACCGGGAACAGATAGATGCTGCCCTGGGGACGGAAAATCCATATGAAGTGCTTCCGTCAAGAGATGAGAACGGACACGGAAGTGCGCTGGTGCGCGCGGCAGCGGGGAGCGAACAGCGACAGGCCGGAAGAAGGGCCGGAGAAGTTTTGGAAAACCGAAGAAATGTAGGAGAGGAATACGGCGGTGTGGCGCCGTTAGCGTCGCTTGCGGTAGTGAAATTAAAGCAGGCAAAGCCCTATCTTCGGAATTTTTATCAGATACCGGAGGAAGCGGTTTGTTATGCGGAGGAAGATATTATTTACGGGGTGGAATGGCTGCTTTCCGTTGCACATAGAGAAAAGCTTCCGCTGGTATTGTGTATTGCGCTGGGGAGTAATCAGGGCAATCACACGGGGAGAACGGTACTATCCCGTTATCTGGACGGGATAGCGCAGATACCGGGCGTGTGTGTGGTAACGGCGGCGGGAAACGAAGGAGGACGCGGACATCATTTTTCGGGAGAGGTTGCCTCCGGAAATTATGAGGAAGTGGAAATCAGCGTAGGAGAAGGCGTAACAGGATTTACGACGGAGCTTTGGGCGGTAGAACCGGATTTGTTTACGATAGAAATTATTTCCCCTGCCGGAGAAGTGATTCCGCGAATTCAGGGACGGGCAAGCTTTAATCGAAGATATCCCCTTTACTTTGAAGGAGGCACCATTGACATTCAGTCGAATCTTTTCGACCAGTCTGTCGGCACGCAGGGCATCTGGATTCGTTTTGCGGGGACTGCTCCGGGAATTTGGCGTATTCGGGTCTATGCGGAGGGGGAATTTTCCGGCGCGTTCCATATGTGGCTTCCGATTACACCGTTTCTCAGTGCGGAAACCGGATTCCTGCGTCCGGACCCTTATGTGCTTATCTGCGATCCGGGTGCGGCGAGAGAAGTGCTGACGTTTACCGCATATAATGTAGTAAACGGCGCACTGTATCCGTCAGCCTCTTACGGGTATACGGCAGATGACAGAGTGAAGCCGGACCTTGCCGCACCGAAGGGAGAGGAGTTGTACGAAGGAACCGGCATGGCGGCGGCGTTCGGCGCAGGGAGCGCGGCGCTGCTTTTTGAATCGGCCATGCTGAGAACAGAGTATAATATCCTTGATACGTTGGTAATCAAACGCTTATTTATTGCGGGAGCGGAGCGGGACGGAATGAAATATCCGAACCGTGGCTGGGGGTATGGGAAATTAGACGTTTACGGAGTCTTTCTCCGAACGCCCGGAAGATAACAAAAAGGGACTGTCGTTCCTCTATGTACCGCTCGGACCGCCCGGGTGGGCGGTACATAGAGGCGAGTGCAAAGCCGCGCGGTTTGTACGCCTTTTCCCGAGGGGAAATCAGGATAGAAAATCTTCTACGGTATCCCGGAAATGGCACGGAGATACCTGTGCGCGGTTTAAAACCTCTAATAAGTTTTTCATTTTTTCGTGACGGGTCGTAATCCCGTGAATGCAGTCGAGCTTGGCCCAGCCATTGGCAGTATGGGCATACAGCTCGATCCCGTAGGCGAGGAAGGATAATGAATCCTCCGTATTCAGAATATGGGTAAAGGAACGGTATTCATATTTGGCATCATTCAGCAGATAGGCTAAGGACATATTGGAAAATTCCTCCTCTCGTTTTCTGATTACTATTATATGACACCGCTCTAACAATTATTGGACAAATTCCTGTTTCTTTTTCATTAGCATTGCAACGGTCGGTTCCGCCCAGCTGTAATCAATCATATATTCGTCGTTAAACTCGCGGATGGCGGAGATATCGCCGTCTAAGAAGCGGTAATAATCGCAGTCCAGCATGGATGGATTGATGGCGTTCTGGTTGCGGTTACAGATGAGTAAAGATTCGATTCCTGCCTGCTTTAAGGTCTTTTTTAAATCGCGGAGAACGACATGAAAATAGGCGCGCACGGAGTCGTCATAGCGTTCTTCCCAAAGCGCGTCAATAATTTGTTCCGCGGAGGCCGCACCGCTTCTGCGGTCAACAAAAAAGGCAAGCAGTTCTTTGCATTTCTGCCGCGGAAACGTAAGAAGCGTATCGTTGACAAAAATATCAAAGTGTCCGAAGGTACGCACGCGAATATGTAGTTGTTTCTGGGAACAAAGTAATTTTGCGCGCTCTAAGGCTTCGAGAATATCCGAAAAAGCGTAAGGCTTGGTAATGTAAGAAACCGCGCGCCTGCGGAACGCGGACAGTGCATACTGTTCACTGGCAGTCGCAAAGAAAATCAGAATATCGGGATTGATTTCGTAAAGACGGTCGGCAAGTGTAATGCCATCCTGTACAGGCATAATAATATCCAGAATCGCTGCGTCAGGCGGACACGCTGCCGCAAAGCGAAAAGCCTCCTCTGCATCAGAAAAACTCCCTGCGACGGTAACGTCCGGAGTCATGGAGCAGAAGCCGGTAATTAGGCGCAGAGAAGCGAAATCGTCATCCACTAAAATAATGTTCATAAGCCCTCCCGATGTGTTAGGGTAATCGCTTACAAAGTTCCGGCGGGGCAAAAGGCGGCTTCCGATTACGGAATGTTGCACAGGGGGAAGAGTCCTCTCTCTGGTTTCGGATATAAGTCTTTCTAATTGCTCCGGTAAAATTGCAAAATAATCACGCAACCGACCTCTACGCGCCCTCCGTGGCGCGTACCGGTCTTGCTCGGACGTCCTGTCCGAGCATTGCTGACGCCAAGTGGAGCAATAAGAAAGACTAATATCCTGCACAACGTTCATGGACTCTTTCCCCTGTACAACATTCCTTTGGCATCAGAACACTTTTTGCCCCCGCCGATACTTTGTAAGCGATTGTCCTCCCAATGTGTAGCCCTGAATTTTACTGAAAATTCCATACTATTAGAATATCGGCGGAAAATGGAAAAGTCAAGTGTTGATAGAAGAAAAATTCTTCTTTAGCGGAAATTTAGCATGAGTTACTTCTCACCGCGGGATTAGCACTTGCTTTTTACGGAAAAGGGGACTAAAATAGAAGCGATATTGAGGAAGGAGGGCGCATATGCCACTGCGGAAAGCGTTTTTGCGTCTGCTGCCGAAAAAGCGGATACAAATCGGAAAAACAAGCGAGGAATTGGAAGGAATTCCGTCGGAGTATTTTAAGGCGAAAGACACGGTGACGGTAGCCGCAAAATGTACCGAAGACTGCGAGTATCCGGTGCTTACGCGGGAGCTTCCGCCGACGCAGATGATTTGTCCGACCTGCCGGGAAACAACGCTTGCGGGATTGTCGCATTGCGATAAGTGCGGAGCCATACTGATAAAAAATGAATAAGCGAGGGAAACGATGAAAAACTGGGAAAAGAATTTAAGGGAAATAACGCCGTATGTGCCGGGAGAGCAGCCGGACTTTGCGGATATGATTAAGTTAAATACAAATGAGAATCCTTACCCGCCGGCGCCGGGAGTCGAGCGTGCTTTAAAAGAACTGCGCTCGGAGAAGTTATGCCTGTACCCGAATCCGAGTGCAAAGGCACTGGTGGAGGAACTGTCCGTACAGTACAAAATTGCACCGGAACGGATTTTTGTGGGCGTCGGTTCGGATGATGTGCTCGGTATGATTTTTATGACTTGTTTTTGCTCGGAGAAGCCGGTATTGTTTCCCGACATCACTTATTCCTTTTATGATGTGTGGGCAAAGCTGTTCCGGGTGCCGTACCGGACGGTGCCGTTAGACGAGAACTTCCGCATTCGGCGGGAGGACTATTATGAGGAAAACGGAGGCATTATTATCGCGAACCCGAATGCGCCGACCTCCATCGGAGAAGGGCTTGCTTTTATTGAGGATATCGTAAAACATAATCCGGATTCGGTGGTGGTTGTGGATGAGGCCTATATTGACTTTGGCGGCGAATCGGCGCTTCCTCTGTTAGAACGTTACGAGAACCTTCTCGTGGTGCAGACATTTTCCAAATCCCGCTCTATGGCAGGAATGCGTATCGGTTTTGCGTTCGGCAGCAAGCGGTTGATTTCGGCGATTTATGCGGTACGCAATTCCTACAATTCTTATACGATGAATTACCCGTCGATTGTATGCGGCACGGAGGCGTTGAAAGACCGCGCCTATTTCGAGGAATGTACCGCGAAGGTGGTTCGTACAAGAGAACGGATGAAGAAGGAACTGCGTGAGCTGGGCTTTTCTTTTCCGGATTCCCAAACTAATTTTTTGTTTGTAACCCATGAGCGGGTGCCGGCGGCCGAACTGTTTGCAATGCTAAGGGAGAAGCATATTTTTGTGCGGTATTTTAAGAGCCCGCGAATTGATAACTATCTTAGAATTACAATCGGAACCGACGAGCAGATGGACCGGCTCGTGGAAGTGTTAAAGGAGTATTTGCGGGCGTAACAAGGAAAAGCGGTGAATAAGATGCAGACACGGAAAGTCAATTACCAGAAGAAGCTGGAAGAAATCATAGCGTGTGAAACGGCGGCGGGCAGGGTTCCCAGACTTTTGCTGCACAGCTGCTGCGCACCTTGCAGCAGTTATGTGCTGGAGTATCTCTCGGAATATTTTGAGATTACGGTGCTGTATTACAATCCGAATATTTCGCCGGCGTCGGAGTACGAGGCGCGGGCGGCGGAGCAGGAACGTCTGATTGCGGAACTTCCGGCAAAGCATCCGATTACGTTTCTGGCGGGAACGTATGAACCGGAACGCTTTTACCGCGCGGTTTCGGGACTGGAGGGCTGCCCGGAGGGCGGGGAACGCTGTACGGTCTGCTATGAGTTGCGGCTGCGGGAGGCGGCGGAAGCAGCGGTGCGCGGCGGGTTTGATTTTTTTACGACGACGCTTTCCATCAGTCCGCTGAAAGACGCCGAACGGCTGAATGCAATCGGCAGGGCGCTGTCGGAAGAATACGGAGCGGCCTATTTATATTCCGATTTTAAAAAGAAGGGCGGCTATCAGCGCTCGATTGAATTGTCGGGGACTTATCGGCTTTACCGCCAGAATTACTGCGGCTGTGTATTTTCAAAGGAGGAACAGCAGAAACGGCAGGCGGAGCAGGAGGAGAAAAAGCATGAAGTTAAGTGAAACGAAAATCGGAGGAGTAGTTACGGTAAAACAGATGGAGCTGCCGTTAGCGACGATGATGCGTTTAAAGGCGCTGGGTATGACAAACGGAACAACGGTAAAAATTTTAAATAAAAAACCGTCCGGCTCGGTTATTTTGTCGGTGCGGGGAACAAGGCTTGCCCTGGGCAGCCGTATTACGAATGCAATCCTGGTAGGAGGTGCCGAATAATGGAGAAAGAAGAGCTTTGCGTCGGTTTCATCGGCAATCCGAACTGCGGAAAGACCACATTGTTTAATGCTTATACCGGCGCGAATCTGAAGGTGGCAAACTGGCCGGGCGTTACGGTAGAGAAAAAGGAAGGCGCCATGCGTTACCATAAGCATTGCTTTAAGGTGGTGGATTTGCCTGGAATTTACAGCCTGACGTCTTATACAATGGAAGAAAAACTGTCCAGACAGTTTATTCTGGGGAATGATGTAGACGTCATCATTGACGTGGCGGACGCCTCCGCGTTAGAGCGGAATCTTTACCTTACGCTGCAGCTCATTGAGTTAGGCAAGCCTGTGGTGCTGGCGCTTAATATGATGGATATTGTGGAAGAGCGCGGCATGGAAATTGATTTGCATCGTCTGCCGGAAATGCTCGGAATCCCGGTCATTCCGGTTTCTGCAAGAAAGCGCACGGGGCTTGATATTCTGATGCATGCGGTGGCGCATCATAAGGAGAAAAAGGCGGCGGTGATGGAGCACCACCATGAGGAACGGGAGGCAAACAGCCGTCATATGCATAAGCACCATGAGGAATATGCGGTGGTGTATTCGGACGAGATAGAGGATAAAATCGACCGTATCATTCAGCGGCTGACGCAGAGCGGGAAGGAGATTCCGAATTACCGCTGGTACGCGATTAAGCTGCTGGAGCAGGATGAGGAAATTACAAAGCAGGTCGGGCTTGACCTTTCGGATATTGTAACCCGCAGCTACGAGGATGATATCATCTGCCAGAAGTATGACTTTATTGAAGAAATCATTGAAGAGTGTCTGGTACATAAGGAAAAAAAGGCGGCGCTGACGGATAAGGCGGACGCGCTGCTGACGCACCGTATCTGGGGTATCCCGATGTTTCTGTGTATTATGGCACTGGTATTTTTCCTGACCTTTGTCGTCGGAGATGCTTTGGCGGGAGTCTTAGAAGAGGTGCTTGCGGCGTTTACGGGGATGGTTGACGGCGCACTGGAGCGGTTAGGCGCGGTGCCTGCGCTGCGTTCGCTGGTAGTGGACGGAGCGATTGCGGGTGTGGGCGGTATTTTAACCTTCCTGCCGAATATTTTTATTCTGTTCTTAGCGCTTGCCTTTTTGGAGGACAGCGGCTATATGGCGCGAGTTGCCTATGTCATGGACGATTTTATGGGAAAACTCGGTCTTTCGGGACGTGCGTTTATTCCGATGATTTTAGGCTTCGGTTGCACGGTGCCTGCGATTATGGCGTCGCGTGCCCTGGAAAATGAAGCGGACCGCCGGCGGGCGATTTTAGTAACGCCGTTTATGTCGTGCAGTGCCAGACTTCCGATTTATGTTCTGTTTTCGCAGTTGTTTTTCGGAAAAGGAGCAGTGATTGCCGTGGGTGGAATCGCAGCCCGGATTCCTGCGATGGTAGTGGCATTTTCGCTATATCTGCTCGGTCTTCTGGTGGCGGTTCTCTGCGCGTTTGTGCTCGGAAAGGTACAGGCGCGAAAGGAGCAGAAGTATGCGCTTTTAATCGAATTGCCGGAGTATAAAACCCCGAATGCCAGAACCATTGCGATTTATGTATGGGAAAAGGTCAAAGACTATCTTACCAAAGCGGGAACGACAATTTTCCTTGCTTCGGTTGTAATCTGGATTTTGCTGCATTTCGGAATGCATGGCTTTACAAATGAGATGAGCGAGAGCTTCGGCGCGGTATTCGGAAAAGCGCTTGCGCCGCTGTTTGCGCCGGCGGGCTTCGGTATTTGGCAGCTTGTACTGGCGTTAATCTCCGGTCTTGCCGCAAAAGAAGTAGTCGTATCAAGCTGCAGCGTGTTATTCGGGATTGCGAATATCAATTCCGCAGCCGGTATGACTTCCTTTGCCGGTTCTTTGGCAGCCTATGGCTTCGGTGCGGCAAACGCCTACGCCTTTATGGTATTCTGTCTTTTGTACACGCCGTGCGTGGCAACCATCGGCGTTATGCGCCGTGAATTAAAATCGAGAAAATTGACAGCAGTCGCAGTAGTGGGTCAGTTTGCGATTGCATGGCTTGTGTCGGTGCTCGTATATCAGGTGCTGTCCCTGTAAAACTTTTTTTGTATAATTTGTACCAATGCGGTGAAACTATACTTGCAAAGAAAGAAATTGCGGGGCGGCGGAACGAGAGCTGTTGCATGTTGCAACCCGCCGCAGTTGGAGAGCTTCGCAAGCGAAACTCTTTATGCTGACTTTTGTGAAGAAAGGCGTGGAAGACATGATGAAAAAGACAGAAGACACAACAAAAAAGAAAGGGATGTATCTCGTTGCGTCCTTTGGCGCGGTTATGCTGATTGCACTGTCGGCGCTTGCGGTGGGAATGTTAAATCCGAAGGATGGAAAACTGCCGGAACGGATTGATTTAAATGCAACGCCGACGCCGGGACTGCCGGAACCGACTTCTACGGCAAAGCAGGACGAGAAAAGCGGCACGGTGAGTGTGCCGACGCCGGTGCCTACCGACGTACCGTCCGGCGGTCAGCCTACCGGCACCGAACAGCCGTCCGGAGGCGGAGAGAGGACGGCACAGGAGGGTTCGGACGGGCAGGAAAGTATACAGATAGGAGAGGCACAGGAGCCGGAGGATAGCGGCGCGCCGGTACTGAATCCGGACGGTGTAATCCGTGAATTGGATTTTTCCGCAGAAACGGGAATGCTTTGGCCGATTACCGGCGAGGCGCTGATTGCGTTCAGTCCGGATCATGCGGTTTACCACAAAACGCTGGATTCCTACCGTACCAGTAACTATGTGCTGCTTGGACAAACCGCAGGAACGCATGTGAGCGCAGCGGCGGACGGTGTTGTAACCGCAATCAGGGAAGAACTGAAAACCGGGACAACGGTTACGATGCGGGTATCGGCAGATCATGAAATCGTATACGGTATGCTTGCGAACGTTACCGTAAAGGAAGGCGACTTTGTGGACGCCGGAACGGTGTTCGCGACGATTGGAGAGCCTACGAAATATTTTTCGGAAGACGGCAGCGGCGTTTATCTTCAGGTGTTGGAAAACGGGAAAGCCGTCAACCCGATGCTGTATCTGCGGTAAGCGTCCGGGGTATCATTTTCCGGGGACAGGAACAAAAGGGAATTACCGCCATATTTTAAAGATATGCAGGGAGCAGTAATACGGCTGCTCCCGTTATAGTCGGCGGGTTCGTACATATTTCAAAGTTAAAATATGCAGTCGGTATGTTTTACTGGGAAATATGTTGCACGAGCATGGTAAGATACAAGTTCTGCCGACTGCTTGAGCATAGATGGGCTGCCGCGCCGGACGACCGGACGGCAGCCGTTTTTACTTTTCACGGGGCGGGAAACGAGGGCAGCCGTTTTTTTTCGCCGGAGCAATTTCCTCTTAACTTTTTTCGGACTCCGGCCGATATAACATATGGGGAAGTTTGTCTTACAGGAGGTGCAGTATGCAAAACCCAGGAAAAAGAAAATTAAGCCTTTTGGCAGTTTTGTTCGTAGTTGCCGTTATGCTGTTCGGTTTTCGGGAAAAGGAAGCGGATGCGGCAGAGAAGCGTTTGTCTTCCGTTACGGCGGTTTATACGGGGGATACCGTGCTGGTCGGGCATTCGATTGATTTAAGTAAATTAACCGTTATGGGATTGTATACGGACGGCAGCTATGTAAAGGTCAAGGATTATTCCCTGTCAACGTATGTGGTTACAAAGGCCGGAAGCAATCAGATTACCCTTACCAGCGACGGGGTAAGCACGTCCTTTTCGGTCAACGGAAAAAAGATTTTGTTTTTAACCGCGTCATACAGCAAAAGCAGCGTTACGGTCGGAGAAGAGCTTAAAAGAGATGAAATAACGGTCTATGCGTATTACAGTGACGGAACCAATGAAAAGGTAACCGATTACATATTATCGCATACCCTTGTGAGCCTTGTCGGAACCAATCAGTTTACGATTATCTATGAAGGAGAAACGGTAACGCTTTCGATAACGGGAAAGGAAGAAAAAAAGCCGAAGACTTTGTATGCCGCTTATTACGGGCCTGCCGTCATTGTCGGTAATGCGCCGAAGCGGGACGATTTTTATGTTACGGTTTTGTTCAATGACAATACGATAGAACGGGTTACCACGTTTGAATTGACGCCGTCCGTCATTAAGAAGGAGGGAACAAATGTTGTTTCTGTTTCTTATGGGGAGTTGGCGGAGGAAGTCAAGATACAGGGTCTTGCCAAGGACGTGGTAAGCATTACGGCGGAATACAAGGGACTTCCGATTGTAATCGGGAAAACGGTCGCAATGGAAGATATCAAAGTTACGGCGACCTTTAATGACGGAAGCAAGGATACGGTTACGAACTTCACGCTTTCCAGTTCCGTGGTGTATTCTGTCGGCGATAATCTGATTACGGTATTCTGCGGGGGAGCCGTTGCGTACATTAACGTGCGCGGCGTGGAAGCGGAGATTATTGATTACGACAACTCTGCCGAGCAGTTGGTGCGGAGCGGGAACCGTTATTCACGGGTTACGATTGCGGTCAACAGCAAAGCAGACCCGGAAAAGGTGTCGATTGATAATGTGGATGCGGAGCTGGTGCGTAAGGCAATGCGCCGTATTGTAAAGAGCGATAAATACATTGCGTTTGAGGTTTCCTTCGACGACCCGGAAATGGATGTATTTCTTCCGATGACAATGAAGGTCACCGTGCCGACCGGCTATGACAGGGAAAATTTTGCCGTATTTTACACGCCGAACCGCAAGACCATTATGGCGAAGATGAACGGCGAGTTTTTAAAGGACGGAAGCTATGAGTTTAAGATGTTCCAGCCGGGGACTTACATCATCGCGGACTGCACGGAGCTGGTTTATATAGAGGCGCTGGAATTAGAGGAAACGGAGCTTACTCTGCGGGTAGGACGCAGTGCGTCACTGGACCCGGTGATTTATCCGCATACGGCAACCAATCAAACGTTACGCTATACTTCTTCCCGTCCGCAGGTTGTGACGGTGTCGGAGGAAGGACTGCTGGAGGCTCTGCAGCCGGGTGCATCCGTTATCAGGGTAGAGGCGCAGGACGGCAGCGGAAAGAGCTGCAAATTGATTGTTTATGTGAAAGAATAGTGGAAGTAAAAGGAAGGGAAAGGAGCCGTCGCATTTCGTTTATGCGGCAGCTCCTTTTGTTTTTGCGTAAGATAAAAAGTCATACGATTTCTTCTTTGTAAACTTTTTTACTATTTTGAAAAAATATGGTTGACATGGAAAGATAGACATGATATACTAAAAAATGTGAAAAGCGAAGTACTTTTTGTACAATTTTCATATAAATTATATGGTAGGGTTGCCGGAAGCAGCCGGAGAGAGGGCAATAGCAAGGGGAAAATTTACGCCGCAAGCATATTGTTTGCGGCGTTTTTTAGGAGAAAAATATTACGGAGGAAGGGCTTTTATATGAGAAATCAGGGGTTTAAAGAAAGAATGAAAAAAATTATTGCAGGGATGCTTGTCGCAGCGTTGACGGTAAATACAATGCCGGGCGCTCTTTCCGAAAGGCAGGAAGTCTATGCGGCGGAGAATTTGAAAAGCGCATATGGGGAGGAAAAAAGTCTGACTCTGGACGCTATGGGAGGATATCTGTTTGACGGAACGAAAGAAGTAACCGAAGGAGAGGTATATGGTACGTTACCTACCCCGGTAAGAGAAGGTTATCTGTTTGACGGCTGGTATGATAAAAAGACGGACGGCGTACGGGTAACGGAAAAAGAGATAGTGACGAACGGCATTGATAAACTCTATGCATATTGGACGCCGATTTCTGTCCGGGTAGATTTGTATGGGAACGGTGCGGATGATTTTGAAGATACAAGCCTCACCGTAACGTATGGAAGAACTTTTGCGGAGCTTCCGGTGCCGGAAAAAAAGGATTACATTTTTGACGGTTGGTATACTGCATATGAAGGAGGAGAAAAGATTTCACAGGATTCCCTTGTGAAATTTACGTCAGCAGCGGCTTTATATGCAAGATGGCGCGGAAAAGAGATAGAGGTATCGTTTGACGGAAACGGCGTAAAAGCGGAATTGGAACCGATTAAGGCGGAATACGGAACGGCATACGGCGCACTTCCGGTTTTAGAAAGAGCCGGCTATGTGTTTACCGGGTGGTATTTATCGGATGCCGGGACAAGTGCTGTTACGGAAAACTCGCTTGTGACCGAAAAAGAAAATCATGTGCTATATGCAGGGTGGGAAAAGACAGGATATAAAATTACACTTGATACAAATGCTAACGGAAAAAACAGTGTGGACACAAAGACAATCTATACGGACGAGGTTTACGGAACACTTCCTGTTCCGACGTATGAAGGGCACACCTTTTTAGGGTGGTACAGTTCTTTGGATGATACGGCAGTGAAAGTGACTTCGGCAACGCCGCTGCTGTATCATCATGCGCACACATTATATGCGAAATGGAAAGCAAACCGATATGAGGTACTCTTAGTCAGTTCCATGGAGGGAATAAGCAATAGCAAGCTAAATGTGACGTATGGCGGGCAATATGGTGCCCTGCCGGTGTTAGAAAAAGAAAATTATACGTTTTGCGGCTGGTATACCGCACCGACCGGCGGCGAAAAGGTAGAACCGGAAGATAGTGTGACGATAACATCGGATCAGGTGCTGTATGCACAGTGGTACGGAAAGCAATATACAGTTACCTTTGAAGCCAATGGCGGAACTGTGACGACGGAAAGCAAGGAGGTAAACTACGGTTCTACCTATGGCACACTGCCTACACCGAGAAAAACCGGATATGATTTCGGCGGGTGGGTAGATTCTCCTTTTGAGGGAAAACAGGTAACAAAGAATGATACGGTAAGATTGATAAGCGACCAGACTTTATATGCGGTATGGAATATAAAGACAGCGGTAATAACGTTGAATGCAAACGGCGGTAGCATGATATGCGATAAGGAAGAGGTATCGACGTATGAGATTGAACGGCAGTACGGAAGTGATTACGGAGTGTTACCGACACCTTGGAGAGAGGGCTATATCTTTGACGGTTGGTATACAGGGGCAAGCTCCGGTACAGAAATTACCGCAACTTCCGAAGTCACTGCAACAACGACGGAAACGCTGTACGCACACTGGACCGGAAAAAAATACAATGTCACGTTTTTTGGCGGTGGGGATGAAAATGTCCCTGGCGTAAAAGAAGTAGTTTTCGGAAAAGCTTACGGAGATTTGCCGGAGCCGGTAAGAGAATATCAGACATTTACCGGCTGGTATACAGAAAAAACGGGCGGAACAAGGGTGACTTCGGGAACTTCGGTGAAGATAGCCGGTAATCATATGCTGTATCCGAGATTTGTCGGCAAGTCAATAGACTTGAACTTTGACTCAAACGGAGGGGTGGTTAATATAGCTTCCAGAACGGTGCATTATGGGGAACCGTTCGGAACACTCCCGTCTAACAGCAGAATAGGATATGAGTTCTTAGGCTGGTATACAAAGCCGGTTGACGGCGAAAAAATTACAGAGGAAGCAATCGTAACATTTACGGAAGATGTTACTTTGTATGCACACTGGGAGGCGTCGGCAAGTACGCTGACGTTTAATGCAAACGGCGGGACCGTACGTATAGGCTCTAAAACCGTAGTATACGGGCAGTCCTATGGGGATTTGCCGACCGCGCAAAGAGCGGGTTATACGTTTGAGGGATGGTTTACATCAACAACCGGTACCAGTGAAGTTTTTTCATATGACACAGTTAAAATTACAAAAGATACTATGTTATATGCACATTGGAAGGCGAACAGTTATACTGTCAGATTTGATTTGAACGGCGGAACGGCAACTACCGTAAGCAAGAAAGTTACCTATGGAAAATCTTACGGAACATTGCCGACTCCGAAGCGTACCGGCTATACGTTTGCGGGCTGGTACAGCAAAGACGAGTATGGGTCTAAACGAACCTCTGCCAGCATTGTTGATGTGGCCGCAGACCATACATTATATGCAAAATGGAAATCCGAGATTTTTACGGTGACGTTTAACCCAAAAGAAGGAACTGTGGCGATTAAAGATGTGGCGGTTACAAAGGGCAAAACGTACAGCGATTTTCCGACTCCTTACAAGGAGGGATATGAGTTTACCGGCTGGTATACGGCATCCGGATCCTCCGGGGTAAAAGTGACGTCTATTGCTGTAACCGATATTTTATATGCGCATTGGCAGGGGAAACCGTATCGGGTACAATTTGATGTAATGGGAGGAAAACTCCCGTCTGCTAAAGATGAAAGTAAAATAGTGGTGTTCGGCGGTACTTACGGGGAACTGCCTACACCGACGAAATACGGATTTACATTTTCAGGGTGGTATACCGGAGAAACGACGGGGTACAAGAAAACGGCGACCACGGAAGTGACGCAGGCAGAAGATCATACATTATATGCGAGATGGAAAGGTATTTCCTCTAAAATAAGTTATGATGCGAACGGAGGAAAAGCGATTACCGGTACAAAAACCGTAACGTATGGAAGTGAATACGGTACGTTGTCTACAACGACAAGAACCGGATACCATTTTGCCGGCTGGTATACTTCCGCAGTCGGAGGAGAACCGATTACAGAAGAAAGTATCGTTACCGCAGTAAGCAATCATACCCTGTATGCACATTGGGAGGTTGCAACTCCTGTGATAAAGTTTGTGGGAAACGGGGGAAAGGTAGAGAACGCAACGGAAAAGGCTTCCAGCCTGGAGCAGATTTATACCTACGGAAAGGCATATACGAGTTTTCCGAAAGCAACCCGCACCGGATATCGATTTTTAGGATGGTTTACGAGTACGTCCGGCGGTACGCAGATTACGGAAAAAACAATTTGTGACGTTACGACAAGCGATACGTTTTATGCACAATGGCAGGGAAAGGAAAGTCAGGTATCGTTTAACCCGAACGGCGGAATCACCGATGTAAAGGCAATTACAGTATATTACAGCGGAAAGTACGGTACATTGCCTGTGCCTGTAAAGGAAGGATATACGTTTAAGGGGTGGTATACGGAAAAATACGGCGGGGATCTCATTGAATCCGATACGAAGGTAGAGATAGAGGAATCCCAGACCTTATATGCAAGGTGGGAGATTAATACCTACAAAATTACTTTGGATGGCAACGGGGGAACCTCCGTCATCATAAGTGCGGACGGAAGCAGTAGTGCAGTGACGAAAAGAAATCATAAAGTACCGTATAGCGGAACTTACAGAGGTACTTTAAAAGAATTTCCTAAGTTTTCCCGAAGCGGCTATGATTTTACCGGCTTTTATACAGAAGACGGTTTATTGGTGACCCCGGCAAAAGAATTTACGTTTAATAACGACCAGACACTGTATGCGGGTTGGCGGGCGAAAAGAATCAGCGTAACACTTAATGAAAACGGTGCAGACCCGATCAGTGAAACCCGGACGGTGCTCTTTGGGGGAACTTATGGGGAACTTCCGGAATTAGAGAGGACAGGATACACCTTTAACGGATGGACAAAAACAAAAGACAGTACCTTAAAAATAACGGAAGCTACTGTGGTAAATACAAGAACGGCACATGACATTTACGCCAGCTGGGTCGCAAAACAGTATCAGGTTTCTTTTTATGCGAACGGCGGAAGCTCGACCGCTTCATCGAAAACCGTAGCGTACGGTTCCGCATTCGGAACGCTTCCTACGGCAACGAGAAGCGGGTATGCATTTAAAGGCTGGTATACGGAGAAAGAGGGAGGAAAAAAAGTCACCTCGTCTTCAATCGTAGATGTTGCGGACAATATTAAATTATATGCACACTGGAAGAAGGGTGTATATCAGATTACATTCAATGCCAATGCGGGTACTGCGGGTACCTGTGCAAAAGAGGTTTTTGCCGAGGAAATGTACGGAGCGTTCCCGGGCGCGGAACGCCGGGGCTATGATTTTACCGGTTGGTATACAAAACGGACGGAAGGAGAAAGGGTTGACGAGGCAGACAAAGTAGGATTAACGGGGAATCAGACGCTGTACGCACAGTGGAAGGTAAGAACACCGAATGTTTTATTCTATGCGGATGGCGGTAACCTGGATACGGCGATTAAGACCGTGCGGTATGGGGAAGCATACGGAACCCTGCCTGCACCTACATTGGAGAACTACACATTTGAGGGCTGGTATACAAAGCCGGAAGGCGGAGAAAAGGTGACGGACACGAGCATTGTGTCTGTTGACGGCACGCATACATTGTATGCCAGATGGATACCGCTTACCGTTACGGTAACGTTTGACCCGGCAGAGGGCAGCGTTGCGGTAAGCCAAAAAGAAGTTGCGTATGAAACAAATTACGGTGAATTGCCGTTCCCGGAGCGGGAGGGATATTACTTTGCGGGCTGGTATACCGAAAAACAGGGCGGAAAGCACGTTACAGATAAAACGGCGGTGCGTGAAACAACGAATCATACGCTTTATGCACATTGGGAAAAAGTAAAAAGCGTAATTCTGTTTTATGCGAACGGCGGAACGGTCGATATTCAGGAAAAGGAAGGAATTACAGGAGAACCTTACGGAGAACTTCCGTCTGCCGAGCGAAACGGGTATATCTTTTTAGGCTGGTATACGCAAAAAGAGGGTGGCGCTAAAGTGGAAGCAACCGATTGTGTGCCGGAAGTCGGCAGTATAACGCTTTATGCGCATTGGCAGTCGGAGAAGCTTACGGTTACCTTTGATGCGATGGGAGGAAGCATAGAAGAAGATACAAAACAAGTCGTTTTCGGAGAAGAATACGGCGTACTTTCTGTGCCGAAAAAAGAGGGATATCGCTTTGTAGCGTGGTATCTGGATACAGAGTGGCAGAAAAAAGTAGAGGCAGCTACGGTTGTAACGACGCCGGCAGATCATACGCTGTATGCATATTATGTGGAGGATACCGAAAAAGCAGAGGAATCCAAGGAAGCGGTTCATTTCGGCGCGGAGGGTATCAACCCTGCCAGCGGTAATATATCATTCACCTGTGTGGATATGGTAATGAAGATACCGGGACTTAACTATGATATGGCACGCACGTATAATTCAAAGAATGAACATCCGTCTGCTTTGGGAAGGGGCTGGACCTTCAGTTTTGAGGGCGGTTGCGAGATAAAGGACGAGAAAGCAACGGTATATCTGCCGGACGGCAGCAGGCATATTTTCCGGAAAACGGACGCGGGGTATGTGGGAGAAACTACTCATGCGAAATTTAGCCTGAATCCGGATGATACTTGTGTTGTAATCAGGGAAGACCGGTCAGAATATGGTTTCCGTGCAGACGGCACTCTTGCCTATATGGAGGATAGAAACGGAAACAGAACGCTCGTATCCTATGAAAACGGGACAATATCACAGATTGTTGACCCGGTGGGAAGAGTTTATGAAATTACCGCAAATGCAGAGGGGTATCTTACGGGCATTACAGATCCGGCAGGAAATACGGTTTCCTATGAGTACAACGAGCAAAATTATCTGGTTGCCGTAACAAACCTGCTTGGCGGAGTTACGGAATATGTCTATGACGAACAGGGCATTTTGGTTAAGATTATCGACCCGAACGGAGAGGTAATACAAGATTTTGCTTATGCAGAACCGGGAGAGGCAGGAGCCGGAGGCGAAGTTACCAGAAGTATGGACGCTTACGGCAGCGTAAAGCGGTATGTCTATTCTCCGGGGAAAAATCAGACGGTAGTAACCGGAGAAGACGGGCGGGAATGGATTTACTGGTATAACAGCGATATGTACATAACCGATATACAGAATCCGGACGGAAGCATGACGAAGACAGAGTATGCGGAGTGTGAAGATGGATTCTCATACGGTGATGTGAAATCTTCCGTAGACGAATACGGAAACAAAACGGAATACGAAACCGATGCCAACGGAAATATCGTAAAAGTCACCTATTGCGACGGAAGTACAGTGGAAAGACAGTATGACGAGTGGAATAACTGTATTGCAGAGAAGGACGAAATGGGTGTATATACCTACTATTTGTACGATGAGAACGGAATCAATCTGTTAAAGCAGGTACAGAGAGTGGACGGCGGCATTATTGACGGGGATTTGGAGGCCGTTACTGCCGCTGACAAAGCGTATCTTGTGGAGGAGTATAGTTATTATTCCGGGGAAGAGGCAAAAGAGCGGTTCTCCTGTCCTCTTTCGGGACTTTTAAAGAGCGTAATCAATGAAGAGGGTGAAGCAACCGTCTATACCTATGACAGTTACGGAAATACGGAAACTGTTACGGACGCTGCCGGAAATGTAACCGAATACAGTTATGATAGATTAGGACATAAGCTGACAGAACTTACGCCGGAAGGGGATAAGTTTAGTTTTGCGTACCTTCCGAACGGCTTTGTGACGAGAGAATATTACCCGGACGGCGGAGTTGTGGTATCCGAGTATGACCTGGCGGGAAACTTAAAGAAGAGCGTGCCGCAGGAAGTATATCAGGCGGAAAAGGATACGGGAGAGCATTATGCCGGAAACGAGGGGGTTGTCTATCAGTATAATGCAGGCGGTCGGCTTGCTTCCGTAACGGATTTGCTTGGGAATACGGTACGTTATACCTATGACTGTAACGGGAACCTGATTACGGAAAAAACGGAGGGTGCCGAGGTAATCACCTATGAGTATGATGACCGTGACCGCCTGATAAAGCAGTGGTATCAGGAAACGGAAGAAGCAGATAGGGTGCTGTTAAAGGAAGTATCATATAGCGCAATACCAAACGGTGCGTATCAGGTAACAACCTATCTGTATACGACCGAGGAAGATAAGATTGTTTATGTGGCCGTAACCGATAACAGGGGACGGCAGAAAGAAGAATACATCTTAAACGGGGAAGAAAAAACAGCACACAAACAGTATGCCTATTATCCGAACGGAGCGGTTAAGACCGTAACGGAGAACGGTTTTACGACAAGCTATTGCTATGATGCGCAAGGGAATGTCATTGAAGAGAATATTCCGTTTATGGAAACGGAAGGGGGCGTATCCTATGTCCGGAAGACGATGGAGTATGACCGTGCGGGAAGAGTAGTAAAACAGTCGCTTTCCGAACAGTCGGTTGCAAGAAACAGGGAGGTATATGATACGGTCTTTGTTTATGAAAACGGACTGCTTGCATCGGAAACGGATCCGACGGGACTGACCTCCCGTTATACCTATGACGGAAACGGCAATGTAATCCGTACCGTCACAGGAGAAGGAACCGTGGAGGAGAATACTGCAATCGTTACGGAAATGACATATGATTTCAGAAAGAATCCTTTGACGGAAACGGTATATGTAAATAAAAATGACTTGGCGGATGCGACAGATTTGTTGCAAGCGGAAACGGCGATTGTGACTTCCTACGAGTACGACAAAGAAGGCAGACTGATAAGGAAAATTCTGCCGGATACAGCAATTTCCTATACTTACGATGCCGCCGGTAATGTCATAAGAGAGGAACAGCCGGTTTATGGGGCGGACGGAGAACTGTATGGTGTTGCAGCCGTTAGCAGGACATACAACAAAAAAGGGCAGGTGGAATCGGTGACGGATGCCCTCGGTGCAACAACCGGATATACCTACGATAACAGAGGAAATCTCATTAAAATGCAGGATGCCCTCGGCGGAATTACCTTATACCGTTACAATTACTATGACCGGAAAACCGGAGAAGTATCGCCGGAAAATTATGAGGCGGGCAAGCAGCTTACGGATATGGTGCGAACCGAGTATTCTTATGATGCGGCGGGACGTCCTTCCGCTCAAATCGAATACCGTAAAGCAAACGGCGAAGCGGAAGGAATTGTTACAAAAACATATACATATGATGCTGCCGGAAATGTGACGAAGATTTCGGATGCCTATGGGCAGGGCACCCTGTATACCTATCATCCGAACGGACAGGTTGCAACAGAACTGTCTGCTACGGAACAGCAAAAAACGGACGGGGATAAGATATCTTATACCTATGACATATATGGAAACGTGAAGGAAGTACACAGTGACAGACGGGATGTGTACTACACTTACGATAAAAACGGCAGACTGTTATCGGTAAAGGACAATCTGGGAGAAATTGAAGCATATCTTTATGATGCGCTGGGGCGCAGGGTTGCGCGGATTGATGGGAACGGAAATACGACAGCCTATACCTATAATGCGTTTGGCAAAGTAAGCAGTGAAACGGCTCCGGGAGATGCAACGATAGAGCCGCTTACCACCTATTACCTGTATGACAGAAACGGCAACCGGTTGGTGACCTACGATACCGCAGGAAACAGGATGGAATACCGGTATGATTCTATGGGAAATGTGACCGAAGAAGCTGTTCTGAATACGGATACCGGGGAGTATGTTACAACAAGCTATCGGTATGATCTGAACGGAAATAAGACAGAAGAAACAAATGCGTCGGGGACCGTGACAGCATTTGCGTATGATGCCCTGGGAAGACCGATACAGGAAAGATTTTACGGCAAGGGCGTGGAAGCGGAACCAAAGGTTACGACCTATCGCTACGATAAGAACGGGAACTGTGTGGGTACTGTGGATTACCTCGGCAATGTTACCGTATCTGTTTATGACGAATGGGACAGAGTAACCGCACAGTATGATACGCTGGGTAATTTAGTCGTCCGGAATGTTTACGATGATAACAGCAGGCAGGTCAGCGCAACGGACGCATTAGGAAATACGACATGCTATACATATGATGCAGACGGAAATGTAATTGCAACGAAAGACCCGAGGGGAGGGGTGACGGTAAGGGAATACGATGCAGACGGGAATGTAATTGCGGAAATGGATGCATTAGGGAATCGGACAAGGTACGTTTATGATGCGAGAAACCGTTTGGTGGGTGTGCAGAGCCCGCTGGGAGAATACAATACCTATGTGTATGACGGAGCCGGAAATCTGACGATGCAGGTAGACGGAGCCGGAAACCGGATTGCCTATACATTCAATGCAAGGAATCGGGAAGAATCCAGACAGGATATCGGTACGGCAGAAGCGCCTTTGACAAATGCGCCGAAGGAAACGTATGCTTATACGGCAGACGGCAGGATGAGTTCCAAGGTGGACAGAAACGGCGTCCGGACAACGTATACCTATGACGGTCTTGGAAGATTAATCTCCGAAAAGGCAGGAAATGAAGAAAAACGATATACCTATGACGTTTTAGGAAATCCGTTGTCAATGGTCAACGGAGCGGATGTAACACTGCGGAGCTACGACGCGGAGGGACGCGTGGTAAGCAAGACCGTAAGCGGTATCGGTACGGTAACCTATGAGTATGATATTCCTGTCGGTAGCGGAGAAGTAAAAGAAGTAATGACAATGCCGGACGGCACGGTAAAGGAAACCGTATACGATGCGGTAGGACGTATCGGAAGAGTTTCGGGCAATCAAAACGAAACCGTGCATTACGTTTATAATGCAAACGGAAGCCGTCAGGCGGTAGTATATGCAGACGGTACAAGAGAAGATTACACCTATGACGGGGCATTCAATGTAAGTACGCTTAGGCATACCGACCGTAACGGCAATCTGTTAGATTACTATGAGTATTCTTATGATGCCGCAGGAAATCTGACGGAAGAAAAGAATCGGTACGGAAGCACATACTATACCTATGATGCAAACAGGAGAATTGAAACGGTAACGGAACCGGAAGGAAGAACCACAAGATACACCTATGACATGGCAGGGAACCGTGCAACGAAAGAGGTATCTTACGACGGGGAAGAACCGGTTATTACGGAGTATTCCTATAATTCCTCGAACTACCTGATGTCGCAGCGTACCGGCGACGGTGAGGTAACGGAATACACCTATGACGCAAACGGTAACCTGATTTTAGAGGAACGTACCGTATCGGGTAAGAAGGAGAGTGTGACGATTCCGGGTGGAGCGGTCACGGGCTCTGCGGTAGAGATACCGGCAGGGGCAGTTACCGGGTCCGCACTGGGCATACCGGGCACGACGGTAACCGGTTCTGTAACGGAAATGCCGACAGAGTGTGTAACGGGCTCAGCTATCCGGTATACCTACGATGCCTTTCATCGTCTGATCGGATATGAAACGGAAGGGGTTTCGGCAAAGTATTTTTATAATGCGGAAGACTACCGTGTGGGAAAGACGGTAACGGATGACAAAGGAGTAAAGAACACGTTTTATTTCTATGAGGGAAGCCGTGTCATCATGGAGGCGGACGGAGCAGGAAATATAACGGCGCATAACCTCTATGGAACGAATCTTATCAGCCGGAGCGTGCAGGAAAAGGGGTACTATTACCTGTACAATGCCCACGGTGATGTAGTGATGCTGATGGATACCGCTACCGGTGCGATTGCAGGAACCTATCGGTATGATGCATTCGGGAACGTAATCGCACAGACCGGAAACGCAGATAACAGTATTACCTATGCAGGCTATCAGTACGACGAGGAATCGGGCCTATACTATTTGAACGCCCGGTATTATGACAGTTCTACTGCCCGTTTCCTGACGGAGGATACGTTCCGGGGCAATTATCAGGACCCGCTTAGTTTGAACCGATATACCTACTGTCATAATAATCCGATTGCATATACCGACCCGTCGGGGCACTTTATAATCGCAGCTCTGGTAAGCGGTCTGGTGGGCGCGGCAGTCAGCGCCGGAGTTGAGTTAATAGACCAGAAGCTGATTCAGAGAAAGGAAAAGGTGAACTGGAAAGCGGTCGGATATGAGGCCGCAATCGGCGGATTATCTGCTACGGTAGGCGGCGTTGCCGGCGGACTTGCAAAGACTGCGGGCAAGGCGGTAGCAAAAACAACGGTAAAGGGGTTTGTTAA